>DUZS01000006.1 GCA_013349405.1 Desulfuromonadales bacterium | reverse complement strand
GGCCGAGAGTCAGGGTGCCACCATCGGGAGCAACTACCGCCTTGGCGCCGCTGTTGTATTCCGCACCGTCTCCGTCTGTCGCATCCGTTCGCGCAGTAAGGGTCGCAAGTGACGATCCGGATTTTAATGATCCCGTCTTGAAGCTGGTGTACTGTGGGGTTATATCAGTGAATACGACATTGGTGGCATTTCCGGAACCTGAGTTAGTGGCGGTCACTATGTAGGTAAGAACTGAACCGGGAACGATCGTACATGGTGAGCCGTTCGCCGGATTAGTCGGGGTACAGAGTGCGCCGCCTGCGGGCGCCTGAACAGACATAACTCCCTTGACCACCGACATGACCGGCGCTTTGACTGTTGTCGTAAAGAGCTGCGTCGCTGTCTTGGTAGGATCAAAGGCAGACACACCACTGATCGTCACCGTATCCGTCGTACCGTTGGCAGCTCCCACAGGAATCGTAGCCACTGCCAGCAGGCTGACAGCAGCGTTCTGCGCCAGGGCACCGCTATCAAGCTTGCCGTTGCCGTTTGTATCAGTTATCAGGTAATCACCGCTGTTACCGGCAATGCCGTCGCCGTTTGCGTCCACCCATATTTTCCAGGCCCACCCCTGTGTCGAGGTGACGGAGAGTTCAATCGTATCGGCATTATTGCCGTTATTGACTGCATTGAACGGGTACACGATCTGATCGCCCGGATTTCCCGATTTGGGTGGTGCCGTTGAGTTCAGAGCGATACCGGCCAGAGCTGTGACAAGGAAGGTTTCACCGTTGGTCTGAATTGTGACGGTACTGGTACCGGATGTGTAATTGACTGAAGCCTGGTTAATGACGGCACTCCCCGAGGCGGTGCCGGCATTGAGGGTCGTCTGAAACTGAACCGCCCAACTGGTCCCGCCGGCTATGGACAGAATCGTTGCCCCGTCACTGGCAACGATCGAGCGTGTTCCGGCATCATACTTGACGCCATCATTGTCCGCAGCATCGGTTTTGGCCGCAAAAGCGGCACCATTGACGCTGAGCTTCAGTGTTCCCGGTACGTAGGTCAGATTCGCAGGGAGCGGATCCGTAAAGACAACAGCTGTTGCGGCGGCACTGCCGCTGTTGGTAAGGGTAACCGTGTAGGTAATCAGATCACCCGGTTTATAGGCTCCGGCAGATGTATGGGCCTTCACCGCCGAGATGGCTGCCGCAAGAACCGTGGTTGTATACGTTCCGGTCGATGTTTTGCTGGTGTCAAAATCGGACTTGGCTGTAACGGTGATAACACTGCTGCTGTTGTTCGGGGCAACGCCGACAGCCGGAACGGTAACCTCCATAAAAATATCGTAGTCGTCATCCGGGAGAATCTGGAGCGAAGCACCGGTGTTGTTTACCGACTTGAAAGTCTTGGAACCGGGCGCTGTTTCCGCAATCAGATAATCCCCTGGGCTGCTCGCTGTTCTACGTGGGTAACCCAAACTTAAGTTTTCCGCCAATCAGATAAATCATGGCGATGAGATTTCTATTGGTACGGTATCCTCTTGCTCTGGCTTTAGCTGATTGCACCAGGCTGTTGAAGCCTTCCAGCATGCCGTTATTGATTCTGGAGTGAAACCAACGAAGCACGCCGCTCCAGTGCCTTTTGATTGTATAGGCGGCTTCTTTAATTGGCTGCAGCCTGCTGTGAGTAGCCCAGAAATACCATTTGTTAAGAAACGTTTCGGCTGTCTCTATCGGTTGGGTGAAAAAATTCTGGAAGTTCATCCGGATGTGATAGGCACGGCTGGTTTTTAAATTGAGCTTTTTGACCTGGAGTTTTTCAAGTGTCTCAATTTGTGTCTTCTTCAAGTTGTTTTTGTTCTTTAGCCAGATATAGCGGGTTTTAGCCAGTTCTGGGCGTTCCTTCTGTTCCTGTCGGCGAACTTCATCAACAGCCTCATTGATGATTTTCATAATGTGAAACTTGTCAAAGGTCAGATGGGCTTTCGGAAAACTATCTGTGACACCTTTGATGAACGCTGGTGACATGTCGCTACAGAATTCTGAGATTGAATCTGGATCTCCTTTATGGGCGACCAGATCCTGCTGAAAACGTTTAACCGTTGAAGCGTCCTTGCCTTCAGTGGCAAAGAGGATTTGAGCTTCTTTAAGGTCAACAAAAAGGCTCACATAATTGTGACCTCGCTTGCTGGATGTTTCATCTACACCGACATGTGTAACCTTAGAGTGGTCGGCCTGTTCCCGACCTTGATCAACGTAATGATGGAGGATGCGCCAAATGCGGGTGTCATACTCGCCAACAAACGAAGCAACTGATTTAACCGGCATGGATTTCACCAAGGTCATGATCATGGCCTCAAACAAGAGAGTAAATCCGCTGTCACGTCGGGCCCAGGGAATCTGGGCAATCAGGTGAACTCCACACTGTGGGCAATCTACTCTGGGAACTCTGGCTGTCAGATAGGCTTCATGCTGAAAAAAGTTCAAATGCCGCCACGTCTTCTCAACGGTGTCGTATGCTTTCAAGTCGGCCTGATCGCACTCAGGACAGGAAAACACACTACCTCGGGGAAAGTCGATCTTGATATCAAGACGCTTTTGTCCGAGGTCGAATTCAGATGATGAAACTTGCCATGGTGATGACAAGCCAAGTGCTAGTTGAAAAAGTTCGGTGTCTCTCATAATGGATCTACAAGTATCATTTTTAACAACTCATTAACAAGAGGCTACCCACTTGCAATAGCGAGGGGCCATCCCCTGAATCATAGACGTGGTTGTTGTTGGCGTCGTGAAACATCCGGACCGAGGTCGGCGTCCAGGCGCCGGAAGTTGCATAGGTGTAGGTCTGGGAGTCGTTCGCGTTGCCGGTGTTGAACGATTGAACGTGGAAATAGATGACATCGCCGTTCTTTGCCGTTGATGAGATCGACGCCGGGTCGACATTGATACCGGCCACCTGGCTGACGCTCACCGTCACCGTGTTGGAGAAGACCCGTGTCATGGCGTTGCCGTTGGCGTCCTTGTAATCGGCGTAGGCCTGGTTGGAAATGGCCGTTCCCGCCAGGGTTCCCGCTGCCTCGGCCGACGCGGCGAGACCGACTGTCAAGGTGTAAAGTACCGCACTGAATACACATAGCTTTTTCATGATGTTACCTCCTGTTTTAAATTACTTCTGAGTATGATCCCTGTATTATTTAACTGTTGCCTTGAAATTGACCTGACCCGTCTGGCCGGGTGCCAGCGGTTTTTTAATGATCCAGCGTATATGGGTGTAACTTTCCGGTGGCGCCGGTTTGCTTTCGAGGGAGCCATCCGGTTTCTTAATCTTCACCATGACCGGCGGCGCATGGAATGAACGACCGCTGTCGATGCTGCAGGTCACGTTCGCATCCGTGCCCTCAATGCCCATTGGGTCTACCGTGACCCCCCGGGGAATCGGGTTGACGATGGTCGCATCCACCACCGCCCCCTTGCCCGCATTCGTATAGGTGATGGTGTAAACAAGCTGGTCTCCCGGTGATGAATTTTCAGCGGGTACTTTTTCCAGCACCGTTTTCCCTTGTTTTTTGACCTTCAATTCCTTTTCAACCGTTGTCTTCAGGTCAAGTTTTGTCTCCTGCTGCGCCTGCGCGTCCGCGCTGCCGAAAAAAACTATTCCTGTTAAGAAACACAATAATATCAAACTCTTCCTCACTCCGATGTAAGTCGCCATAATTAACCTCCCTGTGATAAAGAATGCCTTTGTCAATACACCCTATAGTTTTAATTGATTTTTACCTTGAAATAGACCTTCCCCTCATCACTCCCCGCATTGGCAACACCGTCATCGCCTGCTACCGTCGTGATTGTAAAAATAACGCCGCCACCGCTATACTGGCCGGCATCGCCGTCAGCTCCATCGCTCAGGGCAGTCGCCGTAGCATACGTGGAAGCAGCATTGCCAATTCTCAGGCTGCCGGGCACGTAGGTGGTAAAAAGAGGAATTGAATCCGAGATGATAAGGTTCGATGCGGAACTGCCGCCGATATTCCGGTAGTAAACCGTAAAGAGGACCTCGGCACCCGGAGCAGCAGTTGCCGGATCAATACTCTTGGCGAGGGTGATCTGCGGAGAGGTCGTATCGATATCAGTTGCCGTGTTGTTGCCGGCAACCGGATCGGTTACTCCCGTTGGCGGCGATACGATCACCGTATTTATGAACTGCCCCGAAACGACAGGATCTGTCGTCCCTTTGAGCGTCAAGATTACACTCTGGCCGGGCATCAGATTCAGGCCGGTCCAGAGCCCTGTCGCTTCGTTGTAGACTCCCTGTGCCGGTGTAAACAGTGGTCCCTGCAGCAACGGCGGCAATGTGTCGATAACCGTCAGGCTCTCAACCCGGCTCGGGCCGTTGTTCGTCACAGTGATGGTGTAGGTGATGACACTACCGGGCATGACTGAGGTTTTTCCGTTTGTGTTCGTTATGGCAAGATCTGCCTGGTAGGTCAGCGTATCGGTGTCAGAGGCGAAGTTGTTGGCGGAATTGGTATCCTGCACACCCGGTGACGGCGACACCGTGGCCGGGACGGTCAGCGTTCCTGTCGCGGCGGGCGAGATTGTCCCCGTAATCGTCAGGGTGACACTGCCGCCGGAAGTCAGGTTCAACCCTGTCCACTCCCCGGTGCTTGTGTTGTAACTTCCGGAAGAGGGGGTCAGCACTGGATTGAGGATCGTTGCCGGCAAAGGAATCGACAGATTGAGGCTGATGATGCCATCCGGTCCATTGTTTGTTACTGTGACGGCATAACTGACTGCTGCCCCCGCCACAGCAGTCGTCTGGTTGTCAGTAATGGAAACCGCTAGATCCGCCTGTACCGGCTGGCTCGAAAGCGGCACCATAATTGGCGGAGCGGGGCCGCTTCCGTCCGGATCAATGACGGCGACATTGGTAATGATCGGTGGAGGGTTTGTGTTGATAGTCACCCGAAATGAGATCGTTGACGTCTCCCCGATCTTGATCTGTCCGGCTGTACCGCCGGGACTGTTAACCGGCCGTGCAGCGGCAAAGGGCATCGCCCCACCGACATCCGCGATGTTGACACCGTTCATTGTTGTGCTGCCCGTCACATAGGTGACTCCGGTGGGCATCGGATTCGCGAGGGTCGTGCCACTGGAGTCGGCAGTCCCTGAATTGGGGATGGAAACCGTGTAGGTAATGGTTCCGCCGGGAAGAACTTTACCTGACGGGCTGGCCGCCAGTGTCGGCAAAAGCCGGACAGCCCCCGTCGAAGTCACGTTCGTCGTGTTCGTGCCGTTGTTGAGAGGAACCCCCGCGCAACTCTGGTACTGGTACGTCCAGGAGGACTGACCCTGAAAAGTCGCCACCGCTGGTGGAGGAGCAATGGAAGTCACCTGGACCTGATATGATACGGTTACCATCACTCCGGTGGCCACCGTCCCGAGGTTGACCCCATTGACTGGATTGGCGCCTGATTGGGCCACACCGTTGACTTTGAAGCTGCCCGGTACAAAAGTTGTGCCGGCGGGCAATGGATCGGTATAGGTAACGTTCAGGGCATCAGCCGATCCCGCAGAGTTGTTTAAAATTGCCGTGTACGTCAGTATGTCGCCACTATAGGTCTGCAACTTGTCAACCGAGAGGACGGCCGTTGGAAAGACCGGGGCGCCAACATTGACCTGAAGGCCAACCGTGGTGATTGTATAGGTATCACCGGAAGTTGTTCCCTGGGCATACGCCGAATTCTGGTTGCCCTGCATTCTGGCTGAGACGTCCACATTGGTGATATCCCAGCCGGTCCGCACACCACTGCCCTGCTTGCCGGTTCCGCTGTTCAGTGTGCCGAACGTACCGGCAGTGTCAAGCGTGCCATTGTCCTGATTGATCTGGGACGCAAAGAAGTTGCTGACCGGGTTGTTAGGCCCGGAAACAGCGGCGAGTGTTCCCGCTGTCGGCCCAAAGCGCATCTGGTCCCCGACAATCGCAGAATCTCCTTCGATAGCCGAGACCATCATACGGGCATTGATCGTTCCGGCCCCCGGCGTACAGAAACCGCTGACCGAGGAACTGGAGGAAACGAGGGAACTGGTCAGCTCCGCCCCCACAAAAATTGTCATATTTCGGACCGGCAGGGAGGGGTTGCCATAGATTACGGCCAGCGTCCAGCCGGCCGCGTTGGCGTTATTCTCCGTTGCGGCGACCGTGGCGGGAACACCCCCCACCGTGTACGTCCCGGCACCTCCTGCCTGAACCATCATCGTCACATCGGCCGAGCGGACGTAATAGAACGTTGACGAGCCGGTCACCGCTGCGGTTGTTGGTGTAGGAGTGACGCTGGCAGAGCCCCCCGGACCTGAGAAGGTGACGGCATTGTTCAGCGACAAACTGACATCCTGACCGCCGTATTTGTAACTGCCGCCCCAGATAAGTTCAGCGTAGATCACTTTACTGCCGGCCGGCAGGCGGAGTTGAGCGGAGGCGGAATTTTTGGTCCAGTCCAGGGTCGTGCCTGCTGGAAATGTTCCGGCTTTGAGGGTCGTGTCAGTAGTAATGAACGCACCAATAGAGCCGTTGGTGCCCGGTATGGAGCCGCCCCCCTTGCTCAATCCAAGGGTATTGCCGGTATAGGTCATGCCGCCGTTGGCGACTGTCGTGTAGCGCTTGATATAGGCGGCATGGGCTGGAGTGGAGCAGATAACAAGCAGGAGTATCAGGCAGAAGAGCCGAAATGGTTGTAAGAAGAAAGAGAAGATAGGTTTTCTATGAGTAACGGATGTAAATTGCATAGGTTTTAATCCAATTGCAGCCGCTAAAGTTGATCATGAGCCCGACATAATGTGCAAACATCAAGTTGCAAATAACATAATTGTTTGGAACTTACCAACAGTTTATGATACCAGAAGCCAACTCATTGTAAAGTCGAACGTAATAATTTGAACAGGATTTCACATCGGATCATAAACCGCTCTCTGTTGACCAGAGAATACGCGCCTGACGTGCGGGTAAAAAACGCTGTTCCCGTTTGCGGTGAATGAAGTTCAGTAGCAGAATAGGTGACCCTGACAGGTCACTATTTTTTCACCACCATCTCATGAACTGTCGCTTCCCGGATTTTTGTAATCGCGCTCTCCAGCGTCGGGGATATTTTTCGCGAAAAAATCGCTGTCGGGCTCTCAAGGTTTTGCTCGAGCAACAGGTGAAAACGGCTCGGCAGATAGCTGGTGCGGGCCGTTTGATATTCAAGGGTCGGCTTGTCGTCGCCATAGAGTGGCGCAGAGGCAGCAAGCTTTGCCAGCGTTGCCGGTCCCATGAGGAAATTTGCGGCAAAGACCTCTTTCCTGTTCATCACACGCAGCGACATGTCGTCAAATGAGTATTCAAGGTCTGCGTTCAGCTGTGCGTCGCTCTGCAGCAACCCCAGACGCGCCGTCGATAACCGTGGCTGCTGCGTCGCATTCCCGATCAGCATCAGCTCCGCGTATTTATTGAACCAGAGCGTGCTCTGCGGAAACACCTCAAGAAAACTGCGCACAACCCCGCGAAACTGCTCTTCCGTAAAAAAACCGACCGGCACGAACTGACATGCGAGACCGTTGATATTCAGCCGCTTTTTAACATCGCGGTAAAAATCCACGGTGTAAAAAGAGGCTACCTGCGGCCGGAAGGACTGCCCTACCTCTATTGAGATTATGTCGTACAGCGATGTTGTATGTGCAGTAAAATTCCGGCCATCATCTGTCACAACACGCGTGCGCGGGTCACTGAGCCAGGCCGCATCAAAATGACGCTGCACAATACCTGGCAAGGTTTTTTCAATATCAACACAATCAAGACGGTCGATGTCATACATAAGAAAACGGCTTGCCGTCTGACCTGTCCCCATGCCGATCACCAGCACCCGTTTCGGCCCCTGATGCAGAATCATCGGGATGTGGGCGGCAAGAATCTGATGCCCTTTCAGATCCTGCCCCTGCCACATGCGGTCGATTTCCAGGATTTTGATCCCGCCCTGCTTGATCACCGCAACAAAAGAAGAGATTCCTTCCGCATATTCAATGACCCTCCGGTTCCCTGCCAGGAATTCACCCGGGAGACCGGAGTTGCCCATAACCAGAATAACAGCCCACGCCCCGGCGACTCCACCCGTAAAAAGTCCCCTGCGCAGCAGGGTAATCCGGTCAGCAAAAACAAAAACAGCATAGGTTCCGATGGTCAGACTGATGCAGGTGAGGATGACAAGCGTGGCATACATACCGGCTGCGGGGAGGAGATAAAAACCAATCAGCAGCGATCCGGCAATGCCGCCGACGGTGCTGACCGCCGTAAGAGCCCCGAAATCTCTGCCCGAGTTGATCGAACGTGTTGCAATCATTCGATATGCCAGAGGGAACGATATGCCGGACGCAAGTGAGGGTATCAGGATGATGACAATACAGAGGAGAGCCTGCATCGAAACGGAATGTGAATTCCGGATCCACTCCCAGGCGACAGGCGGCTGGAGGAGAATCAGCAGGACGCTGAATCCTATGAAAATGTTGGCTCCGCCAAACAGGAGGAGATCCTGTCCGGGCCGCTCTTTAATCATGAGGACAAGTAAGCCGCCGACAGCAATGCCGAGGAGAATTGCTCCAATGGAAAATATGCAGGTGTACACGGTGTTGTGAATAAGGAGTGACAGGAACCGTACCCAGAGCAACTCGTATCCTAACGCCACAAATCCAGCCCAAAAGAAAAGAGTATACAGGATAATGCCAGCGAGTTTTGAATCTACCAGACTACCACTGTTTTCTTCGGAGGAGCGAAACAGCGGTGAGGCGTGAGCGGAGAGACACTCAACCGGGATTGTTCTTGAGACGAGAACAACGACCGCGCCTGCGGCGAAGCTGATTGACGCGTTGAGCCAAATGGCAGCGTCGATACCGAGGAGAGGGATAAGCCAAAGTCCGCAGAGCATGCAGCCCGAAAAAGCACCAATAGTATTTACGGCATAGAGTATTCCGGCGGCAACACGCGTATCTGCCCCCCTGGTATAGATGGTATACTGGCAGAGTAACGGAAGGGTTGCCCCGATCAGCACGCATGTCGGCAGGATAACAGCGGCCACCAGCGCTGACCGCACCAGGAGCTGCAGAACCTGACCGCTTCCCGCCCACTGACAGGCATGCGCTGAGACTTCCCCAGCAAAGCCGAACAGTGCCGGCGTGGCAGCCGCCATCACCCCGATGGCACACTCGAGGATTCCATACCAGAGCAGGGGCGTGCCGACACGCCGGGAAAGCTGCCCCGACAGACAGGCTCCCGCAGCCAGACCACCAAAGAAAACGGCGACAACAATGCTGAGCGCCTGGGGAGTGGCGCCGATCATAAGCGCACCTTTCCTGATCCAGCAGAGCTCGTAGCCCAGAGACGCAAACCCGGACAAGAAAACAACCAGGTAAACGATGCGTAGTATTACATGACGTCTCCTGCCGGTAGCTGCCATCTATCTGGCCAGTGCTTCAAGCCGTGCGATACGCTCCTCCATAGGCGGGTGGGTGGAAAAAAGGGCCATCAGACCGGCTCCGGTGAGCGGGTTGACAATAAACATATGGGCGGTGGCGGGCCGCGCATCGAGCATCGGAATAGCCTGAGATGCAGTGTGCAGCTTACGCAGGGCACCTGCAAGCGCCAGCGGTCTGCCGCAAATCTGCGCACCGGAAGCATCCGCCTCGTACTCACGGGAGCGTGACACCGCCATCTGGATCAGCATGGCGGCAATCGGGGCGATAATCGCCATAGCGAGCGAGCCGACCATACCGCCTATGCCGCCCCCGTCATCATCGTCGCTGCGACCGGCGCCAAACATGGCGCCCCACTGCAGCATGCTGCCGATCATTGATATCGCGCCGGCAAAGGTTGCGGCGATAGTGGAGATCAGAATATCGCGGTTCTTGACATGGGCCAGCTCATGGGCCATGACCCCTTCCAGCTCATCCGGCGTCAGAACGCGCAGAATCCCCTCCGTAGCAGCAACCGCAGCATGGTCGGGATTACGCCCGGTGGCAAAAGCGTTCGGGGAGTCATCCGGAATAATGTAGACCCTCGGCATGGGAAGTTGCGCCCGAACGGCCAGCCGTTCGATCATGCCGTAGAATGCCGGATGAACCTCGCGGGTAATTTCCTGAGCGTTGTACATCCTGAGAACGATCTTGTCGGAAAACCAGTAGGAGCCGAAGTTCATAACGGCAGCCATGAGAAAGGCGAAGATCATCCCCCCCTTACCGCCAACGGCACCACCCATGACGACCAGCAAAACGGTCAGCAGGGAAAGGAGAAAAGTGGTTTTAAAGATGTTATTCATTGTTGGTACCCCCTACGCTTCAAATTAGCACTATTGTGCCATCTGCTTCAAAATCTGCTCCAGCTTGCGCAGCTCTTCGCCATAACCCGCCCAGTTGCCCTGGCGCTGCAAGGTGGTCGCCTTCTCATAAACAGCCATCGCTTCCTTTGCCAAAGCCGCGGGAGATACTTTGACATCTGACGAAACTGAGGCGGCAGTTGCCTCAACGGTCTTTTTGCCGCCGAAGAGCCGCTGCAGAGCCAGCTCGAGATTCTCCTCCATGACGACCTGATCACCAAAAGCGACAATAACCCGCTTTAATTCCGGCAGGCCGGCTTTATCCGCAGCAAGAAACAACGGCTGTACATAGAGGAGAGATTTTTCAATCGGGATCACCAGCAGACTGCCCCGGATAACCTCGGAGCCGCGCTGATTCCAGAGGGTCAACTGCTGGGATATGAAGGAGTCCTGATTGATACGGGCGTCGATCTGTTTCGGGCCGTAGATCAAGCGGTCGCGCGGAAATGTATAGGCGCGGATTTTCCCGTACTGTTCCCCATCACAGCGGGCGGTCAGCCAGGCAGCCAGATTGTCACGTTTTGATGGCGTAAACGGCAGCAGCAGAATGTATTCCTCGACCTTCTCACCCGGCAGTTTCATGATGGTGTAATACGGCTCCATCGGTTTTTCACCCAACGCCGGAATCTGCCAGAGATTCTCCTTGTTGTAAAAAACCTTCGGATCGGTCATGTGGTACGCAGCAAACATGGCCGCCTGCAGTTGGAGGAATTGATGCGGATAGCGTACATGAGTGCGCATGTCTGGCGGCATAGCGGTCAGCGGTTTGAAGAGACCCGGAAATATCCGGGCGTACACTTTTGCCAGGACATCGTTCGGATCGCTGATGTAGAAATTGAGTGTGCCGTCATAGGCATCAATGGTCGCCTTGACCGAATTCCTCATGTAGTTGATGCCCCCCTGGAGCGGTTTCGAATAGGGGAGTCGATCAGAATAGGTATAGGCGTCAATCATCCATTTCAGCCTTCCCGCTGCATCGACCACCATGTAGGGATCGCCGTCAAAACGGAGGAACGGGGCTATCGCCCTGACGCGCTCGTTGATGTTGCGGTTGTAGATGATGCGGCTTTCTGCGGTAATATCGGACGACAGCAGAATTTTTTCCGTTTTGAATTTAGCTGCGAACAGCGCTTTTTTGAGGAGCGAGTTTATAGGCACTCCGCCGGTACCGGCATACGTCGTATTGATATTTCCGGTAGCGGTCGGATAGCTGAATTCGGGCACTTTGGTCTTGACGACCACATAGTCGTTGGACAGTTCGCCGAAATAAATTTCCGGTCTCGTTACTTTGATATCGGCCAGACTGACGGCGGGAATATCCTTGACAAAAAACTCCGGCAACCCCTCTTTGCTGATGCGGCTGACCGGGCCGAAGGTGATGCCGTTGCCATGGGTAAAGATGAGGCGCTCGTTGATCCAGTTTTTACTCGGAAGATCTGCATAGGAAAGTTCGCGCGGCGACAGCATGACCTGACTGTACTGGCCGTTCACTTTGTAGCGATCATTATCCACATCGAAAAATTTGTAGTAGGTTCTGATCTGCTGCAGCTGACTGTAGGTCTTCAGCAGCGGAGCGTGATCCCAGAGGCGGATGTTTTTGATGGTGGCATCATTATTGGCGATATCGGCAGCGGTCAGTTTCGTATCGACATCAAATGGTACTGTTTCAATCTTTTCCAGATCATAACCGAAACGGGTAAATTTCAGATTATTCTCGATATAGGGAGTTTCAAGCGCCAGCTCGTTGGGAGCGACTTTAAATTTCTGCAGCAGCCCCGGATAGACGCTCATGCCGATGACGTAGAGTGCCACAATTGCCAGCGGCGGCAGCACGGCCGCGCGCCAGGCACCTTTCCAGATCGCGGCAGCCAGCATAATCCCCGCCAGAGGCGTCAGGTAAGCCAGAATTCTGCAGGTAAGCAGGCGGGAGTTTACATCCACATATCCGGCACCATAAAAGGAGCCGTTGTTGGAAAACAGCAGCCTGAAACTGTCCAGATAGAAACCCGCCGCGACGACGCAGGCAAAAATCCCGACGAGAACCGCCAGATGCCGACGCACTTTTTCGTCTACCGAAGCCCCCCGCTCCGTGAGGATGATGCCGCCCCGGATATAATACACCACCCCGGAAACAGCCGCGGCAGCCACCAGCGCAAAGCCGGCAAACCCTTTGAGCACCTCCCAGAACGGCAGACTGAACAGATAGAAACCAATATCTTTACCGATGACCGGATCAACGGTGCCGACAGAGATCCCATTTCTAAAAAGCAGCACCTCTTCCCAGCGCAGCGCACCCCAGTTTGCTGCAAGAAGAGACAGGACCAGCGTGGCGAGGCTGGCTAACGGCTTGACAAAGCGGATCGCATCGTTCCTGTTCACCCGGAAGTTGCCGCCACCGACGATGGCAATGCCGCTGTAGGGGAACTTTGCCCTGTTCGCAGAGACGACATTGACCATAATAACGGCACACAAGAGTACGCCGAAAAGGAGACCCACCCCGGTTTTAGCGTACAGCGTTGTCGCAAAAACTGAGGTGAAGCCGGTTTCGACAAAAAAGAGCCAATCCGTGTAGTAGGTGAGCGCTGTTGATACGAACGGCAGTACCACCGTAACGAGAACCAGAAACAGTATAAATTTGCTTTTAAGCATGTGATGCTCCCCCTTATTCTGTTAAACAAAATCCTTCACTGTTTCTTGAACTGCACCCATATTTCTCCTACTTCCACAGCACAGACAACGACCCATACGACAATGCTGATTCCGACCGCTGCGGCAGCAATATCTTTGATAATCTTTATTTTTTCGTTGTGGCGTTCCTCGACAAAGTCGCAGAGAGCCTCAATAGCGCTATTTACTATTTCTGTGATCAATACAAGGCCGGTTGCGATGAGAATCAGCAGCAAATCAACCTGTTGTCGCAATGCGAACGTCGCTATCAGGACTATTAGTGAGAGGATCAGCTTGTACCCCACACTAAAATCCGTCAGTACGGCATAACGCAGGCCGGAGATGACGTTCTGCACTTTTCGCACGGGATTATACCCCTGTTCGCCGGTGCCAAGAAATTTATTTTTCATTGTTGTTTTCCTTTCTCAAAGCCGCGACCGTCAAAAAAAGCTCGCTTATTATGACCGGACCGCATCACTGCCGCCAAGCCGACAACCCAAAAAAGCCCCGTGATGAACCCTGTCACAACATCTGTCGGATAGTGGACCTGCAGGTATACCCGTGAGATGCAGACCAGTAGTATCAGCACTCCACCTGTTATGGTGAACACGTATAACCACCGGGGTCTTGTTGAAACGTCAAGCAGCAGCAACTCAGCAATCACAAAGACAGTTAGCTGTACGGCGTGAGAGCTCGGGAATGAAAACCCGGCCGGCAGATCAATCACTGCCGGGAAAAGACCAGGCCGTGGGCGCATGACAACAAGTTTTGCTGCACTGCCCAGCAGGCTTCCCCCGATGCATGATCCAACCAAAAACAGTGCATCCCGAGAATTCTTGCGGAGAATCAGAACGAACAGCTGTGCAAAAATTACCGGTAGCAGGATGACGCTTGATCCGGCCCACGAGATATATGAAAAAAGCTGATCCAGACCTGCCGAACGACCGGTAGCAAGCCATTCCAGAATCAACCGGTCGAGTCGCTCAATCGGCTCAAGATGAATCGCCCATGCGCCGGAAAACAAGACCGTAAGCATCGCTATTCCGCAAAAAAATGCGATCTTCCCGTTGTTGTAACTGCAATACATTTAATTAAGACGGGATCTGACCGAGTTAATGGCCTCGCCCATAATGTACTCATTTCCGGTGCTCAAACATTTTCTCCTTTTCGTCCGGCCTTCTGTGACGTCCAAATTTTAACGACATGGCAGCAGTATTTCTGCCACCGTGCCGACTCCCAGTCTGCTCTGGATACAAAGCGTGCCGCCATGCGCCTCAATGACTTTCTTTGAGATAGGCATGCCAAGACCGGTTCCTTCACTTTTTGTCGTATAAAACGGCATAAAAAGGCTTTCCAGAGTTTCGCGAGTCATTCCGGCGCCGTGGTCTTTGATACTGATAAGTACATCCGACTTATTGACAGACGCACATATGTTTATCTCTGAGTCAGATGGTGAAGCATCAACGGCGTTATCGATCAAATTAACCAGCGCCCTCTCAAGGTGAAAACTGTCAATTGCGCAGGTGATCGGACCCGATGACAGCTCAAACTTCAGGGCGACTCGCTGCCCGTCGGCCTTTGTCTGGCAGGATTCAATGGCCTTACGTATGGTCTTCCTGATATCTGTATCCTTAAGATCCAGTTGCAACGGCCTGGTAAAATCCAGCACGGAATTGACAATCTTCTGCATATTCAGAGCGGAATCCTCTATTATCTGCGCCCCTTGAGTTACGTCTCCCTTACCCTCGCGCATTCGCCGGGCGAATCCGAGGATGGAAATGAGAGGATTCTTCAGGTCATGCACAATGACGGTGGCCACCTGACCAATCGTGGCGAGAGAGCGGCCTTGTTCAGCCTGCCTGCTTTTTTTACGGTCACGCTCAGCAATATAGTACGTGAATGAAGTAAAAACCCCGGTAAACACCAGGTGCAGTATCCTGCCGACTAATTCCGGAAAGTTCGTATTCCATGGGCCAAAAAAGAACGGCAGATAGGCCGCTGACACAAACAACCAGGTAATTATCGAGCCTTTCAGCCCCAGATGAATTGCCCCCAGAAGCAGCGGCAGATAATACAGCTCTTCAAAAACAACACGCTGCGAAATCTGCCACATTGTACCGAAGTGCAGGCAGGTAATCAGCACCGTCAGCGTGACAATGGCAGGGATGTGATAATTGTTTTTGTTCATGCTCATACCATACGATCCTCTGCAGTTTGTTTTTCTTTGTAATCGGGGACTTCAGCGTAAGCTCGTCCCCCGACTCAGCGCCAGAGACTCAACGGCGGATCAGTCACGACCGCACGCAGGATATCACTGCGAGAGACAAAGCCGACCAGACGCCCGTTGTCGTTGGTGACAGGCGCCCCGTCAACACCATAGTCGAGCATAACAGAGGCGATGCGCCGAATATCGGTCACCGGTGAAGCCGCAACCACCGGAGTGGTCATGACATCTCGTACCTGACGGTTAAGGCTTTCAACAATCTGTCCGGCATCAATGTTTATGGCGGTCAGCAGATCGCGCTCGCTGACAATGCCAATGAGCTGTGCGTTGCCGTCAAGAACCGGAGCCTGATGGATATGATGATCGCGCAGGGTCCGCCAGGCCCGCGCCACATCATAGCTATCCAAAACGGTGATCACATTACGTTCCATAATCTGCTCGGCATGGTAGAGTGGCCCACGTTCAATATCATGCGGCAGCATGGCGAGGTACGCGCGGATCGCCTCTTCGTGAATCCGTCCAACCTGGTGGGTCATAACCTCAGGCTCCTCACCATCCTGAGTCACCGGACGTGCAGCCCGTGCCTTTGAAAGCGCATGCACCCGGTTCATGGCCTCAAGCGTGCCGCTATATACCTGTCCTGTAATACCGTAGACCGAAAACATGGTTTAGTTTCCTTTAGTATGCTCCAGATGTGGTTGATGAAGTCTGACCGGCTTACTCCGCCCCAGTTTCAGGTTGAGCATTTCAACCATAACTGAAAAAGCCATGGCAAAGTAGATGTATCCTTTCGGAATATGCATATCAAGACCGTCACCGATCAGCGCAACACCGATCAGCAGCAGAAAGCTGAGAGCGAGCATCTTGATGGTCGGGTGCTTTTCTACGAAGGTGCTGATTGTACCGGAAAAGAGCATCATGAAGCCGACTGCGATAACAACCGCAGCGACCATTACGGCAAGCTGACTGGCCATCCCGAGGGCGGTAATAATCGAATCAAGTGAGAATACGATGTCCAGCAGAAGGATTTGCACCAGCACCGCGCCAAAGGTTGCCCCGACTCGGGAGGCGGAAATTTCCTCCTCGCCCTCAAGTTTCTCGTGAATTTCCATGGTACTTTTCCAGATCAGGAACAGACCGCCGCAGATCAGGATCAGGTCTCGGCCGGAAATCTCGCTGCCCAGCACCGTAAACAGCGGTGCGGTCAACCCCATCAGCCAGGTCAGTGAAAAGAGCAGTGCGATCCGGATGAACATCGCCAGCCCAAGACCGACCAGGCGGGCTTTCTCCTGCTGCTGCAGAGGTAACTTGCTCGCCTGAATGGAGATGAAGATAATATTGTCAATACCAAGTACAATTTCAAGTGCGCTGAGTGTCACCAGCGCCATCCATACCTGCGGATCTGTTACCCATGCCATGCTGTTGTTCCCCCCAATGCGTTTTTACATGCGATTCATTATACAAACAAAAAAGACCTTTATCCACTGCGCAGTCATGCGAATTGGATAAAGGTCTTGCTTGCGATTATTTCGTTCCCGGCCCGAGCCTTGCGGCTGTGTTGACGAACACAGGATCAGCCATGTCTCCGGCTGATAGCTACTCCCCTTTATAGGAGGTTGAACTCTAATTGATCTGCACCCTGTTTGTCAAGCGGCATTTTACTTTTGTCATTGTTTGATTCCGATAGTTTATACCTTGTCCAGATCGGATTTAAGCCGTTCAACCAACCCCTCAAACGCCTTCTGAAAGGCGCCCGGATTTTTACTGGTATTTCCGCCAACCGTAACAGCACCATCCTGAATACGCACCCAGATGCGGCGGTGCGACATGAAAAAGGCGATATAGATGCCGATCACCATCAGGAAGCATCCCACCCAGACGATCTCGACTCCGGGATCTTTGGCCACCTGCAAACCGGTGTACATTCGCTCTTCAGCACCCCGGTAATGGATTACCGGTCCGGTACCATGCTCCTGTGCGTGCTTGATATTCAGTTCAGGATGGTTGGCGTAGACCACAAACTTCTCTGCTTTTCCGCTTGCCGTATGTAGTTCGACCTGAGCAGCCGGTCCGGAAAGCCCCGCAACGAAAGGCGAAACGTCCTTTGTTGCTTCCAGTACGTGCAGGCTGCTGCCATCAGGCAGATTCACGGAAGATTGCCCGGAAACGGTCACAGGAACGGGATTTTTACCGTCAAGATCGGTGAGAGTCAGGAAATAGTTGCCGGCATTACCGTAGCTGGACTGGTAGAAGGTGATGCCCTTGTAGCTGAGCGGATCATTAACGATAACACGCACGTTCTTGTAATCGGGCACCGGCTTGCCATTCTCCAGCACCGTCAGGATGCTCTTGAACTCTTTCGGGGCTCCGCTCGGGTATTTCGCCATACTGAACTGTTCAAGGCGCACGGAGTAACCGAGGTCAATCTCCTTTTCCGAACGGGTCATGACTTTAGAGATACTTTCACCTTCGAGAATATTCACATAGCCTTTGAAGCCGAAGAGCGAACCGATTATCGAACCGATGAAGATCACAATAATGCTCAGGTGGACAACATACACGGAGAGGCGGCACCACGGCGTTTTCTGGGCAAAGAGGTGCCAGGCACCATCGACCTCGGAAACCACCGGAGTGGAATATTCGGCCGTAAGAAATGCAGTAAGACGTTCTTTGACAACGGCCGGTGCTGCCGCAGTATGTATCGTTGCCACATTGGCAAGGGATTGCTCCAGACCGCTGCTCAAGATCGTAGCCGGCTGGGAAATGATCTTCCAGATATGCGGCAGGCGTTTGAAAGAGCAGGCGATCAGATTGACGGTCAACAGATACAGCAGCAGAATGAACCACCAGGAATGGTACATATCAAAAAAGCCGAGCGCCTTGTACAGCGTAATTTTTGCCGGGCTGATCTGGGCGAGATATTCCTCGGGGGGAATTCCCTGGGGAATGACCGTCCCGATTATCGAGATAACGGCCAGTGAGATCAGCAGGAACATGGTCAGCTTCAGTGAACAGAAAAAATCCCAGAGGGAGTGCAGAAAATCATTTTTTGGTGTTGTCACGAGTACGTTCTCCTTGGATAGTGTGCACCAGGGTCCATCCCTGCCAGGTAATTCCGGAAGAGCTTTCAGGCAGGAGTGGTGCTGGTGTCGTCAAGACAATAAAATATTCGGGTGGATCAGGCGAAATTTTGCGGTGGCACGAATATGGAGCGATAGACCTGTAATAATGACCATGATGGTTCCAGAAAACATTCGATGGACATCTCCGGCGCATAGGAGAGTAGCAGTCCATGGCTCAAGGGGGCATGACACGAGCAGGAGCAGAATGTCGTGTCACAGCAGTCGGAACCATGACTGTCGGAACAGGGGCAGGTGTCGCATGGCGCAGTAGTGGCAAGGCTGCTGACGACCTGACATGATGAGCCGTCAAGTTCAAGAGTTGCAGCAGAGGCAAAGTTCGATACCGGTAGAAACATATAGACGGCGATCAGGACAGTGGCAAAAAGACAATTGTAAGTGCGTATATAATTCATGGCTTGGGTAATTGTCATGCCGACAATCTATGCAACCAGCAGAGAAATGTCAACAGTGTTGGCCTCATTCAGGATGCTTGATGACTTAATAAGGTCCTGCTGCAGGTTTGGTTTCATCCGGTACAACAACAGACTTGTCACTTTTTAAATGCCGGGGACAGTATTCTGTCGGCTCCGTCCCGGAGATAAAAAGCTCCTCGCCTGATTTCGGGCAGTCCGGCGTTGCCAGATATCCCGTTTCAGAATCAATGCTCACCGAGACAACTGAATCCGGGCGCGCAAAATCAGCCGTCGATCTGATTGCCACCGCTTTGCGCATGAATTTTTCCCAAATCGGAGCAGCAACGGCACCGCCGGTAAAGCCCTTGCCTCCCGGTCTCGGCTTGTCATAGCCGACCCAGACTCCGGTTACAACCTGAGGGGTATAGCCGACAAACCAGGCGTCCCGGTAGTCATCAGTTGTGCCGGTCTTTCCGGCAGACGGATGAGTCGCGCTGAACTTTTTCAGACCTTTAGCGGTGCCATACGTCATGACGCCTTTAAGCATCTGCGTAGTGATATACGCCGCAGCAGGAGAGAGCGCCGGGAGTATCGTGGGCGGAGTTTCGATCCAGACAGTACGTTTGCGGTCATATATTTTGAGAATGGTGCGCGCCTCAGGACGCATACCGCCATTGGCCAGCGGGGCATACGCTTGCACAAGGTCACTCAAGGTTACTTCATCTGTCCCGAGAGCAAGCGAAAGGCCATTCTCCGCGCGCAGTGACAGCCCCATTTTTCCGGCAACATCAACAAAATACGGGATTCCGACGCTATCCAGCAGTTTGACCGCTATGATATTATTGGAATGCGCCAGAGCCTGACTGAGGTTCAGCGCCCCGTAGAACTCCTTGCCATAATTTTGTGGTGTCCAGCTTTCAGTGGTACTGCGAGGATATGAAACCGGGGAGTCATCCCACACACTGGCGGCAGTGATGCCTTTTTCCAGAGCAGCAGCATAGATCAACGGCTTAATCGCCGAGCCGGGTTGGCGCTTCGCCGAAAATGCGCGGTTATAGGAGTTTCGGATGCCGTCTACCCCTCCCACCGCTGCAAGCACATCGCCCGTAACCGGATCAAGACAGACCAACGCCCCCTGCAGCTCTGGTGAACGTTTCTTGACCCCTTCTTCCAACGCCTGTTCGGCACTCTTTTGCAGAGCCAGATCCATGGCGGCGGTAACTTCAAGCCCCCCCTGTTCGAGTACGTCCAGGCCAAAGCGCTCTATCAGTTTGCTGCGGATATGGGCAACGTAATGCGGAGCCTGTCCCGGCTGAGTAAAGGTAACACGCTGGTTTCTCAGCTTTTCCTTCTCGGCCGGGGAGATCATGTCCAGAGTCACCATCCGCGCAAGCACGACATCCCGCCGCCCGGTAACCTGGTCAGGCTTACCAAGCGGATTGTAGCGCCCCGGATTTTTCTGTACACCGGCCAGCAGGGCACACTCGGCGTCGTTCAACTCCTCCGGACTTTTATCAAAATAGAGCCGGGCAGCCTGGGCAATGCCCCACGCCCCGTTGCCGTAATATATTTCGTTGAAATACATCTCAAGGATCTGCTTCTTGGTGTACTTTTGCTCATACTCAATAGCCATCTTGGCTTCTTCATATTTTCGTTCAATAGTTTTTTCACTCGACAGATATCTGTTTTTGATCAACTGCTGGGTGATGGTCGAGCCCCCCTCGGCAAAACGCCGCTTCACAACATCTTTCACCAGAGCCCGTGCGATTCCGCGCACATCAATGCCGCCATGTTCGTAAAAACGCGCGTCTTCAACAGCGACTACGGCTTTTTGCAGAAACGCGGGAATCCGGTCAATAGTGGCCCAGTAGCGCTTATCCGGCAGAATCCGTCCAACAAACAGCCCCTTATTATCGAAAACCTTTATTGAAGTGTAACCGGACGGCAGGGGTGGATACGTGGCAAAACTGTCCACGGCCCGGGCCGGAGAGGCGAGCAAAAAGAGGAGTAAAAAAACTGCTGTGAAAAGGCGGAGTGACTTCAGAACCCTGCTCGCAGGCCAAATATAACAGTATGGTTCATATAATCCATCTTGAACTTTTGCCCGTTTGATTCGACAAATTGTGGGCGGACCGTGGCAAAAAAACGGTAACCGAGGTCAAGGGTCAGATATTTCATCAGTGAATAATCAACTCCAACTCCCAACTGGTACGCCATAACGGTATCTGATCCGGTGGCCAGAGGTTGCCCGGTAACAAGCAGATTTGAAGCGTCAATACGGGCGACCCCGAAACCGACTCCGAAATAAGGTGCCCATTTCTTTTTGTCAGGGTAGACACCGAAAAAATTAATCAGCAGACTGTCCGCCTTTACATCGCCGTCCCCTGTGAAGCGCCCTTCCACAAACTTTACCGTGTCGAGCTGGTTACTGCGTCTGGTGTATTCAAGCTCGATTCTCCCCTGTCCGACAGGATTGCCCGGCGCAAATTCCCAGCCGAATACGGCGCTCCCTGCCATATTCGGTTTAAATGAGAAACTGAACTGCCCCAGCTTATCTGTGTTCTTGGCGTCCATCAGCGCATTGCCGCCAACGAAAGCACCGATGTAGGGGCCTGCGTGCTCCGCCAGAGCCGTGCTGCAGAGCAGGAACGGCAGGCAGATGGTGAGTATCAAGCGGCAGGTTCGATTCATATGGTTCCTTCCTTGGGTGCGGAAATTGTTTTTACTACTGTACTGTGACGGTAGCCGTAACGGGTTGACCACCATACGTAGCCGTAATAGTAGCAGACCCGGTGGCAACTCCACTGACCAGACCCTTGTCAGTGGAGTTGTTGACCGTGGCAACAGTAACAGCACTTGATGTCCATTCGCTCAGGGCGGTCACATCCTGAGTCGTGTTGTCAAATAGAGTGGCAGTAACTTTAAAGCGGCTACTCGTTGTCGCCGTTAGAATCACACTGGTCGGAGTGAGGACCAACGCCTTAAGAGATTGTGTGAGCGTCGTTATTCCCGTGATACCGTCCAGGGTGGCACTGATTGTGGTCGTTCCCGCCGCAGCAGTCGTAGCCGAGCCGCTGGTTGCAACGATAGTGGCCACTGACGTCTGTGATGATACCCAGTTGGCCCTGGCAGTGACATCGACAGTCGTTCCGTCGGAATAATTACCCGTAGCAGTAAAAGAGAATGTTGTAATGCCGATTTTGATTGGGTTCGCAGGCGTAACCGTAATCAATTGCAAGACCGCCGCCGTCACAGTCAGCGTTGCCGGCGTTGCCGGAAGTGCTGGAAAAGCACCAAAAGTAGCGGATATAGACTCTGTGCCTATTGCCCGTGTAGTGGCACGGCCCTTGCTGGCCGGATCGTTGCTTACTGTTGCAAATGTTCCAGCAGACGGCCCCCAGGTGGCATCAAAAGTCAGATCCTGGACCGTTGTGTCAGAAAAGGTGCCGCTGGCAGCAAATTGTGTTGTCAAACCCTTCGGTACCGATACAGTTGCAGGTGTAATAGTAATAGTATTGATCGTGGCGTTCGATACCGTCAGTGAGTAGGTTGCCGACACCCCGTCTAACGTGGCAGTAATGACGGCAGAGCCAACACCTTTCGCGGTCACACGGTTCTTATTGGGCGCAACAGTATAATCGAATTTAGCCACGCCCTCATTATTACTTGTCCAGACCACCTGGTCGGTCACATCACGGCTGAACTGGCCGGAAAAATGCCCGGTTGCCGTAAGCTTGGTCGATGTACCATTGGCAATCGACGCAGAAACCGCACTTATCGTAATTGACGTGAGCCTGGTGAAATCATTGGGGCGGGTCGCAGTGCCGTCCCAACCGCAGCCGGACAGCAACAGTATCATACATAACCCTGACCAGAACCGCTTGATCATGCAAACCCTCCAAGAAAAGTAGTGAAGCGCATAATAACAGGAGTTACAGGAGCAGGCTATGATTTTTTTATTCTTCACGGCACTGGGTCACCTGTGATATAAGAGTCAACCCGAAACGTGCGCAAACCTCGCGGAGATTCAAAACAATGCCCCTGATAAAAGGCGATCTCGGAAATTTCCCGATAATAGACATCATTCAGCTGTTGAACGGCTCAAAAAAATCCGGAATATTGCGCATATCCGGTAAAAAAGGGGAATGCCACCTGCTGTTCCACGCAGGAGATCTTGTCAGTGCCAACTACCTTAATAACCGGGTGCAGATCGGGCAGATTCTGGTCAGAGACGGGGCATTAACACAACAACAGTTGGAGCAGGCGCTCGAAATTCAAAGAAACTCCGGAGATGATCGCAAGCCGCTCGTCATTACGCTGATCGAGCATAATATGATTGATGAAGCAGCCGCTTATAACGGCATAGAATCATTGATTGAAATGACTATTGTTGAGGTTTTGACCTGGGAAACGGGTGAATTCTCACTCGAAATTGGCATAAACGACAACACCGACGGCTACCATTTTTCAAAAATAAAGTTCCAGCAAAGAATCCTGTTGAACGCTCAGGGAGTCCTGCTGGAATCATTGCGCATCTTTGATGAGAAGGTTCGTAACGGCACAATGGAGGAAATTCCGAGTAATGCCGGCGTCGCCAATCTTGAACCTGATCTTGATCTTGATCCGGAACAATCCGCAAGCAGTCCGCCTCCAATGGCAGCGAAAGACAAGGAGCAGAAGCGGCTTCGGATAACACTCCTGTCCGAGTTTGCGCCGCACGGCATCGAAAACGCTCTCCCCCAGGATATCGCGGTAATCATAATAACGCAGTCACCGGCACTGTCGGCAATGGTAACGTCTTTATGTTTTCAGGAAAAAATCTATTCTGTTTCGTCAGAGACCATACCCTCGCTTGCTATTAATATCAGGCTGCTGCTCTGTCAAGCGGTGCACCTTGTCATTTTTATTGATGTCCCGCACGACGAAACCACACAGGACACACTTCAGGTTTGTAAAGAGCTGGAGAAATATCCGCAGGCATCCGTTGTACTGATTGCCTGTGCGCGATTCTGGGCCACTCAGGGACTGCTGGCACTCAGTTCCGGAATACGTTCCATTATTCCACAGCCCTGCAAAGAGTGTGCAGACGAAACGCCGATGCTGACGACTGCGGCATTCTACTCGGGCCTGGAAGCCTTTCTCAGGACGCTTTCGTCGGAATGCAGAAGCAGCGATGATCAACGTTTTTTTACCTGTATCTCCCGACTGCGCACCTGCAGGTCACGCACGGAGATAGCCGACGCGATTCTTGCGTACCTGATCGAAGTGTTCGAGCGTGGCATTGTCTTCTCGGTTACGGAATCGGAGCTTGTAGCGGAAAAATCATTCGGGATCAGAGGGAATAAAGGTGCCGGATTCGAGTTCCCTGCCGACCTGAAAATCCTGTTTGGCGACCAGCAGATTTTTGAGGATGTTATTTCAACCGGGCAGCTGTACTTCGGGTTTCATAGCGACTCAACATGGCCGCATGAGCTTTACAGAATGATCGGCCGGATGGAAGAGCCGGAAGTGCTGCTTTTCCCTCTCATACGGGGGAACACGGTTGTTGCGGTCATTTATGCCGATTTTGGCGTAAAGCCGGCTGCGTCGCCTTCGTTTCGCCATCTGGCAGCATTACTGCACTACACAACTGCCCAGCTCAGCGTATCGGCGTATCGTCAGAGACTGAAATCCGTGATGGAGCAGATGAAATCAGCTTCAAAATCTGAAAAATGAAAAGGGCGCGTAATCTGCGCCCTTGCCATTTTTCTATTTCAGATTATTCTTTATCCTCTCAACCGCCTCGATGACGTTATCCCGGTTGCCGAAGGCCGACAGCCGGAAATATCCCTCGCCACTCGGACCGAAGCCGCTCCCCGGCGTCCCGACCACGTTGCACTCGGTCAGGAGCTTGTCGAAGAAATCCCAGCTGGTCATGCCACCCGGTGTTTTGAGCCAGATGTAGGGGGCGTCCACCCCGCCGAATACCGTTACGCCGACTTCCGCAAGTCCTTCGCGGATGATGCGGGCGTTCTCCATGTAATAATCGATGATTTCCCTGGTCTGCTGCCATCCCTCGTCACTATAGACTGCGGCAGCGGCACGCTGAACCGGATAGGAGGCGCCGTTGAACTTGGTGGTAGTGCGGCGCAGCCAGAGCTTGTTGAAGCTGTAGCGCTCACCCGTGGCGGTGGTGCCCATGACCTCTTCCGGCACGACCACCAGACCGCAGCGAACACCGGTGAACCCTGCCGTTTTTGAGAAGGAGCGGAACTCGATGGCGCACTGCCTGGCTCCTTCAATCTCGTAGATTGAATGCGGAATCTCCGGGTTGGTAATGAAGGCCTCATAGGCTGCATCGAAGAAGATCACGGCATCGTTGGCATTCGCGTAATCGACCCATTTTTTCAGTTCAGCCCTGCTGGCCACGGTACCGGTGGGGTTGTTAGGAAAACAGAGATAGATAATGTCCACTTTACCGGTCGGCAGTTCCGGAATAAAGCCGTTGGCCTCGTTACAGGGGAGGTAGACGATGTTCTTGTAGTAGCCCTTCTCGTCAGCTTCTCCGGTACGGCCGATCATGACGTTGGTGTCGTTATAGACCGGATAGACCGGATCGCCTATGGCAACGATATTGTCCAGAGCAAAGATATCGAGAATGTTGGCGCAATCGCACTTTGAACCATCGGAGATAAACATCTCCTCGGTTTTCAACGAAACCCCCAACAGTTTGTATGATTTCTCGATAATAGCGTTAATCAGCCAGTCATAGCCCTGTTCCGGGCCATAGCCGGCAAACTGTTCTGTGGTACCCAGATCATCAACCGCATCATGAAACGCTTTCAGAACCGCCGGGGCCAGCGGACGGGTAACATCACCGATGCCGAGGCGGATAACTTTTGCTGTTGGATTTTCCGCAGCAAAGGCACGCACTCTCCGCCCGATCTCGGGGAAAAGGTAGCCTGCTTTCAGTTTCAGGTAGTTGTCGTTAATTTTTGCCATGTTTCCCCCATAAAAGTAGAGCTGTTTTAAATAATTATCAGAGCTATACGCACACTTTCAGAATCTGCTCCATATTGGTAAGTCCGCTGAAAATCTTGAGTATCCCATCCATTTTAAGGGTGAGCATCCCTTCTGAAATCGCCAGCTCTTTCAAAATATCGACGCTGGTGCCATTCTTGATGGCACGCTTTACCGCCGGTGTTCCTACCATGATTTCATGGAGCGCCAACCGCCCCTTATACCCGGTGCCGTTGCAAACCTCACACCCTTTGGGGGCCATGAAAACAGCGTCAATATAGCCGGGCAGTGTTATGTCCGTTTTTTCCGTTGCATCATGGTAGAACTCTTCAACGATGTCATTGTATTCCTCACGGGAAGGCCTTTTGAAAACCTTGCATTTGTCGCACAGCTTGCGCGCCAGCCTCTGGGCAACAATACCAAGCATTGCATCAGCAAAATTAAACGGATCCATACCCATATCAATCAGGCGGATTACCGTTTCAGGGGCGTTGTTGGTGTGCAGGGTACTAAACACCTGATGGCCGGTGAGAGACGCTTCAATTGCGATATGCGCCGTTTCAGCATCGCGCATCTCGCCGATCATGATCACATCAGGATCAGCACGCAGAAAAGAGCGCATGGCTTCCGCGAAGGTAAAACCGATTTTCGTGTTGACCTGAACCTGGCGGAGGCCGGTCTGGGTTATCTCCACCGGATCTTCAGCCGTCCATATCTTGCGGTTCGCTTTGTTGATACTGCCGAGAGCGGAATGGAGCGTGGTGGTTTTCCCCGACCCGGTAGGTCCGACGCAGAGTATCAGGCCGTATGGTTTTAACAGTATAGCTTCCAGTCGTTCAAGGTTGCGCGGATAAAAGCCCATGAGCTCAAGTGGCAGCGGCTTTGAGGAGGAGAGCAGTCGCAGCACGGCATCTTCCTGCCCGCCGACGGTCGGGGTAATTTCAACACGGAACTCAAGCTTGCGGTTTTCGTAGCGGATAGTGATCTTGCCGCTCTGTGGTTTACGGCGTTCTGAAATATCCAGATTCGAGATGATTTTGATGCGCGATATGATGGCATTTTTAAATGTTGCGGCAACCTGGTGGGCAACCTGGCACTCACCGTCAATGCGGTAACGAATCTGTACCGGCTGTTTTCCTATACCCGGCTCGATGTGAATGTCCGACGCACCAATTTTATAGGCACCGATCAGAAGCTGGTTGATAAGCGATATTATTTTCGAGTCCGGTTCAATAAACTGTGAACCATCCGCTTCATCATCAATGACGACATCGTCACCAAGTACCATTTCTTCAATGATAGTGTCTATCGAGTCTTTTTTGTTGTAGTGAAGATCAATGGCGGCGGCGATCTGGGTGGAAGTGGCGACAACAAGATCAATTTTGAAGTTGGTGCTGAAGCGAAGGTCATCACCTATGGCAGGATCAGTCGGTTTCGAGGTTGCAACAACCAGCTGGTTTCCTCTGATTTCAACAGGAAGTACCTGCAGGCGGGTAACAAGTCCCTCCGGCAGGGCGGCCATAGCCATTTTAGAGGGAACAATTTCTTTCAGATCCAGAAAGCGCATCTGGAATTTTGCTGCCAATGCTTCCAGCAGATGATCTTCACTGATCAGTCCCTGCTCAATGAGCATTTCACCGACGCGCAGTTTTTTTCCGGCCTTCTGCTTTTCGAATGCCTGTTCGACCTGCTGGCGTGTAACCAGACCCGCTTCGATCAGAATATCGCCGACCCTGGCGTTTTTCAAACTATCCCGGCCAGCCAACGATTGACTAATGGTGTTTTCAATTATTTCATGGGGAATATTGGCTGATTCAGCGATTAATTCGCCCATCCGTTTATTGCGGATCACCTGTTGCTGCTTGAGAACTTTATTCATCATTTCAGGAGAAATTGCGCCGTTTTCCTGCAGAATTTCTCCGAGTGTCCGTTCTTTATTGCGGGGGCGAACCGCGCTATGAACAAAAAATACCGTTTTTCCCGGAGGAATCGCGTCCTGAACGACACCAAAAAATCCGATCGGGTTTTTTTTGCCATCGTAGATTGCCACCTTAAAGGTGAGGCCGGTCGTTGTTTGAAGCTCTTCCACAGAGGTCGGTTCGCGTGACGAAATCCAGGGCGGCACGCCTTCCAGAATAATACAGGCAACCTCCTCAAGGAGAAAAACCTGTTTACTCTGATCAGATGCAGTGAGCAGTTCGATGTCCGTGTCAGCAGCACTGAACGGGCGGACAGGATCCCCTTCAAAATTCTTCCCGTTTTTCAGATTTATGACAAGCTTAGCCATTGTTCACCTCAGTTGAGACCCAGAACATCCTGCATGTCATACAGTCCCGGTGCTTTTCCGACTACCCATTTTGCCGCCCGGACGGAACCGCGCGCAAACATGTCGCGGGTCATCGCCCGGTGGGAGATCTCGATGCGCTCCCCCATGCCGATGAAGTAAACGGTGTGTTCGCCGACGATGTCCCCTCCGCGCACCGTCTGCATACCGATCTCTTCTTTGGTCCGCTCGCCGCACATCCCTTCGCGGTGACAGTTGGCCACCGTGGCGTAGTCCCGCCCCAATGCAGCGGCAACGACTTCGCCCATGCGCACGGCTGTTCCCGATGGTGCATCTTTTTTCCTGTTGTGGTGAAGTTCGACTATTTCGACATCAAAATCATCGCCGAGGGTTTTCGCGACATCCTTGAGCACCTTGAAACAGACGTTAACGCCCACCGACATATTCGGCGCAAGAACAGCCGGAATATCTTTCGCCAGTTCAGCGGCAAAAGCCCGCTCCTCAGGAGTGAATCCGGTGGAGCCGATCACGATTGATTTGCCTTTGAGAACGCATACTTCCAGATTTTTGAGCGAGACCTTGGGGGAGGTAAAGTCGATCAGCACGTCACACCCGGCTACTACCGCGTTCAGGTCATCGGAGAGGTTTACTCCCAACGCACCGCAGCCGGCAACCAGCCCGACATCCTGTCCGGTCTGCGGGTGACCCGGTCGATCCAAAGCTCCGGAGAGCGCAACCCCGTCAGCCTCTATAATAGAGGCGATAATACGCTGTCCCATTCGTCCGGCAGCACCACATACGGCTATTTTGATCATATCGAAACCTCTTGCCTCACTGCGGTAGAAAATGAATTAAATCAGTTTATACTCTTTCATTATCGCTTCAAGCCTGGCTTTGTTGGCAGCGCTCATTTCGCAGAGCGGCAGGCGCACCTCATCCGAACATTTCCCCATCAGGCCGAGAGCTGTCTTGACCGGGATCGGATTACTTTCTATAAACATGGCGTTACCGATCTTGAGGGTATCCAGATGCAACTGACGCGCTTTGGCCAGGTCACCGGCGAAGAAGGCATCGGTCAGGTCTCCCACCGTTTTGGGCATGATGTTGGCGAGCACCGAGATGACCCCTTTGGCGCCGCAGGCCATCATCGGGAAGGTAATGAAGTCGTCACCGCTGAAAACGTCAATCTGGTCGCCGCACAGTGCCATGACTTCTGAAGCCTGCTGCAGGGAGCCGGTGGCCTCCTTGATGGCAACGATGTTCTTATGGGGAGCCAGACGCGCCACGGTCTCCGGGAGCAGGTTGACACCGGTGCGCCCCGGCACGTTGTAAAGAATCTGGGGAATATCAACGGCATCGGCAATGGCGGTGTAGTGACGGAAGAGCCCTTCCTGGGTCGGCTTGTTGTAATATGGAGTCACCAGCAGCACGCCGGCAACGCCAAGCTCTTTGGCCTCGCGGGTGAGATGAATGGCCTCGGCGGTGGAGTTGGAACCGGTACCTGCAATAACCGGAACACGCCTGTTGGCCTGCTCAAACACAATTCTGATTACGCACAGATGCTCTTCATTATCCAGAGTAGACGACTCGCCGGTTGTGCCGCAGGCAACAATAGCATCTGTACCGTTTTCTATCTGAAAATCAACCAGTTCGCGCAGTTTCTTCTCATCGACCGCGCCATTGCTGAATGGTGTTACAATTGCTACTATGCTTCCTCTGAACATGGCCATGTACCTCCGTATCTGAAATTTACAGGAAAGATGCTATTGTTTCGCCCCTGAGCAAATCTTCGATAGTTTCCCGTTCCCGGATTACCTCGAATTTGTCGCCTTTAACCATGACTTCGGCTACACGCG
This sequence comes from Desulfuromonadales bacterium, assembly GCA_013349405.1. Lineage (GTDB taxonomy): Bacteria > Desulfobacterota > Desulfuromonadia > Geobacterales > Pseudopelobacteraceae > JACRCG01. Next base: position 80,097 of record DUZS01000006.1, on the reverse strand, counting down.
GACGACTGTTATAGGAGCTGCTCATGGCAAAGCCGTAGGCGCCGGCCGATGTGAACGCCATCAGGTCATTCTGCCTGAACATCGGGACTTCACGCTCTTTCACGAGGAAATCACCAGATTCGCAGATCGGTCCAACAATATCGGCAACGATCATACCATCCTGATTTTTTTCCACCGCCAGTACGCCATGAAAGGAACCATACAGCGCAGGACGTGCCAGATCGTTCATACCGGCGTCAATCATGATAAAGTTTTTCTCGTCACGCGCCTTGGTGTAGAGGCATTTCGCGACCAGAATACCGGCGTTGCCGACAAGATTGCGTCCCGGTTCGAAGATCAGATGCAGGCCGAGACCCGCGGTGGCGGCAACAATCTCCTTGCCGTAATCAGCCGGCAGAGGCGGTTCTTCATCATTGTACTGAATACCGAGGCCGCCGCCGCAGTCGAAGTATTTCAGATCGACCCCCTGACTGCGCAGGTTGCCGATCATGATTTTGAGTTTTTCGATGGAATCGACGAACGGGTTGACTTTGGTCAACTGGGAACCGATATGCATATCAATGCCGATGACATCGATGCCGGGGAGCGTTGCCGCACGGGCGTACTCCTGCATGGCCCGGTCGATGGTAATGCCGAATTTGGCATTTTTCAGACCGGTGGTGATATAGGGATGGGTACCCGGATCAACGTCCGGATTGACCCGTATGGCAATGCCGGCTTTCTTTCCCATCCGGTCGGCTATTTCGGATATACGGGTCAACTCCTGCTCGGACTCCACGTTAAACATCAAAATGCCGGTGGTAAGGGCAAATTCAATTTCGTCATCCTTTTTGCCGACACCGGAATACACAACTTTTTTTGGGTCAACGCCCGCTTTAAGTGCCCGATACAGTTCCCCGCCGGAAACGATATCCACCCCGCCACCCAGGTTGATGAATGTTCGTAACACCGATTGCGTGGAATTGGCTTTGACCGAAAAACAGATCGTGTGCGGAACGGCGGCAAAAGATTCGTCAAAAGCCTTGAAGTGTCGGGTCAGGGTGGCATGCGAATACGCATAGAATGGGGTACCAAGAGTTGCGGCGATATCTTCAAGCGCAACATCCTCGGCGTAGAGTGCGGTGCCTTTGTACTGAAAGTGATTCATTTCTGCTCCTTATTGGTATGAATGGTAGTGCAAAACAAGCGGGGAAAAAGTGGGCATTTATATCACGGAGAGGGGTGGAAGTCAAAAAATAAGCAGGAAATTATCACAGCTCATACTGTCCGCTTTTAATCACCGGATCTGAGCGCCATCAGCAGAAACTCCGTTGCGCCCACCTGATTTGGTTCGATACATGGCCGTATCAGTCCGCTTCAGCAGTGATTCTGCAAGATCATCACCACGCGCCTCGGCTACCCCGATTGAAAGAGTAATTGAGAGGGAGGCATCATCAAGGTGAAAGCGGCTTGACCGCACCTCTTCGCACAGCTTCCAGGCGACTTCTGTCGCCGCAGCAAGATCCGTTTTGATCAGAATAACGACAAACTCATCGCCGCCAAACCGGGCAAGAAAATCACTCCCCCGAAGAGAAGCTTTAAGCTTCAATGCAACCCCTTTTAAAATTCGATCGCCATTCTGATGACCATACGAATCGTTTACCGCCTTGAAATTATCAATATCGATCATCATCAAAGAGAACAGGTCACCGTAGCGGTTGCGTAAGGATATAATTTCATTCAGCTTTTCGTCAAAATAAGCTCTATTGGCAATCTGGGTCAACCCGTCTATTCTCACTGCTGTGCGCAGATCCTCAATCTGATGTTGTCGTTCTGACAGCACCGTTTGAGATTTGGCAAGTTCATCTTTCAGTGCAGCATTACTTGAAATCACGCGGTCGATCTCTTTCATAAGAAGAGCGTGTGCCTGACTCAAATCTGCCGGTAAATCCATCGTGTTGATCGAACTTTTAACATCCCCGAGCAGCAGAGAGGAATCACTGGCAGCTTTGTCAGTCCGTTGAATATTTGCCGCAAGAACCAGCAGCATATTCCTGATTACCTGTAATGATTCATAAAGTCGCAGTTCACGGGAATCGACGGGAAGGGGTTGATCAACCTTGTTCTCGCCCGGTGTCTCGCCTCTATCAGACATACGTCCAAAGGCTCCGATCACCTTGGAGAAAAGTGTGCCGATTGCGGTGAACAGATCAGAACGCTCGCCGGAACCAACTTTGCTGGTAAAAAGAATAACCAGCATTCCGGCAATCAGACCGGATCCGAATATGACAAGAAACGTTGTGACACTCAAAATAAACTCTCCCGGGCATCAGCAGGACAAGGGAAAATATAGCATTCCATCTTGTCAGAATTTCAATAACTTTGTATAACATATTCCATTAATTAATCAAGAGCATTCAGATGAGCAGATGCCCTGTTGCGGAGGAAAATGATGGTTGAAACACTATGCCGCTGTCCATGGTGCGGTACTGATCCGCTCTACAGAGCCTACCATGACCATCAGTGGGGGGTACCGCTTCATGGGGACAATCGACTGTTCGAAATGTTGACTCTGGAGGGGGCTCAGGCGGGCCTCTCCTGGCTGATGATACTGCGGAAACGGGAGGGATATCGCCGCGCATTTGCAGGATTCGACATCCGGAAAGTCGCAGAGTTTACCGATGCTGACACCGCGAGGCTTCTGACTGATTCCGGCATTGTCCGCAATCGTCTCAAGATTGCATCCACCATCACGAATGCGCGTGCTGCAATGAATATTCAGAGAAGCCATGGAACTCTTGACCGCTATCTCTGGAGTTTTGTTGATGGCGTTCCGATACGGAATCAATGGCAGACGATGGCAGAGGTTCCGACACGCACGCCACTTTCCGACACAATGAGTAATGATCTGAAACGGCAGGGGTTTCGCTTTATCGGATCGACGATTTGCTATGCCTTCATGCAGGCGACCGGTATGGTGAATGACCATCTGACAGGGTGTTTTTGTTATGCCGAAGCGGTATCCACAGTAAAAATCCCTCCCGCCGGCGCGTAACACATGCTATTGTTGCGAAATATGACAAAGGACTATGCATGCTGATCCCTAACACATCTCCAACCTTTTTCCCCTGGGAGGATACCGACCCGGCTCCGGTTTGGCGCGAAATTTTTGGCAATGACAACCCACTGGCACTGGAGATCGGCTGCGGTGTGGGAGACTTTATTGTACAGATGGCCAGGCTGTATCCCGATCTCAATTTTATTGCCCTTGATTTTTACAACAAGGGCTGCATCAAAACCTGCAAACGGATTGACAAGGCCGAATTGGCCAATGTACGTGTGCTGCGCGCTGAAGCCCGCAGCTTTATTGAAGCGTGCATCCCGGCGGGCACCCTTCAGATGACCATCATCAATTGCCCGGATCCCTGGCCAAAAATACGTCACCGGAAGAGGCGCCTCGTTAACAGCGATTTTGTTGTTTATCTGTCACGCTTTTTGAAGCAGGGAGCTGACCTGTATTTCACCACCGATTTTGTTGACTACGGCCTCGATGTTGCCGAATTTATGGCAGTGCAGCCGGGCTTTGACAATCAGCTTGCTCCCGACACATTCCGTCATACCCTGGAAGGGTATCCGGTCTCAAAATATATGCGCCGTTTTCTGGATATGGGGCAGCCGATTTATTATGTGCATTACCGGAAAACAGGGGGGGCATCATGAGCGAAACATCTTCGAGCAAGGATCTCAGTTTTTTCAAACCACTCGGCGTAACCATGCGGGCCGAGGTTCGCGTTATCACATTTATTCTGACTGCCTGGCTGATTGCCATAGTCGGATTCCAGCTCTTTGCTTACATTCTGGAAGTAAACTATGCCGCACTACTGCTTGAAGATCTGACCTTTTTCAACCTGCCGATTCAATTCTGGCTGAGCGGCCAGCTGCTGCCGCTCTGGTTCATTATCCTCTGCGTGCTTTTCAATATCTGGATGGATCGCCATTCGGCACAATCCCGGGAAGGCTCACTCCGCTTCCGCATAAAAGCGGCCAAAGGAGAAGACGAATAAATGGCTTACGGAATGATACAACTCGTGCCGATACTCATTGCAGCAGCGATGTTTGCACTCTTCGCCTTTTCCGGATGGCACCGCCGGAGCAGTCAGACGACCGACTATGGATTCAGCGGCAGCTATACCGGTCGAATCGGCATTGGAGCAGGTATCGCCTGCAACTGGATGAGTGCTGCCAGCTTCCTCGGACTGGCCGGCGTGTTTTATCTGAAGGGCTATTTTGCCATGGCCTACGTCGTGGGCTGGACGGGAGGATATGTACTGCTGCTGGTACTGATGGCCACCCAGATCAGACGCTTCGGCAAATTCACCGCGCCCGACTTTGTCGGCTTCCGCTACGAGTCTGATGCGGCCCGCACTCTGGCAGCGCTGATATCAATTGTCATCTCGATTATTTATTGCGTTGCTCAGTTCCGGGGTATCGCCCTGCTGGTCTCATGGCTGTTTGGCATCGACTACATCCCCGCCGTTATAGTCGGGACAGCGCTGCTTGTTTCTCATGTTACCGTATCAGGCGCGCTGGGGATAACCCGCAATCTAAAGCTGCAATACTTTGTGCTTATCTTCACCTTTATCCTGCCGCTGATGCTCCTTACCCGCAAGCTCGGTTATTTCTGGATACTGCCCCAATTCGGCTACGGGGCGGCAATCGGCGAGCTTCAGCAGCAGTTCGGCTTTAACTGGTCAGAACCCTTCGGCACCACCACCCTGTACGAATGGCTCGCGCTCTGCTTCACCTTGATGTTCGGAACGGCCGGGCTTCCCCACGTACTTTCCCGCTTCTACATGGTTCCCGGCATGCGCGATGCGCGCTGGGGTGTTGTCTGGGGGCTCTTCTTTATCGCTCTGATCTACTGGTCCGCACCTGCCTACGGGGTACTGGCGCGCCTTTTTGAGGCACGCAACGGCCTGACGCTCAATGCGACCGGGGCCGATGCCGCCGATATGATTGTGCTCTCGGCAGCGGGTCTCGGCGGACTGCCGCTCTGGGCGGTTGGCGTCCTCGCAGCCGGGGGGCTTAATGCGGCCTTTTCAGCGTCTGCAGGGCTGTTAATGGCGGGGTCAGCATCTTTTTCATACGGTATCTATCCCCGCCTGCTCCGCCCGGGCGCTTCCGAGCGTGACAAGGTGTTTGCCGCCAAAGGTTTTTTTCTGATTCTGGCTGTCATCGTTATGGGACTGACCTTCCAACCGTGGGGAATGATTGCCGAGATTGCCGCCTTTGCTTTTGCGCTGGCCGGCAACACAATTTTTCCGGCTTTTCTGCTTGGTATCTGGTGGCCGCGCGCCAATGCCAGCGGCGTCATCTGCGGCATGCTGACCGGCGTGTGTATAAGTTTCGCATCCCTTTTGATTGGTGACAGTCTCCCGTTTATCTCACTGCTGTTTCCATTCACGTCGTCAGCTTTTATTGGCGCGCCGCTGGTCATGTGCGTCATGATCTGTGTCTCATTGCTGACGGCACCCCCTTCTGCCGCCATCCGGCTTTTTATCAGCCGTGAAGTGCATGATTGCCCCGAAAACTGAGGATTTTTTGGCTACCGCTATAAAAGGATATTTGATGCAATGATTCTTTCGCTTTCCACCGGATGCCTGTTTACCCTGCCGTTTCAACGGATATTCGAATTGTCGGTCGAATCCGGATTTGACGGGGTCGAACTGATAATAAACCGGAATTTCGAGAGGATAGACGCTATCAAACTCGTTCGTTCACTGCAGGAAATTGCCTCCATCCACTCCATTCACGCACCATTTATGGAAGTGGACGGCTGGGGGGGGAAGATTGCCTCGATCAAACTTTCTGTTCAACTCGCAGCGGAGTGCGGCATACCGCTGGTCAATTTCCATCCACCCTCCTGGATGGGGCTGGAAATCGGTTTCTGGCGCTGGCTTTACAGCATACGTGACTTCCAGAAAGAAATCGGTTTGGATAGCAACGTAACCGTTACACTGGAAAACATGCCGTGGACCGGAAAATGGAAGATCAATCCTAATATTCTCTCCAACACCCAGCGGATGGTTGACTTTATTCAGGATCATAATCTGTACATGACCTTTGACTGTACCCACATGGGGTCAGGCAAAACGAATTTCATCACTGATTTTTTTCTCTGTTACAATTCGGGACGCATTCGGAACATCCATTTTTCCGATTACGGTTATGGCAGGGAACATCTGCTCCCCGGGCGTGGGATTCTGCCCCTGACACGTTTTCTTAACCATCTGCGCAGTACGGAATATCAAAGCACCGTCACACTGGAACTAGATCCACATGAATTGCCCAAAGGAGAGATCAATCTCCTCGAAAGTCTGAAAGAAATCGTCTCATTCCTGCGCACGGAAACGTCCCCACGAACTGATGCGCCGCGCGAGTATACGCAGGAAACCATACAGGTGGCGTAACTTATTATGAAATCTGCTGCAACAGTACATCATGTCTGATAGGTTTATTGAGAAATCGTTTCTCTATCTGCTCTGCGCCTCGCTTATCCTGCATGCGGGACTGTTTGCGGGGCTCTATTATTTTCCTCCGGCGCAGCTCCCTCCCCCGAAAGAGCCTGTTTTTATTGATCTGCAACAGATGCCGACCCTGAAACAGCCACCTCAATTGCGCCAACAGGAGACGCAGCGACGCTCTGAGCAGCAGGTCAGAGTGCCCCGGGAAACTGCTCCGCGCGGTGATGCGGCACAGGACCTTCAGAAGATTCAGAAAAAGCAGGAGCCACCAAAGGGGCAGCAAGCCAGACCGTCTCAACAGCCGTCTCAAGCGGTTCCCGGGCAACAGCAGATAGCGCCCGGATCGTCAGTGGCAAGTCTGCTGAAACCAAAAGAGCAGACTGCACGGCAATCACCGACCGTGGCACAACTGTTCCCCGGTGCCAGTCGTCTGGCGAAACTTGAAGAGAGTTACCGACGCAAATTCGAGAAGGATGTCGCCGAGGGTGATACCCGTTTTCTGAACAGCGATGATATCGTATTCGGCTCGTTTCTCCGCCGCTTTGAAGGGGCGGTCTATGGTGTCTGGCGCTATCCTCAGGAAGCAGCCTTGAGGGGAATCGAAGGGGTGACCCCGGTCAGAATCACCTTCAATCGTCGCGGGGAGATTACCAATATTCAGCAGCTGGAGAGCTCCGGTGCCAGAATATTGGATGAGGAGGTGCTGCGAACGTTACGGGCAATCGGACCGGTAGGCGGCTTCCCCAAAGGATATGACAAGGAAGAGTTTCACCTGATCGCTTTTTTTCAGTACGGCGGCGCGAGAAGGGCATTGCGGTAATCAAAAGCCTTCAGACCGGTCTGACAAGTCGGACTCGTCTGAAGGCTCTTAAACTTGGAGTTTCAATGAATCATCAAACGCTATCCTCCTTTATCTGGTCAGTCGCAGATCTTCTGCGCGGCGATTACAAACAATCCGATTATGGCAAGGTCATTCTCCCGTTCACGGTGTTGCGCCGTCTTGACTGCGTTCTGGAACCGTCCAAAGAGGCTGTACTGGTAGAGTATGCCGACAAACAGCAGGCCGGACTGAATCCGGAACCGTTTCTGCTGCGCACTGCCGGGCAGAGTTTCTACAACACCTCTCCGCTGGATCTGAAAAAGCTGCTGGGGGATCAGGATCATATCCGCGAAAACCTGTTCAGCTACATTCAGGCCTTTTCTCCGGAAGTACGCGACATCTTCGAGCGTTTCGATTTCCATACTCAGGTGGAGCGTCTGGCAAAATCCGGGCTGCTGTATCAAGTAGCTGAGAAGTTTGCCACCATCGACCTGCACCCGGAAGTTGTCGATAACGCTCAGATGGGGCTGGTATTTGAAGAGCTGATCCGCAAGTTTGCCGAGATTTCCAATGAAACCGCCGGGGAGCACTTCACCCCCCGTGAGGTTATCCGCCTGATGGTCAACCTCCTGTTTATCGAGGATGACGCCATTCTTGTAAGGCCGGGGATTGTCCGCACCATGTATGATCCTACTGCCGGAACAGGCGGAATGTTGTCTGTGGCAGGAGAACATCTGGAGGAGTTGAACCCGCAGGCACGTTTGACCATGTTTGGTCAGGAATTAAATGATGAATCCTATGCCATCTGCAAAGCGGATATGCTTATCAAGGGGCAGGATGTCGCCAATATCGTGGCCGGCAACACGCTCTCTGATGATGGACACCCGCACCGGAAGTTTGATTATATGCTCTCCAATCCCCCTTTTGGCGTGGAATGGAAGAAGGTTGAAAAGGAGATCCGCAAAGAGCACGAACAGCTGGGATTCGATGGCCGCTTCGGCCCCGGACTGCCGCGTGTCTCCGATGGCTCCATGCTCTTTCTGCTCCACTTGATTGCCAAAATGCGCCCCATTGCTGAAGGTGGCAGCCGCTTCGGAATTGTCCTCAACGGTTCACCACTCTTCACCGGTGGCGCTGGTTCCGGTGAAAGTGAAATCCGCCGTTACGTTCTTGAAAATGATTTGCTGGAGGCGATCATTGGCCTCCCTACCGATATGTTTTACAACACTGGCATTTCAACCTACGTCTGGATCGTCAGCAATCGCAAGCCGGAAGCCAGAAAGGGAAAGACGCAACTGATTGATGCTTCATCCTTCTGGCAGAAGATGCGCAAGAGTCTGGGGAGCAAGCGCAAAGAGCTGTCTGAAGAGCATATTGCCGAGATAACAAAGCTGTTCGGTGGTTTTGTGGAAACGGAGGCAGATGGCAAGCCGATCAGCCGTATATTCAGTAACGGTGCTTTTGGCTATCGCACAATTACCGTGGAGCGTCCGCTTCGGGATGAACAGGGTAAGATCATTCTGGGGAGTAAAGGGAAGCTGAAAGGGAAACAACAGCCGGACAGCGCCTTGCGTGATTCGGAAAATGTGCCGCTGAATGAGGAAGTGAATGTGTACTTCAAGAGGGAAGTTTTGCCGCATGCGCCGGATGCCTGGATTGATCACGAAAAGACCAAGGTTGGTTATGAGATACCCTTCAATCGGCATTTCTACGTTTTCCAGCCGCCGCGTGAGTTGGCTGCGATTGATGCTGACCTGAAACAGTGCACCGACCGGATTTTGACGATGATCAAGGGGTTGAGTGCATGAAAAACTTGAACACAGTATACAAAAAATGCTTGCTTTCAGCTCTGGATATGGTAGAAGATTGTCCTAACAGTACCCCCCACGCATTCCGTAAGATCTGCGCACCATGGGGGGTCATTTTTTTCCTGGGGGCAAGTAATGAAATTTACTAAGCCCCCTTTGACGTATCAAGAGCAGATAGCGCTGCTCTTATCTCGCGGCATGATAATTGACGACCACGGTCGAGCCCTTCGTTATCTCACCCACCTGAACTACTATCGTTTGGCAGCCTACTGGCTTCACTTTGAGCAAGACCATATCTCTCATATTTTTAAGTCTGGAACAACCTTTGATATGGTTGTTGAACACTATATCTTCGACCGTGAACTGCGCTTACTGGTCATGGATGCCATTGAACGGCTGGAAGTTTCAATTCGTTCGCAATGGGCATATCACCTGGCACATTCCTACGGTCCACATTCCCATCTTGATGAAAACATCTTCAAGCCCGGTTGTCACCATGACGATAATGTCATCTCGCTACAGGAATCCGTGCGAAAAAGTTCTGAGGAGTTTATTCGCCATTTCAGGAATACCTACGATGAAAAGCTGCCACCCGCCTGGGTTGTTTGCGAGATAATGACCTTTGGCCAGCTCTCCCGATGGTACGCCAACTTGAAACATGGATATGATCGCAATGCCATCGCCAGCATCTACGGTATGGATGAAACCAATCTGGTTTCATTCATTCACAATCTGAGTGTCGTCAGAAATATCTGTGCGCACCACTCAAGTCTCTGGAACCGAGAGTTTTCTATAGCCTGGAAGATCCCAACTCATAAGCCCTTGGCGTTGGTGGCGAACCTGAATCGCACCGAGGGAAAGAAGCTTTACAATACACTCGCTACGCTTGCATACCTGATGGATATTCTGAATCCTGGCCATCATTGGAAGAAGCGGCTGGGAGAGCTTTTCCAGCAGCATCATATTGTTAAATCATGCTCTATAGGATTCCCCGACAACTGGCGGGAGTTGCCGCTTTGGAAGGGGAATATATGAGCTTCCCACGATACGAGTGTTATAAGGAGAGCGGGGTTGAGTGGCTGGGAGAGGTGCCGGTTGGGTGGGAGGTGAAGCCTGTAAAGGCGTTTTCTACCTGCAACGATGACGTCTTGGAGGATTCGACTCCTGCCGATTATGAGATTGAATATGTTGAGATTTCTGGTGTAAATGCTGATCGTGGAATCATGGAAACGACGACGATTCCTTTTGGAGCTGCCCCATCAAGAGCAAGACGGCGTGTAAAGGATGGAGATGTTATTGTTTCGACGGTAAGAACGTACTTGCGAGCAATCGCTCCTGTCATCCAGCCAGCAGTGAACATGATTGTCTCAACAGGTTTTGCAGTTGTTCGTCCACGTTCAGTTCAGTCAAGTTTTTTGGGTTATCTGTTTCGTTCTGAATTCATGATTTCCGGCGTAATTGCTCGTTCAGTTGGTGTCAGTTATCCCGCAATCAATGCCAGTGAATTGATTCGCTTGAAAGTCCCTTTCCCTCACCTCCCCGAACAACACACCATCGCCGCCTTCCTCGACCGCGAAACCGGCAAGATTGATGAACTGGTGGCGGAGCAGGAGCGACTGATTGCGCTGTTGAAGGAAAAACGCCAGGCGACCATTTCCAATGCCGTGACCAAGGGGCTGAACCCGGATGCACCGATGAAGGATTCGGGGATTGAGTGGCTGGGGGCGGTGCCGGTGGGGTGGGATTTACCCAAGCTCAAGCACTTTACACAGTTTGGTGGTGGCGGTACACCCAGTAGAGAAAACCTGGATTATTGGAATGGCAATATACCGTGGATTTCACCAAAAGACATGAAAGTAGAGTGCATTGAAAGTTCTGAAGAATCTATTACAGAATCAGGACTTGCGAATAGCAGTTCAACATTAGTGCCGCCAGGGCGTGTGCTTATGGTGGTCCGGTCTGGAATCTTAAAACACACTATCCCTGTTGCCATCAATGATGTACCTGTTGCACTTAATCAAGATATGAAAGCACTTGATTTTACCAACATTTCATGCTTGAGCAGATTCTTCATGAGATGGGTACAGGGACTGAATGATCAGCTATTGCTTGCATGGTCAAAGCAGGGTGCAACCGTTGAGAGTATTGAGCAATCTTATCTGGCAGAAACCGTGATGCCGTTGCCACCTTTAGCAGAACAAACCGCCATCACCGCCTTCATTGACAGCGAAACCGACAAAATCGACGCACTTGTTGGCGAAGCCCGGCTTGCCATTGGCCTGCTCAAAGAGCGGCGCAGCGCGTTGATATCGGCGGCGGTTACCGGGAAAATCAAAGTACCAGATTCAGACCGGTCAGACTTGTCGGACTTGTCCGAAGGCTTTTGTCAGACGGACTTTTCATAAGAATTCAGGGAGACCCCATGAACAAGCCTACCGATCTCATTCTGCCGCATGGCGGCTATCGAAAACTGCGTAGCTTTGTTGTGTCACTGGCGGCATACGACGGCACGGTTATCTTTTGCAGCCGCTTTATCGACAAGCGTTCGCGCACCAATGACCAGATGGTTCAGGCGGCTCGAAGCGGGGTACAGAATATTGCCGAAGGTTCGCTGGCATCGGGAACATCCAAGAAGACCGAACTGAAGCTGACCAGCGTAGCCCGTGCTAGTCTGGGTGAGTTGATCCGTGATTATGAAGATTATCTGCGGCAAAACGATCTGCCGATTTGGGAGAAGAATTCACCGAGGGTGTTGGCGATGAGGGGCAGGCTTGCCGGGAAACTGAAAAAGCCTTCAGACCGGTCGGACAAGTCAGACTTGTCTGAAGGCCTTTTTCAGACTGACTTGTCTGAAAGCTCTGACTTTGATGAGCCTTTGCTGTCGGCACTTCGCGCCCTTAAAACTGCCTCTGCTGAAGTCAGCACCAATATTCTGCTTTGCCTGACTCATCAGGCAACGTTTCTGCTTGCCCGTCAGATGGAGCGTCTGGAAAAAGATTTTGTCGAAAAGGGCGGATTCACTGAGCGACTGTACAGTTATCGCAAAGAGCATCGCGGAGCCGGAAAAGTGAAAGAAGAACAGTCGGACTATAAGCTTTCAGACGAGTCTGACTTGTCCGACCTGTCTGAGTTTTGAGGTTTTTATGACCCTCCACAAAGAAATCAATTTCGAGAACGACCTCTGTAACCACTTGTCCACCAACGGTTGGCTACATGCCGAAGGTGACGCTGCCATTTACTCTCGTGGCCACGCTCTTTTTCCTGCTGATGTCATCGCCTGGATACAGACCACCCAGCCGAAAGCCTGGGAGACACTGGCCAAGAATCAGGGTGCTGCTGCAGAAGCAACATTACTCGACCGAATCCGCAAGCAGCTTGACGACCGGGGCACGTTGGATGTGCTGCGTCACGGTATTGAACTGCTGGGATTGCGCCAACCACTGCAACTGGCACAGTTCAAGCCTGCCCTGGACATGAATCCCGATCTGCAAGCCAAATACGCCGCCAATCGTCTGCGGATAATCCGGCAGGTAAAATACTCCGTCCACAATGAAAACAGCATCGACCTGGTTCTATTCCTCAACGGAATTCCGGTGGCCACGGTAGAGCTGAAAAGCAACTTTACCCAATCGGTGCAGGATGCGGTGAATCAATACCGCTTTGACCGCCACCCGCGACCAAAAGGGCAAAACGGTGCTGAACCTCTGCTGGATTTCCCCCGAGGTGCGCTGGTTCATTTTGCGGTGAGTAATTCAGAAGTGATGATGACCACCCACCTGCAGGGAACAACTACAAAATTCCTTCCCTTCAATCGGGGGGATGATGGTGCTGCGGGCAATCCTCCCAATGAGCAGGGCAACCGCACCGCTTATTTGTGGGAACAGGTCTGGGAGCGTGAGAGTTGGCTGGAGATCATCGGGCGCTATCTGGTCACCAGGCGTAACAGTATGAAACAGATGACCGGTATCATTTTCCCCCGCTTTCACCAACTGGACGCCACCCGGAAGCTGATTGACAAAGTACTAGAAGAAGGAGTCGGACATAAATACCTAATTCAGCATTCTGCCGGTTCCGGCAAAACCAACTCAATCGCCTGGACGGCCCATTTTCTGGCCGATCTTCACGATTCCGATAACAAGAAGTTGTTCGATACAGTGTTGGTTGTTTCCGACAGGAGGGTATTGGATGACCAGTTGCAGGAAGCGATCTTTGACTTTGAACGCACCGTCGGCGTGGTTGCCACCATCACCGGGGAAAGTGCCAGTAAGAGCGGCGAGCTGGCCAAGGCTCTCTCCGGACGCAAGAAAATTGTTGTCTGTACCATTCAAACCTTCCCCTTTGCTCTCAAAACTGTTCAGGAGTTGGCAGCAACTGAGGGAAAACGCTTTGCCGTGATTGCCGATGAGGCCCACAGCTCCCAGACCGGGGAAGCGGCCTCCAAGCTCAAAGCGGTTCTTACTGCTGAAGAATTGAAGGAACTAAAAGACGGGGGCGAGATCAGCACCGAGGATATTCTGGCGGCACAGATGGCGGCGCGAGCCAATGATGCAGGAATCACCTACGTTGCCTTTACCGCCACCCCCAAGGCCAAAACTCTGGAGCTGTTCGGCAGACGCCCGAACCCTAAACTACCCGCCGGAAAAGACAACCTCCCTGCCGCCTTTCATGTGTACTCCATGCGGCAGGCCATCGAAGAGGGTTTTATACTGGATGTTCTGAAGAATTACACTCCCTACAACCTGGCCTTCAAGTTGGCAACTGGCGGCAAGGAGTTTGATGAAAAAGAGGTTGAGCGGGATGAGGCCCTCAAAGGAATCATGCGCTGGGTGCGGCTTCATCCGTACAATATCAGCCAGAAGGTGCAGATCGTGGTGGAGCATTTCCGTGAGAACGTGGCATTACTCCTCAATGGTCATGCCAAAGCTATGGTTGTAGTCGGCAGTCGCATTGAAGCGGTGCGCTGGAAGTTCGCGTTGGATAAATACATCCAGAGCCAGAAGGGGTGCAGGGTAGGTACACTTGTGGCTTTTTCCGGTGAGGTGAATGACAAGACATCCGGTCCCGATCCTTTCAGTGAAACCAGCAAGACCCTCAACCCGAATCTGAAGGGTCGTGATATACGCAAAGCTTTTGATACGGAAGAGGACCAGATACTGCTGGTTGCCAACAAATTCCAGACCGGTTTTGACCAGCCGATGCTGTGCGGTATGTACGTGGACAAGCGTCTGGCAGGCATCCAGGCGGTGCAGACTCTTTCCCGCCTGAACCGTGCCTATCCCGGCAAGGACACCACCTATGTTCTCGATTTTGTCAACGACCCGGCAGAAGTGCTGGCCTCCTTCAAACCGTACTACCAGACGGCTGAGCTTGCAGGTGTCACCGATCCACACCTGGTCTTTAATCTGCGGGCAAAACTTGATGCTACCGGCAATTATGACGACAACGAGGTTGAACGGGTTGTCACGGTAGAGATGAATCCCACAGCAAGCCAGGCAGAACTATCCGCCGCATTGGAGCCGGTTGCCGACCGACTGCTGAGGCGCTATAAGGCTGCTTATGAAAGACTGAAGGCGGCGCAAGCAATAAAAGATAAAGTCGCTGAAAAGAAAGCCAGGGCAGAGCTTGATGCGCTGATCCTGTTTAAGCGCAATCTGGGATCATTTCAGCGGGTATATTCTTTCCTGTCACAGATATTTGACTACGGCAATACCGCAATTGAGAAGCGGGCCATCTTCTACCGGCGGCTGCTCCCTCTGTTGGATTTCGGGAGCGAACGTGAAGGGGTGGATCTCTCTAAGGTTATTCTCACTCATCATAAGCTGAAGGAAGAGGGCACACGTGATCTGCCGCTGGGGTCGGGTGCAAAGCTGAAACCGCTTACCGATACCGGCAGCGGCGAGGTGAGGGAGAAGGATAAAGTCTGGCTAGCCGTGATAATTGCCACGGTGAATGAGATCTTCGGAAAGGAAACAACCGATGGTGATAAACTGGCTTGGCTCAATACCAAAAAAGAAAAGCTGCTGGAAAAGGATGTGCTGGTGCAGCAGGCACTTTCTAACACCGAGGAACAATTTGCTGGTTCTCCCGACCTGCAGAAATTTTTCATGGATGCCCTGATTGAAAGCTATTCCGCTCAAAATGCTCTTGACCGGGCAGCTCTCAATTCTACATCTATCCAGGCAGACGTGTTGCGCCTGTTGCTTGGTCCGGCACGGTTATGGGAAGCGCTGAGGGAGCGTGCACTATGAACCGGCGAGGCTTTCTGATCGCTGCGCCACAGAGCGGCAGCGGCAAAACAACGGTCAGCCTTGCGATCATGGCCGCGCTGACAAGGCGCGGGGTAACTGTCGCGCCATTCAAGTGCGGACCTGATTTTATTGACCCCGGCTATCATCGGGCGGTCACCGGGCAACCTTCAATCAACCTGGATGGCTGGATGTGTGATGAAGAGTTTGTGCTTAAGAGCTTTCAGACCAGTCTGACAAGTCGGACTAGTCTGAAAGATCAGACAGTTGCCGTTATCGAAGGCGTCATGGGGCTCTTCGATGGTTTAGGCGCGTCCAGCAGAGAGGGAAGCAGCGCCCAGATTGCTGCTGTTACGGGAGCGCCGGTCGTTCTGGTTGTCAATGCCCGTGGTATGGCAGCCAGCGCTGCCGCGCTGGTAAAAGGCTTTGCCGGTTTTGATCCGCAGATCAGGCTGGCAGGTGTTATCTTTAACAATGTCGGGAGCGAACAGCACAGCGAACTGCTCAGAGAGGCATTGGCCACTCACTGTCCTGATCTCCTCTGTTTTGGTTCGATTCCCCGTGATGAATCGCTGGTCATCCCTTCGCGCCATCTCGGCTTGGTCACGGCTGAGGACAACCCGCTCTCAGCTGAATTCATCGACAGGCTGGTGGACGTGGCAGAGCGCTGCCTGGATCTGGACGGACTGTGCGGGCTTGGCTTTGACTCCGCTCAGCCATCTTGTACCAAAGCATTTCCCCCTCTCCCTGAGGACCCTCTGGAGCCTAAAGGAGAGGGTCGGGGTGAGGGGGATATCCGTATCGCCGTAGCCAGAGATGCCGCGTTCTGTTTCATGTATGAGGATAATCTGCGCCTGCTGAAAGAAGCCGGAGCGGAGCTTATCTTTTTTTCTCCGTTGCATGACGCCGCCATCCCGACCGGCGTTCAAGGCATGTATCTTCCGGGCGGCTATCCGGAACTGTATGCCGAAACACTTCACGCCAACACAAGCATGAAAGAATCGATCCGCGCCGCGATAGCGGCAGATATACCGGTGTATGCCGAATGTGGTGGATTTGTTTATCTGACTGAAGGGATTGATGGTTCCGCTACCCGGCAGGCAGCGAACTTCGTGGGGGTGTTTCCGGTGCGCTGCCGAATGCTGCCGCGCCGTAAAGCTCTTGGCTACCGCCAGGTTGTTCTGACAGAAGGCGTCATCATTGGAGAGCGAGGTGCGCTCGTCCGGGGGCATGAATTTCATTATTCAGAGATCGGCGCCATGCCGGAAGAGATCGAACGCTGTTACGAGGTGTCCCGGAGGGGTATTGTACTCGGGAGAGAAGGGTTCCGCATCCGCAACTGTCTTGCATCTTACATTCATCTGCATTTCGGCAGCAACCCGGAAATTGCCGTGAGGTTTGTTGAGTTGTGCCGAATGTACCGATAACAGCAGCTATTCGTTATCAGGCAGCACTTTTTGCTTCTGCAGCCGCTTGTAATAAAAATTCTGCCCGTACAGCACGGCAATCGGGTTATGGCCGGTAACACGATCCTTGACAATCAGGGTTGTCACCGGCGCTTTGGAATGTTTGTTAAAAAGCATATCGTGACCGACACAGAGTCCGACAATGATGTTCATGTCGGTGCCCATCCGGTTACAGATTTCGGCCTGGGCAACCGGGTTACAGGCCGGCTCGAAGGTTCCCGGCCTGACCTTGTCCGTCTCCGCCAGGCCGAGTTCCAGTTTGTCGATACTGCCGGCCTTGCAGCAGACACTGACCGGCTCAAACCCTTGTGCCGTAAGAATTTTAGCCAGGCGTTCCGACTCGTCAAGCAGGCCGATGCAGGTTGCCATGCCGATCTTTTTATATCCCATCAACCGGGCAAAAGCGATTGTATCCTCCACGCGTGTCCAGCGGGCGTTAACGGCATCACTCCCCGGCACCGGTTGGTAACAGAGCCCTTCGACCCGGGCGGCAACAAAAGCGATCTTCGCATCCTCACTGTCGCCGCGATACTCATCAAATGATTCCTTCACAATATCATCATAGGCATCAGACGGGCAGTTGCCCGGTTTGGGGGGCGCCAGAGCAGGATCGCCACTCCAGCAGTTCGTGGTACCCTGATTCTGCCAGACAGAACTGCACTTTGCACAAGTGACTGAAATCGTTTCTGACATGCGTGCGCCTCCCCCTAGGTGGTCATGGTATTAAACAACAGGTCAACTTCCCGGCTTATCACTTCGTACTCTTCGTCCAGATAAGAGAGGAAATGTTCCAGACTCGAAGCAGGCGGTTTTGGGACAAGTTGTGTAAAAATTTTCCAGGCATTTTCCTCAGCAAGGCCCGGAATACTCGCCTGGGCAAAACAGCCTGAAGAGACATGCGACAGGCAGTAGAAGTCGGCAAGCGCGACAATTGACGTCAACAACGGGTCCTCGGTGGCCATTTCAGGAGCGTGATGATAGGAGATAATATCACTGTACACCGACGGGAAATTCCAGCGCTGTGCCAGGCAGAGACCGACTTCACAATGAGTCGTGCCGAAAAATTCATATTCAGCTTCATAGGTTGTGAAGCTTGTATTTTTGATACTGGTCAGCATCTGCCCATATTCGTCCTTGAAGTAATGTCCCAGAAAGACCTTGCCAATATCGTGAAGAATGCCGACAAGATAGGCCTTTTCAATATCAGGGTAATCAACCTGATCGGCAATATGGCGGGAAATGGCCCCGGCACTGAAAGAGTTAATCCAAAACATCTTCATGTCAAACGGTTGATTCTTATTCTTAAAGCCATCCACAAAATAACTGGTAAGAATCATTTCACGGACACTTTTAAAACCGAGGAATATCAGCGCTCGTTTGACCGACATAATGGCACTGCTGGTGCGATACAGCGGCGAGTTGACAACCCTGATTACTCTGGCAGCAAGCACCTGATCGGACAGCATCAGGTCGGCAATATCATCCGGACTGGCCTCCGGGTCATCCAGCATTGAGACCACTTTGGATACAATGGCAGGGAGGGTCGGCAGATCAGTGGTATCCTTGAAAAGCCTGCGGGCTTTTATCATCATTGCTACTTTTTCCACGATTGATCCTCTCGTCAGTGCAGTTACAGCAGCTTGAGAAATTCATCTTCACCGAGAACGGCAATACCCAGTTCACGGGCTTTAAGCAGCTTGCTGCCCGCCTCTTCTCCTGCCACAACATAATCCGTTGTCCGGGAAATCGATCCTACCACATTTCCCCCCTGATCCTCCACCTCTTTTCTGGCAAAATCGCGGGTAAAGCGGGTTAAGGTACCGGTAAAAACAAAATTTCGTCCGCTTAAACGACCGCCAACTGTCTTGACAACGGCTGCAGGGTCCACCTCATATTCTCGCAGCTGCTTAATAACTGCCTGATTATGCGGGTTACTGAAAGAGGTATGAGTCGATTCCTATGGTCAGGAGCCACTGTTCACCTTTGACTTTTTCACCGGTGGGGGCGATTGGCCTGATAGTGATGCCTCGTTCGTCTTTGGCGATGGCTGGTACTGAAAGTGCTATGAGAAAGGAGAATAGAAGGATGATTCGGATCATGGGTAACCTCTACAGACATCTCGCATACGATTATTTGACGGACTGAAGGAAATATACCCCCGCAATCTTCTATCTTTTGATCTACCAAACGATGTGGAGTCCGGTATTTATCGTTTACATTCTGATTCATGCGCGGTACTCTATGCGCATAAAATTTATACATAAGGAGCGCGTATGCCATCCGCCGCATTACAACAACCAACCCTACAGAAAAAATCCACCAACCTGAGCATCAACAGCGATCTGTTGCGCCGTGCTCGTGCCCGCAAAATCAACCTTTCCCGAACACTTGAAGAACGGCTCACCGAAATTTTACGGCACGAAGAACGCGAAGCCTGGCTCACGGAAAATGCCACCGCTATAAAAGAATACAATGCCAGAATTGAGAAAAATGGCGTATTCAGCGACGGCTTGAGGAGTTTCTGATGGCACAATTCGACGTGTACGAAAACCCGAACCTGGCATCACGAAAAACAACACCGTATCTTCTTGATGTTCAGACCGATCTGCTTGATACCCTTACCACCAGGGTGGTCGTTCCTCTGGTAGCTTCAGGAACCATGGCAACACCGGGGCGGCATCTGAATCCAACATTCGATGTCGGAAAAAATAAGGTCATCATGTCCACTGCCGAAATTGCCGGGGTTTCAGTCAAAAATATTGGCAAACAAGTATGTTCTCTCAAACAATACCGCAATGAGATCGTCGCTGCCATTGATTTTCTGATTACCGGGATCTGAAATTATTCCTGTTGACCACACCAATAGCATTCCCAATCGTAGGGTGGGCAAGTTATATTGCCCACCGATTTGTTGCGTCTGTTACACGTGGGCATGATGAATCCATGCCTATCGTATTCCAGATTAATCCATCTCACGAGTTTCAGATTTTGGCGGAACTGGAGATAGCGATCTGTGGTTATTGAGGAGTTGTGGCCCATGCGTACCTGAGGATAAATTCAAAAGCTGAAAGGAGGGTAGAGGTACAGCTCATTCTGTTATGTTATTCTGGTAGGAGCAATCATGCTTAAGGAATGCAGTTCTGGCATCGAGTTTAGACTACTTATCCGATTTAGCCTGCTACTTTATAAGTTCAAGATAATCTTTCTCCGACAGGATCTGAACTCCCTGTACTTTAGCATCGTTCATTTTTGATGCACCAACGTTTGCACCCGTGACCAAGATATCGGTTTTCCCGGTAACTGATTTGCCTACCTTAGCACCTAAGCGTTTTGCTTCCTTTTCCATGTCGTCACGATTTCCATGGATCATAGAGCCTGTAAAAACAATCTGCTTTCCGGAAATTGGACTAAAAGGTTTGTCAATTTGCTCAACGAGAGGCGTACGCTCTAGGTTAAACCCCAAGCTGTATAACTCGTCAAAAAGTGGTTTTATGCTTTTCAGACCTTTTATGGCTATTATGGCAGTTTTTTTTGCAAAACCTTCCACACCGACGATCTGATCTTCGTTCAGGTTGAAAATATCTTCAAGGAGGTAGTGACTGAGTAGTTTTTCACAGTTACCGGGGCCTAGACGGAATACTCCGAAGGCGGCCAAAAAACGCCAATCCTCAATCTTCTCAGCACGACTTCTGTTGAGTTGTTCCACTAAATTTTCTGATTGTTTTGGTCCGAAACCCATATTTTCAAAGTCGCTAGCTTCGAGTTTATAAATTTGCTCTACTGAACGAACCCCATTCGCATACATTTTTTCAATTGATGCTGTTCCAAATAAGTCCACATGTCGGAGCATTTTAAAGAAATGTTCCATCGTGTTGGCAATTTGAGCAGGGCACCCGATAGTGTTTGGGCAGTAGAGATAATCGCCGTCCCATACAACTTCTGAGCCGCAACTGGGACACTCTCTCGGCAGTTCGGCCACGACAGGAGTGATAACAGTTCCAATTTTAGGTATCACCTCTCCACTGCGCGTCAATTCAATAACCGCACCTGGCCCTATGCCCTTATCAAGTACCATTTTGTAATGATGAGCGGTTGCGCGTTGAACGAGGGCACCGCTCAGACGTGTAGGCTCAACTTTTGCTACAGGATTTACACGCCCCGATCTAGATGTTTGTGGCAACACATCAATTACCGTGACGTGAGCGGCCTCCATGTTTTCTTTGTATGCAATTTGCCAAGAATGGTGGTGACGTGTGGCGCCCATTTCATTTTTCAGATCATTATCCGTGATTTCAATTATGACGCCATCCACATCGTATTCTACGGAAGACCTAACGTTCAAGACGATCGCTTCAAAATTACTGATAAGTGCCTGCCAGGCCCCTACCCAAGAGGGTAGTAACGTAAAAGGAAAAAAAACAGAAGCCTTGTCCTGAATTGCTTTTGCGGCATATTCTTCAAGTTCCTTTTCCTTAATTACGCTTGTTTGAAAGTTTCTAGGATTTTCGAAATATTGCTGAAGATTCTCATCGAAGTAGCGTCTATTTACAACAATCTCACCAGCGCCGAGACCACGTTCCCCCTCATTTGCAACTGACAATCCCCTGTCAAATACACGTGTGATATCAGTGCCTCTGCGCCCGTCTCCGCGCGTGTACAAACGTACCCCATCGTCATATGCTGCAAAACCGTCCAATTTCGGGGTTACTCGAAATTCAAGGGAGTCAAAGTTCGTGTTAACCTTATCAGCCGCTTTCCTAATTCGAGTCCCCCACTGTTCAATAGCCTTTTTAGAATAGGCCTTTTCTGTCGATAGCATTCGGGCTGGTAATTCGACGGTTTTCCCGATAAACGCAGCCTCAGATTCTACCTTCTCAAGAAAAGGATGATGAGGATTGCGCATCCTAAGATCTGTGAGAAAAGTAAAATCGTATTCCGCATCAGATATAATCTGAGAACCACCACGATAAAGTGCATTGGCTATCTCTAAAAACTCCACTAACTGGTCGTCTGTGAGTTCAGTTTCATCTATTTGACGTCCAGCAATTGCATCAACCTGTTCTTCTGTGAGAGAGCTGAGATAAATTCCTGAGTTATGTAATATCGCCTTTTGGTCTTCTGATAACATAGATCCCTCAAAGATTAGTTTGCGCTATGCTAAAATAAACTATGTCTGCGTGACTTCTCAGCAGCCCTCGGACAACATTCATCCGATCACCATATCTATTTTACTTTGTCCATTTCATTTTCACTTGATAGTTGCCACAAACGCAGTTTAACTTGCGTGTACGTCACCATGAGTTGATGCAACAGCCAGGCCCCCCTGCTCATAGACCAGCTCAACCGCCAGGCCGTCCATCTTCGGTTCGCACATGTATGACATCACGGCGTTCTCTGCGAGTCCAAGCTCTTTTTTAATCCGGGCATCCAGCTTTGCTTTGATCTCTTCTTCATTAAGCGCATTTTCCAGCGAGAGCATCGGGACTCCGTGAGTTACCGTCCGAAAACGGGCGACTGGTGCCCCCCCTACTCTTTGCGTGGGAGAATCCTTCGTTATAAGTTCCGGATACTGTTCTTCAAGCGCTGTCAACTCGCGAAACAGCCCGTCATACTCGGAATCGGGTATCTCCGGAGCGTCTAATTGATAGAAGCGTCGATTGTGATGTTCGAGCAGAATACGGAGCTCTGCAACCCTGTTTTCGGCATGCGGTCGGTGTTCAACAGTATCAAGAAATGACAGCTGCATCGGTTTCCTCACGGGATTGGTTGACTTCGCGGCAGGGTACAGTATTATGCTGACAAATTCAACAGGTACGGGGTCACACGCGGTATGAATACAGCGCAGCTCAACTATCTCAATTCCTGGTTCGACCGCTATGTCGAGCCGTTTCTGGCAACCGACGATGAAGGTGTAAAAAATATCCGGCTCAAAATCGAGCATACGCGGAAAGTCTGCGAGGCGATGGCACAGCTCTCCGCCGGCGAAAATCTCTCAGAAAACGAATCGTACCTGGCTTCCGCCGTTGCGCTGCTGCATGATGTCGGACGCTTCCCGCAGTATCGACGCTGGCGCACCTTCCGCGACAGTGAATCAGACAACCATGCCCGTCTGGCTATTGATGTCATGCGGGACGAACATATTCTGGCGGGAATAGACCGGTCCGAACAGCTCCTGATCGAGGAGGCGGTACGGTTTCATAACATGCTGGAGCCTCCTGCCACGATTAAATCTCCGACCAGACGCTTTATCAACCTGATTCGTGATGCCGACAAGCTTGATATCTGGCGGGTTTTTGTCGAGCTGCTCGCACAACCGCCGGAGGAACGCGCCACTGCTGCAACTCTCGGGCTTGCCGACCTTCCCGGAATAGTTTCCGACAGCTGCATCGTTGCGTTGAACTCCGGGGCGGTCGTTCGTCTCGACACCGCCAATTGTGTCAATGATTTCAAGCTGCTGCAGATTTCATGGGTCTACGATCTCACCTCTGCCACCTCCCGGAAGATACTCCTCGAACGGGGCTACATACCGAAGCTGGCTGCGACCCTGCCGGAGCGGCCTGATATTCGTGAAGCGGTATCCCGGGCACTTGACTCGCTTTCAACTTGACATATCTGCAGCCGCTTTACACAATGCCGAATTTGCTCAAAGGAGATTCACATGTCTGACCGCTGCCTCATACCTGCTGGTAAACTTCGCTGGAATTGCGACCCGGAACTCCTCGGCTTTGAAACGACCGCAGAGCTCCCCGAGTTTAATGATGCCATTGGCCAGAAGCGGGCGCTCCGTTCAATTGAATTCGGCCTTGGAGTCGATGGTCCCGGCTTCAATCTCTACATTTCCGGTGAAACGGGGACCGGTAAAACATCCACCATCGCCAGTATCCTCAGCAAGCGAGCGAAAAGCGAGCCGCAGCCGCACGACTGGGTGTATGTCAATAATTTTAAGGATTCTGATTCAGCTATCTCGCTCGATCTTCCCGCCGGAATGGGGAGCGAACTGTCGGCTGACATGAAGGAGCTGATCGAGGCGTTCCGCAAGGATATCCCGAAAGCACTCGAAAGCAGCGAGTATGAAAACAGGCGGTCAGAACTCCTTGAAAATTACCAATCCGCTTCAAATGACCTTTTTCAGGAGCTGGAAAGAGTGTCCGGGAAGCTGGGGTTTTCATTGCAGCGCACCGTCTCGGGACTGGTGATTGTACCCCAAAAAGCGGGACGCAATTATACCCAGGAGGAATATGACGCCCTCAATGAAAAAAAACGTCTGAAACTCGAAAAGCAGGGCAAGGAGTTGACTGATAAACTGAACGACGTCCTCCGTCAGGTGCGTGAACAGGAGAAGAGCACGAAAGAGGCTCTGGCTCAGGCCGATCGGGATCTGGGTATGTCGTGCCTGGGGCATCGTCTTGATCCGCTGAGAGAAAAATACTCTGATCTTGCAAAGGTTCTCGC
Source organism: Desulfuromonadales bacterium (assembly GCA_013349405.1). Lineage (GTDB taxonomy): Bacteria > Desulfobacterota > Desulfuromonadia > Geobacterales > Pseudopelobacteraceae > JACRCG01. The sequence continues at coordinate 55,803 of DUZS01000006.1, read as the reverse complement.
GTATCTCGACTCTGTCCAGGAGGACATTCTCAACACCCTTGAGGATTTCAAGCCACAGTCAACACAACCGCAGATTCCCGGCATCAAGATGCCGCGCCAGGAACCGACCTTTGACCGCTATCAGGTGAATGTTCTGGTGGATAACAAGAACTGTGACGGGGCGCCGGTGGTGTTTGAATCCAACCCGACGTATAATAACCTGTTCGGACGGATAGAGCATGTCATGCAGTACGGCGGTGTCGCGGTAACCGATTTCACCATGATCCGCTCAGGCGCACTGCATCGCGCCAACGGCGGCTACCTGGTGATCAACGCTCGCGAAGTGTTGATAAACCCGTTTGTGTGGGATTCCCTGAAGCGCTGTATTCGGAATAATGAGATCAGAATCGAAGATGTGCTTGAGCAGTACCGGTTCATGACGATGGTTTCGCTCAAGCCGGAACCGGTGCAAATGCGCGCTAAAATAGTGCTGATCGGCACTCCCTGGATCTATTACCTGCTTTTTCATCTTGACCCCGATTATCGTAAATTTTTCAAAGTAAAAGCTGAATTTGACAGCCGCGTAGCAAGAACCCCTGAAATAATCCACGACTATTCCCTGTTCGTTGCCAGTCATTGCCGCTCCGAAGGATTACTGCCCTTCCATAAAAGCGGCGTTGCAGCCCTGCTGGAACACACCGCGCGCATGGCTGACGACCAGGCAAAACTGTCATCACAGTTCATGGAAATTGCTGACTTTATCCGTGAAACCAGCTTCTGGGCCACAAAAGCCGGATGTACCATAATCAGCGGTGATGACGTTCGTGCAGCGGCAGAAGAGAATCTTTACCGGGTAAACCGGATAGAAGAACGGATGCAGGAGATGTACGATGACGGCATTATCATGGTTGACACTTCCGGTGCCGTTGTCGGGCAGATCAACGGGCTGTCGGTTATCGGCCTCGGTGATCACACCTTCGGTCGCCCGACCCGGATTACCGCATCTGTCTACACCGGGCAGGACGGCATGGTCAACATCGAACGAGAGGTCAAACTTTCCGGCCCGATTCATGACAAGGGTGTGCTGATCCTGACCGGATACCTCGGAGGAACCTTCGCATCGGAGCGATCGCTGTCACTGTCAGCGTCGATCTGTTTCGAGCAGTCCTATAACGGCATTGAAGGTGACAGCGCCTCGTCTACTGAACTCTATGCGCTCCTGTCGGCATTGTCGGGAGTCGCCATCAAGCAGGGGATTGCGGTGACCGGAAGTGTCAATCAGCGTGGTAAAATTCAGGCGATTGGCGGCGTAAATCATAAAATCGAGGGATTCTTTGAAGTCTGCCGGTCGCAGGGTCTGACCGGAAAACAAGGCGTTATGATACCAAAAGCAAACGAACGCCACCTCATGCTGAATAATGATATCATAGAGGCGGTCACTGCCGGACAATTTCATGTGTGGAGTGTGGAAACAATTGAGCAGGGGATCGAAATCCTCACCGGTGTCAAGGCGGGGCAGCGCGGTAAAAACGGCGAGTTCCCGAAAGGTTCTCTTTACCAACTGGTGGATGACCGCCTGCAGGAAATGACTGATAAGCTGAACGAACAGAAGCAGAAGTCGAAAACGAAGAAAAAACCGGTCGCTAAAAAAATGTAACCCATTACATTTGAAAAAAAGAGGGGGGCGTCTGTTAACAGCGCCCCCCTCCCCTATTACTTGCAGTCTTCGCGCCAGAGGCACTCTTCCTGACCGCATTCCGCAGCTTTCCCCGTTTCAAAGCAGGGGTCGTTCAGTTCCGCCTCCTGTATGGCCCGCACCAGTTCAGCTTTTTTCAGCTTGCCGACTTTAATGTCATGCTTCTTTGCAATTTCCTTAATCTCTTCAAGTTTCATAGCCTATTCTCCTCTGTTATTCCAATTTTACATCAAGGCGCACTCATCGTCGGCTCATCTTCGGCTCCTCAACATACCGGTTGTATGCTTTCGGCGCCTCAATCCTCGCCGCCTTGATATCACTCTTGATTCAGAATTGGTATTAGACTGTTATTCCTGTAATTCTCTGCAGCGCCTCACGATATTTGTCGGCGGTTTTGTCCAGAATTTCCTGCGGCAAGACGGGTGCCGGAGCACATTTTCCCCAGTCAAGTGTCTCAAGATAATCACGCAAAAACTGCTTGTCAAAGCTCGGCTGAGCCCCCCCCGGTTGATACGCTTCCTTGAGCCAGAAGCGGCTTGAGTCAGGAGTCATACATTCATCAATGATGATCAACTCGCCATTATACACACCGAATTCAAATTTGGTGTCGGCAATGATAATGCCCTTTTCAGCGGCCAGATCACGGGCACGGGTATAAATATTAAGGGTATATTCCCGGGCCTTTTCGGCCAGATCGCGGCCACAGATTGCCACCATTTTGTCAAACGAAATTGTTTCATCATGTTCGCCAAGATCTGCTTTTGTTGAAGGAGTGAAAATCGGTTCTGGAAGGCGATCTGACTCTTTGAGACCGACCGGCAGTGTAATACCGCTTATTTCTCCGGTGGCCTTGTAGTCTTTCCAGCCTGAACCGGAAACATAGCCGCGCACAATGCATTCAACCGGCAGCGGTGTCGCTTTTTTTACCAGCATCGAACGCCCTGCGAGAGTTTCTGCATACGGCTGACATTCGACCGGATAATCAGCAACATCGATAGAGATAATGTGGTTGGGCACAATGTCTTCCATCAGACGGAACCAGAAGGCTGAAATCTGCGTCAGCACAAAACCCTTATCAGGGATCGGCTCATTCATGATCACGTCAAAAGCAGAGATCCTGTCTGACGTCACCAGCAGTAGAGTTTCGCCAAGATCATAAATATCACGGACTTTACCGCGGGCCATCAGCTTCAGGCCGGGAAAATCGGTCTGCATAACAAGTCTGGACATAGAGGTCTCCTATTTATCGGCGAGAAGCGCCGGATTAATTTCAATCTTCGCTTTTTCCCGTAAGCCCTTCGCCCATTCGGCCAGCGCATCTTCCTGTTTTTTGGGGAGCATTTTCTTCTTCAACTCTTCCTTGGCCGCATCATACTGAGCTTTTGGGGCTTCCGTACGGCTTACGACACGAACGGCACACCAGCGGTTGCCCACTTTAAACGGGGTGGCAGGCGCCTGTTTCGCAGATAATTTGAAAACAGCCTCCACTATTTCAGGTGACGTGCCGATAGTTGGAATTTCCCCTTTGGCGGAGTAGCCGAAACTCCCCGTAGATTGGGTTTTCAGAGCAGCATTGGTCGACAACTGCTTTGCTGCGTCTTCCGCTTTCTGCTTGGCCAGATCGATCGCTTTGGCCGCCTTGGCCTTTTCCGCAACGGCATCCTTAATTTCGGCAAGCGCAGGCACTGTAGCAGTCTTACGCTCCTTTGCTTTCAAAATGTAAATTCCCTTGGCTGTTTCAACCGGCCCGCCCAGTTCACCCTGTTTCAATTCGAGAGCCTTTTTGATCACTGCCGCTTCACCGGCAAGTTGGGGCGGAGGAGTATGTGCGGCAAATAATGCTGTTTCCAGCACATTTTGTTTCAACGCAGTTGCAATCAGGCTCAAGTCGCCGGACTTAATGTTTTTGTATAACGTGTCGGCAGCCAGCTCAAACACCTGCTTGGCCGTTTTCTGTTTGAGCGCATCCGCTTTAACCTTATCCTTGACTTCACTCAAAGGCTGAATGCCGTCTTTCCCCTGCCAACGGTCAATATTTTTCTGGTAAAAAGTCTGTATTTCCTCTTCAGACACCGTTGTTTTTGCACTCAACGCCACTGGATCGAGCAGAATATAGGAGAGCGCCACTTTTTCAGCGGTTTTAAAATCATTTTGATTTTTCTGCAGGTACTCATTCAGGTCCGCATCCGTCAGCTTTACCTCTGCTGCCACGTCAGCAGGAGCGTAGGCCACATATTCGAGATCCAGTTTATCATTTTCTTTTTTAAACTGCGCCAGGGCATCTGCATCGGTCACTACCGCCTTATCCTTGATGGTCTGGCGAACTTTTTTGAGAGTTACTTCCATCTCCTGACCTTCTTCATAATCCTTGGCGGTCATACGATTTGACTTTAATAACTGTTGGTACTGATCAAAACTGAATTTCCCGTCTTTCTGGAACATCGGCATGGCTTCAATTGCGGCGGAGACGTCATCTTTTGAAACTTTTATGCCAAGAGCCTTCGCCTCTTTCATGGCAAGGAGACTGTCAATCAGGCTATCGAGCGCAACTTTTTTCAATCCCAGCATCTTCTCCATTTCAGGGGGAATCGACTGGCCATAAATCTGCTGATACATGTTTCTGATGCGCTGATAGGCATTCTGATACTCTTCAAGAGTTATTCGCGTACCGTTTACCTTGGCAGCATAGGAACTGCTGCCCCCACCAATCCCGTCACTCCCCTTTCCCCACACCAGAAAAATGGTCCCGACAAAGGAAAGAACAATAACAACAAAGACGATCTTGATGATGATCGATTCTTTCTGCTTGCGCATGATACTCAGCATAAACGTGGTGCTCCTTAAGTAGGGGAATATACGTAAAACGCCGCAAAAGGCGGCGGGAGCGACATACTACTATACGTACAGCGTGATTGCAAGAGCTTGTTTTACTCAGATAGTAAATATGGCGATAACCGCCCACTTAATATATTCTTGAGTTTACATGGCCATTCAGGTACCATTCCCAGTTAAGTAAAAGGATTCAAGCTTCACAGAATTATGGCATGGGAGCACTAATGAACACTGAATTTACGCCAAAATGGATCGCCTGGGAAACCACGCAAAAATGTAATCTGCATTGCGTACATTGTCGCTGCTCTTCTGACCTCACTTCGTCAGAAGGTGATTTTACTTCGACAGAGGGGAAAAAACTTCTGGCAGATATTGCTGACTTTTCAAAACCGGTTGTCGTTCTTTCCGGCGGAGAGCCTCTGTTACGCCCCGACATCTTTGAACTGGCGGAGTACGGCACCTCGCTCGGACTCCGCATGTGCATGGCCACAAATGGTTCTCTGGTTACGGACGAGATCTGCCAGAAGATGAAAAAGGCCGATATAAAGATGGTTTCGTTGTCACTTGATGGTTCGAACGCTGACGTACATGACAATTTCCGCCAATCTCCCGGTTCGTTCGACGGTGTCGTCCGGGCGGCTGAAATATTCAGACGTAATGGCCAGAAGTTTCTGATCAACTCCTCCTTTACCAAGCGTAATCAAACCGATATTGCGGCAACGTTCAAGACAGCGAAGGGACTCGGAGCGACCGCCTGGTACATGTTTATGATCGTCCCGACCGGCCGCGGTGAAGAAATCATGAGTGAGCTGATCTCAAAAGAAGACTATGAAGAAATTCTTGACTGGCACTACCAGCAGGAAAAGCAGGAAGATGACATCCTGATGCGTCCAACCTGCGCTCCCCACTATTACCGGATCGTACCGCAAAAAGCGAAGGCCGAGGGTACCACATTCGAGCGCCGTTCACTTACCTTCTCAACCGGCGGCGGCAAAGGATGTATTGCCGCACAGTCAATCTGCCTGATTGACTGTTTCGGCAACGTTAAACCGTGCTCCTATTTCCATCGTACGGCAGGAAATGTTAAACAGATCCCTTTCCGTGAAATCTGGGAAAACTCGGAACTGTTCAATGACCTTCGAGATTTCAAGTCCTATAAAGGAAAATGCGGGCAGTGCGAATATCTCAATGTCTGCGGCGGATGTCGTGCCCGGGCCGATGCCGTTCACGGGGATTACATGGAAGAAGAACCGTTCTGCAATTATGTCCCGATAAAAATGCAGCGGGAGAAAGCATGAACATGGCTGTCGGAATTCATTACAGCACTAAAGCCGAGAATGTTAATTTTCCCGACATTTGTTACCATTACAATGAATTAACGACAGATGATTTGATCAGAATATAACACTTGTTCGAGCGGAAAAACCTTTAATATCAAGATATTAAAATTACACTCAATACAAACGCAATGAAATGGTACATTTCATGCTTAAATGAAAGAGCCTCCACAGCGGATGCACTTTTGTATTGCGGTTATTTCAGAAAGATATCTTAGGCTTGAAAGTAGCTTGTATGAGTATTTCTCCTGATTTCAAAATGCTACTCGCCCAGGTTCCCATCGAGTTACCGGTATTCAATCCGGTTGCATTGGAGCTCCTGCAACTGCTCGAAAATCCTGGTTCCCATATCAACATTGTAGTCGACACCATCAACAAAGACCAGGCGCTCTCCGCCCTTGTTCTTAGAATGGCTAACTCCGCTGCGTTTTCCGGGCTTGAACCTTCCGAAACAATCAAGGCTTCTGCCATCAGACTGGGAACCAAACAGATCTGCAACCTGGCTATGGCGGCATCCCAGGCAGCCCTCCATACATCTGATATTGCTGTTGTAAACGATATCATGAGGGAACTTTGGCTGCACTCCAACGCCTGTGCGGTTGGCTGCTGGACAGTGGCCATGACTACATCTTTCAGGCCTCTTGCTGATCAGGCGTATCTGGCAGGTCTGCTTCATGATATCGGCAAGCTGTATATCCTCAAGGGCATGGAGCGGATGAGCCCCGACGGGCATGGATTTGAGCTTGAAAGAAAACTCCTACTGGAGGTTTTTACTGAAATGCACGTCGAACTCGGCGTCCGCCTGATGAATCACTGGAACATTCCGGCGCTCTATCAGGCAGTTGTTGCCGATCATCATCTGGAAGAGGTAATGACACAAAATGCACTGTTAGATATCGTACGCCTGGTGAATTTTAATAGTCGCAGACTGCATATGAGTCTGAATCCTGCCGTAGTAACGTATGACGCCCCTGCCCCGGAATATATATCGCTGGAGATAACTGAATTTGACTGGGCCAACCTTGAGGAAACAATGATCAAGGCTGGAAAATTCTAGGTTATACATCGATCGGGCTCATGCCCTTCACACTCACAAGGCTGAAAAAGTTTCCCGACAAATAAACATTTTCAAACTGCACTCTCCCTGTTCTATACACTTCCATTATTCATTCAATTGTGTCACTCCATAGTTGTAAAAATTAGAAATATATTTTAAATTTGACCCGGTTTTGCTATTGATAGTCTCAGCTTAAATCTTTTTGAGGCTACGACAAAAATATATAATACCAATTTTAAATCAGGAGTGATATCAAGGCAGCGACGATTGAGGCGACAAAAGCATACAACCAGTATGTTGAGGAGCCAACGACGAGACGACGATGATAGCGCCTTGATTTTGAATTGGCATAACGAGAGGCTGTGTATGACTCATTATGAAAGAATGCTGAATCAGCTCCGGTTGGAACCTAAAACATGGCTGATCACTGGCGTTGCAGGATTTATTGGATCGAATCTACTGGAACATCTGCTGCGTCTCGATCAGAAAATTGTAGGGCTTGATAATTTTTCCACCGGGAAACAGAGTAATCTGGAAGAGGTGCAAAGGGGCGTCTCTGAAACCAGGTGGCAGAGATTCTCTTTTATAGAGGGTGATATCCGTGATCTTGCCACCTGCCACAGCGTCTGTAAAGGCATCGATTTTGTTCTGCATGAGGCGGCACTCGGTTCGGTGCCCCGCTCCATTGCAGATCCGATCATCAGTAACGCGAGCAATGTTACCGGCTTTCTCAACATGCTTGTGGCTGCGCGGGATGCTGGCGTGAAAAGATTCGTGTACGCCGCCAGTAGTTCAACATACGGTGATCATCCGGCATTGCCAAAGCGTGAGGAGACCATCGGCAGGCCGCTGTCACCATATGCAGTAACCAAATACGTTAATGAATTGTATGCAGACGTTTTTGCCAGGACATACGAAATGGCATCGGTAGGCCTCCGCTACTTCAATGTATTCGGTCCCCGCCAGGATCCTGAAGGTGCCTACGCCGCAGTTATTCCCCGTTGGATCAGGGCACTGATCAAAGGGGAAACCGTGTATATTAATGGTGACGGTGAAACAAGCCGGGATTTCTGTTTTGTTGAAAATGTTGTTCAGATGAACATTCTTGCAGCAATGACGCTTGACCCTGCTGCCGTAAATCAGGTGTACAACACTGCAGTAAATGCACGCACAACTCTGAATGAACTTTTTGTCATGCTCCTGAATCGATTGGCGCTGCATTACCCCCATCTTCAAGGATGTAAACCGGTACACCGTGACTTTCTAAAAGGTGATGTGCGCCATTCTCTCGCCGATATCAGCAAAGCTGTCGGGCTTCTTGGCTATGCACCATCTCACAGCATTGATGCGGGACTTGACGCAGCTCTCCCCTGGTATTTACACAGCCTTGGCTCCTGATCATAGCGTCATACCCCTGCCGAGTGCCCATGATCACTGATCTCATTTCCATACTCGCGGTCATCACCCTGCTGACCGGCGTAGGGTATCTTCTCTACTCGGAACGCTCGCGTACCGGCTTTTATCTTGGTGTCGCCCTTAGCACAACTGCGCTTGTTGATCTTTTTGATTTGCTCTCCCTCAATGCATCATCAGATCCACTTTTCTGGAAATCATGGGCGATGACAGCTGAAGCGCTCCTTCCCTTCTTTTGGCTCCTCTGCAGCCTCACCTTATTCCGCCAATCAGGCCCATGGCAATTAAGCTGGAAGCAAAAAACCGGGGTGGCATTAACGGCTCTTTTTTTAGTTGTTCAGCAGTCGTTCCCGCTCAAGGCGATTTTATATGCCCCCGATTTTCCTGCTGAACGGTTGCTTTTTCTGGCAGATGTCGGTTTTTACTATTATGTAGCGCTCTTGATCTGTCTGATAATAGCGTTGGTAAACTTTGAAATTACATTCGTAAATGCTTCTCCCGACGCTGTCTGGAAAATAAAGTACGAGCTTATCGGACTGGGGATCGTAGTAGCGATACAGGTTTTCTATTACAGTCAGGCGCTTCTGTATCGATCCCTGAACATGAATTATCTCTCGCTACGCTCCTTCCTGTACCTGGTTGCCGCTTCGTTGATTGCGTACTCCCTGCTCTTTCGACGCGGCAAGGGCCGCGTTCAGGTATCGCGCCAGGTGGCTTTCAAGTCCGTTATTATTATTACTGTGGGGATTTATCTGATCCTGCTCGGTATTCTGGGCAAAGGGATGCAGTATGTAAGTAGCTTTTTTTCACGTAACATTTTAATTTCGCTTGTTTTCATTACAGGAACGAGCTTACTGATCCTCCTGCTTTCTGATCGATTCAAGCGTAAACTCAAGGTGCAGCTACACAAGAACTTTTACCAGTATAAACATGACTACCGGACACAGTGGCTTCGATTCACCGAACAGTTGTCCTCCTCCTGTTCGGGTGACGAACTTATCCAGCATATTCTTTCGGCATACTGCGACATTTTTGGCATTACCGGATCGGCGCTGTTTCTGCGTGATGCCACCCAGGCCAGATTCTTTGCCGTTGCAGATTATAAAATGCCTCTGAAAGTCGATACAATCGAAGCGAATAATTCTCTTGTTACATTTATAGACGAACATGCCTGGGTCATGAGCCTGCTGGAAGATCTACCAGACATAAAAACCGAAGATTCAGACTATTTCAGGGAAAATGGGGTGTTTTTTGTCGTTCCGCTTTTTAACGAAACCCAGCTCGAAGGGTTTATCGTTCTGGCTCGTCCCGTTTACAGTAAAGAAGTATTTATCTATGAAGATTACGACCTGATGAAAACTATCTCCCGGCAGGCCTTTTTGGCGATCATGCATCAACGACTGTCCGAACAGGTCATCCATGCCAGCGAAATCCAGGCGATCGGCAATGTCGCCACATTTGTCGCACATGATTTGAAAAATCATGTGTCAAGCCTGTCGCTGATCGTTGAAAATGCCGCCAGGCATATCCACAATCCGGAATTCCAAAAAGACATGCTGACATCTTTAGGGAATACCGTAACAAAAATGCAGAAATTGATCGGTAGATTAAAAAATCTCGGTGAACACAGCTTAAATCTGCGGCAGGTCAATCTTCTTGAACTGTGCGAAAAGACCGCCCACTCTCTGTTGGAAGGGAGAATAGCCGTTTCCGGAACATCTGAAACGGCCTGGGTTGATGAGGTTGAAATCCAGAAAGTCGTCCTGAATCTACTCATGAATGGCATTGAAGCTTCAGGAAAGGATGAACCGGTTCTACTTGAGGTTGGTAATGCCAAAGCGCCGTTTATACGGGTAAGTGATAAAGGGTGCGGAATGTCTTCACGTTATATTCGGACAGAACTTTTCAAACCATTCCGGACAACAAAAAAAAAGGGACTTGGCATTGGCCTGTATCAGTGCAGCCAGATTATGGATGCGCATGGTGGTCGCATTGAAGTAACCAGTCGTGAGGAAATCGGCACCGTTTTTACGGTATGGTTTGCCGATATGAGCTCTTCAGAAATAGCCGGCCATACCGGGTAGGAATAAAAAGCAGAGGAGCCGTTGTATGGAAAATCTATTAATTATTGATGATAATTCAGATATGCGTCAGCAGTTGAAATGGGGCCTCGGTGAGAATTATCACATCTTGCTGGCCGGAGATGTTGCTGAGGGACTCGTCTTGTTCAAAAAAATGATGCCACGTGTAGTAATACTCGACCTGGGCCTTCCTCCCCACGAAGATACGTCTGTTGAGGGGTTTCGCGGCCTGGGTGAATTACTCAAAAAGAACCCGTTTGTCAAAGTGATCATGCTGACCGGAAACAGTGAGCGAGAAAATGCCCTTAAAGCCACACAAATGGGGGCATACGACTTCTTTCCAAAACCGCCGGTTCTCAGTGAACTCAAGGTTGTCTTAAGCCGGGCATTTCACCTCGCAAACCTTGAAGAACAAAACCGTACCCTGCAGCGAGAACTGGAGCAACAATCAAAAGATTTTAGCGGAATGTTCGGTCAGTGCCCGGAGATGCAGACACTATTTTCAACCATTAAAAAAGTTGCCCCTTCCTCTATTTCCATATTTATTTCAGGCGAAAACGGAACCGGTAAAGAACTCGTTGCCCGGGCTATTCATGATAACAGTACCCGCAAATCGGGACCTTTTGTAGCAATCAATTGTGGTGCAATCCCGGAGAATCTTCTGGAGTCAGAATTATTCGGGCATGAAAAGGGGGCCTTCACCGGAGCCCATACCATGGTTCAGGGCAAACTGCAGTATGCCAACAAAGGCACACTTTTTCTTGATGAAATAGGCGAGTTGCCGGTCAATCTTCAGGTAAAACTGCTCAGATTTCTTCAGGAGGGCGTCATACAGCGGGTCGGTGGCAGGCAGGACATTGCCATTGATGCACGTGTCGTCTGTGCTACCAACATTGATATTGCCCAGGCCATCAAACAAGGTAAATTTCGCGAGGATCTCTATTACCGGGTCAGCGTAATATCGATACACCTTCCACCCCTACGGGAGAGGGGCGACGATATTCTTTTGCTGGCACATTATTATCTGAGCCTGTTCAACAAGGAATACCATAAAAATATCCGCCGCTTCAGCGGTGCAGCGGTCAATTTCCTCACCGGTTATAATTGGCCGGGAAATGTACGGGAGTTACGCAACCGGGTGCAAAGAGCAGTCATCATGAGTGAGACAGCCGCTCTGGAACCGGTGGATCTGGGGTGTGGCACGGAAGAAATTCCGGAGGTAATTGAAGAGATTGATCCGGTCGAAACCTTCAATTTGAAAGAGGCTCGTGACAAAATTGAACAAAAATTAATTGTCGCAGCCATTGATCACCAGAACGGTAATATTGGCAAGGCAGCCGAGACCTTGGGAGTAAGCAGGCCGACCCTTTATGATTTGATGAAGAAGCATGGACTGACACCGACTGCGTAAGCGTTCTTAGCCTCACGAAAAGGCCTCGATTTTAAAGCGTTAAGACAGAAGATCCTGGTTTTAAATCGTGAAGTAATCGTGAGGCTGATATGGCTACCAGAATTGCCACTTTCCGGTAGTGACTACATATACGGCAAGCGCCAGATTGGTTACCGTGTGCGCCAGTATGCAGTGCACGAGACTGCGCGTTCGGTAAAGAAGCAGGTTGTAGATAGCCCCCGCCATAATTCCCGCATAAAAAAAATTGTGCTCAAGGCCAAACAGTCCGACCGTGAAAAGAAAAGATGCCCAGGTAAATGTTCCTGTTTGTACAGTGTCGAAATTTTTGTCAATGATGTAGCGGATCAGAAACGAACGCCAGAACAGCTCTTCCATCATGGGGACAACCAGGACCGCCCCGGCTATTCTTAATACCGTCATGGAAATCTGGAGCGTTCTGTCGGTCAAAAGGGTCGGGTTGAATCCCTGCGGGACAGTTGCAGAACCGAGCGTCCAATCCATATTGATCCAGAGTATGAATACCAGCAATCCGATGCCGCACGACGCCAGAGTTACCGGAATGTTGGCAAGATCTTTGAACGTCAGTTCGTGATAGCGTTTTCTGAAGATGAAAAGGAGAGTACCGACCGTCACCGCCTTGAGCGGATAAAGATAATAGAGCGTTGTTGCTTCAAGCCTGAAGAACCCGAAACCGGCGCAGGAACGGATCAATTCATCGAGGCCGATGAACCCCATAAACAGGGCAAAGGGAAGATAGCGATAACATGCGGGACTAAGGCCGCGCTGATCAATCATAGGTTTGAGCCCGAGGTAGACATCTTTTCAGATAAAAGGTAACGCAAACTATCATGGCACATGCAACTCGTCAAATGCAAAGACCACAATGCAAAAGTCATAACAGAATTGCAGATGGTTTGATGGGAAAAATGGCGTTCGCTGGTCGAGTATTGACATAATGGCCATCATACGCCATTGTATGCTCGACATTTGATACCACGCGATTCCGGTCGAAGTTCAACATAAAACAAAAGAGGCATCATGCTCGAACGTCTGCAGAAAATAATATCCGCTGCCGGGATCACCTCGCGCAGGGCATCTGAAGCGCTGATCACCAATGGACAGGTTGCCGTCAACGGCATTGTTGTCACAGAACTGGGGAGCAAGGCTGATCCGGCGACAGACACCATCACGGTGGATGGCAAAGCGCTGAAGATCAGTGCACAGCGTCTCTACATCCTCCTCAACAAACCGCCTGGCTATATCACCGCACTGAAGGACGGCCAGAGTCGCCCGTTGGTTACCGACCTGCTGAAAGATGTGCCTGATCGCGTCTATCCGGTGGGACGACTCGACTACAACACCGAGGGACTGCTGTTGTTAACTAATGACGGCGAATGGGCTAATCGTCTGATGCATCCCCGCCATGAAATTGAGAAAGAGTATCATGTCCGGGTACGCGGCAAGGTAATCGATCAACAGTTGAAACGAATGGCCGAAGGGGTCGAACTGGAGGATGGCATGACCGCACCCGCAGTCGTGAATCTGGTAAAGAGCGGTGAGCAGAACGACTGGATTTCAGTGGCAATCCATGAGGGGCGCAATCGTCAGGTACGCAGAATGTGTGAAGCGGTCAGCCTGTCGGTGGTTCGCCTCAAAAGGATTCGCTACGGAACTCTGGACCTCGGCACGATCAGATCAGGGCACTTTCGCTATCTCAGCGAAAGTGAGGTGCGCCAGTTGGCCGCTTATTCAGATAAGTCAGGCACGCCTGAGCCATCTGAAATCTTCAAAAAAACAACCCGTATTAAACAGTCAGGAGGAAGCGTACGTGGAAGAAGGAAATAGTAGGAGGTCCGGCTTTATCGAACGCGTCAGCCGTTTTGTAACCGGACGTAAAAGAACTACCGAACAGGATATCAATGCTTTTATCGAAGCGTCCGAAGAGGGGGGCCTGGTTAACGAAGAAGAGAGCGAGATGATCCGCTCCATTTTTGCTCTCGGCACGACTATCGTCCGGGAGGTCATGGTAACCCGGACTGAAATGGCCTGTGTTACCGCAGATGCGACTGTCCGGGAACTGCTCGATACCATTATTGCCTGCGGCCACTCCCGGATTCCGGTGTATGAAGACTCCATCGATAATATCATTGGCCTGCTCTATGCCAAAGATCTCCTGAAACAGTGGGGTGCTGATGAAAACAGCCTCTCAGTACGTGCCATCATGCGCCCCCCCTACTTTATTCCGGAATCCAAAAATCTTGAGCAGCTGCTGCAGGATTTTAAAAGCAAACGCATTCATCTGGCGATTGTCATTGATGAATATGGCGGCACAGCGGGGCTGATTACGATCGAAGACCTCCTGGAAGAGATAGTTGGGGATATTCAGGACGAACATGATCGTGAAGAGTCCCTGCTGACCGTTAATACGGACGGCAGTGTAACTGCGGATGGACGTCTGCCTGTGGAAGAGCTTGAGGAGCATTTTAATATTGAGATAGAACGCGACAACTTTGATTCAGTCGGAGGACTTGCCTTTCACCTGACCGGAAAAATTCCGGCGGTCGGTGATGCGTTCGAAGGCGCCGGCTTGCACCTGAAAATTATTGATGCCGATCTCCGCCGGGTAAAAAAAGTCGTTATCAACCGCATTAACAACGATCCAGCAGAAAATCCGGGGCGCGAGTGAACGCTCCTGCGTCTTTCGCAACGATTCAGCAGCTGTTCGACCGCCGTGGCTGTCTCGCCATCACCAGCGGCGTCCTGGTCGCCCTCTCCTTCCCGAACCCCGGGCTCTCTTTTCTCGCCTGGGTTGCTCTGATCCCCCTGCTGATTGCCATGGAGGAGAGTTCACCGCGAATTGCTTTCCGGATCGGCATGACCTGCGGCATTACCGGCTACGCCTTCATTCTCTACTGGCTCAATATTGTGTTTGTCCGCTATGGCCACCTTCCCTGGTCTGTCAGCATTCCGGTCTACCTGTTGCTGGTACTCTGGCTGGCGCTGTTCTACGGCCTGAGCATCTGGGTTGCCCGAATCGGGGAACGTGTCGGTATCAAAGCCGCCTTTACCCTCCCGATTGCCTGGGTCGCCTTCGACTTCATCCGCTCATTCCTGTTTTCCGGTTTTGCCTGGGCCATGCTCGGTCATTCCCAATTCCGTACCCTGCCGCTGATCCAGATTGCCGATCTCGCCGGCGTCTACGGCATCACTCTGCTGATTGTGCTGGCAAATATCGTCCTATATCGCGCATTGCGGGCGCTTTCCGGTGCCACTGTCCCCTACCCGGTAAAAAGTGCGGTTGTGCTACTTTTCCTTCTCTGCGCGACACTTTTTTATGGTTTCAACCATTTAAACAAAACGGAGCCTGATCATGGCAAGCCGCTGCGGATTGCCTTGATCCAGGGGAATATTCCACAGGATGTCAAATGGAGTCCGGCGTTTCGTGAGCAGACTATTAACACCTACGAACGACTCACTCGAGAAGCTGCTAAAGGTGGCGTCGATCTGATTGTCTGGCCTGAAAGTGCCGTGCCGTTTTTCTTTCAGGATGAACCTCGCGAGGCGGCACGGCTCAGAAATCTGGCACGTGAACTGAACGCCTGTCTGCTGTTCGGCAGTCCTGCCCACGAACTCCGCAACGGCAAAAGTACGTTCCTTAACAGCGCGTTTTTGCTATCTCCCCACGGTGAGACGCTTGGACGCGCCGATAAACTCCACCTGGTACCGCTGGGCGAATATATACCACTCGGGCGTTTTCTGACTTTCATCAATAAACTTGTCGTCGGGATTGGCGATTTTTCCCCTGGCGAGAGCGCGGTTCCCCTCGATACGGGGAACACAAAACTCGGTATTCAGGTCTGTTACGAAGTCATCTTTCCGGAACTGGCCCGCCAGTATGTTCAGGCTGGCGCCCGTGTCCTGGTAGCTATAACCAACGACGCCTGGTTCGGGCGTTCTTCGGCCCCCTATCAACATCTGGCCATCTCGACCTTCCGCGCAATCGAGACCCGCACGCCGCTGATCCGTGCCGCAAACACCGGAGTAACGGCAATTGTTGACCATAACGGCTATATCAGCACCATGACCGGTCTCTTTGTCGAAGCGTATCGCACCGGGGAAATTAAGCCCGGAAGCGGCCAATCACTCTACCTCACAATAGGTGACACACCGGCCTGGCTCTGCGTAGTACTGACCGCCGGAATAGCACTGTTCGCCTGGTTCACACAAAAAAAACAAGGAGCAACCCATGTACCGAGAAGAAACAGCTAAACTGTCTGACTGTGAAGAGCGGATCGCCAAACTTCGGGGGGCGCTTTGACGTCGATACCAAGCGCGAATCGATCCTGGAGATCGAATCAATCATGGCGGTTCCCGGATTCTGGGATGACACCAAAAAATCACAGGAAATCATAAAAAAGCGCACCACACTGGAAAAAAGTGTACAGATGTGGGATGGGCTCGTTCGCCAGGCGGAAGATGTTCACGTCATGATTGAACTGGGAGAAGAGGCACAAGACGCCGATACTCTTGTAGAAGTCGGCGGTATGGCGGACCGGCTGACACGGGAGGTCGAGGCCGCCGAATTTCAGCGCATGCTCTCCGGCCCCCATGATCGCAACTCCTGTTTCATCACCATAAATCCGGGTGCAGGGGGTACCGAGTCCCAGGACTGGGCCGAAATGCTCCTGCGCATGTACCTGCGCTACTGTGAGAAGAAAGGGTGGAAAGCCGTTATTACCGAATATCAGCCGGGTGATGAAGCCGGGTTGAAATCAGCAACGTTCAACGTCAGCGGCGAATATGCCTACGGTTGCCTGAGGGCGGAAGCGGGCATTCATCGTCTGGTGCGCATCTCACCATTTGACAGCAATGCCCGCCGCCATACCTCGTTCGCCTCGATGTATGCCTTTCCTGAAATTGAGGAGGATGACATCGATATCAAAATCAGTGACAGCGATCTCAAGGTGGACACCTTCCGCTCCGGCGGTGCCGGCGGTCAGCATGTCAATACGACCGACTCGGCGGTCCGCATTACCCATATTCCATCCGGTATCATCGTTGCCTGCCAGTCAGAGCGGAGTCAGATATCAAACCGGGGCACCGCCATGAAAGTGCTGCGGGCAAAGCTGTACGAGCGTGAAGTTGAGGAGCGCAAGGACAAGGCGTCTGAAATCGCGGCCGAAAAAAAAGAGATCGGTTGGGGGAGCCAGATTCGTTCCTATGTGCTGCATCCGTACAAGATGGTAAAAGATCTCCGCACCGGCGTAGAGACGGGTAATCCGGACTCCGTCCTTGACGGCAACCTTGAAGATTTCGTGGTGGCGTACCTTATGGGAGTCAGGCGCAACGTCGGAGACGTTGAATAGGAAGCCGTGAGATGAAAAAACACCCGACAATTTCTACGGAAATCGGCAGATATTTTCTGACCGACCGCATCAGGGATGAGGTTAATTTCTGGACCACGGAGCAATCCGAAGGGGCGCAACCGCCTCCGGTACAGAAACCGGCGCCACCCGGCAGCAGCATAATCACGCTGCCGAATCAGGAAACATGGGTTATCCCGCACTGCGACCTGCAGAGTGCGATTGCCGGCCGCCAGAGCCATCGACATTTCAAAGCCGCATCGCTTTCACTTGATGAGTTAGCCTTTCTCCTCTGGGCTACCCAGGGTGTTCGGCACTTTATTCATGAAGAAGCGGTACTGAGAACGGTTCCGTCTGCAGGAAACCGGCATCCGCTTGAAACGTATCTTGCGATATTAAAAGTTGATGGACTTGAGTGCGGTATTTACCGATACCTGCCTGTTACACACGCCCTCTACTATGAGCGAACAATCGAAAATTTACCTGCACATCTTACCGCGGCAACCCGTGGCCAGAGTTTCACCGGGCAGGCGGCGGTCACCTTTATCTGGACGGCCATACCGGCTCGCACTGAATGGCGCTATGCCGAGGCGTCCTACAAAGTAATCGCACTTGATGCCGGTCATGTCTGCCAGAACCTCTATCTGGCATGTCAGGCAATTTCAGCCGGCACCTGCGCAATAGCTGCGTATGATCAAACCCTCTCCGATGCCCTTCTGCGAGTTGATGGGTATGATGAGTTCACCGTGTATATTGCGCCGGTTGGCAAGATTTGAAATTTTACCACAACGTTTACAAACAAATAGGGGGACTAAAATGAAAAAAGCCTGTTGTAGTTATAGACGACTTCTGACACTATCCGGATCATGAAACTTATCGACTCTCACGGAAGAACCATCAATTATCTCCGCCTGTCGGTCACTGACCGCTGCAATATGCGCTGTTTCTACTGCATGCCCAAGGAGGGCATCGTCAGCAAGGGACATGACGCGGTACTGACGTACGAAGAACTGCTGCTCATTTCTGAAACCGCGGTGAAGCTCGGTATTGAAAAGATCCGCATCACCGGTGGAGAACCTCTGGTACGGGCCAATATTATCAATTTCCTCGGCAGAGTAGCCGTCATCCCCGGGCTTCAACACCTTGCCCTCACAACCAACGGCCTGCTGCTGCCGGAGATGGCAGATGACCTGTACAAGGCCGGTGTGCAGCGGTTGAACATCAGTCTTGACTCACTCAATGCAGAGACCTTCAGCAGCATCACCCGTGGTGGCAACCTGAAGAAAGTGTTGGCCGGACTGGATGCCGCAGAACAGGCCGGTTTTCCTCCTCCCAAAATAAATTGCGTTATCATGCGCGGGGTCAACGACACTGAAATTCTTGACTTTGCTGAAATGTCCCTGTCGCGCGGCAATTCGATCCGCTTCATAGAGTATATGCCTGCGGTTAAGGAAGACAACTGGCAGCGCTACTGCATTTCCGGAGAGGAAATCCTGGACCGTATTGCCGCCCGGTATCCACTGATACCAATAGACAGGGGGACGTACTGCGGGCCGTCACGCGATTTCAGCATTCCCGGCGCACGGGGCAGCATCGGTATTATTACCGCCGTTTCCGGGCATTTCTGCAGCGAATGCAACCGTATCCGCGTCACTTCCACCGGCCAGGCAAAGGGGTGTCTCTTTGCCGATGCGAATACAGACCTGATCCCGTGGCTGCGGCCGCCGAACCGGGAGGGGCTGGCAGAAGTGCTGAAGGGAATTGTTTCAACAAAACCGGAACGGCATGATATATCGCAGGATGGCTACACCCACTCAAACTTTACGATGTCGCAGGTAGGAGGATAGCAAGATGGCTCAGGTACTGGCGGTCTGTATCAGCGAGAATAAAGGTGAACGCAAGAAACCGGTTGATTCAGTGGAACTGCGCGAAAATCACGGCATCGTCGGTGATGCCCATGCCGGTGATTGGCACCGTCAGGTGAGCCTGCTGGCTCAGGAAAGCATCGACAAGATGCGGGCGCTTGGGTTGGATGTGGGCGCAGGGGACTTCGCGGAAAACATCACCACCAGCGGCATTGACCTTGTAAGTCTGCCGATAGGCTCTCACCTGCAGATAGGCAAAACCCTGCTGGAAGTGACCCAGATCGGCAAGGAGTGTCATACCCGCTGCGCCATTTTCTATCAGGCGGGTGACTGCGTCATGCCGAAAGAAGGAATATTTGTCAAGGTGCTGCAGGGTGGATCGATAGGACGGGGGGATACGATCCTGAACAGTACACTACCAGTACAATAACCGGGGTGCACCAGGGTATGACCTATGCCGACCTACTGGAAGCAGTGCAGACTCTTGGTCTGCACGAACGCTCCACCATCAGTGAAATTAAATCCCGACACCGCGAACTGGTAAAGCGCTATCATCCGGATACCGGGCATGCTGATGGCCAGGAGGCGATCCGCAATATAAACGCCGCATTCCGGGTGCTGCTTGATTATATCGAGGAATACCGTCTTTCATTTACGGAGGAGGAGTTTTACGAACAGAACCCGGAAGAGCGAATCCGGCGTCAATTCATGAACGATCCGCTCTGGGGAAAAAATTAGCCTGAGATTGACATTCCATCTCCATTGCATTACAGTACCATTCCAATAAGGCCCTGGGGGAGTTCCTTTGAACTGAGATCCGTCTGCTGCAGCGCTTGCACAGCGGGAACCCTTTGCACCTGATCCGGGTCATTCCGGCGTAGGAAAGCGGCTTGCAGGATGTCATCTTTATCCAGCCGCCTGATGTTATATATGTCAGTGCGGTTTTTTTGTGTGAGGAAGAGTGCAGTGAGTGATACCAGACCTTTTCGACTTGTCGTAAACAAGGCTGCACAGCTGCCCGATATTGCGGGTGTCTATCTGATCACCGATCAGGGCAGCAACCTTATGGACCGGGTTTTTCAGGCGCTGCGAGGCGGAATTTCCGTACTGCAGTACCGTGCCAAAGGCCTGGACTATGGTGAGCGACTGGTTGAAGCGGGAGATTTAAAGCGGCTCTCTGCACGTTTCAGCACGACCTTTATCGTCAACGATGACCTGCGGCTCGCACATGAGGTGGATGCCGATGGCGTCCATCTCGGACAGGATGATGGTGATATTGCCGAAGCGCGTGAACTGCTCGGACCAGATAAAATTATCGGTAAATCGACTCATAACCGGGAAGAAGCGCTGCAGGCAGAACGGGAAGGAGCCGATTATATCGGTTTTGGCGCCCTCTACCCGACCGGGAGCAAGGTTATCTCATATCTCCCCGGTGTTGAAGGGCTCGCGTCAATTCGTGGCGCGGTAAAGATTCCAATTGTAGCCATCGGCGGGATAACTCCGGGCAATGCCTGTCGGGTTATTGATGCCGGTGCTGATGCATTGGCGGTCATTTCGTCTGTCCTTGCGAGTCCTCGTCCCGATATTGCGGCAGCAGAACTGCTGCTGCTCTTTAATCGGGTTCGCCCCTTTCCGCGCGGCGCAGTGCTGAGTGTCGCCGGGAGTGATTCCGGGGGTGGGGCCGGCATGCAGGCCGATCTCAAGACGATTACCCTGTTAGGGAGTTACGCCGCCACTGTCCTGACCGCCCTGACTGCCCAGAATACCCGTGGTGTCTCTTCTATTCACGGATTGCCGCCAAGTTTCATGCGTGATCAGCTGGATGCCGTATTGAACGATATTCCCATTGACGTCATCAAAACCGGAATGCTCCATACTCCGGCCATGATTGCAGCGCTGGCGGAGCGGCTCGGCGAACGGAAGGTGCTCATTCCGCTGGTGATCGATCCGGTTATGATCGCCAAAGGGGGCGCACCGCTGCTGGAGCGGGAAGCGGTTCAGGTTTTCAGCGACCTGCTGCTGCCGCTCGCCTATCTGTTGACCCCCAATGTCCCTGAGGCAGAGCGGCTTCTGGGACGAACGATAAAAAATGAGCAGGATATGGAACAGGCTGCCCGGGATCTGCACCAAATGGGGGCTGCCAATGTGCTGGTCAAGGGGGGACATCTGTCCGGTCGCACTGCCACAGATGTTCTCTTTGACGGCAGCCGTTGTCACCATTTCAGTTCCGAGCGGATGTTCACCACTAATACCCATGGCACCGGCTGCAGCTACGCATCTGCCATCGCCACCCTGCTCGCCCAGGGAGAGCCGCTGCTGATAGCAGTTGAACGGGCAAAAACATTTATCACCTCAGCTATCCGCTCCGCACGGTCATTGGGAAAGGGACATAGCCCGGTTAACCATTTTCTGGCAGCACAAGAACTTTTGAAAAAGGATTATTCACATGACTCAGCTTGAATACGCACGTCGCGGCGTTATCACCGAAAAAATGCGGATCGCCGCGCTGTCAGAGGGGGTCCCGCCGGAATTCATCCGTGACGGCATCGCCGCAGGCACCATCGTCCTCTGCCACAACATCAAACATGCCAATGGCACCCCGCTTCCGGTCGGAGCCGGCTTGCGTACCAAAGTTAACGCCAATATCGGCTCATCATCCGACGATATGAATGTTGAAAAAGAGCTTGAGAAGGCTCGCGCTGCGGTTAAGTACGGCGCTGATGCCATTATGGACCTCTCTACCGGCGGTCCGGTTGACGAGATCAGAAAAGCAATTATTGCCGAAACGAACGCCTGCATCGGCTCTGTGCCGCTCTACCAGGCAGCTCTCGATGCGGTGCGCAACAAGAACAAAGCCATTGTCGATATGACGGTTGATGATATTTTTGCCGGAATTATCAAACATGCTGAGGATGGCGTAGATTTCATCACCGTCCATTGCGGCGTGACCCGCAGCACCGTTGAGCGGATGAAGAACGAGGGGCGTATCATGGACGTCGTCTCGCGCGGCGGAGCCTTCACGATTGAATGGATGAGCTACAATAACAAGGAGAATCCACTCTTTGAACATTTCGACAAACTGCTGGAGATCACCAAAGAGTACGACATGACTCTTTCTCTCGGAGACGGTTTCCGTCCCGGATGCCTCGCCGATGCGACCGACCGGGCCCAGATCCATGAGCTGATACTGCTTGGCGAACTGACTCAGCGTGCTCAGGCGGCAGGGGTTCAGGTCATGATCGAGGGCCCCGGCCATGTGCCCCTCAACCAGATTCAGACCAATATCCAGCTGCAGAAGCGGCTCTGCCACGGCGCCCCGTTTTACGTGCTCGGTCCGCTGGTAACCGACATAGCTCCCGGCTACGACCACATCACCTGCGCCATTGGCGGAGCCATCGCGGCAGCGGCCGGTGCCGATTTTCTCTGCTACGTAACCCCGTCCGAGCACCTCTGCCTGCCCAATGTCCAGGATGTCCGTGACGGCATTATCGCCACCCGCATCGCCGCCCACGCCGGTGATATCGCCAAGGGGGTCAAAGGGGCGATGGAGAAGGATATCGCCATGGCAAAATGCCGGAAAAAGCTCGACTGGGAAGGGCAGTTCGCCCTGGCGATGGACCCGGACAAAGCTCGTGAGTACCGGGCCAATTCACCGGTGTCAGATCACGGCGCCTGCACGATGTGCGGGGAATTCTGCGCCTATAAGCTGATGGATGATGCGATGAAGAGATAAGAAAACCTTTTTCCCTATTTAATATTTCGACCTCCATAGTTCTTGCAACTGTGGAGGTCGTTTTGCGTCTGGAGAGCGTCGCCCTGCATAAGCTTGGGCAGAACAGAAGAAAAAAACGGGGGCAAAGACATTATCCGAGAAAAAGCCCCCGGGGCTCAATACCCCCGGAGGCTTGATGTTGACACCGAAAAAACACAAGAATCTTATGGAATCGGCGCGAGCGCCGAATGGCGGTCCAGTTCCTGCCCTTTGACATGGCCCTTTACCGCTCTCATCAACGCCTTGACCTCTTCCGGCATATCCTTGCCGTCTTTCATTGCGGCTTTCATTTGTCCTGCCAGATACGAATGATTGATAAAGATGTCCAGCACCGACAGCATGAATTCCTGTTTCCAAGGAGTCAACTCATGCAGATTTTTGAATTTATGCATATAAAATTTCTGTGCGGCCTTGCCAAGCTCCTTTTCAAGCTCCTCAACAGTCATATTCTTTGGCTTTATGACCGGTTCGACCAGATTATATCGGCTGTAATCTTTGGTGAATACATACGGTTCCAGCTGAGGGTAAAGCTCTGCATATGGCCAGGGAGCGATCGCAAGGAAAAAAGCCATGTCAGGATTATAATGCTTGGCCAGCTCTACCGTCTGCGCGATTGATTCGATGGTGTCATCGGGTAGACCAAGAACAAGGGAGGTTTCGGATACAATATCTGCGTTATTGATGATGTCAATGGCCTGCTTGGACTGGTGTACCTCAGTGTCCTTGTTGAAAAGGTCCAACGTTTCCTGTGAACCGGCCTCAACTCCGACATAAATGTGTTCAACACCAGCCTTTTTGTATTTCCACATGATATCGGCATCGCGCAGAATATCGTCAACGCGGGTCTCCATCAACAGCTTGACCGGCACCTCGCGCTCAATCATCAGATCAAGAATTTTTTCCCAGCGCTCGCGATCATACGTCGGTAATTCGTCGGCGAGCATGGCCACTTCAACTCCGTAGGTTTTCCCGAGCATCTCAATCTCGTTTACCACGTTTTCGGCAGAGCGGGCGCGCCAGGTCTGAGCCCAGAAAAGCTGCTGCGAACAGAAAGAACATTGTGACTTGCAGCCACGAGCAGTGGAGATGATCGCCAATCTGGCATTATTCTTGGCCCGATACGAATAGATCGGCCACTCAACCAGATCCCAGGCTGTGGGCAGGCTATCGAGATCGTGAATATAGGCGGCTTTCGGCGTAACTACCACGGCATCATTCCGCCAAAAGGCGAGCCCGTTGATTGCAGCAGGGTCACCGCCAGCGTTGAGGCAGTCCAGCAATTCAACCAGTGTTACCTCTCCTTCACCTCGTACAATGTAGTCAAGAGTATCATGGTCATCCTTCAGAATTTCATCATAGCAAAAGGCCGCGTGAACGTTTCCCAATACCGTCACCACTTCTGGATTGATCTGTTTGGCAAGGTCGCACAGCTCCAGAGCTTTGATAATAGAGGCGGTAAAAGACGTGGTGGCAACGACATCCGGCTTGAACGCTTCAATCCTGGCCTTTATTTCCGGCCATTTATGCCAGAGGGACATGGCATCATAATAGTCAACCTCATAGCCGGCGGCACGAAGCGAGCCGGCTATATAGACGAAGCCGACATTCAGCCATGTACCGGCAGACTCAACAACACCGGAATGATAAGGTGGAGTAATCAGGGCAACTCGTTTGATCGTCATACATATCCTTTTTAATAAAAAATGTGCGCTCACTTAAACGTAATGAGAGCGATATTATCTCATTTAAACCATTTTGTCTGCAATTATCTTACCTATAAAATAGAATTTATTCTGAAAATCGGACCTGAAATCAATGGAACACCTTACCCCATACCCAGAAATAACCAAGCGCATAGGCGGAAAACAGAACAATATGTTTGACGACCAGCGCCTTGCGCCTCTGCCGTTCGGCATCTTCGCCATACCAGTTGTCTACATAGGTAAATGTACGTCCGGCACCGGTGGCCATAATAATAACTGCAGCGCCCACACTCCACCAGAAGAACATCCGCTCCAGACCGTTCAACACGCCGGCAACGGTGGCGTCTTTCAGATGAGCATTATGAAGGACTGCAATAGATACAATGGTTGCCAGCCAGATACCGGCGGCAAAATCGTGGACAAAACCATTAAGTACAACGACTGTTTTTTTCAGATTCATCTGCTGTGATACCTCCGGCAACCAATTATTATCATGTCAATCATGTTTTCTTCGCCCGGAAAGACGCTCATAGAGGCAAGCCCCATATTTTAATAAAATTCCCGAAATGACCGCGACCAAATGGTAGGGAAGAAACTGAAGAATAGTGACATCCCAACCAAAGAGGTATTTTACTACTGCGAAGACGAACCATACGAACCCGCCGATATAAAACAATACCATAGCAAAACGCTTCATCTGTTGATTACTACCTTTCAGCATTATTTGCCCCAACCTAACGTTATTAAAGAACTAACGCAAGAATTACCTGAACATCCGGAATAAACAAGCCATTACGGCGTAGTTTTTGAACATTTTTTAGGCAGCGTGATCAATAGTTACGCACATTTTTACTTCAAAACGTAGCGACAACCTTTAAAATTGAGCAATTGCACTCTTTGAAAGGCTGGTGTATATTTTGCATTATTCCTTATCAGCTTAATTCACTTGTCAGCAAGATTTCAAAGAGGAGTTGCGCATGCCTACCACTGCAGAAACCAGCCATCACTTAACTGAGAAGGTTCTTGCTCTTATTGAAGCCGGAGTCGATGCAGAGCTTTCCGACGCACAATTCAATGACTATTGTATGCAGATTTTTGCCCTGCACTTCGAATCAAACAAGATTTTCCGTGAATTCTGCGACATTAAAAAAGTGAAACCAAGTGACATAACCCGCTGGCAGGATATCCCCATGGTCTACAATGATGTCTTCAAAACACATCTGGTCGCGTCATTTCCGCTTGAACAGTCAGTCATGGCCTGTCTGACCGGCGGCACCACCAGTCTCACCCAGCGCGGCAGGATATTTCGTGATGAAGATGGCAAAAAGCTGGTCTTCGGCGCCAACAAGAAGATGACCGCATCATACCTCTTCCCCGATTTTGAAGAGGGTAAACGGTGCCGCATCCTGATTCTCGCTCCCAGTCCGCAACTGGCCCCCTCCATGGGCATGGCCATCGGCATGGATCAGACCCGCACCCATTTCGGTACGGAAGACAGCATGTTTCTCCTTGGCAAGAGCGGTATTGATGTCAAAAATCTGCTGAAAGCGCTCCGCGAGTCTGAAGCGAGCGGAGTGCCGGTGGCACTGATCGGTGCAACTGCCGCCTATGTTTATTTCTTCCAATCCTGTCGCCGTAAAAAAATAAAATTCAAGCTTCCCCCGGGAAGTCGTATTTGTGATGGCGGCGGCTATCGCGGTCGTTTCGGTGTTGTCACTCGTGATGATTATTATGCAATGGTAACGGAGATACTGGGCATCCCGGAAACCCACTGCGTCAATGTGTTGGGCGAAGCCGAAACAGCCACCAACCTGTTCGACAATACCCTGCGCCGTTTCATCAAAGGCCTCCCGCCGCAAAAAAGAACCCGCCCGGTCCCCCCCTGGTCGCGGGTGCTGGCCATGAATATTGATGACCTGTCACCGTTGCCGGATGGCGAGGTTGGCTTGCTCGCTCACTGGGATCTGGCGAACGTACCGACGGTCTTGGCCGTTATCACTGACAACCTTGGCTATACCGACAATAATGGCACTTGTTGTGAAATAGTCGGTCGCGCCAAGATTGAGAACGGCAAGGTATCGCCACTGCCTGATGAAGATAAAACAATCGGGGCGATGGGTGATTCGGCGATCTTCCGTATGCTGGAAACCTATTCAAACTTTTCTATCGATCTCAAAATGCGCTTTGCAAAAGACCCGAAGGTGGAGCCAAGCATCAGAGAAGAGATTGAGGCCAGACCGGGATCAGTAGCTTCCTGTCCGCAGGTGGTGGATGAAATTCTGATGTCGCAGTCAAGTAAGGAGGCTGCTGAACTGAGGGATGCATCTCTCAACACTTTTAAGGATCAGACTGATCGACCGCTCGACTGGTATGCATCTGAAGAGAAGAAGCAGGATCTGCTCGATCATCCGGCAGGACTGAAATCGGAGAAACCGAAGAAATAATATACCTGCAGAACAAAAGAGTGGCGGCTGGATTTTTCCAACCGCCACTCTTCACTCTTCACTCTTCACGCCATCAATGCTCAATTCTAAAACCTGTATGGAAATTTTCCGACATAAACGGTATGCCCCAATAGCTGATAATCATGACCCCGACCGCTGCGAGTGCGTAGATGGCAAGGCGACGGTTGCGCCATCCCATGGTGATCCGCAAGTGCAGATAAATTCCGTATACCAGCCAGTTTATCAGAGACCAGACTTCAACCGGATCCCACCCCCAGTAGCTCCCTTTGACCTGATTAGACCAAAAAGCACCTGATACTATCATAAGTCCCAGGAAGACAAAGCCACCGGCAATAAACCGGTAGCTGCCCTCATCAAGCGTCAAGAGATCAGGCAGCCTATCATAAATTCCGCCTGCCTTTTTTTCTTTCAGAAGATACAGTAGGCCAAGAGCTGCAGCCGACAGGACGCAACTGAAACCGGTTGTGGCGGCAAAGACGTGTGTCCATAGCCAGGTACTCTGCAGAGCGGCCGGCAGCGTTCCTGCCAACCCTTTCATCATGCTCCCGGACCACCCTAATAGAACAAAACAGACCGGCAGCACCAATACGCCGGACGCTTCAAGGTTTCGGGCAAAATATTGGGAAATCAGAAAAATAATCACCGCTATCAACACGCCGGCGGCAAGAGACTCAGAAATTGTAATAAATGGCGGAGACACCCCGAAAAACCAGCGCACACCAATCGCAATGGAGTTTCCGCAGGCTCCGACGACGACAAAAGAGAGCGCGCAATTGAAGAGCGCTTCCTTGCGCGCCAGCAGACCAAAAATGTAGCAAAAAGAAGCGATACCGTAGCATGCAACTGCCGTCCAGAAAAAAGTCATCTCATACTGCTGCATAGCGCTGTCCCCCTTTCACAACAGTTACCCGACGACCTGCTTCTTGCGCACCTCGCCCTTATCGATCTTCCACTTCTCGTAGGCAATTTTCATCCCGGTACGTACCGGAAGCTGATTCATCAGGGAAAGAATATGCGCATAGGGAAAGCCGGACAGCGGTACATGGCGCATATGGCTAACCACCCGCCAGGTACTTAATAATTCAAGAGAGCTTTTATAAAATAATTCCTCCCTGACTTCAGGAGTCATCGCCGGATCCGGATGCTCGAACAGGGCGTACGCGCCGGTGTAGTACTCCCAGCCCAGATCTTTGTAGAGATACGGTTCGTACTGGCGCCGCAGCTCCGTGCCGGGATATGGCACCAGCAATGACGGATGCATACTCACACCAAGGCGGTCTGCCAACTCCACAGAGCGCTTATAATCATCAATAGAATCGTTTCGTCCGCCAAGCATATAAAAAAGAGACACATCTATGCCATGATCGCGCAGAGTTTTGACCGCACGTTCCCGGTCAATACCGATTTTGCCGTTGGCACGATACGCGGTCAGGGCGTCATCGGAAATGGCGTCCCAACCGACCCACACCGTCAGCATGCCGCTCTCACGCGCCGCATTGAGCATCCGGGAACCGGCCGCTGTCAGTACCGGGCGCAAACTGCCGAAACCCATCCACTTTTTCTTGCTCCCCTTGAGCGCCGTAAACATATCGGTGGCCCGCTGTTCAAAGCCCTGCCACCAGATGTTTTCATCACCGTTTATGTACATCTTTTCCGGAATCGCGTGTACATCCCTGACAACATCGTCAATCGGGCGAAACCTGATTTCAGCCCCCATAAACGGCTTTACCGAACAGAAGGTACAGTTGTACGGACAGCCACGGGAGGTGTTGACGATACGAAACTGGTGACCATGCTTGAGCATCCCGTACAGTGGCGTCGGCAGGTCTTCAAGCGGCAGGCGTTGACCCTCGTAAAACTTTTTCAGAGTACCGGTCTTGAAGTCGCGTAAAACCTGAGGCCAGGCGCTTTCTGCTTCGCCGGAAACAACCGCATCACCATACTGAATAGCCTCATCAGGAAGAAGTGACGCATGAATTCCGCCGAAAACAACCTTCGCACCCCGTGCCCGTAATTTGGCCGCAATTTTGTATCCAGGCACTGACGTCGGCGTCAGAAGGCTGATCGCAGCCAGGTCGCAATCAAGCGTATCAAACACATCCGGCGTGGCACTGGCACTGTAGACCTCAATTTCAATGGTCGGATCTTCCCGGCGGGTAAGCGCGGCCAGGTATTCCAGAATTGGAGGAGCAACCGGAGTCCAGCCAAACGGCAGAGGAGGAAAGATAATCGCAAGTTTCATCTAAAAGGTAATCTCCCGATTTTCATATATAGCCGTGACGATTTTTTTTATTTCAGGAGCGTCTATAATAGAGTTGTAGCGCATACCGTTACTCTTGATGTCAATTCGGCTCGCCATGGCAATATACGTTTCTCCATCCCCGCGCACCACAAACTTGATCTCCAGTCCACGTTTTACGACACCTTCCTTAAGAGCAGCAATAGAGACCGGACTAATATTGAACCAGCAGATATAATCTATGTAGTGCGGGCCATTTTCAGAAGGTGTCTCCCGCCATTCTTTCGTAATTGCATACTGGTAGGCGTCAAATGCCTCGCCAATGGTTTTTGTCGCACTTACCTCCAGATGATTCTTCTTCAGCGCTTCAATGCCGAGAGCAGGAGCGTCAGTCTTCATATCCCCATGAAACTGCACCATTTTAAATGTATCTTTGTCTCGTCTTTCCACCTTCGATGTTGTTGATGACGGCGGGGCATCTTTCGTGCTCTGGGAGCAGGCTGAAATGCTCACTACCATAATAGCGATGACTGCAAATAAAATTATCTTCAAAATCAATATCCTTCCGAATTAATTATTGATTGGGATCAGTTATGATCAATCCTGAATCCGCTATGGAACGTCTCTACAGAAAACGGTATGCCCCAGTAACTGACTATCATAACAATCAGTGCAATCAGGGCGTACCAGGCCAACCGCTTGCCGCGCCATCCAAAGGTTACCCGTAAATGCAGATAAATTCCATACATCAGCCATGAGACGAGTGACCATACCTCCACCGGATCCCACCCCCAGTAGCTCCCCTTTACCTGGTTCGACCAGAAGCAGCCGGACACAATCATCAGGCCATACATGATAAAGCCGCCCGCAATAAATCGATATGAGTACATATCAATAGTTGCCAGATCAGGTAATTTTTCATAGATGCCACCTGATTTCTTTTCTTTAAGCAGAAAGAGCAGGCCAAGACCGGCCGCAACTAATACCGAAGCAAATCCTGCCGAGGCGCCGACGATATGTACCCAGATCCAGCCGCTCTGCAGGGCGGGAGCGATAGTAGCAGCGACCTCTTTCATAATGGTGCCTGCCCATCCCATCAGCACAAAAACAACCGGTACCACCAGGACACCGAGCGGGCGAATCCGCTTGGTTGAAAACTGGAAAATCAGAAAAATCAGGACGGCCATGAACGAGCCGAGGGTAAGAGACTCGGAAATATCAATGAAGGGTGTAATACCGGTAGCCGACCAGCGCAGGGCAATAGTTACAACATGCGGGATAAAACCGAGCAGCGCCGAGTAAAGGCCGATCGTAAACAGCTTGTCCTGTTTGGCAATCATGCCGAAGATGTAGCTGAAAGTACTGACACCATACAAAGAAACGGCCGTCCAGAAAAACATAAGTGCTGGTTTCATAGGATCTCCTTAAAAAAAGTTCTCTGCCTTTATGCCTCGATATCTTCATTCTGTCAATTGCATTTAAATGTGCTAATTCTATTCATTCTATTTCCCAAACAATGGAAAGCGCCATAAATGGTAACGATGCAGAACATATTTACCTACCGTTACAAGCACCCCTACCCCATAGCGGACACTCGGCCAAAAGCTGATAGATGATGCCTCAGGGAAATACTTTGTCGGGCAACTGATTTCACCAATATGAAAGCCGAAGGCAACCACCTGCACCAGCATCTCATTATCAAAGACAAAGTCGTCAGAATTAGCTGCTAAAGGCAGTGTTTCCAGTACTTTTCGACTAAAGGCGCGATACCCGGAGTGATATTCGGAGAGCTTCGCACCAAGGATTAAGTTTTCAAACGCGGTCAGCAGTCGGTTGGCAACATACTTATATTGCGGCATGCCCCCTTTCAGCGCTCCACCACCTAAAATGCGCGATCCCAGCACAACATCATAGTGGCCGGAGGTGATCATTGAAGCCATAGCGGTTACCAGGCGCGGCGAATACTGATAATCAGGGTGGACCATGACGACAATGTCCGCCCCCAGTTCCAGTGCAACGCGGTAACAGGTTTTCTGATTGGCACCATAACCGCCGTTAACCGGATGAATAATCGTCCTGATGCCGAGTTCCTCAGCCACTCTGGCCGTATTATCACGCGAGGCATCATCAACCAGCACAACATCATCGACGTATTCCAGGGGCAGTTCTGAATACGTCTGCCGTAAGGTTTTTTCGGCATTATATGCCGGCATAACGACAACAAGTTTTTTCCCGAGCAACATACTTTCCTCAACTAATTGGCAGGCGGTACTGCCTGCTGCCTGAGCATTATCTGTTTCAATAATTTTGGCGCCAGCCCGGAACCTGCCTGGCGAAGAAAAATATATTCTTCAATGGCACTTTGTTCCCGACCGACCACGAGATGCTCAACTCCAAGCTCATAGTGCCCCTTGTCGCTGCGCGGGTCAATGAGCAGGACCCGGGAGTATGCCGCAAGGGCTTTTTCATGCTCATTCAAACTTCTATATGCGTTTCCCAAATTCATCAAGGCAAAAGTATCCGCAGGCCGTTCCGCAACCGCCATCTCAAGATACTGAAGAGATTCCGTGTATCTCCCGGCCTGGAGCAATGCATTTCCAAGGTTGGTGTGGGCCACATGATTATTTTCCGTTACTTCCGATGCATGACGGAACAGGGTGATACTGTTTTTCCAATATGCCAACTGGAGCGAGGTAAGAGCGACCATAACAGCCACGACTGCACATGACACCATACGGAGAGCCAACGCACCATCTTGCCATTCATACAAAAGGGCTGAGACACCCCAGACCAGCATGACAAATATACCCACGAGCGGAATGTAGGTATACCGGTCAGCTATTGAATGCGAGCCTATCTGCACCAGTCCAATCACCGGCAGCAGCGTGACAAGGTACCACATCCACCCCGTAAGAACAGAGCCGTAGCGTTTTCCCAACACAATCGCACCCAGCGTTACCGCAGCAAGCAGCAGAGCCGAACCTGCAACAGTGATTAACGGCGGAGCAAAAAACGGCCTCGGATAGAACACTGACAGCCCCACCGGCCATACCATTTTACCAAGATAAGTGACATAGTAGGTCAGGGCCTTGCCGGCACGGGAGACAAACGTATAGTTTTCAGATACGCTGCCGTCAGCTTTCTGGGTCATGTAGGTAATAACGCTGACGACAATCGTCAAGAGTGCAAACGGAATCTTCTCAAGGAGTAACCGTGGCAGCTTTCCGAACTCTGTCCCTCCACCAGTGTGCTCTAAACGCCCCAATGGCCAGAAATCGATGAGCAGCAGAACCAACGGCAGTGACACGAGCATCGGCTTGGCCAGAAGTCCGAGGAGAAAGCTGACAAGACAGGCGCAGTAGCGGTAAATGCCGGCACACCGGACATAAGAGGCGTAGAGGCAGAGTGTCAGCATCCAGAAAAAACCGCTGAGCACATCCTTCCTTTCAGCCACCCAGGCGACCGACTCCACATGCAGCGGATGGAGTGCAAAAAGGAGCGCCACCATGGCGCTCTTCCACCGCTCGCCGGTTGTTTTATTGAGAAACAGGAACAGCAGCACTGTCGAGGCGGTATGCCACAGAACACTGACGAAATGATGCCCCGCCGGGTTCAGCCCGAAGAGCTGAATGTCCAGCATATGCGACAGCCATGACAACGGGATCCAGTTCCCCTCGCCGGGCGTGGTAAAGGCCCAGCGCAAACCGTGCAGCGTCAGGCCATCCCTGATGTTTTCGTTCATCGTGACAATGAACGGATCGTCATAATTGACAAAATCATGCCAGGCGACCCGAGCATAGACTCCAAGTGTCAAAAGGACCAAACCGCCCGCTATATCGAGATCGAATTTTTTAACGTACTCGCGGAGTCGCGTCATCTCTAATTGCCTTCCGATCTGTGTTCGATGGCTGTCCGCCTGGCTATAATTTCCACCGTTCCACCCGCATGAAAAAGGGCTTCCAATACGGCAAGCAGCAGAGAAAGGGGTATGAACAGCGGCAGCAGCAGTAACGACACAACCAGGCTGAAATAATGAGTCAAATTATCCGTATCAAGATCGTCGCTGCTTAAAAAAGAATAAAAGCGGTTATAGCGCAGCCCCAGACTGTTCAGCAATGATTGCAACCAGCCGAATATATTATGGGCAAGATCCAGTCGCCTGGCCTTCAGAACTTCAAAGCCACACTCATTCAACGTGGCTGACAGCCACCCCTCACTGAAATGCCAGAGATGGCGCGGCAGGTCAAGATGAAACCAGCCGTCGCGAGTCCAGCGTGCCTGCCAGCTGTCAATATTGGGAACCGCCACCGCAATGACGCCGCCCGGCTTAAGCAGTCGGCCGCAATCGGCCAGCATCTGCCGGGGGTCGCGAATATGTTCCAGCACGTGAGTAATTGATATCAAATCAAAGGATTCATCGGTAAAGGCCCCAAGAGCCGTTTCAACCATCAGTCCATGAACGGTACGGGCAGCAGTTGCAGTGTCATCATTCAGTTCCAGCCCAGCGACTTCCCACCCGGAATGTCGCAGAGCGCGCAGAAAGCGGCCGCTGCCGCAGCCGATATCCAATGCCCGTCCATTACGCACAAAGTGCGAGAGCCGGTAGACCCGCCAGCGGCGCATCCCCTCAACCAGCCACTCAAAAGGGGTGGCAAAGCGGACACCTTCGCCATTTCGATAATATTGCGTTGAGTGCAGTTCGTGCAGCGTGGCATCATCGGGAGACGGCACAGTTTTTCCCAGTACGCACGCTTCACAATAGCATACCGAATACTTTTTTTCTCCCGCCCCGGTATGCGCAGCAAAGACGACAACCGGACGACCACACATTGAACAGGAAGAATCAGTACATCCCGCATTCATCATCTCATGCTCCTCCGATGCATCACTTCAGGATTTCCTGGACAGCTCAACAATTTTCGCTGGCATTACGCGACGCGCCTCGGGCAACTCATTCCCCGGCGTTGTCAGAAAACGGCGATACGAATCAACTGCGTCACTATATCTTCCCAGCCGTTCCAAGACAACACCCCTGTTCAACAATGCTTCAGCATCGAGGGAGTTCCGGTAAATGGCCTGATTATAATGCTCGAGCGCCCCTTGCAAATCGCCGCGCAAAAATCTGACATAACCCATCTGTGTGCTCAGTCTCGGAAAAGCTGGATTGAGCGTATAAGCACGTTCGAACAGCTTTTCAGCCCGATCGATATCATGTTCCGTATCAAGATAAGCGCAGCCGAGACTGTCATAGCCAAGAGCCTGATCAGGATACATCTCGACGATATCGGTAAAAAGGGTGATGTCATTTTTCCAGATCTGATTCCGCTTCACCGTCACTACAGCCAGTGCAACCACTATCACCGCAGCGGCGATGATTCCCCACCGCCTCAACTGAGCACGGCAAAGGATGAGCATGCTGAATTGATCGGCAACTATCAACCAGATTCCAATTGCCGGAGTATAGAGGTAGCGATCCGCAAGGTGAGCACTGGGAATGGGGATAATGCCGCTCACCGGCAGCCAGAAGGCAATGAGCCACGCCAATCCAAAAAGCGTGACCCGACTGCGTCCGCCGGTAACAAACCACCAGAACATTCCGACTATACAGACCCAGGCTAACACCAGCGGCAGGGCATACAGGTTAAAATCATCCGGCAGAAAGTATCGCGGACTGAGGAACCGTGGCCAGACCACGTTAAGCAGATAGCGAGGGAGGATATAGACATTATCCAGCTGGCGTCCCATCAATCCAGGAAAAATATCGAGAGAAGCCCCCGCGCGGGACAGGGCATTATTGCGCAGTATCAGGTAAAAAGCCAGACCCGCCAGGTAAGGGAGCAAGCGGACAAAACCCTTTTGCAGTGAATTCCGGTTTTCACTCTGCGTGTTCTCGAGTTCGATTGCCGCTATGAAGGGCAGGATTCCGACAGCTATCTCCTTGGAAAAGAGACCGGAAAGAAACAGGGATGCGCCGGCGAGAGAGCCGGCAAAACTCTTATGTGTATGGCTCCACTGATGAACAAGATATGCAGCGACAACAAAAAACGTCGCCAGCAAGGTGTTACGGGCAGAATTGAAATCTACCGCTTCCGACTGGAGAGGGTGAACCGCAAATAACAACCCGGCGAGAATCGCAGCAATCCGGTCTATTTTTAACGAAACTGCAAGGCGATAGACGAGAAACGCCGTTGCTGCATGGAGCAACACATTGACAAGTCTGACATATAGCGCGTCGAAACCATGGAATTTTCCATCAAGCAGAAAAGAGAGCAATGTGAAAGGACGATAGTAGGGAGTGACACCGGTGGCATGACCACGGTCAATCTCGCTGAAGAGCGTAACGGGAGAGCCTTTTAAAAGCGGATTTGCCAGTATAACGATATCATCATCCCAGACAAAGCCGTTGCCAAGGGAGTTGGCATACACCAAAAACGTAATGATACAGATTGACAGCCCGAAAATAAGGTCGTACTTATGGTTTTCCAGTAAATTGGCCATCAACTCAACTATCGAAACAAATTATATTTAATAATACAGCGAATAGCCGAAAAACCATCTTTCCAGCAGATCTTTTTGCCCTGCTGATAGGTCCTGCCGTTATAGGAAATGCCGACTTCATACATCACGTATTTCATTCTGGCCAGTTTTGCAGTGATTTCAGGTTCAAAACCAAAGCGATTTTCCTCTATGACAATCGATTGAAGCACCGACCGCTTAAAAACTTTAAAGCCGGTTTCAACATCGCTGAGATTGATATTTGTCATGACGTTCGACAGCAGCGTGAGAATTCGATTGCCAACCATGTGCCAGAAATAAACAACCCGATGCGCCTCCCCACCCACAAAACGTGAGCCATAGACCACATCCGCCTTCCCCTGTAAAATCGGCTCCAGCAGCTTGGGATACTCACTCGGATCATACTCCAGATCGGCATCCTGAATAAGGACGATATCCCCCTTAGCCCTCTCGAAGCCGCTGCGCAACGCCGCGCCCTTGCCCATATTGCCGGCATGATAGATCACGTGATCCACATGCGGTTCAATATCTGATTTGAGCAGTTCGCGGGTACCATCAGTGGAACAGTCATCGACAACGATGATTTCCTTATCGGGATAAACCGAGCTTTTAACAGCGGCAACTACCGCTTGAATCGTGGCACGCTCGTTATAGCAGGGGATTACGATAGACAGTTTCATATTTAAAGTCCAATTTTACGGTTATTTTACTTGTATCCGTGACTTTATATTTGGTAGTGTTTTTACGCAATTGGGTCAGCATCAACAATTCAGGACTTTACATGTTCAAAGAAGAATCTCGGGAATTATATTTCGGACTTTTTGTAGCGGCAGTTGCCTTTCTCGTCTACGCCAATTCTCTTGGCAATGGCTTTGCTTTGGACGATGACAGCGTTATTCTCAATAATCCTGCACTGAAGAACGGCATTATTTCTCTCTTCAACAGTATTGACACGACAAACGAAACCCAGTTACTCCCCTTCTACCGACCGGTTACCTATCTTACCTTTTTCATCGAAGGACAATTGCATGGATTTAATCCGTTTTTCATTCGGCTGTGTAATGTCCTACTCCATTCAGCAAACACATTTCTCGTATATCGGCTTGCCCGCTCTCTGTTCAAAGGCACCACCTACACTCCCATTTTTGTAGCCCTGCTCTTCGCACTCCATCCACTCCAGAGTGAAGGGGTCGATTTTAATGCCGGTGGCCGCAACACCATGCTTACCTGTTTTTTCTCCATCACCTCATATCTTCTCCACAGCAGAAGCATTCTCCAGCAAAAAGCGTATAGTGCCGTTGCAGGAGCAGCCATGTTCTTGGCCGCACTTTTTTCCAAAGAGTCTGCGTTGATGATCCTGCCATTTATTCTGGCTCTCGAAATCGCACCGTTTCGCTCCTCTGCAACTGGTGCCAGGTTACAATCCATCATACGCCTCATACCGTACTTTGCCGCAGCAACAATCTACATCATCATGCGCTGGATGACCCTGTCCAAGCTCGGCATCCAGACCAGCATTATCCCCGGTATCGGCACAAATGCTCTCGAAGCAATGTATGTCACCACAGATCTCAGCACTCGGATGCTGAATAATCTCTATATCATTCCCGCCTATCTTTGGTCCGCCATCAATCCCACTGCGCTGGCTAACCGCTACATGGTTCCTGACGACCTGAACCTGCTTGCCCTGCCGCTGTCCGGCGCGTGGTTCTGCATACTTGGCGGAATGGTCTGGCTCTGCACAAAAGGTCGCAGCAGCGCTTCACTCTTCGGAGCGGCCTGGCTTGTACTTTTCTGGCTGCCGGTCAGCGGCATTGTCTTTGTACCTGGCGCGCAGCAGGCTGACCGCTTTATCTACATTCCGGCAATAGGGTTCTGGATAATCATCGTCGATCAGATTACACGAGCGTTCCCTTTTGAAAAGCCGGCCGCCAGCAGATACGCATCAATTATTATTACCCTTATTCTGCTCGTCATGGCCGGTTTGACGGTCAGACGCAATCTCGACTGGCGGAGTAACCTCACGCTCTACACCCGCTTCGTGGCACAATATCCGGAGAATGTTCATGCCCGAGTCGGCCTGGGAAAAGCGTATTACGACAAGGGGAAACTGCAAAACATCGAGATGGCGGAACATGAATTTGAAAAGGCAGTTTCTATGGATCCCAACTTCCCTATGATTTTCACCTTCCTGGGGAATATCAAGCTGAACAGAGAGGATCTGAAGGGCGCTCTGTACAACTACAGCAAGGCAATTGAAGTCTATCCGTATGACAAAGAGGCCCGGCTCAACCGAGGGATAACCCTTGAAAAACTTGGCAGACCGAAAGAGGCGCTGACAGATTACCTCTTCTACCTGACTTCACCCGATAAAACCGACAACATCCCTGGCGGTCGCCTGCATGCCGAGCAAAGAATACGAGAGATATCACGGTAGATTCAAATTCTAATGGTTTTTGTGCTGATGATCGACTTCCGTAAAAGTAATCTGTGAAATATTTGCAATCACATCGTCCAGCAATTCAAAGTTCGGCCCTTTCGACATGACACAGAGCAAGTAGGGGTGCTGCGGGTAGTACACGATTCCACAATCGTGTAACTGCACAGTGCCTGGACCTTCCGACTTCTCACCGAATTTATGTGACACCCTCACTTCCTGAGGCACTCCGGCAACAAGTCCTGTTTTGAACTCCGATTTTGACAGCACGTCCAGTGCCCATTGAGAGGCCTCCCGTGTCAGGTACGAGGCGTTGTAGAGTATTCTGAAAAAGGACTCATACGTCTGCACT
This sequence comes from Desulfuromonadales bacterium, assembly GCA_013349405.1. Taxonomy (GTDB): domain Bacteria; phylum Desulfobacterota; class Desulfuromonadia; order Geobacterales; family Pseudopelobacteraceae; genus JACRCG01. The sequence continues at coordinate 17,285 of DUZS01000006.1, read as the reverse complement.
GAGAGAAATTCGTCATCTTTGCCCTCTCGAGGATTCTGCAATCTCAGGTTGGCATAGACTTTGTCAAATTGCCCGGGATCAACAATTTTCGTTAGGTAGGTAAAGGCATTATTGTCGGAGTACGCGATCATTCTGTAGACTAAATCTCTGACTGTATACTTCTTACCGAATGCCAGTGTCTGTGATGGCTTGATGTTCTGGTTCACGTTATAGTCGTTTGTCAAATCGAATGGTACCAAACGTTCGAGCAGTGCTGGGTCACTCTCTGCCTGCTTCAGGAGCGCAATCATCAGAGGAACTTTCCGCATGCTTGCCGGTATGAATTTTTCAGATTCGCCGATACTGAACCAGTATCCGTCATTGAGTTCACGGTAGTACACACCAACCTTTGTGGCCCAACGTTTATCCATACGGCTGCTGAGAAACTGCTCGATTTTTTCTTTAAAAGGGATCAGCTCCGGATTGCTGATGACATCCTCGGCAACATCACATGCCAGGAGCGGGTTAATGTACCTGTTCTGCCCTTCATGTCGTTCGATATACCCGGAATGGTCCTGTTTCTTGCCGACTTTTACCATCGCGTCGCGTGCAGCAAATCCGGCAACGACTCCAAGTGCAAATAGGACCAGAGGGATTAGTCTGTTACGGATGGTATTGTTCGGTTCATTCATTGGATATTCTCGTATGCATTCACTGTTTACGGTTTCGCTTTGACGACAGTGGCTGCATTCAGTATGTCCGACAACGACATAGCATTTAGCGCACCAGACTCTTCCAGCACTTTATACTCCGCCACAGCAAGTTCCCGCTTCCCAAGGGCCAGATACGCGACCACAAGACCTCCACGTGCTTTGGGGCTGTTTCGATCAAACTGGAGCGACCACTTGAAGGCGTCCACCGCTTTCTCATACTCCTTGGTGGTCAAATAAGCGGCTCCCAGATTCAGATACGCCAGGCTGTATGATGGCTTTGCCTGTATTGACAGGTTAAAATGCCGAAAAGCATCATCAACCCGCCCCAGATTGAGATACTCCAGGCCAAGATTATTGTGAATAACCCAGTTTCCTTCCGTCACATCCAGCGTATGAGTAAATAACGTTTCGCTGTTTTTCCAGTAGTGAAGCTGAGCCACGGTCAGCCAACTCATGCCGGCGATAGCGCAGACAGCAACGCTACCCAGACACACATCCCGGTAACGCCATTGTTCAAGCAACCGGGACAAACCCCATACCACCATGATAAACAGTCCGGTAAGCGGGATATACGTGTACCGGTCCGCCACCGAATGCTGACCAATCTGAATCAGGCCGATCACCGGCAGCAGCGTAATAAGAAACCAGAGCCAACCGGTTATCAGGAACGGATAGTGTTTATACAACAGGAACGCTAAAGCGGTAAAAGTTACCAGGATGATGGCAGACAACATAATTTTTATGTTTGAAGGGGGATATTTGGAAAATGGGTACAGAATGGCCAAATCGGCCGGCCAGATCATTTTATACAGATAGGTAGTGTAGGCGATGCACGATTTTCCCAGGCGCGATATTAAAGTATACCCTTGCGGCAGTTCTCCAACGGCCTGCTGGACACGGTAGGTAATGACACTGGAGCAGAGAGACAACAGGTAGAAAGGGATCTTCTCGGCAACCAGTTGTAAAAGAATTTTCCACTGACCGGAACGTTCAGAACAGGCGGTCCGGTTTAGTGGCCACCAATCCAGCAGCAGCAGCAGAATCGGGAGAGATACCAGCATCGGCTTGGAGAGCAGTCCGAGAACAAAAAAAAGCAGTGACAGACAATAGAGCCTGACGCTTTTATGTTCTGCGTAGCGCGTATACCAGTAGAGCGTGAGCATCATAAAAAACGTGCTCAGCACATCCCGCCGTTCCGCCACCCAGGCAACAGATTCTACGTGGAGCGGATGCAGCGCAAACAGGACAGCGACTGCAGCGCTCTGCCAGGGCAATCCGGTTGCCCGCTTGAGAAAGAGAAACAGCAGACCACTGTTCGCGACATGCAGCAGCAGATTGGCACCATGGTGACCGGCAGGGTTCAAGCCGAAGAGCTGAACATCTAAAGCATGGGATAGTATCGATAAAGGAACCCAGTTTGCTTCATAACCGGTTGTAAACGCCCAGCGCATGACTTCAAAGGTAATCCCCGAAGCGATATTCGAGTTTGCATAGACAAAGATATCATCATCAAAAGAGATAAAATCGTGCCACACCACCGGGCTGAAGACAAGCAGAGTGATCAACATAATGGCAGGAAGCAGCCACTTCTCATATTTCGTACTATTCAAGTTCATATAATTCAAAATAATTACTGTTCTTGAAAAAAAGTATTCACTCTGCTCTCACTGCTTTTGGCTTCTGTTTCTTAGACATCCGCGCCAGAGTTGTCAGAGTTATCCCGAACAGACCCACCCACAAGCTTGTGAGAACAATTGGCTTGCCCGGTTCGTAGCGCACCGTCATCGCAGTCCAGTAACGAATCTCCTTAACCGCAAGTTTAACTGAACCGGCATCAAAACTTTCACCGACGCCAACCTTGCCGGCAACTAGCGGCTTTTCCGGCATTTTTACATCTTTTTGGGAAATCGGATAGATATCAAAATAGATATCCCCCGTTCTTTCAGTTTTTTTGTCGGGGCGATACGCCACGTTGAACGCCACTAACGGAGTATTCGGATCCGGAGGAAAATTGATCACCGATGCACCATCCTTGGTGCCAACCGTATAGATATAAGAGCCATCCTCTTTTACTTTCAAGCTCTGCAATGCTAAAAAACCTCCATACATTTCGCGCCCCTGATTATCCGATAGCACGGCAAGTGCAGAATACCCTTCTTTTTCCGGATAATAGCTAAACCCACGATATTCTAGATGTTTTGTCAAATAGATGATACCCGTATTTCTCATCGGCCCGGAACCGACTGATACTTCGTACGCTGCACGCTTATTGTCACCATCAACCTTGTATCCGGTATGCAGCTTAATGAGTGTAGTATCCCCTTTCAATTTGGCAAAACTGAAAAAACGCCCCATGTTAATGGTATCATAACTCTGAGGATCGCCGTTTGGTAGTGTTTCCCCCTCAGTTAACCGGATCGATCCCCTGAAATAGAACAGACTGTTGTAGATAATTCCGGCAAACATCGTCACAAAACAGAGATGAAACAGAATCATCCCCAGTGATATCAACGTGATCCGACGTCCCCATATCCTGCCGAAAAAGCAACAGGCCACATTGACAATCAGCAGCACCAGCAAGCCGTTAAACCAAAGGGTAGAGAAGATGGTGTCCCAAGCCCGTTTATCACGCACAACGGTAACACCGGAGACACAGCAGGCTAAAATAACGACCAGCAGCACCATGGCAAGCTTCGCTGATGCCAGAAAATCATAAATTTTTCGGGGAATTTTGTGAATCGGGTGATAGCGGGGCTCAACGGGAAAAATATCATCTTCAGGCTCGGTCGCGGAATCGGACTCAGTAAACGGTTTTTGTTCGGTCATATCTACCTTCTATAAGTTTCAGGATGGCTGAATTATGCCCATCGCGAGAATTCCACACATAGACTCATTTTACGGTGCAAGCACGATATGCTGTGTCCACCATTATTTTTTAAGGCAAACCCCCATAACAAAGTGGTGCCGGTTACACCGCCATTACAGCTTCGTGATACTGTATTACAGCAGCATCTACCGTGAGAAGCACCATCCCCTCGCTACGAGCCTGTGCAATCAAAATACGGTCAAAAGGATCTTTGTGAATCAACGGCAAGGTATCGACCCTTAAAACATGCTCCGTGTTTACCACCAGCTCGGAATAACCGTTCATTACCAGTAGCTTTCGTAAACGTAACGGGTCTACTTTAAAATCATCCCTACCAAGATTACGCTTAATTACAATTTCCCATATACTCGCTGCACAAAATAAAGAGCATTCCCGGAATCTAACAACATTGTGCGAGCCGTGTCAGATAATCTGTCAGGCTGACCGGCCGCCCACAAGATAACGTGCGTATCAAGTAGTAACTTCATGAAAGTCGGCCTTCAAAAAGGTCAGAAAGTACCCCCGACTCCAAGGTATCAAAGTCATCAGGCACCATAATTTCCCCTGGCATAAAACCTAATTTCAATATTTTTTGATTCTCATCCACAGCCAACGGCGATACTTTCACCATCGGTTTACCGGCCTTCGCAATAATAAATACGTTTCCGAGAGCGGCGTCTTCAACAAGGCGTGAAAGATGTGTTTTAGCTTCATGTATATTAATTGTTTGCATACTATTTCTCCTTCCTAACTAGTTTAACCAAGTTGGTTAGGTTTAGTCCTAATGGCGCAAACTTACAACTCAAAATGCCAGACACCAATAAATGGACCTGCTTCGTTCTAATTCGCCGCTTGGCGTCCAAAAAGTCCCCTCTCCATGAGGGTACACGTTTATATCACAACCGGTATCTGATATTGAACTAAAAAAACCACAAAAACCGCCTCTGAAGACCACACAAATTGGCTTATTGATTGTTGCGATACGCTATAAATACACGTAAGATGCGCCTGTCATCATGGAGAATAGTATGGACTACCACCATTTGAACAGCGCTCAGAATATCAATTACCGGAAATCAGTTTTTTTGCTGGCGGGTATTGCAGCGCTACTCTACACACTCCTCCTCATGCGCGGAAAGAATCAGCCATATCTGGCTGTAGCAGCAACTCTGCTGGCTGTATTGTCTAAGTTTGAAGCGTGGCCTCTACGTAAAACTGTCGATTTATTGATCGGCTTTGGAAATTTCATGCACAAGCTGACCAACCCGCTGCTTTTCGGCCTGATATATGTGGTCGCAGTGGTCCCGACCGCACTTGTCCTCAAACTATGCGGGAAAGAGATTCTGCACCTGCGCTACAACAATAACACCGCTTCATACTGGCAGGATCGCAGCGACGGTAAAGCCTGGCTGGAGTCATTCCGCAAACAATATTAGTGAGGTAACACATGGAATTTATCAGAGAATTTATTGAATTTCTCAGGCAGCGTAAAAAGTTCTGGCTTCTGCCGATCATCGTAATCATGGTCCTGTTTGGCATTCTGTTAATTACCGCGCAGAATTCCGTGGTCGCCCCCTTTATATACACGCTGTTTTAGAGGGAGCGAATGTTAATACTCGGCATTTCCGCATATTACCACGACAGTGCCTGTGCGCTTACCAACGATGGTGACATCGTTGCTGCTGCCCAGGAGGAGCGGTTTACCCGCATTAAACATGATCCGCGTTTTCCCCATTATGCTTTGGATTACTGCCTGAGTGAAGCCGGTATTACCTTTGCCGACCTCGACCATATTGTCTTCTATGACAAACCGTTTCTTAAGTTCGAGCGACTGCTGGAAACATATCTCGCCTTTGCCCCGAAAGGCTTCAAATCGTTCTCTACCTCAATGCTGGTCTGGCTGAAAGACAAGCTTTTTCTTAAAGACACCCTGCTGCGCGAGCTTGCGCTTCATGGCGAGAGAGGTGACCTTGCACGGGTTTTGCTGTTTTCAGAACACCACCTGAGTCATGCCGCCAGTGCCTTTTACCCATCTCCCTTTAACGAAGCGGCGATTCTGACCATGGATGGCGTCGGGGAGTGGGCAACCACGTCCGTTGCCGCAGGCAGGGGCAAAGAGATCGAAATTCTGCGGGAGATCCACTTTCCCCATTCACTCGGCCTGCTGTATTCGGCGTTTACTTATTACACCGGCTTCAAGGTCAATTCCGGTGAGTATAAGCTGATGGGGCTGGCACCGTATGGGACACCCCGGTATGCCGGCACGATCAGGGAACATCTGGTGGATGTGAAGAGTGATGGCTCGTTTCGGCTGAACATGGATTATTTTGACTATTGTACCGGTTTTACCATGACCAATAGCAGATTCAATGACCTTTTCGGTGGGCCGGCTCGCAGAGCAGATGAACCGCTTACCCCACGCCATATGGACATCGCGGCATCCATTCAGACCGTTACTGAAGATATTATCGTACGTATGGCGAGAAATATTGCCGCAACAACCGGACAAAAAAATCTCTGCCTCGCGGGAGGTGTTGCGCTCAATTGTGTCGCAAATGGCAGAATTCTCCGCGATGGAGCGTTTGAGAAGATCTGGATACAGCCGGCTTCAGGTGATGCCGGAGGGGCCCTCGGGGCTGCGTTGGCAGCATATCATCTCAATTTCGGCAATGAACGCACCCATTCTGATGGTAGATCCGATCGAATGAAGGGGGCATATCTCGGCCCGGCTTTCTCGCAGGATGATATTGAAGAGCGTCTACACGCTCTAGGCGCTGTTTTTGATGTAGAAGCTGACGAAGTAGTTCTGCGCAAATGTGTTGATGATCTTGTTGCCGGGAAGGCGGTTGGCCTGTTTCAGGGCCGCATGGAGTATGGCCCGAGGGCGCTCGGCTCACGGTCGATTCTCGCTGATCCTCGCTCCGCAGCCATGCAGTCACAACTGAACCATAAAGTTAAATTCAGAGAATCATTCCGGCCATTTGCTCCGTCTGTATTATGTGAAGATGCCGGCACATGGTTTGAACTTTCAGCCGACAGCCCGTATATGCTGCTCTGCGCGGACGTGGTCAAGGATAAGCGGCGCATCATGACCGATGAAGAGCAGAAATTATTCGGCATTGACAAGCTGAATAGTGTCCGGTCAGAAATCCCGGCGGTGACGCATGTCGATTATTCAGCCAGGATTCAGACCGTTCACAAAGAAACAAATCCTCGCTATCATGAACTTATTACCCGTTTTAAAGAGAGAACCGGCTGCCCCGTTGTGGTGAATACCAGTTTTAATGTGCGGGGGGAGCCAATTGTCTGTACTCCGGAGGATGCATTTCGCTGTTTCATGGGCACTGATATTGAGTCACTGGCTATCGGAAACTGCTATCTCGAGAAGTCACAACAGAATCCTCAATTTATGAAGGATTATATAAATGCTTTTGTACTTGATTGATCGCTGGCGGGCCTGATTATGAAGCGGAAATTACTTATAACGTCCATCGTATTAACTGTCATAACTCTGGCTACTTACTGGCAGGTCAGCGACCACGCATTCATTAATCTTGATGATCAGGCCTACATTTACGAAAACCCGCGTGTAATGGGAGGCTTAACCGGCAGCAGTGTTGTCTGGGCGTTTACTTCTGTTGACTACTTCTACTGGCAGCCGCTTACCTGGCTGTCACATATGCTCGATGTTGAGCTTTTTGGCATGAATCCGGGAGGGCATCATCTTTCAAGCGTTTTTATCCACACTGGCGCCACTCTTCTTCTATTGTTTTTTCTTGTCCGTTTAACCGGCCTGTTCTGGCAGAGTGCCTTTGTTGCGGCACTGTTTGCTCTTCATCCCATGCACGTAGAATCTGTGGCATGGGCGGCAGAGCGCAAGGATGTACTGAGTGCGTTCTTCGGTTTTTTATCACTGCTATGGTATGTCGAATACAAGTCCGCCCACCCTCCTTCCCTCACAAGCGGGAGCTTGAAGTTCTATCTCCTGTCACTGCTCTGCTTCATGCTCGGCCTCATGTCCAAACCGATGCTTGTAACACTCCCGGTTATCATGCTGCTGGTGGATTACTGGCTGTTTTCTTATCCCCGCACCACTTCCTCTGCCAGAGTCATGCGCTCGCTTTTAATCGAAAAAGCCCCCTTCCTTGTTCTCTCCACAGCCTCATCAGTTATTACCATCTATGGACAAAACAACGCCGGAGCAATGCCCACTCTTGACACCTTTCCTGTGTCTCTTCGCATTGAAAATGCGCTTATTACCTACGTAAAATACCTCCTTAAAACGCTCTACCCGCTCGACCTTGCGGTCTATTATCCGATGCCGGCTTCATTGCCGTTCTGGCAGGTTGCCGGTTCACTCCTCACTCTGGTTATCTTAACTGTTACTGTCGTCAGAGGCAGAGGCAAATACCCGTACCTTGCCGTCGGCTGGTTCTGGTTTACCATAACCATTTTCCCCGTTATCGGCCTTACTCAGGCAGGTTTTCAATCTATGGCCGACCGCTTCAGCTATATGCCGCACGTTGGCCTGTTCATTATGATAGCATGGGGGGCCGCGGATGCTACAAAGCGCTTGAAGCAGCAGAAGTTAATTCTTGCGCTGCTTGCATCCGGTGTACTCCTCATGTCAACCGCAATCACCTGGCGCCAGATTGCCCTATGGAAAAACAGTATTGTCCTGTTTGAGCATGCGTTAAAGGTGACAGAAAACAACTGGATGGCGCTGAATAATCTTGGGAAGGCATATCTCGATGCAGGCAGGATTGATGATGCGCTCTGGTGCTTTCAAGAATCGGTCAAGGTAAAACCGTCTTACACTGTTGCCCTGATAAACCTAGGGGCAATGTTGGCCGTAAAAAATCGGCCTGATGAGGCTGTTGTCGTATTAACTCAGGCATTACAAATTGAACCGGGAAATGAAAAAGCTCTCTTGTTACTCGGCAACCTGCCACAGAAACGTTGAAGAATTAGTGCAATATTCTCCTATTGGAATGGAGTCATGGGTGCTTTCTTTGAGAACTCCTCACTTGATAGAGTCGGGGTTTTCACCTGGCGGATCATTTCCCGGTACATTGAGAAGATCCGCTCAGCTTCTTGAGGAGTATGGTTCTTCTCACGGAGCCCCAACTTATCAAAGCGGAGGAGGTCTCGATAGGCGCGCACAACCGGGTGAATCTCGCGAAACAGGTAATAACGGTTGCGACAATCCGCAGCCATTGATGGCTCTTCCTGTGCCGCACGATTGAAGGTGTTGATAGCCACCTCATACAGCGAGTCGAGCCGTTCGTACTGGTGCATAACCATCGCCATGTTGTAATTGAGATCAGCTGCTGCAACGTCGCGAAGAGCCCAGAATTTCTTTGGAATCGTAATTCGGACAAGTTCGACGTCAGATTCAGATTTTCCCTGCAGCAGTCCCTGTTTCAGAAGTGCTCTCAGCATTTCCTGGGCGACAATTTCCTGGCTCTGCTCGGTCAGGTGGACGTAGTCCGTAAGGACGTCAAGCCCGATGATACCATCCCCGGCAACCGCCTCGAGCGGAGCCACAATATCGACCAGTGGAACCACTCGCTTCGCCGCAACTTCCCGCAGGACATTTTGGAACTCCGGTAATTCACGAAAAGGAAAAGCGTCACGCTGAAGTGCGAGAATATACTCGGCCTTTGCCTCCTGCCGCTGTCCGGTGCGCCTCAGCGCCTCAGCGAGGCGATAGTGAGCCTCAGCATATTCGTCATCAATGGCTAGAGCGGCTTTGAGCGGAGCGATCGCCGCAGCGAAATCTCGCCGTTCAACGGCAAGATAGCCGTCACGAAAAAAACCGGTCCAACGGACTTTATCAGCGGGAGTCAGATCTTTGCGGTGGCGCGAGACGTTCGGCACCCAATCCTTCAGGTTAACCGGACAGGTGAGCAGAAAGAGCGGAACTTTGGCCGCACCTGCGGCGGAAACCATCTCATCAATGTTGAAGCGATAATGGTCAAGCAGCATCCGGAACTGTCGGGGATCATCACGGTAGAGTGAAGTCCTGGAGAACGCGAAGGAGAGTGTATTCGGAATCTGGGCAGTGAGGTCGAAACCCTTCACGTCGACATGCGGGAGCGGCACCGTGAGACGATAGGTGAGACGGGCAGCAGCAGAACGGTCCCATGGGGCTGGCGGATTGCGGGGGCGATAGACAAGGTTCTCAAGGAACTCGTTATTGCCGTTGTAGAGGAAGAGGAAGTCCGGATTGTACTGAAGGACTTCCTCAAGGATCAGCTTGACACGATGGCTCGCATAGGTTCCCGCTGCGACATTGATTACCTCAATCGGTCGCCCCGGATATAGCAACCGCAGCTTCCGTTCGAGCAGGGCGCTGATATTGGTATCGCCCATGTGGTACGGCCACCCGGCTGCAGCCGAGCCGCCAAGCACGAAGATGCGCAGGCCACCTTGCGGACGTTCCAGAGGAAACGGGCGCAGTTCCGGATTCATCAGCGGATGAAAACCGGATCGCACCACCACCTTGATGCCACCACCATCCACAATCTTGAATGCCGGAACCGGGTTGATTGACTCAACAAAGGGGTTTTTATGTCGGGCAACGGTGTTCTCGACCCGCTCGATGATCCATGCGCCTAGTTCGATTCCGCCAACAACGATCAGAAAAGTCAGGAACCAGAAAAACCATGTTCGGCGCCTTGCAGACATGTACGTCATTTGCGTTCACTCGGAAAAGTTTGATTGACTATCACGTTACGACTGATTTGGGTGAGATGTATCCTTTTCATTGGGATGTCAATAGTATAACCCATCATCGTAATTATTTTTCTGTAATTTAATTGCTGACTCAGCTTTACCTTTCTGGTATGTCAATCACACACCCTTAACCACTTTAGCGAGGTAAATCAAGGAACCATCACGAGACGAAAACCCACGTTACCACCAGAGCCCTTGCCCTTGGTGCGGTCAGCTATGTAGGTGCGTCGAGACGTCCTCTGGTTAACAGCCCCACCGGTCCTGCAGCCCCCCCGTACCACGTGATCTGCACCAGAATCTGGACCTGAAGGGTTTTTACGAGGACTGTGTTTATAGTATTGTTCTCCGTACCAGTCGCTTGTCATTTCCCACACATTGCCGCTCATATCATATATGCCAAGACCATTAGGAGCTTTGGTGCCTACGGGATGATTTATTTTCCCTGAGTTATCAGCGTTCCAGGAGACACTATTGACATCCTTTCCACCTGAATATTTTTCACTCTTGCCCCCGCTTCTGGCTGCGTATTCCCATTCGGCTTCGGTTGGAAGCCGATATTTTCTGACGGCTTTGCTGTTCAGCTTTTTTACAAAATTGTTTACATCGTCCCAACTCACGTTATCAATAGGACAATTATTCCCGCCACAGGTACTGAGCGCTGTAGTATCGCTTCCCATGATTGTTTTCCACTGCCCTTGTGTCACCTCATACTTTCCAATGTAAAAATCATCCACGCATGCCTCATGTAGTGGCCTTTCTTCGGGGCTTGCATCACAATCATCATCAGTAGCGCCCATCTGATAGCATCCACCTTTGACAAATATCATTTCCACACCGATAAAAGGGTCTTTGAAAACAGCAGCGGGATCAATTCTCGCCCTGGAGTTACCGTCAATACCATATGCAATATTTACAGAAATAAGCATCATCGCACCTGCAACGCAAAACATTTTAGTCATATACTCATTTCCCCTTTACCAGAATAAAGATAAAGCAAAAAGCCCCATCTATGCGAGTCGGGGCTTTTAAAAATAATTTCTATTTTCTGGATTGTTTGATGCCTAAAAGTACAACGACCTTATCATATAAATTAACAGACTGAATCAATCAGTTTTTTGATTTTTTCGAAAGAATCAGCAGAAATAATGTTTTTAGTTTTCAAATCGTCTTTTTTATAATACGGACGACCGGCCACTATCTTTTTAGCAGCTTCATTCCCTACACCCGGTAACACTTTCAGCTGTTCTTCTGTCGCACTATTGATGTCGACACGTTTGGCATTAGTCTCTGCTGCAAAAGATAACGTACAAAAGGTTACTGCGATGATCAGTGTGAGAGTTGTTGAAATGAATTTGTGCATTGTAGTGTGTCCTCCTTGGGGATATTTGTGGGGTAACAATAAGTCCGATAGCAATCAATTGTCAATCGATTTATTATACTTAAATATTGCAAGATTTTTGTTTAATTACAGTATCTTTAGAATACGGAAGCCTAAAGCGGACTTACGGAAATCAGGAGCATAGCCGGTACGACGAGACACCCGCTGATTAGCGGCTTCGCCGGTACTGCAACCGCCACGCACCACTCGGTCAACGCCAGCTAAGGGGCCTGAAGGATTGTTTCGGAGACTATGCTTATAGTAAGCACTTCCATACCAGTCGTTTGTCCATTCCCATACGTTGCCACTCATGTCATATATACCAAGGCCATTCGGAGTTTTAGTACCGACCGGATGATTTTTTCTACCGGAGTTCTCAGAATACCAGGCGACACTGTCTAAAGTATTCCCGCCTGAATATTTTTCACGCTTCCCCCCGCTTCTGGCAGCGTATTCCCATTCAGCTTCGCTTGGAAGTCTGAATTTGCCTCCACCGCTCCTTCTGTTCAAATTGCTAATAAAAGCCTGCACATTAACCCAACTAACCGTATCGACTGGACAATTATCTTCAGCACAGGTACCTGAACTGGCTGCGCTGCTTCCCATAATTGATTTCCATTGCCCCTGTGTTACCTCATATCTGCCCATGTAAAAATTATCGACACAGACTTCATGCGCAGGAAACTCTTCCTGGTATGCATCACCGTCATCATCAGCGACGCCCATCTGATAACACCCGCCTTTGACAAATACCATTTCAATACCACTGTCAGGTTCAGTGTGAAACGATGAAGAAGATGTTCTCAATAATATGCCGCCATCGTCAGCATATACAAAATGTACCGACATGGTAATGACTGCACATAAAAAAAACACTAAATTAGCCATAGCCTAACCCCCATTTGACAGATTACTGTGCAAAAGGCTCTATGCGTTGGATGCTAATCATAGTATGCATTGTTGTCAAGCCATTATCCTTTTCCAGATGTATCATCTCCGGCACTCTAACCCGCTCTCGATTTTCTGAAAATATGATTGACGGGCACCCATTTTGGATTGTATCGTCCTTCTCTAGAATAGGAACCGGGGGAGGGAAAATATGGGCACATCATTCATTGGTCTTCCGATAGAGGTCATGCTGGATTTGCAACTTACGCTTGAAGAATCCTTGCAGGAGCAGGAATCATATCAGGAGGAAGTTGTTGTGAAAGAGGCTGGCTGGTTCAGTAAGGCAATCACTGAAATGCAGCCCAGAACACGAACGGTGACTAAAAAACAAAACGTAATAAAAACAATATCAACGTGTTTTGAATTCTGTCCCGTACCGGCGGGTACATTTCTTATGGGTAGTGAAAAAGATGGGCCGGTTCACCAAGTTACCATCAGCCATGATTTCTATATCGCGAAATATCCGGTGACTCAAACGCAATGGAAAGCTGTAATGGGAAGCAGTCCCTGCAAATTCAATGGCGCTGATCGCCCTGTAGAACAGGTTTCGTGGGATGATTGTCAGGAATTTATCAAGCGCCTTAACGCAACCGGAAAGGGAATCTTTCGCTTGCCAACTGAAGCGGAATGGGAATATGCCTGTCGCGCCGGATCAACGGGCGTGTTCTGTTTTGGTGATCTCGAAAACCAGTTATGCGACTATGCCTGGTATAACGCAAACTCGGATAATCAGACCCAACCCGTTGGCAAGAAGAAACCCAATGCGTGGGGTATCCACGATATGCATGGTAACGTATGGGAATGGTGCCAGGACTGGTATGACGACTATAGTGCGGAATCGGTAACTGATCCGCAAGGCCCACCATTCAGTAACATGCCTGTCCGCGTCTTTCGAGGCGGCTGTTGGCGAGGCGTAGCAGGCTTTGCAGCATCGGCCCACCGTGGTGGACGTGGCGTCAGCTATCGGGACGGCATTCTCGGTGTACGCCTTGCGTATCAGAAAATTACATACACGTAACCACAAACAGCTCTAAACTACGGAACCATCAAGAGACGAAAACCGTCGGTGCCTCGAATAACAGGATTTTGTGTTCCGCGACGGGAGGTCCGCTGATTTAAGAAAGTACCGGTCACACACCCCCCCCTTTTCACACGTTCTTCGCCTGAACCTGGGCCTGCAGGATTATTTCGCGGGCTCTTTGAATAGTAATCTTTTTCGTACCAGTCGTTTGTAACTTCCCAGGCATTGCCGCTCATATCATAAAGGCCAAGCCCGTTCGGAAGTTTTGTGCCTACAGAGTGTGGTTTTTCTCCCGAGTTGCCATTGAACCATGCAACGCTGTCGACATCATTTCCACCAGCATATCGCTCACTCTTGCCGCCGCTTCGGGCAGCGTATTCCCATTCGGCTTCGGTTGGCAGTCTGAATTTACTGCCACCGCTCTCTTTGTTAATTAAGACTATAAATTTTTGAATATCGTCCCAATTTATACAATCGACAGGAGCACTGTCTCCCGCCATCGGCGGACAATCCTGATCACGTGAATATTCACCCGGGGTCTTTGCCATGATATTCTGCCACTGCCGGTGTGTTACTTCATATTTCCCCATGTAAAAGTCATCCACACACACTTCATGGATCGGCCTTTCATTTGAGTCCCCACCACCACCCGCATCTGTGCCATCACCAGACATGTCACCCATATGATAACAACCACCTTTAACAAAGACAAACTCCATCCCGGTAGCGGTTTCCTTGTATAAAGGGGCGGATGATATATTGACTGTGGTGTTGCCTTCTACAGCATAGCCTTGAATAACCGATAAGAGTATGATCGCACATGAGACAAAAAACATTTTAGCCATACTACCTCCTCAAGATCCTTATCGCAGATCACCATCTTCTGCATATTTCTAACCTGATTCAGAAAAGAACAAATAACTGACCGAATCAACGCACTCTATTTTTTGCCAGGCTGATCCTGAAGCGGTAATTTCTTGCTTAAATCCCATACAAGGCGAAAACCGATGGAATCGCTCCGGTAAAGAGGCGGGAGAAAATTGCGATAGGATGTTCTCAGATCAAAAGCACCGTTACGCCAACCTCCGCCCCGCAGCACACGGCGGTCCCCAGAAACTGGCCCCGCAGGGTTGTTTTTCGGGCTGACTGCATAGTAATCACTTCCGTACCAGTCACTTGTCCACTCCCACACGTTGCCGGTCATGTCATATATACCAAGTCCATTCGGACGTTTTGTTCCCACTGGTTTAGGACTCCAGCGATAATCAAGATCGCCATTCCACTCAAAAAAGCATGCAACATCAACTAATATGTCACTGCCCGAATATTGTTCAGATTTGCCACCGCTACGGGCAGCATATTCCCATTCAGCTTCCGTCGGCAGCCTGTACTTGCCTGCTATTTTATTTTCCTCATTAAATCTGCTGTTCAATCTGCTGATATATTCCTGCACATCATTCCAGCTTACAGTATCGACGGGGCAGCCGTTTTTGCCGCAGTTCTTATTAACAGATGGACTGGACCCCATGATTTTTTTCCATTGGTCCTGGGTTACCTCATATTTGCCCATGTAAAAATCATCCACACAAACTTCATGAGCAGGTTTTTCTTCCTGCCTACCCATGCCGGCGAAATCGCCCATCTGATAACATCCACCTTTAACATTTACCATTTCCAAACCGGTTACGTTGTCACTGAAAGGTTTGGGTGGAACAGGAGAAGCGACCACCTTGTCGGTCTTCGGCTGAACTGAAGCAGCTTTCTTCTTAGTGTTGTTCTCAGCAGAATAAGCAAGGTTAGCTGAAAAAACAATAACCGCAACTGCAACCAATAATCTTTTTGTCATAAATTCCTCCTCTACAGACAGTACCGGAGCACGGTTTGAACGTAATAGCATAGAATCTGTATAGATAGCAAACAGTATATACAGTTATAAATTATCAGATTCCTGTTTCAACCTCACTGAAATGCACCTCATTGCAAAGCTTCTACCTTCCAGGCGACTTGATTACCATCTTTCACGCCATAAGCCACAGATTTTCCGTCTTCAGTAAAAGTCGTATCGAAAATCCGCTCATACGGCGGCAGTCGTTTGATAATCTTGCCGTTAATATCAGCAACCACGACAAAGCGTCTGTTATCCTGACGTGCCCGGTATACTAGAAATTTGCCATCCGGGCTGAAATGCGGATAGACCACTCGATCAAAAAAAGGCCCCTCCTTGCCGTCAACAACAATGGTAAATTTTTCATTGAGAATAGCCACATATGCATGATGCTTACCGTCCCTGCTATACGTTAAATGAGCGCCTTCCTTATAGGTTTTATTCTGCTGGGAAGCAGGTGCAAAAGCATGGTGCAGATATGCACTCGTTAGTTTTCCCTTCGAGTGAACGATGAAAATACCAACCCCTCTGTTTTCAGGACGCACAACGAAAGGCCACGGATATTCACCTTCCGGGAGCAGTTCTTCCTTGTCATCAAGTACTATGTATGATTTTCCCTCTTTAACCGCGATGTAGGCAAGTGACTTCCCCTTTTCACTGAATGTCAGCTGCTTGATATCATCATACGACTCTCCGGTTTTTAATTTATCAGGATGATCATAATCAAAAGAAACAACATTCCACTTTGTCTGTTTTTTCTCAACAGCAGCCACTGTTGTTTTTTCGGCATTTACCGCATAGGCAGTATCCGCAATGGTCAGAGCCATATTTTGTTTAAATTTCAGGTCACTGGTAATAAGACGATAAACACCGGACACATCAGTAACTTCAAGGTATGTCACCTTACTTGAATCATGGCTGAATACCGACCGATCGAAATACTGGAGCGCACCATCATTTTTAATATTATCGACATACATATACCAATTATTACCGATTTTTGCGTCATAGCCGACATGCTTGCTATCAGGGCTGAAGGCAATTCTACCCCTATCGGTGAAAGGCCCCTTTTCTACGCCGTCAACGACGACATAACTTGTTTCACCACTTTTTGCACCATACGCAACCCTCTGGCCATCCGGGCTGAGTATCAAGGTATAACCTTCGATTGAATCATAAAGCTTGCCAACTTTTCCATTATGCACAACACAGTAACGCTCTCCGATTTTAGCAATATAAGCAACCCCATTACCGTATTTATTGATTTCAATGATCATATCAGAAGATGGTTTCACAGAAGATTCAGCGTATTCGTGGCTCGGTGGAGCATCCTGCTTTTCATTATCGGCGATTGTCGCCAGTACTCGGGATAGTGCGACTACCTCTTTTTTTACCGATGGTGCTGCTTCCGGAACACTTTGTTTTTCCTTAGTGCAGCCGGACAACATGAAAAGTACCGAAAGGCAGATACAGGCCGGAATGATATTTTTTAGTGATCCCGTAATACACATAATAATTCTCCCATAAATTATTAATCACCTAACCCTGATAAACAGGACAAGTGGTTTTAACCTCACGAAAAAGCTTCGATTATAAGCGTTAAGACAGAAGATCGTGGTTTTAAATCGTGAAGTAATCGTGAGGCTGAAAAAGTTAGTTACTAAAAAAAGCCCCGCCTTTTCAGGCGGGGCTTGATACATACGGACATAATTTACCAGGAAGCTAGAATACACCACCCGGTGTGTAGGTACTCATCC
>DUZS01000005.1 GCA_013349405.1 Desulfuromonadales bacterium | reverse complement strand
TTTTACAGGGCGTTTCAGGTTTGGTGAACATGACGCTGCTGGAATGAAACGAAGGGTTATCCGAAATGCACGTTTTTATTGTGCATGTAGGATAGTCCCGAAGTGGAATGGAACGCAGTGTGATGTGAATGCCTTTCTAACTCTGCCACGATAAGGGAGGGAGTGGAGAGCCCGTAAAGAGCTTTTAAAGGGCGAATACACGAACCGGAACAGCTACAATGCTGCATGTTTCATTTCAGAAGGGCTTTGGTTATCTTGTAGACCAACTTCAATTTTTCCTCGTTTACTCCGTCCAGCAATTCATCAATCTGCTTCTTGTAATTGCTTCTTGATTCAAGATGCGAAAAATCGAACAAATCTTTCAACTCTACATGAAATGTCCTCGCTATCGCCTCCAGAGTATCCAGTGACGAAAACGACTTGCCAAGCTCAATTCGGCTCATATGCTTTGGATCAACACCAATGATTTCGGAAAGTTGTTCCTGCGAGAGTTTTGTTGTCTTTCGCAGTTCCCTGATACGTGAGCCCAATAATTGATTCGTTGTCACCATTTACCCCCATTTCCACGGAATTTTCGTGTGAATAGGGGTTTTCTATAACTACATTAAAAGCCTTCTTTTCTTGACAACAAAGGCATTTAGTGTAGTATTGCCGCATTTAGTGTCGAAATACGCTGAAAATAACCATTTAGAAGATCGTTATTTTGCATTAGCCAGATATGAAGGCGGGAAATTGGGCTCATTAAATAATTTTATTATAAGCGTTAAAGACGCTGCCAAAGGCTCAAACTGGCAACTTTTCATTGAAGAATTTCCTTCATGGATTTCTGCTGAACATACATGGTCGCCTGATTATGCTGTTGCGGTGTCTATTCAATACATTGTCGAAGCCACTTCTATAATTGACGGCAAAATAGTAATTCAATTCCATCAGGCTGAAATCAAAGATGTTATTAGCAGTTTTTTGAACGAATGGGAAAACGGTGCATGTGACCCAAAGACAAATAATAGGAAATCACCTGATGAATTGAAAATAAAGGCAACACTTGTTGATTCAAATAAAGTTGAACAGAACAAGTCAATTACATTGCTTTATCCAAATAGTTGCAGTCTAACAGCATCTCCAAGTTGTGTAGTTACTTACAGTATAATTGATTGATATTAGGGGCAAAATATACCGTTCAGGGGGGATTATGAAACGAATCTGTATTTTATTATTAGTGTTAATTATTGCTGTTGGTTGTAGTAAACAGAAAACAAATCCACAAGAAGTTAAAGATAAAGTAATGATGCAGGTAAAAGCAATTCAAGCAAGTGATGCATCCGCTTTCATAGAAACATCTAATATAGAATCCGTTAAAAATAACTGTGCTAATCAATCCAAAAACAAACCAAATGCACAGCAGGCTACTGGTGAATGCGTAAAAGATATTGTTAGAATGCTACAATCGAAGTATGACAACGCTATCAATAAAAAGCTTATCCCGTACTCAGCAAAATTTGAAATAATGGAAACAAAAGCAAGTGCGGATGACATGATTAAAACAAGAGTAAAAGTCAGTTATGCAAATAAAGATGAAGCCTTTAGAACTAAAGATGGCAAGCTATGCAAGGAAGCTGTTGTTGATTTCATGTATAGCGAACGAGGCAAGGGAATGTTACCTGTTGAAACTGATTATGTAGGTGTTTTGTCTGAATACTGATACGTAGTTATTAGAAATTTAATGGAGAAGTGTACATATGAAAACAAGTTACTTTAAAATTATTATTGCTTTAGTTATGATTGCCGCTGTTGTTTATCTTGTTAAAAGCTCTAATGATACGAGCAAAGCATTGGATAATTTAAATTTCCAGCAGGTTAAATGACGCTCGTGTATCGAGTCTGTTAGAACAGGGGACAAAAGGTGATCGATAAAATAATAGGAAGTTGTTTAGGTGCTCTTGGCATATTATTTGTGGCCTTATGTTTTAATTTGGGGGCACCAATGCCATTGATTCTTGCTATACCTCTAATTGCTGCGAGTTGTTTCTTTTTTCTTAAAAAACCGTTTTCGACACCTAACCCTAGAAATGATGGCTTTGATGATTTCGAACATCAAATCTTAGCTTATTCTAGTGGTATGCCTGAAGTAAATGATGAACCAAAACCCACACAAGTACATTTAAACACCACAAATTCTACAGTATCTACGGTAGAATCAGAACAAGAGCCCGAACAATTATGTGGTTTAATAAAATGCCCATACTGCATGGAGGATATTCAAAAAGGTGCAATTAAATGCAAGCATTGTATGTCTGATTTGAAAACGAATCCGCAGCAGCTTTCCTCTTCTAACCTCAATAATACGCATTTTGACGGTATTTCAGACTGTATCGAAGCAGTAAAATCCCCAAACACACCATGCTTATGGGTGTCATTGGATTACTGGAATTTGTATTTGCTTGAAGATCGGGTAATGGCTGTAAGATGTTATCGTGGCAAATGGGGTGCAATCGGATTTGTCATAGGCTTATTTTTTGCTGTTATCGGTTTCCTCATTGTCGGTGCTCTTGGTCTTTTCTGGGATAAATCGACTGGAGAAGCTAAATGCAAATCCTTTGCAGGTAGAGTCAATGAAATACTAAAGTACAAACAACATTATAAAATAATTGAGGCACCATGGAGTTCGGTATCAAGCACTGTTGATGCTTCTGATTTGTGTCTTGGTAATCTCTGGCTCAAATATAGAGTAT
The DNA here is from genome assembly GCA_013349405.1 of Desulfuromonadales bacterium. Lineage (GTDB taxonomy): Bacteria > Desulfobacterota > Desulfuromonadia > Geobacterales > Pseudopelobacteraceae > JACRCG01. Next base: position 128,947 of record DUZS01000005.1, on the reverse strand, counting down.
ATGTTGGCGGCAAGAAATTCTATTTTGAAGGCAGCAGATATGAACAGATAATGAATGCAATTACCAAGCACCATCGTTAGAGCAACATTATTATCGCTAAACAGGGTGCTTGTCCTGTGGCCTTGTCACCGTATTGAGTCAAGGTGCCCTTGTGTATGCAATATCTATTTACCTGTTTGCTTTCGTTGTTTTGGGATAATAGTTGGAATTCCAATAGGGTGCGTACTACTAGCATTACTTCATATTGATACGAAATGGTTTGGTGCGGTTTGCTTTATACCATTGCTGGTAGATGTGACGATGCAGTATGATTTCAATATTGAAAGTAATAATTTACGAAGATGCCTTACTGGATTCTGTTTTGGGATCGGTGCAAGTATCTTTTTAATATTGTGGTGTAAATACAATTTTATCTAATAGCACCATGTTGAAACAATTTAATTGATGTAACAAAAATATTTAATCAAAGGAATTTTTATGGCTACACTGCCGCAGCCTGAAGAACTGGCACGTAAAATACTTGATATTTTCGTAAGTCACTTTAAATGCCGTCCTAATGACGTACTGTTAATCAATAATATACAGATAGTTTGGTTAAATTCAGGATTGGAAACTGATGATCTGAAAGACGGGATGGAGTATGCTGTGAATAGTGGCTGGATTGAAATACTTAACGATAATAGCATGTCTTTTAAACTTACTGAAGAAGGCTTCAAACAAGCATAAAATTTAATATATTTTTATTGCAAGAGAAGAGGGGGTTTAATAAGCAACCCCCTCTTTACTTTATTAACTATTTACTATCGTCTTTAATCCCTTACCCGGTTTGAACTTTGGAACGGTAGAAGCTGGAATATCAATTTTCTTTCCTGTCTGGGGGTTGGTTCCTTTTCTTGCCGCTCTTTTACTGGTGCTGAATGTACCGAAGCCAACAAGCCTGATAATGTCACCTGCTGAAAGAACATCCTGAACAGTAGCCATAAAAGCTTTCAACATTTTTTCTGCATCACCTTTTGGAACACCTGCACTTACTGCGATTGTTGTTATCAATTCTGTTTTTGTCATCTGCGTTTCTCCTTTAAGTATTTATTAGTATTTATATAAAAAATTTAATGGCAAAGCAGGACGCAAGCACAACATTACCAACAAAAAATGCATGGAAAATATTAATAAAAAATAAAGGGAAATTGTGTAGGAATTGGGGATTTAATCGCAGATCAGGAATGGTAAACTTCAGAAAAAAAAGGGGGCTATATGATAGCCCCCTTTGGGTTGTTAATCAGGTCAAAGCATCTTTAAGGTCGTTATCCTCTTCAATTCGTAGCATCCTGATGTCTCTTACTGATGCACTAAACCAAGGAAATTTTGCACTCAATTTCTGGGTGACTACAACGCATTTAACAGCATTGACTGTTTCCTTGTCACCAAAATATACACTGCCTTGCTGCCATCCAAAACCGTGTTCATTGAGAAATTTACGGATGTCAGCATAAGCGTTATTGTGAGACTCGGCAGGATAAGTCTGCTTGAGGATTTCAGTATCTAAATCAAAAGAAATTGCATACATAGGATATTCTCCGTAAAATTAAATTTTTACTCGTTCAGCTTACATCGTTTGAATTCATCTTGTCAACAAAATAAGCTGGTTAGAGGTGGTAGGAAACCGTAGAGTTTCCAGTAGCTAATAATAACATTAAAACTGCCTACTTATACAACTAACCCATTCTTGTCTATCGGCTTGATGAAATTACCGTCTTTATCTTTCCAGAATTCATCTGTAAGATATTCGATAAGGTGCTTCTGGTTAGTTATTGGCTCTACACAAATACATGCTCTATCAAACTCATTCTTTTGGATATAATCACCATTTATCATAACTTTGACACGATCAACAGAATCATTAAAGGTATCTTCAAAAGGTTTCTTGGCGTCAAGCTTGATGTTGTCTTTAATTATCATATGGATATGTTTGCCACACCTTGAAGCATTACCACTTGATTCAATGAAACAGAATCCACTTAACAGAATTTCATTTTTCTTGCTATTGAATATATTCCTGCTCAAGGCTTTTAATAGAAAGTTCACTCTGTCGTATAATTGATATTGGTTGTAGTCTCGTGATAATGTGATTGTTACAAAATATTTGTAAGGGCCATTCTTATCAACAAATTCTTGATATTGATCTTTGATATTTGAATAAGTTAAATTATATTCAGTAGTTATGTTATTATTGTTATTCATAAACTCCTACAATCATTGATTAGCTGGTATTTGTATTTAACAGCAATGTTACACTCGTTAGACTTCCTAACGGAGCAATCGCATTGCTTATGTGTCGTGGCATACAGTGCCGCATCTGATCCCCACTACTTCTATTTATAAAAGTAAATTTAATGGGCTTTTTGAGTAACTCCAGAAACAATGATATCTCTGCCTGATATCCATTCTTCTACTTCCAGCAGTGACCATCCTACTGCTCCTACAGACAGTTTTTTTCTTGCTGGAAAGTCACCTGCATTTTCGAGTCTCCATAATGTGGTTTTTGATAACCCTGTCAGATTGACGACTTCTCTTGAACGTAACATTCTGTTGCTGGTCTGATTGTTGATTGCTGTTGCCATAGTTTGTTTTCTCCTGATGTAAAATGTGTATTTCTGAATGTATTTATATTCAGGATCAATCATTGACAAACTGGTGCAACATGCTGTACTAACGTGAAATACTTTTTCTTATTGATGATATGTTAGCTAACAAACGGAAATGTTATGAAAGAAATATTGTCTACAAAGGTACAAAATAATTTTGGGGAGATGTTGACGACTGCCAAAACAGAGCCGATTGCTATTTTGAAATACAAGCAACCTGTAGCCGTCTTGGTTTCGTATGATTATTTCATGCGTCTGGTTCAGCAGGATGAAGGCTATTGGATTAAACAAGCGGAAGATGCAGAAAAGGGTGGATTGCTGGAGTTCAGCGATTATGTTGCTTGGCTGAATAAACGGTATGCAGGAAAACCAAATTCACATGTGAAGTTTCTTAGACTTACGCACTGTGCCCTTGCGTACTTTGAAACTGTCAAAAATGAAACTTTTGAAAAAATGATCAAGCATGTAAGACGCATTCAAACTGATGAAAATGATTTCAGGCTATCGGCAACAAGTGATCACTATATGTGTCAGTACAAGAGCAGATACATTGTGTTCAAATATATACAATATGATTCCTTGGAAGATGATGGGACTGGCATACTGTGTGTGGTTTACGTTTCAGCTAACTATGGTGGTTAATTTCTTTTCCCATGATTCAAGAGCTTCCTGTTTTTCCTTATCGTATCCGTGGCGGTTGTATGTGCGGATGATGCCTTGTTTGACATGATTGAGTATGGCGTCAATTATTTCATCCATGTAACCCATACCGCCCATGAATGTTGCCGCTGTTCTCCGTAGATCGTGGGGCGTGAACTGATCAACTCCTAATCTGTTCTCGGTTGCTGGTGTGCCGTCCTCCAGATAAAGAGGCTTCCCCTTATCATCATTCAACGGCCATGCAAGGTTACGTCTGACAGCAACAGGCAAAGCATGTGAATCAATGGACTGAATTTTCTTTTTATGAGGACATGGGAAAATATAACCGCTGTATTTTGCATCTGCTGGCATTTCTCGTGTTTTTTTGGCTTGGGCTATTGCTTCGGTGATGATCTCAAGTGCTGTAGCAGTCAAATAGACTCTATGTTCCTTACCGTTCTTTGATCTCTCTGCGGGAATAGTCCACCATTGCCCGTCAATCTCGCTTGTGTGCATCCCTGTAACTTCTCCAGGGCGTTGTGCTGTAATCAGTATTAGTTTCAAAGCTCCCTTGATTTCATCGGATACAGCGGCATTATTCAGCTTTCCCCATAAGGTTTTTATTTCGGATTCATTCAAGGTGCGTTCACGGCTGGTATTGGGGGCAAGAGCTTTAACGCCTGTACATGGTGTGTGTTGTAAGATGTCACGTTCAACGGCAAAGTTGAACATCTTGCGTACAATCTTTAAAACTTGATTGCTCATGGCTGGTGTGCCACGATCAACGATGCTTTCAAGTAATAGTGTCATATCACGCTTGGTAATATCAGCAGCTTTACGCTTACCCCATTTAGCTTCAGCAATTATTTCTTTGTTCAAAAGTCGTTCATCATCTTTCCATGACTTTTTGAACTTCTTGGCGTGTTTGTTGATGTAATCGTCTATAAGATCGGCAACAGTGGGAGCTTTGCGTCTGGCCTCTGCGTTGTTCTCTTCTTCCTCTTTTGGGTTGATACCGTTTTTAACTTTCTTCTTGGCATCTTCAAATTTTTGTCGTGCTGTCTCAAGGGAAACAACAGGATAAATGCCGAAATTCATTTCAAGACGATTACCGTCAAAATTGAAAAGGTAGAGCCATGACTTGACGCCAGAAGGCATTATACGTATTGTGAAGCCGTTGCCTTCGGATCGAGTATATTTTTTCTCTTCCGGTTTCAGCTTCTTAATCATGGTGTCGGTAAATGTTGTAACCTTCATAACGTCCCCCTGTTCCTGACTACAGCACAACAAGTCATGCTGTAGTAGTGCTGTAATAGAATGCTGTGCTTCACTGATTTCAATTGAACCAACATGAATCTAAAATACAGGATAAACGCTTAAATGTCAAGGTTTTATGGTGGGTTAGTGGGTATGATAGAGGATGATGGAAACCATTTGAAACAACTATATACATTTACTCCTAAGGAAGGGGCCGGACGTTCGAATCGTCTCGGGGACGCCAATAAAAACAAGGGGTTGCAGATGTTTTGCAGCCCTTTTTGTTTGTCTAAAATCGATACAGCAACCTCTACGGCAACCTCTGGGTAATTTTGTACAGGGCTCATTCCTGATGCCACATTGGAGCATAAATATTCCCCTTTGTGCTTGGTGGCGAATAAGGCACCAATTTGGGGGCACCTTTAGTACCCTAAAAAGCATCCAAAACAGCATCCATCAATATCAGCATAATCAGCTAGTTGCCTGCTAATTTCTTCTTGACGCCCCATCCCGCTTCAGTTATCTTCAATCCATATTGTAGACTCTTCAAAGAAGAGACTCCGCGCGGCCTTAGCGCCCCGGACAGACTTTTCCGGATTGCCCGGAATCGAAAAGCCCCAGGCATGGGATGAACTATTCAGGGAAAGACCGGCACATCCACGCCCCTTTCCCGGTGATCCTTGAGTGACGTCAGTACCGCACCGTATCGGCTTTGATACGGCAGGGACGTCACACCGATGCTGGTAATACGAGACAGCAAACACCCTCCATGTCGTCCCCTCGGGCAGAGGTGACGTAAAACTCAACACCACAGGTGCGTCCAGCGCCTGACTAACCCCCTTACTGAAACCTGTTTCAGCCATCGAGCTGAAACGGGTTTTTTCATATAAACCACCTCGGCAATCCGTCTACCACACGGCGTGTCTCTTGCCGGCGTCCAGCCGGGTAGCAAGAGACGCGCCCCCAACCCCGCAACATCCCTACAAAACGTCCGTCATCAGCACGCGACACCCCAGCGACGGCAGCAGCACCACCGTCAACCACTCCACCTTCCCCCGCTGCAATCTCCTCCCTCCAGTACGTCAATCCATTGCGATGGATCGTCGGGACCGACCTTCGTGTGTCAGCACGAAATCGTCCTCCGGGACGATTACCACGTCGGAGCCGGAACGGTGCATATGCCCACGGGCCATGCCACCGCACCGCCCTGTCCACCCCGGACAGGCCCTGCCTACACTCAACAAAAAACTGGCGCCAACGTATGCGCCGATTAAGGAGGTGTATGTATGGGGAAGCACGAAAGTCTTGCCAGCCAGGCGCTGGCCAGGATCGGGAAGGATTGGTCAAAGTCGAGTTTGACCAGGGAGAAACTGCTATCAAACACCAGGGAGTTCGCCCGGCACATTGCATCCAGCTACGGGCTGGAGCGAATCGACCATCTCAAACCGGGACATATACAGTCCTATGTGAACAGCCTGCATGAGCGGGGACTGTCACCCTCAACCATGGCGGACAAGATGACCGCCGTGCGGGTGATTGCTTCCGCCATCGGCAAACAGAATATCGTCGAACGGCACAATGCCGGTTACGGCATCCAGCGGGACAGGATCAACCCGCAGACGGTGAACCATGAGCGCCTCGTCGAGGTGCGACAGGCGATAGCGGCCCGCGCCGACCAGGGCGACAAGATCGCCCGGATGGTCAGTGCAGCCGATGGCCTGCGGGTCGCGTTTGGACTGCGTGCCAAGGAATCACTGATGAGCAGCAAGGTGGAAGTCAGAAACGGCAAACAGTATCTGACCATCGAAGGGGCCAAAGGTGGACGCCCCCGTGAGTTGGAAGCCAGGACTGATGCCCAGGTCAAAGCCCTTCAAGCTGTCGCTGAAACAGCCAGGGACGTGGGCTCGGGAACAGGCCGGATCATTCCACCGGATATGAGCCTGAAACAGGCCTATGACGCCCAGAGAAATCTGTGGCGCGAATGCGGCGGAACCCGTGTCGCCGGTGCCAACATGCACGGTGAGCGACACGGGTACGCAAGAGAGCGGGACGCGGAAGGAGCAGAGAAATCCGCCATCATGTCCGAATTGGGGCATGGGGAGGACCGTTCGCCCTCCGCGTACCTTGGTAAATAGCTGCGTTCTGAATTTGAGTAGGAACAGCAGCTGGCATCTTCAGGTCGAAAAGCCCTTCGGCCTGGATAGAGGCGGCCACCGTGTGGCCGCCTATTTTTAACACAATTCACATCAATCACTTTGGAGGTTTCAGATGGATAGCAGGAATCGAGTAATCAGACGGAAAGAGTTGTTGGAGATGATCGGCGTAAGTTCCGTAACCCAGTGGCGGATGGAAAAGGCAGGGCTGTTTCCGGCACGGGTTCGGCTGAACAGGGCTTCGGTGGGGTGGCTGCTCTCCGAAGTGGAAGAATGGCTCAACAGCCGGGAAAGGGTATAGGCGAACCATGACCAGTACACGAGTATTCAGAACAGAGTCCATCGACCTGGCCGCGTTCCTTTCAACCGCAGGCCATGAACTGACGATCTGTTGCGCCCCTGACAGTCGCAGGGCGCTGTTTCAATTTGTCGTGACCGAAGCACTGCACCAGGCCATCGTCAGTTTCGAGAGTGGCGCACAACAACCGGCCAAACGGCTCCTGAATATCAGGAGCAGGCTGTACCGGGAAGCGTCCCAAGTTGTGCGGGAGGTGCGTGCCTATGAATGAAGTGGAACTATTTGCCGAGACAATTCAAGCAACCCTGGGGGCTTCACCGCCGATCATGGCGATCCTGCCGGGCAAGATGGTGCGCTTTGCCACCAATGACCGGAAAGGAGATGATTCCGGGTGGTGCAAGCTTTTTGAAGATGGTGAAGGTGGTGTCTATGGCTGCTGGCGTCAGGCGATATCAGAAGACTGGCAGTCCAGAACGAACAGGACACCTGGAGAACAAGCTGCCTTCCAGGTGCGAGTGAAACAAGCAAAAGAAGAGGCCGCCATAATAGAGGCGGAAATTAGGTCAAGCTGCCGGAAAAAATCAGCGAACCTGTGGGATAAGGCCCGTGACGTTGACATGAAACATCCCTACCTGGCGGCAAAAACAATCCAGCCATTCGGCATCCGGCAGTGGTATGACTCCCTCCTCGTTCCGGTTCGTGATGCCAGCAGCACGCTTCACGGACTGCAATTCATCATGCCGGATGGAACCAAACGTTTCAAAAGCGGCACCGCCGTTGCCGGTTGCTACCATGCCATCGGCAAGGTGAACGGGAAGATCCTGATTGCCGAAGGATTCGCCACCGGCGCAACCCTGCACGAGATAACCGGCCATGCCGTGGCCTGCGCCTTCTCTGCCGGCAACCTGAAACCTGTTGCAGAAGTCCTCAAGAAAAAGTATCCCGATACCATCCTGGTCATCTGTGCTGATGACGATCATGCCACCGTTGGCAATCCCGGCCTGACCAAAGCAACCGCAGCGGCACGATCTGTGGATGGCCTGCTGGCAGCTCCCAGTTTTCCTGACACCAGGAAACAACAGGATACCGATTTCAATGATCTGGCACGACTGGCCGGATCGGAAGCTGTCAGGAACTGCATCGAGACGGCAAGAAATATTAAGAACGTACCGGCACACCGAGTCGAGAGCACTGAAGATGCCGATCACTGGTCGGAACCGATACCGCTGCCGGACGGCCTCCCGCCAGTGAAACCGCTCCACCCGGAGATGATCCCTCTTCCCCTGCGTGGCTGGCTGATGGATATTGCCGACCGGATGCAGATTCCGCCGGACTTCTCAGCGGCTGCTGCGGTTGTGGCGCTGGGAAGCATCATCGGTCGCGGCTGCGGCATCCATCCGAAACGGCATGATGACTGGCTGGTGGTGCCGAACCTATGGGGTGCGGTCGTAGGCCGACCGTCATTGATGAAAACCCCGGCTGTGTCAGAGGCACACCGGCACCTGGTCCGACTGGAATCGGAAGCACGGGAAGCATATCTGAATGCGACGCAGGAGTTCGAGATCGATAGGGAGATCCAGAAGGTCAAGAAATCCGCGATAACCGACGACATTAAGAAGGCTGCCAGGAAGGGCAATGCCGTGATGATCGAAGAGGCGCGGGAAAAACTGCTGACACTGACCTTGGATGAACCCAAACGGCAGCGTTTCCAGACCCAGGACGGCACCGTCGAGAAAATCGGCGAACTGCTCAATGAAAATCCGCGTGGCCTGCTGGTCAATCGTGATGAATTGATCGGCTGGTTCCGTTCCCTGGACCGGGACGGCAGGGAGGGAGACCGGGCCTTCTACCTGGAAGCCTGGAACGGAAACCGGGGTTTCACCTACGACCGGATCGGACGCGGCACCATGGATATTGCCGCCCTCTGCATCTCCATCTTCGGGGCCATCACACCAGGGCCGCTCTCATCATATGTCTATCAGGCCAATCGGGGCGGCAATGGTGATGATGGTTTGCTGCAACGCTTTCAGGTTTTCGTCTGGCCTGATGCACCGGCAGAGTGGAAGAACGTTGACCGTTTCCCTGACACCGTGGAGAAAAACCGGGCCTGGGAGATATTCAAGTTACTATCCGGGGATATTCCTGGAGCTGTAATGGAAGAAGGGGCGGCAATTCCAGCACTGCGCTTTTCTCCAGGTGGACAGAAGGTGTTCGACACCTGGCGGCATGATCTGGAAATGCGCCTGAGAAGTGACCACGGTCTGACACCGGCGCTGGAAAGCCATCTGACGAAGTATCGTAAGTTGATGCCGTCGCTGGCCTTGATATTCCATCTGGTAAACGTGGCTGACGGGAATGAACCGGGAGCGGTATCAGAACAGGCGGCACTCATGGCAACAGCATGGTGCGACTATCTGGAAAGCCATGCATACAGGCTTTACGGAGGAATGACAGCTCCGGGGATGGAAGCTGCACGGGAAATCATCAAACATCTCCGCCGGGGAGCAATCAGGGATGGCGCAACGCTGCGCGAAATCTGGCGACCCCAATGGTCAAAGCTCACCTCGTCGGAAGAGGTCAAGGCCGGGATTGAGGTGCTGGTTGAATATGACTGGCTGGCGGTCGAGAAGGAACAGACTGGGGGGAGGCCGACGGAACGGATACGGCTGAATCCGGGCATAAAATTCTGATGGATTCCTGAAGGACGGCACTGTCAAAACTGTCAGAAGGGCTTTTGGCGGTTTTGGCAGTGCTGTGCTATAGATATTTTAAAATTTTCTCGGTCACGGTCTCGTTTTGTTAAGTCATTGCGAATGTAAGCAAATCTATATCAATTACTGTTAGTTCCCACTGTGTCTGGAGGGTTGCATTCGCTTACAAATAAATGTTATAGACTTCTTACCCTCGCATTTTCAGTCAGATACCAGCGTGTTGTATTTTTGAAATGTGTTTCAATCCTCTCGCTAAGATTCCATAAGGACATCTTTATGACCTCAACCTCCGAAACCAGCTTCAAAAAATCATTGGCCAATTTGCTGCGTACCCGTTTTCCGCTTCTCTATCCCTCTCTTCTTACGGGCGTATGGCGCTAACAGCAACGCCAGGACTTGTTCTGGCAACTTGAAATAAACCGTCGTTCAGGTTCAGGCAGCATAATGGGGTAAACGGGCAATGAACAAATTCATCTCATCCATATTGATCTGTATGCTGCTTCTTGCCTTGCCTTCACAAGGTTTTACCCGAGGCGGCGGGAACCGAGCGCATTCGGGCAGTCGTACATATTCACCAAAATCTTATAGCTACACACCTTCAACTCCCCGTATTCCAGCATCACCAAAGAGATATACTAACAACCCAAAACCATACAGTCCTGGTGGTGTCCAAAGAACAGATAATGGCAAGATTGCCAGAAATATGTCCGCACGGAACAATTTTCTAAAAAATCGTGGTATGTCAAAGGTTCCAAAGGGTTATCAGGTTGACCACAAAAAGCCGCTCTACGCTGGTGGCGCTGATACACCATCCAATATGCAATTACTGACAAATGCTGAGCATCGGGCGAAAACAAAAAATGATTACAGGCGGTATGGCAGATAGTTTGGTTCTCTGTTCTCCTTTAAATATCGTCATTTCCACTGAATTTGCTTTGACACTATCCGGTGACGGGTGTATTTTCCGTCCAGTCAAAAAAGCAAATTCCTATCCTTATTTTTAAAACCGCAACTCATGGATTAATCTTTTAATTAATATGGATAAGCCTATAGTTTATACAATTGGACACTCGACGCACCCAATTGATTATTTCCTTGAACTGTTGAGGGAGTACAACATTAATTGCATCGTGGACGTAAGAAGTGTGCCAGCAAGCGCCTATAATCCTCAATTTAATAAAGAACCATTTAAATCATTCCTAAAAAGTCATCAGATTTCATATTTGAGTTTTGCTGAAGAATTTGGTGCGAGACAAACAGACTCAAGCCTTTTGGATGAAAATGGTCAATTAGACTTTGTTTTAGTTAGAAAATCTTGGGTTTTCAAGCAGGGGCTAGAAAGAATTTGGCAAGGGATAGAAAAAAACTTTGTAATTGCAGTTATGTGTTCCGAATCCGAGCCGTTGGACTGCCATCGTTTTTCAATGGTATCTGTCGGCTTAGAAAAAGATGGGATTGAAGTAAAGCATATTCTAAAAGACAAATCAGTAAAAACTAATACAGAATTAGAACAAACGCTCTTAAAGAAATACGAAAAAAAATTACCACAAAGTGATTTATTCAACGTTGTTACCATCGAAGAGCAATTGGCTGTTGCATATAGGTTGAAAAACAAAGAAATAGGTTATTCGCCATACTCAATTGGCGAGAAGGAAGGCGGTTATGATTAAGTTATTTACTATTGGTTTTACCGAGAAGTCCGCAGAAGAATTTTTTGGATTACTTCTATCCGCAGGTGTAAAAAAAATTCTTGACACGCGACTAAACAATGTCTCTCAACTAGCAGGATTTGCGAAGGGAAGAGATTTAAAATTTTTCGCCAGGAAAATTGCTAATGCTGATTACGAGCACGACAAAAATCTTGCTCCGACAAAAGAGTTGCTTGATAAATACAGAGATAAAAACATTTCTTGGCAAGAATATGAAGTTGAATACACTGGAATTTTAAATAGAAGGAATATATTGAAAAAAATAAACTTTGATGAGCTAGACGGATGTTGCATTTTGTGTAGTGAGCATGAACCTGATATGTGTCATAGAAGGTTGCTTGCTGAATATCTCAAGAAAGCTAACGACGACATTAAAATTATCCATCTTGTAAGGTGATGTTATGAAAATTCTTTGTTTAGCCAATTCATTTAGGGTTGGGGGGCGCTGCGTTGGCGGGATTGAGCTTAACCAAGAGAACATTCCAATTTTACAGAGTGGGCGGCCCAAATGGGTACGGCCAGTTTTCAATGCTGAGCATGAGGAGGTCCCTGTACGACTTGTATCAGGGATTAATCTCTTAGATGTAGTTGAGTTCGATGAGCTAGAAATGACTGGGCATGACCATCAAACGGAAAATGTCTTATTCAATTCAAATACTATTAAGACAGTTGGTCGGCTTGACATAGCAGTCTTGGAAAGACTCATCGATAATGACAGATATGCTTCACTGTTTGGAAATAGGGGGGCTGCTGTTCCAGAGGAAAAAATCGGTGAGCTGAGTTACTCCTTATCCTTAGTATTGTTGGAAGAATTCGAAACTAACGAAAGGGTCTTTGAAGGTAAGCCGTATCCTCAAATTAAACTTTCATTTAGATATAGGGGCAATCCGTACAACTTTCCGATTACTGACCCTGTTTTCCTCGACCAGTATAAAAGAAATAATGGCATCCTAAACGGAAGAAACAGAATATATGCAACTTTATCCCTAGCTGCACCACATCAAGAGTGGTCTAGTAAGCTAGTGGCTGGAATTATAATCGGTGAAAATAGTAAAGCTGAAGTGGACGATTTCGACATTAGTGACTTTTCCTAGTGAAACAATACTTACAAATAATTCAGCAAGTTGTTAGTGGCTTCTCTGAAGAAGAACTGTACCTGCCTATTTCAGAGACGAGCGCAGATAGTCTTGATCTTGTAGAGTTGAGAATTATTTTAGAAAGGCACTTTAATCACGAGATAAAAGATGAAAAATGGTTTGAAATTGCGAACATTGGTCAGGCCCTCCAATATTTCCACAACAATCGCGGCCAAGAACTAAAAGAAGACAGTATTTGCTATGAGGTAATTCATTATGAAGATGAAGTAGAAATCAGAATGCCTCAAATGGCCAATTCGGCACTTTCTGAGCTTTGGCTGTTAAAATATTTAGGAGATACTCACTGGCAGCTTCTGAGTGTCGGTTTTGGAAAGAAATCCTCTGAATTCAGAGATTCGTCAAGTGATAGAGTTTATGCAACTTTTTTAAGGATTTGTTTTGAAACAAGTCCCTTAAATAATTTTTCTGAGAATGAATTCCTAAAATTTGAATCTGAGCTTGAAGGCTTTGGGAAAAGTTCGTTTTTATCCAAAATAAATGGTTTTTCAGATAAGAACAATATCACTGCACAAATAATGACTACATTTTCAGTTAAGGGTAAAAATAATAATTTAGTGAGCAGTGAAGGTTTGGGAGAAAGTAGAATTGTAAATTATAAAGAGATTCCTGTCTTCGCAAATGAATATAGACTATTAAAAAAGAACTTAGTTGAAGTACATTCTTCAAAAGGGTGGAATTTTGAAATTAATCATGATTCAGTATATGAATGCGAATACAAAATTAATCCATATTCCGACATAAATGGTGTAGGATTATTGTATTTTGCATCATATCCAATAATTTCTGATTTTTGTCTATCTGGTTACCAATTAAAATCTGTTTCATCCCATACAGTATTTCGCGATATTTTCTATTTTTCTAATTGTCAAGCTTCTGAAACTATAATTTTCCGGGTGGTCTATTACAAAGAAGAGAATGGAAATTTCTTTACTACTACCACACTTTCTCGAAAGAGTGATAATAAGCTTCTTTCAATCATTTTTGCGGTTAAAAAACTCTTGGATAGTTGAAATCAATCTTCACATTGAGTGTCAACTGAACACAAACAATTGAATATCTTGATCGACAAGAAATATGGCAGAGAAACCATTGGGGTCAGGGTGGGTGCAATTTCAATATCAGGTTTTTTTTGAATGATCGTGCCATATGCGGTCAGGCCGTCAGCGCCTCATCAAGTTCTTCAAACTGGTTAATCCGGACACTGCCGTCGGGGAAACGGGCCACAATCTCCAGATCTCCGCCCATGGCTTTTATGACACCCCGCAATGTAGATATATACATGTCTGTCCGTTTCTCAATCCGGGAAACATTCGACTGCCGGGTATGAAGGTTTTTGGCCATTTGTTCCTGACTCATTCTCCGTGCCTGGCGCAACTCCTGAAGCGGCATCTCCTGTAGAAGTATACGGGTCTGTTCCGCAGCCGTGGCACGGGCCTCTGGAGTCATCTTCGCTCGTAACGCGCTGTAGGGTTTTACCATGATTTTTACCTCCCTTGTTTCGTTTCGTCCAGGTATTCGTCATACAGTCTGTCGGCAATCGGCACATGTGTCTTGTACCAGCGATTGTTGCCGGTTTTATCTCCACCTACCAGCAAGATTGCAGCCCTGCTTGGATCAAAAGCATACAAAACTCGCAGTGGCCGGCCTTGATGCTGAATCCGCAATTCTCGCATATGGGAGTGCTTTGAACCGTTTACCCCTGATGAATATGGAAACGGCAAATTGGGGCCGCATTCCTCAAGAAGTCCCACCACCGTATCAACATCAATCTGAGCCTCTGCCGTCAGATCTTCCCACCAGGATTCGAATTCATCGGTGTATTCAATGTCCCATGCCATAGAAGATATATACCTCACAAGTCATATTTGAGCAAACAATTTTTATGCGAAAAAGTCAGCAAGGTTCTATCCCGCTGGTTTTTTCTTGCCCTTTGTTGCTGGAACAGGAGCTGTCTTAGCCGCAACCTTGCTGGATATGATGCTGTTCAGTTTCCGTTCCCAGGCTTCGAGCGCCTTCTGTTTTTCCGCGTCATAGCGATACTGGTTGTAAACCTTGATCACCCCTTGCTTGGCATGGTTGAGAACCGCATCAATCACCTCGTCCATGTTCCCCATTTTGGCAAGAAAGGTTGCCGCCGTGCGGCGCAGGTCGTGCGGGGTGAATTGTTCGATGCCCAGCTTGTTCTCGGTGACTGGATTGCCGTCGGTATCGAACAGAGGCTTTCCATTTTTATCAGTGACCGGCCAGGCCAGATTCCGTCGCACTGCGACGCCCACGGCATGGGCCTCTATCTGCTTGACCTTCTTTTTATGCGGACAGGGAAACAGGAAATCCTTTCCTTTGGTGTCGCCGAACAGGCTCACGGCAAGGTTGGTCAGGTAGACACGGTGCGCCCTGCCGTTTTTCGCTCTCTCTGAGGGGATCGTCCACCAGCGTTTATCGATCTCGGCGGCTCGCATGCCGATAACTTCACCAGGTCGTTGTGCGGTGACAAGAATCAGCTTTAAGGCCCTTTTGATTTCATCCGAGATGATACCGGCATCAAGATTTGCCCAGAGTGCCTTGATTTCCGCTTCGTTCAATGTCCGCTCGCGGCTGTTGTTGGGAGCCAGCGCCTTGACGCCGGTACAGGGGGTGTGCTGCAGGATGTCCCGCTCAACGGCAAAGTTGAACATCTTGCGGACGATCTTCAGGGTCTGGTTCGACATGGCTGGGGAACCGCGCTCAACGATGCTCTCCAAAAGCAGCACGACGTCACGCTTGCGGATATCCTCGGCCTTGCGGTCGCCCCAGATCGGCACGACCTCTTTGTTCAACAGGCGTTCATCGTTCTTCCAGGAACGCTTGTTGACTTTGGCATGCTTCTTTATGTACTCTTTGACCAGATCTTCGATGGTATCCGCAAGGCGGCGTTCTTCCTTTTGCTGCCGCTCCTCGGCTCCGGGGTCTCTGCCGTTCTTGTGGAGTTCGTAGGCTTCATTATACTTGGTGCGGGCGTCGGCCAGTTTCATGGCCGGGTATTCCCCCAGGCGCATTTCTTTACGCTTGCTCTCAAAGGTATAGATATAGACCCAGGTCTTCACACCGGAAGGCCATACCTTGACGGCAAAACCGTGAGCCTCGCGCTTGTAATACTTCGTCGGCTCCGGTTTCAGGTTTTTGATATAGATGTCGGTGAACTTCATCGGACCCCATCCCTTTTTTACAGCAACCTCTACAGCAACCTCTGATGTGTGCGCTGTATTGTAGAAAAATGAAAAGAATTGTAATGGATGCTAAGCTAAAATATGATGTATGTCAATATGATATGAGTGATTTGTGAAAAAGAAGGAAAGATTTTGAAACGTGCAGAAACCTCGAATTTTGTTACTCCTAAGGAAGGGGCCGGTCGTTCGAATCGACTCGGGGACGCCAATAAATAAAGGTACTTACAATGTTTTATTGTAGGTGCCTTTTCTATATTTTGCTACGTGTCATGCTAATGTCATACTTTTAAAGCTTGCTAGGGGTGAAATGATTTGATGAATTAGCCCCACCTCGATCTTGCTAATATTTGCCTGTTCAACAGTTCTTTAACCTATTGGCAATTGCTGGCCGGGTCTGTTTGATAGCGAGTATTGTATTGTCCTGCTCCGCTTTACTGTCGGCCAGGAACGATTTAAAGTAAAGTGAACAATATGCATATTTTGCATAATGTTCTTTGCGTTAAAGCTAAACCACTCCAATAATACTTGTTATTGCTATGTTTTCAAAGTAATATGCGAAATATGAAAAATACATTGAAAAACAATATCGTCGAGATGAGCGGTGACGAACTCCGCCAATATATCGACGCGAAATCTGTCTTTACTGCGCTTGAATCCGCACGTAAATCCGCCAAAGAAGTCAGGGGCGGCATGATTTGGAGAGAACAGAATGGAACTGACTACTTAATTCGGACTTCTACCAGATCAGCTCAAACGAGTCTCGGGCCACGATCAGAGAAAACCGAAGGCATTTATGCCGATTTTATCGCTCGAAAAGAACGGTCTCAGGAAAGGGTTAGAGACCTCCGTGCCGAAATAACCCGGCACCAGCGCATGAATAAGGCTTTGCGCGTTGGTCGGGCTCCGGATCTGTTAATTGAGATTCTCAATAAGATTGAAGAAGTTGGCTTGTCCGAGTATTTTACGGTCATCGGCACTTATTCTCTCTATGCTTACGAAGCTGCCGCCGGTGTCAGAATCACATCAACCGATGCAATGATGACTATGGACGTTGACTTGTTGTGGGATATTCGGAAAAGATTGGGCTTTACCGCACAGATGGATGAACTGGACTCCACGTTTCTTGAGTTGCTCAAAAAAGTAGATCGTACTTTTGAACGCAGAGAAGACCAGCACTATACCGCCGTCAACAGCAAGGGCTTTGAAGTAGATATCGTGCGGAGATCGGCTAAGAGCGGCGACCCGCATCCGGTTAGGCTGACTGATAACGAAAACGAGTTATTTGCCGTAGAAGCAGAAAGATCCGGAGTGATGCTGGACCGCCCAAAAACGTCAGAAATGATTGTGTCGGTTACTGGTCGAATGGCGAGAATGAATACTGTTGCTCCCGATGCGTTTGTAAAAATCAAGCGTTGGATTGCCACTCTGGATAACAGGGACGCTTTAAAGCGGAGGCGCGATCTACTACAGGCTGACCTTGTAGAAGAGATAATTCAAGAATATTTGCCGCACTCGGTTGCGATTTGAACTGTTGCAAAATTTGCAACAGTTGACCTGGTTTCAGTTATTGCAAAATTTGCAACAACCGCCGCAGCCCGGAAATTTCAGTTCGTGCAAAATATGCACATACTGCCGCAGGCCGATAAAATCAAGTGGTTCGTGCAAAATCTGCACGTACCACATACTCAACCTTCCTCAACTCCAACAGGCACCGTGACCAAAACCTCCCCGCCGTGACGATCCGGATCAAATGACGCAATCATCTCAGCTAAAGTTGGCGTTTCTTCGATATGGATTAGTCCCTTTTGTTTTGCTGCGGAGCACATATGGAGCACATTTTGAGAAATTGCCGCCAGAGAGCACTTCCCTATCCAGTTGACCATCAAATACCTGCAGTACCAGCCATATCGATCAGCAATGACAACACATTCCGTTATTTTCGCTGCTTAATCCAAATTTGAGTGCTGCAATATACTGAAAACCAATTTGGACAAACGAGTCGTTTGCTATGGAAAATGAGTTGCAATCCGTTCTCATTTAGATTACAAACGCACTCATGGAGAGAACAGCGATAAACAAAGGACAGAGTAAGTCGACAGGTCTTGCCGAAACCCTTTTCAGCGATTACCGGCGACGCATATTGGCTCTTTTGCTGTTGCGTTCTGAAGAGGATTTCCATGTCCGGGAGATATCCCGTCTGACCGGTGTACCGGCCGGATCGCTGCACCGTGAGCTCAAACTCCTTACCGATGCCGGATTGCTGTCCCGACAGGCCTTGGGTAATCAGGTCCGCTACCATGCCGAACAGGACTGCCCCATCTTTCATGAACTGTCCGGCATCTTCCGCAAAACGAGCGGTCTGGCGGATATCATACGTTCAGCCTTGCAGCCGTTGTCTACGGGCATTACCGCAGCATTCATTTTCGGATCCGTAGCCAAGGGGGAAGAACGGGCGACCAGCGATGTGGATGTCTGTGTCGTCGGGACGGTATCCTTTACTGACGTTGTGGTGGCACTAGCGAATATGCGTCAGAGGCTGGGGAGGGAAATCAACCCGGTAGTTATGCCTTACGAACAGTTTACTGCCAAGCTGGCGGTCGGTGAACAGTTTGCAGCGCGCATCATGAGCGAGCCGAAACTCTTTCTGATAGGTGATGAACATTACCTTGGAAAACCTGCGTAATCTGGAAAAGATTGGGCAGCTGAAAAGCCATGTTACCGGTGAAATCGTATTTGACGGCATGTGAGGTCTTAATTTGGCAAAGCTTGTCACCCCAGGTATATTGCCCGTAATACCCGAATCTGCGAAGCGCTTTTTCTCGCTCGCTATATCGAGAAATATGGCACAGGCACCCTGATGATGATTCGCGAAAGCCTTTCCCATGACCTACCGGAACCGGATTTTATACAACGTGGCGGCGAATTCACCACAACGGTCTGGCGTGACTGGCTGACTCCTGAACGCCTTGCCAGGCTTAACCTGAATGAGCGGAAGATAAAGGCGGTTAACTATATTAAGACTCATGGTCTTATTACCAATGCAGAATATCAGCATGCTGTTGGTTGTCCACAACGAACAGCTACTCGGGATCTCAATGAACTCGTTCAAATAGGGATAGTCGAGCTAGAAGGTAAAGGCCGAGGCTCACAATACAAGCTTAAACGGAATCGCGCCATAATTGCGCCAAATGCGCCATCAGAGAATGGATAAGAGTTGGTTTGTGATTAGGCCATAAATACGCCAAATGCGCCAAATGGGCTTGTAAAGGGCTAAAATGGCTTATGATAAAACTGGACAAAAACAGGACAAACAGGACAATCATGAAACCAGGCAGAAATGATCCCTGCCCCTGCGGCAGCGGGCTCAAATACAAGAAATGCTGCGCCGACAAACATGACGAAAGTGAACACCAGCGCGTCATGGGGCCGGTCATGGACGAACTGAAGGAATTACTCAAGGGCAAGAGCTTCGGTTCGCTGGATGAGGCCAACGCCTTTCTGCGTCAGCACAACCAGCAACGTAATCAAGCACCCAGCGACGATTTCCACGGCCTGTCTCCCGAACAGATGCACCGGTTTCTGCACTTCCCGTTTGACACACCCCACCTGATTATCTTCCCGTCCAGCCTCGACAGTAACCTGCAAGCCCCGATTCTGTCCCTGTTCAACCTGTTGGCAGCCGCTATCGGCGATGACGGCCTGAAGGCAACCGCCACCGGCAACCTGCCGCGTAACTTCTGCCGGGAATCAGCCCAAAGTTACTTTAGTGAAGAGGAATACCGGAGAATAATCGAGGTTGGCGAGTTGAGAACAGAACCGGAATTCAGGATAATGCATACAACCCGCCTGGTTGCCGAACTGGCCGGATTGATCAGAAAATACAAGGGGAAATTTATCCTCAGCAGGGAGTGCCGGAAACTGCTGGCTGAACAGGGGCAATCGGGCATCTACTCGCGCTTGTTCCGGGCTTTTGTCAGTGAATACAACTGGGCCTATCAGGATCATCTGGGAGAAATTCCCTTCATGCAGCAGTCGTTTCTGTTCAGCCTCTATCTGATGTCCAGATATGGCGGTAAGTGGCGGAGCAGTATCTTCTATGAAGACAATTTCATGCGGGCTTTCCCCAATCTGCTTCCGCAGGTACAGCCGGTCGGCAGCTACTATTCGCCCGAGAAAGTGGTGCGGACCAGTTATTCATCGCGCTGTCTGAATCGGTTTGCCCGGTACTTTGGTCTGGTGGAAATCGAACGTCCCGGCAATGACCGCTATACAGCAGATTTCAAGGTGAGGAAGTTGCCGCTCCTGGACCAGGTCGTCCAGTTTCATCTGTGAGGTCATTATGGTAAAGAAGAAAAAAACGGCAGATCCGCTGGTGGATTTATTGGAGGCGGCCAAACCTGAGACGCTGATCGCATTTTGATTGCCGAGCTTGCGGAAGATCGGCACGATGTGCGCCGTAAATGCTTTGATTATCTGAAGAAACATGTCTCACTCACCCCTGCCCAGAAAACCTGGCGGATTTTGTCAGTCAACGTTCGATGATTGAAATGACACAGCTTCAGATTACAGTCCCGGCTCCCAAAAAACAGGCCCGAATTGCTTCAATGTCAACAGACGAAACCGCTTGTGACGTAAACTGTTCCTCCCACGTTGCAACGTGTAACTTTATTTCCTCAATGGTAAATTGTGCCTCTTTTTGTGACAAGCCAAAGCGTGCTGATAGGCTTATTGCATTAGCAAGCGTCGCTTCTCTCCCCCGATCACCCAGAGACATAGCGAGCGAAAAGTCGGTGCCAACACCACGTCGTGCCGGTGTCGGAACAATGTCGTATGCGGGAGATAATGCAAACCCTTTCACACCCCAAAGAAAGCCATGATTGCGTGGATGGTCGTCAGTATTCCTGCAGAGGACATTAAAAACCATGCGACGGAATAGTTCTTTAAGATCTGCCGACTGCGCCAGCACTGTGGCCCGCATCTTATCGGCCAATGCAGGGTAACTCCATTGGGTCCGATCACGTTCATCCCACTCCATCAGTGACAGGGCGCTCAAAAAACCAAAGCGTTGATAGCCCGAGGCTGTTTTTAAACGGTCAAAGCGTTTTACTAACAGCACATCTTTATCACCAACGGAAATGATGCGAATCTCCGGAATCGTTATCCCGCATGCTTGCGCCAACAGCATAGTTGCATATTCTATCCGGGGAAAGTTGACAGAATCACCACGAGCCGGAAATTTTGCGATCCAGAGTGCATTATCCCGTTCCACAGTACATTTTGGCCTGGCGCCGCCGATACTGGTTCCCTGTTCGAGCAGTTGAAGAAGGTCGTGCCTGACCGGTTCACCATGTTGCAGCTGCCTGGCCGCTTCCAAAATCTCCGCTAACGACTGAAACGAGGGCGGTCTTGTTTCAGGCTCTCCCTGTTCCAGTGAAACACGGAAATCAAGACAACCGACTCGGGAAGCATTGCCATGCAGCAGGAAGTCCATCTCTCCCAATGATTCAGGAGGAGCCTTCAGTTCAGCGGCAATAACCAGGCGACCCCAATAATCGGGAGAAGCGTCCCGGAAGGCACCATACAGACCGCCGTTTGTAGCTGCATCTTTGAAAACGGCTCCCAGTTGCAGTGAAACAGGATCCACTGCCAGAGCATCGAAGCGTTCCAGGTAGCGAAGGCCGTAGGCAAAACGACCGATGCCATCATCGGGATAGTGGGTGAAAATTCCGGCAGGGACGGCAACAGTCTGGCCGGGGAGGTAGATGAATACATATGCTTTTTGTTCACGAGGCATGGCTAGAAATCCAGTTCGCCTTTATGGTGTAGTTTTTTTCTGACCCTTTGCGGCAGGCGTTGCTTTTCTGAAAATAATCCTACGGTATCGTCTTCAGGAGCGGCGACACTCTGCAAGTCATTCACAACTCCGAGTACATGGAGAGCTGCGGCTAACACCGACAGCCCGACCGCCGGGTCACCGGATTCCAGGCGTGAAAGGGTTTTTCTGGTAACCAGCATGCTGCCGGCCATCTCCTCTAACGTCCAACCTCGACGCTTCCGGGCGGTCTGGATGTTATTGCCCAACACCTTAATCGCTTGGTACGCAGAAAGGGTGAGGCCCTCTTTTCCTAATGAGTTACGAGCCATATAATACCCACTAAATTATATAATGGGTATTTTATAGCACATATCAAGCTAGTTGACAAATATTTATTGTGCCTATATGAATCAAAACCTGACGTTATATAGCTGTGCAAGGGAGTTAAGATACGACCCTATTCGGAGAAAACCATTTATCCTTGCTCGGAGCAGCTTTAGGCACAGGACAGTGTAAGTGCAAACGGCATGGAGTCTATAGTGAGGGTATGGCTTGGAAACGAAAGGGGACCAACGGCAGGCTGTCTAGACGTGCATCTTGAAGATTAGGATTCTTGACTTTTAGCTTGTCGGAGATATTGTGCGGTCGTTGGCGGTGCAGTAAAAGACCATATTTGGGAACGGTGGCCTATACCTGTGTAAGCGCTCGATAACTTTCTGAGATTTCTATGCGCTGGCAGCTCCCGCACAAGCCCCGCCAGCCTCGGACAAGCACGAGCTGATGCTCCCGAGTTAGTGACTGCTATTAGCGCATAAATATTACTTAAGCGTTATTTATATCAAGCTCACCCACCATACCATCTTAAATATCATTACAACAATATTTTAGTTGTCTCCTTTCTTTTTATCTGAAATAATATCGCCTAGATGATATTTATTCATGGTGAGGGGCACGCTATGTCAAAAACCGTAATCCCACTTCCTGTCCCGGAGCCGCAACAGCTGCTTGATGCCGCGATGCTGGGAAAATTTGTTCGCGCCAGGCGGACTCAGGCCGGCATGACCATTCATGAAGCTGCCGCCTTTTGCGGTGTTGCCGTCGGTACCATGAGCAAGCTGGAAACCGCTGGTGGTGACGTGAAGTTGAGTAGCATTCTGACGGCCTGCTCTATGCTGGGGATCACAATCAATCTCGAGGCCCGGGAGCGATAATGTCTATGTATCTCACGATAGATCTCAATCACAGACATCTCGGGAAGATCCTCCTTGAAGAGAAGAGCGAACAATTTGGTCTGGTGTATGCTCCGTCGTGGCTTGAAGGGGGAGGTTTCCCCGTCTCACCACATCTGAAACCGGGCGAATGTGCCTCCGAATCGGTAAGACGGTTTCTTGCCAATCTGCTTCCGGAGGGAAGATGGCTGGAAGAGCTTTCAGTCTCCAGCCACATCTCGCGATCAAATGTTTTCGGCCTGATTGCTGCCATCGGAGCGGAGACGACAGGGGCATTGACGTTCAGGATGGGAGATGAGCGGGGGGATGGACTGCTGACAAGCTTCAGGCTGGTGATGTCCGACGAGCTTGCTGCGCGCATCAGTCAGCGCCAGATCGTGTCGATAGCGGTATGGGACGGTAAACCGCGACTCTCGGTCGCAGGCGTACAAGATAAACTGCCGCTGTTCATCCGGGCGGATGGACATATGGGGTTCGGCGAAGGGGAACTGGCCTCGACTCATATCTTGAAGTTCGGTACTGCCCGCGCCTTGCACCTGGTGATCAACGAATTTATATGTATGCAGCTGGCAAAGGGTATGAAGCTGCCGGTTGCAGAGGTTTCCCTTGCCCGTTTTGATGAGCCGGTGCTGGTAGTACGACGCTTCGACCGTGAGTTGACCGGTGATACTGTTGTCCGCCGGCACCTGATCGACGGCTGTCAGATGCTGGATCTGCCGCCGACCTACAAATACGAGCGTCCCTTTGGCAAGGGTGGAGATGCCGCCGTAATCAGATCGGGAGCCAACCTGCCAGACCTCTTCGCCTCCTGCCGGCTATGCCGGGTTCCTGCTGCCGCCATGCGGGATATGCTTAATTGGGTTCTGTTCCAGCTCCTGATCGGCAATAGTGATGCCCATGGTAAAAACATCTCTTTCTTCGTCGGACCGGGAGGCATCGATATGGCACCTGCCTATGATTTACTCAATCTCGACATGTACGCCGCCGAATATGACCGTGATTTTTCCATGGCAATCGGCGATGCCTTTGCTCCAGAGGATATTTCGCCATGGGAACTGGCAGAGATGTGTAAACGATGCGGCCTGCAGAAACGGCTGGTTGCCAAGACGCTCACAACAATGTCTGAAAAACTTATCAAAGCCATGGATACAGTCAATTTGTCAGGCCTGCTGCCCGGTGAGGAAACCGGGTTTGCTGGTGAACTACTCGAAATAATCAGGAAGAATGTGGAACGGTATCTGCCGTATGCGAAACAACTGCCGAAGATCGTGGTGTAATGCGGATTGTTGGCTGTCGAAGAGTGCAGTTATTATTTACGATCAGTGATTACAGGAGCCCAAATACGGTAATGACAGTAGAATTAACGGAAATAAAATCTCCACAGAAATCGACCTTGAGAAACCGACTCCATAATGAAAGCTGAAATCTATTCGATTACCTACAGGATACCCTTGACGGATGCCCAGCAGGCACGGCTCGACAGAAAGTGGCCAGACGGCGATCCATTTATCACTTATGAAAAAATTGCGTTCATCCTGGAACCGCTACCGGTCGAAGACGTGTACTGGTCTTACCATACGGGGCAGTTTCTCTATTTTACCGTTCGAGGGGATGATATTGAGGGAACTGTTGCCGAAGTCATCGCAAGGCTCGAAAACAAGCTGGGTAAACTGTGACTGGAGTGATACCATGGAAATTGATCTGAAAAAGCTGCGCAACTTGTTAAGCAAGCAAAGGGATGAAATTGAACGAGCTGTCAAAGGCACCGGTTTTCTGGCACGGACTGTCATCGGTGTCGGCACCTTTTTGCTGGATAACGAAGGTGACGTCGCTCTGCTCTCCGCAAAACAGCTGGCAACCTTTGAAAAATTCCTCAAACCACTCATGGGACGGCCTCTCCAATAGGAGGAGCGCATTAAAGTGAGTGGTCATGGCAGGATCATATCAGCCAGTCGTCGGATATCAGGCATGATTCTGAGTGGTCGTGCATCTCCCGGGATGTCTGTATGAATGAGAATGTTAAAGAAATCGCCAAACAGAGGAGTGATTTATGAAAGTAATTGCTATGGCCGGAACTGCGTCATGATTTCAGAGCAGTGTATGCCGGTTCTGTTCATCGGTCATGGCAACCCGATGAACGCCATTGAGGAAACCACATTTACCGCAGCATGGCGGGAAATTGCTGTGACTACTCCCCGACCGCAGGCAATTCTCTGTGTTTCTGCTCATTGGGAGACTGATGGCACCAAAGTTACCGCCATGAAGTCACCGAAGACGATACACGATTTCTACGGTTTCCCGGAGGAACTCTTTCAAATCCAGTATCCTGCGCCGGGCGCTCCGGAGTTGGCAAATCGTGTTGTGGAGCTGCTCGGTTCTTCCGAGGTGAAACGAGACGAATCGTGGGGGTTGGATCACGGCACCTGGTCACTGCTCCGCCGTATGTATCCCGAAGCAGACATCCCGGTAATACAATTGTCACTCGACAGAAAGAAGTCTCCCCATGAACAGGTAACAATGGCGAAACAGTTGCTTCCGCTTCGTGATGAGGGGGTATTGGTCATCGGCAGTGGCAACATCGTGCATAACCTCGGTCTCATCCGCTGGCATGACAATACCCCCTATCCATGGGCACTAGAGTTTAATGCGCTGGCAACAGGACTCATCATTGCTGGTGAAACAGATCGCCTGACCGATTACCGGTCACTGGGCGAGGCGGCACGGCTGTCAATTCCCACCAACGAACACTATCTTCCGCTTCTCTATGCACTGGCGCTCCGGACGCGCGAAGACCCGGTTTCCATTTTTGCAGATCAGGTCGTACTTGGTTCCTTATCAATGCAGTCGGTGAGGATAGGATAAAAATATGGACAGCTATGAACCTTCAACCCTTGATAGAACCCTGGCAAAAGTATGTGAATGCTGCCCGGTCTGCCTCCATGCCCGTCATCACCAGAAGGGCATGGTCTTTGACTTTGTGAAGAACGTCGAGCAGGACTTCTGTCCATTCTGTAAGGCGTATGAACGAGTGCACGGGCAAAAAGCCCATGAGAAAAGAGGATAACTATGTCAACCGTAACCGTAGTGGCAAAGGTAACTGCAAAAAGCGACGCCATCGAAACTGTAAAAGCGGAACTCATCAAAATGCTGGCACCAACTCGTCAGGAGGAGGGCTGCATAGAATACCGGCTCCATCAGGACAATGAAAATCCTGCTATCTTTGTGTTCTATGAGAACTGGCAGAACCTGACCTGTCTTGAACAGCACATGAAATCACACCATTTCCAGGCATACGTTGCAGCGGTTGGCGATTTGATTGCCGATAAGGTCGTCCACAAAATGACAGAAAATGTTTGAGAGGATGATATGATCGACCACAATAGACTCTTCACAACCTTTATGGAACTATGTGCCATAGATTCCGAACCAACCTGTGAACGGCTGATGGCAGACCGGCTTACGGAGAAGCTTACATCACTCGGTTTCGTTGTTGCAGAGGATGACACTGGAAAGAAAATTGGTGGTAGCGCCGGAAACCTTTATGCTCGCCTGGAAGGCACCTCGGTTGGCGAGGTGTTGCTCTTCTCCTGTCATATGGATCGGGTTGTGCCCGGTGTGAACGTCAAGCCCCGTATTGAAGGGGATTACATTGTAAGTGATGGCTCTACTGTACTCGGAGCTGACGATGCTTCAGGTTTGGCAGCTCTGCTGGAGGGATTCACGGTACTGAAGCAAAGTGGGAAAGCTCACCCAACCATTGAGCTGGTGCTAACCGTCGCAGAAGAGTTGTCTCTGGTTGGCTCCAAACATTTTGATACAGCACAGGTCACCTCACGGATAGGTTTTGTTCTGGACGCTGGCGGGCATGTAGGAGAAATTGTTCTTCAAGCACCGGAGCATATTAAATTTACAGCTGTGTTTCATGGTCTGAGCGCACACGCCGGATTTGCCCCGGAGCAAGGAATTTCCGCGATACAGATCGCGGCAACGGCCATCAGCAGGATGGGGTTGCTGCGAGTTGACGCAGAAACAACTGCCAATATTGGCAGTATCTCTGCTATCGGCCCGACCAATATCGTGCAAGACAGATGTGAGCTGCAAGGTGAAGTTCGATCACTGGTTCCGGCAAAAGTCCAGTCCCATATGGCAGCATTGTCAGATGTTATGCAATCCGCTGCAGTAGAATATGGGGGTTCGGTGACCATCCAGGCCGTGACCTCCTATCAGGCATACCAACTGCGAGAAGACAGCGAACCGGTCTGCCGTGCGGCACGAGCAGCAGCAGATATCGGGGTGCCAGTCCACTTTAAATCTACCGGTGGCGGTTCTGATGCCAATTATTTCAATAGCCGGGGCTTACCGACCGTGGTACTCAGTTGCGGTTATGAGAAGGTCCATACGACAGCGGAGCGAATCCCCCTGAAACAACTTGTTTTGCTGACGGAATGGGTTCTAGCTATTATCGCCAATGGGGCAAACTCTTGAGTCCTTACTCTAAATCAAGAGTGATAGCAAGGTGGCGTAGATTGAGGCGACGAAGGCATTCAACCAGTTTTTTGAGGAACCGAAGACGAGCCAGCGAAGAGAGTGCCTTGATTTAGAATTGGAATTACCATGTTGTTCGTTGTACTCCGCAAAATCTACGGTATAGTCTCAAAAGCAATCTGTTTCGGAAGGGTTCCGAGTGGCAGTAGTATTGCGCGGACAGAAAAAAACTGTTCCTGACAGAGGTGCCTACCAGCACTTCACCACCATTGTTTCTTTACCGCCCGCACCGCATGATTTAAAATAAACGGAGCCACCACTCAAAAAGGATATCTATGTCCAGCAAGCACTTAACCATGAAAGATTTCGAAGCCGAATGCCTTGGCGAGAACCTCTATCCGTCACCGATGCAGAGTCTCTGTTTCTGTGATAGCTACGAGCGTCTTCTCTATCACTCAAGTTTGGACGAAATTCAACAGCGTGTTGTCAACAATGTCGAACCGTTATCATTTGAAGTTGCAGGGCCTCGACAGAAAATCTTCTTTGATCCATCCTCAATTTCCTGTGGAATCGTTACCTGTGGCGGGCTTTGTCCAGGAACAAATGACGTAATCCGCGCCATTGTAATGAGCCTGCACCATCATTACGGTGTTCAGAATATCTATGGTTTCCGTTATGGCTATGAAGGCCTCGTCAGTCAATACGGTCATGAACCTCTCAAGCTGACAACAGAACTTGTCAGCCGCATAGGAGAATCAGGCGGGACCATACTTGGCTCATCACGAGGCCATCAAGATCCCGCGGAAATGGTATCAACACTTTCAGAGCTCGGAATTGGCATTCTGTTTACCATCGGCGGTGACGGGACGCTGAGGGGTGCGGCTAAAATTGCGGAAGAAATTGACCGACAAGGCAAATCAATCAGTGTCATCGGCATTCCGAAAACCATCGACAATGACATATCCTACCTGCAAACCACATTCGGCTTTGAAACAGCTGTGTCAGAAGCACGAAGATCCACCTATGCTGCACATACTGAAGCAATCGGAGCTCGCAACGGGATTGGCCTTGTTAAGTTGATGGGGCGAGATTCAGGTTTTATTGCCGCTTATACGGCGATGGCTGACTGTCAGGTTAATTATTGCCTGATTCCGGAAGCACCTTTTACATTGCCCGGATTACTCGCTGATCTTGAAAAGAGAATCCGGCAACGAGGCCATGCGGTAATTGTTGTTGCTGAAGGTGCCGGACAAGAGCTAATGACGGCTTCAAACCAGGTTGACCCCTCCGGGAATAAAAAACTTTCCGATATCGGGGTTTTACTTAAAGAGAAAATTATTGCTCATTTTTCAGAAATCGGTGTCGAAATGACTCTGAAATATATTGACCCGAGCTATACAATCCGAAGCCAGCCGGCGAATC
Organism: Desulfuromonadales bacterium; assembly: GCA_013349405.1. GTDB lineage: Bacteria > Desulfobacterota > Desulfuromonadia > Geobacterales > Pseudopelobacteraceae > JACRCG01. The sequence goes on along the minus strand of DUZS01000005.1, from coordinate 100,221 downwards.
CGCATGATACTACTTTCTGCTTGTCACTTGGCCACAACGCTGTTCATGCCGGGATGGCGGGGCGCACTAACATGGTAGTGGGATTTTGGAACCACCAATTTGTTCATGTACCGATCAAACTTGCAACGAGCAGTCGGAAGAAGATTGATCCAACCGGTCGCTTATGGAGTAGTGTTATTTCGTCTACCGGACAGCCTGCAAAACTGTAAGTGCTGATGGTTATGGGCGGGAGCGTAAAACTGCTTACCAATAGTGAGAAGGACCCCTACCGCATGGACATCAGCATGGTAGCGCCATATAATCTTATTCAGCAGCAGCACAGCGTGTAATCCATGGGAATTTCAAAGTACCCTTCCATCGTCACCATGCCGAAAGCTGCAATGCCCTACCCTTCGATACTTACTTTCCTGTGCATAAAATTTCCTGCCATCCCCCGTGAGACTTGGGAAACACGGATATCGAAAGGCAACGTTCTTGACGAACAAGGGCACAGAATAACACTACAGAGTGAATACGCACCCTTGGCTCGAATTTTTTATTTCCGCGAAGTAAGCGCAGAGCCGCTTATCCCTTTCAGTGAAAAAATCCTTTGCCTGGATGACCATATTCTGGTCGCCTGTAAACCGCATTTCCTTCCTGTCACCCCTGGAGGAAAATATGTTGACGAATGCCTGCTGAACCGTTTGCGCCGCAGTACCGGCATCGAAAATCTGGCACCGCTCCACCGCATCGATCGCGAGACAGCCGGGCTGGTGCTTTTTTCCGTTAACAAAAGCAGCAGAGGACGCTACGGCACACTGTTTATGAATGGTCTTGTCAAAAAAACCTATCTGGCGCTTTCGCTCTGTGTACCGGAGCAGAGTAAAAACTCCTGGAACGTTGAGAACCGGATTGAGCGTGGTGTGCCATGGTTCCGAATGCAGACAGCAACCGGCACCGTCAATGCCCGCTCCCTCATCCATCTGAACGGGATCAAGGGAACTCAGGCCCGTTTTATCCTGCACCCGCTGACAGGAAAGACCCATCAGCTGCGTATTCATATGAGCGGCCTCGGCTTCGGGATACTGAACGATCGCTACTATCCTGAGCTTCAGGACGAGCGTGAAGACGACTTCACGACTCCGCTCCAACTTGTCGCCAAAGAACTGCGCTTCACAGATCCACTTACTGGCAGAGAGAGAGAATTTTCATCCGAACGGGAGCTATTATGGTAGCAAATTCAGTGCAATGTGCAGTAATATCGGCGATCGAACCAGGTACACCGTTACGGGAGGAACTGAGATGAGAGCAGCGATACTGACGTTAAGCGACAAAGGGTCGCGGGGCGAACGAGTTGACGAAAGCGGCCCGGCTCTGGCCGCCTGGCTGAAAGAACGGGGCGTAACGACAATTCACGCGCGTATTATTGCCGATGAGTTCGCCGAAATAGTTGAAGTACTGACGGAATGGGCCGATACCGATGCTTCCGATCTGATCCTGACGACCGGCGGCACCGGGGTTTCTCCGCGTGACATCACCCCTGAAGCGACACTGCAGGTAGTGGAGCGGGTTATTCCGGGGCTTGGCGAACTGATGCGCATCAGGAGTCTTGAAAAGACCATCATGGCTCCCCTCTCCCGCGCCGTTGCCGGGATTCGCAACCGGTCGCTCATCATAAATCTTCCCGGCAGCCCGAAAGGTGCACTGGAAAATCTTGAAGCGGTCTGGGCGACGATCGGTCACGCTGTTGAGAAGATTCGCGGTGGGCAGGAAGATTGCGGCGGCAGATTTGCAAAATAGAACTCCGGAGATCCCTGTGATAGCGAAGGAAGCGGCGCGTATTGTCGGCCCTGAAACCTCCAGAATGCTTGAGTTGGGGCACCCATGGGTCGTCGCTGACGCCTACACCCGAAAATGGCCGACCGGCATTTCCGGGCAGACCGTACAACTGTGTGACAGTCAGGGCCGTTTTCTCGCCACGGCCCTGCTTGACCCCGACGATCGGATAATTGCACGGGTGCTCGATCCTGCACGGATTCAGTTTGATCGTTTCTGGCTGACCGGAAAGCTACGGAGCGCCATTGAGCTGCGCCGCAGCCATGCCGCCTTGAGCGATTCCACCGCCTACCGCATCGTCAACGCCGAGGGGGATGGCCTCCCGGGCCTGACTGTTGACCGCTATGCTGACTACCTGATGCTGCAGCTTTACAGTCCCGCCTGGCGACCGCACCTGAAACTGATTACCCAGGTTTTGCAGGAGCTGCTCTCCCCGCGCGGTATGTATGAAAAAAGCCGGCCACAGAAGACGCGCGAGCTTGAAGCGGTCAGTGACAGCAAAAGCTACGGACGCCTGCTCGCCGGAACCGCCGCTGCGCCGCGTCTGGAAGTACTTGAGAACGGTCTCACGTTTCTGGTGAGTCTTGAGCAGGGGCTGAACACCGGACTGTTCCTCGACCAGCGCCGCAATCGGAGAGACCTGATGGGGCGGGTGAAAGGGAAACGTGTGCTCAACCTGTTCTCCTACACCGGAGCTTTTTCGGTGGCTGCGGCAGTCGCAGGCGCTGAGCAGGTGACAAGCGTCGATGCCTCACCCGGCTACAATAACTGGGCTCGTGACAATTTTTCCGCGAACCGCCTCAACCTCAAACAGCATGAATTCATCGTCGGCGACTGCCTCGCAACCCTGGGTAAACTGGCACAGAGCGGAAAGCGTTTCGACGTGATCCTGATGGACCCCCCCTCTTTTTCAACAACGGCACAGAGCCGCTTTACCACCCGCGGCGGCACATCAGACCTGGTGGCTGCCGCTCTGCCGCTGCTGACCGGTAACGGGCTGATTATCGCATCATCAAACCACCAGAAGATTGATGTCGCCGACTACCTTAAAGAGTTGCGCCGGGGAGCACTTCAGGCCCGGTGCGACCTGCGGGTGATCTCCCTGCTTGGACAACCGGAAGACTTCCCCTATCCGGTTACGTTCCCGGAAGGACGCTACCTGAAATACGCCGTTTGTGTGAAGTCAGAAAAATCCGTCGGCAGGAAAACGCTATGAGAGGATATATAAAATGCGCATAGGTCACGGTTACGATGTTCACCGTCTGGTGGAGGGGAGAAAGCTCATTATCGGCGGGGTTGACATCCCGTGGGAAAAGGGGCTGCTCGGGCATTCGGATGCCGACGTGTTGCTCCACGCCATTGCTGACGGCATTCTGGGGGCGATCGGTGAAGGTGATATCGGCAGGCATTTCCCCGATACCGATCAGGCATACAAAGGAGCGGACAGCCTGAAACTGCTGGCGCACGTTATGGGACTGGCCGCCCAACGAGGATACCGGCTCGGAAATCTCGATGCAACCATCATTGCCCAAAGGCCGAAGATGGCGCCGCATATTCAGACCATGCGGGAAAATATTGCAGCGGTCCTGCATGCCGATGTCAGCCAGGTAAATGTCAAAGCCACCACTGAGGAGGGCCTCGGTTTCAGCGGCACCGGCGAAGGAATAGCGGCGCACGCGGTGGTATTGATGGCGGCAGTTTAAGTTACCGCCCCTTCTCTGCAAGATCCTCCACCTGCTTCTTCTGCTCACCTTTCAAGGGCCCTTCCAAATAAACAATGTCCCGGCAGCCTCCACGAATTGATCCATTGAAGTGTTTTACGTTCGGTTTTGCCGTTTTTACCCCTCCTTCCGTTATAAAGAATGGTCAGGAGTTTGTTTTAGATTTTCATTGATTCGAATTTGTCACTCTTTCGCCATAGAAAAGCCCCGCAACCATCAACAGGTTACGGGGCAACTGACAGGACTTCTGGTCAATAGAAAACTCGTTAAGCCTCGTTTCTAACTTGTACTCGTTTCCGGCAATATAGACTGAAGAGGCTGAACGCAGCCAGTCCGGCAGCCATCAGATAGAATGAACCAGGCTCCGGTGTTACTATCGGTGGCTTCTCTTTCGGTATCGTTGCAGTAGTATAGGATTGTTGCACTACGGAAAAAGTAGGCCCACCGTGTGAAAAGCTGGATGGACCAGGGAAGGTCTGCGGCGGATCAAAATAATCGGGCTTCTTATCTAAAAACTCAGGCAGTGCCGCTGTTACACTTGGCAGAGAAGGTTCGCTTTTAGCAACTCGACGTGGAGGGCCATCAACCCTTTCCGCTGGTGTGGCAACCGGTGAGGCCATTCCAACAACTCTGGGAGCAGGGGCAGCACTATAGTCGTTGCAACAGTAAGTGCGAACGATACGGACGCCATCAGTTATGTATTGATCCCCCTTAGGCAGCTTAACCGGTTTTGTTGTCCTTTTGATTATGGAATCTTTTCTGAACGAAACATAGGCCCATACGTCCTCTTGCTGATTGCCAAGTTTTGCTGCCGACCAGTCAAACTCTGAAAAATGGGCAGCCAAAACGGGATCCTTAATTACTGTTTTACGAAAATCTTCAATCGAATGAGTGCTGTTTTTCGCACAAAGCCCATAGTATCGTCCGGACATTTCGCTGTTTGCATCTTCCGGTTCCTCCACTTGAGCCATGGCAAGCTGCACTGGGGCTTCCTTTGAAACATAAGCCTTATCCTGAAAAAGAACAGCACGGATAATGAAACCCGCTGCCATGAGTGCAAGAAAAAGAAGTACGGCGACAGCAACTCTTTTTTCAGGACTAATATGTTTTCTTTTGCGGTGTGACCGGATTTCGTCTGACACGGGATTACCCTCCCCCTGTACTTATGCAGCTTTTTATGCCCTTTATACGATAAATGCACATCATAATGATGTTACGCTTAACTTATTTACTCACAGCTTTCCACCCAAAAAACTAATCTAATTTTTCGCTAGCGCTATATTTGTCTGCATTGGACCAAGAGGATCAACCATGGCTCCGACCCACATAACAGCATGATTTTTATAGATGCCGACACCAAAAGCGAGATGGTTACCTCCCTTCCAGACTCCGGACTCTACCAGAACTGCATTATGACTCGGGCTTGCTTTCCAGGCTTCCAGAACTTTTGCAGGAGTCACTTCTTGTTCTCCTGTTGAGTAAGCGTTTTCAAAACCATCACCTGAATATGTGAAATTGGTTATCTCACGAGGCTTGTCCCACATTCCTTCGGCGTATACGTGGTCTTTCGTGTAGCAAACCTGTTTCCATGTCCCCTTGTCCGACCAACTGTGGAGGGAACAATCAAGACCACGGCTGTCCTGTCCTTGAGCAGGAGAGTTCTCTGCCAGATCGATCGCATGAATACGCGCAACTTTGTTCAGAGAACGAGAGTTCTCAATTGCCGGGAGTCCCTGACTTTCACGATACCTGTTTATAAGCCGGAACAGTTCCATTTCCTTTTCAGAAAGTCGCGAAAATTCGCCTGATTCATTAAGCACTTTGCTTACTAAAGTCTTGATTACAGGTTCTGGAGAAGATTCAGCAGAACTTGGCGCGCTCACGCCAAGGGAGATGATAGCGGCCAGCACTGCGCTCAACAGCATTTTTTGTAAACGGACACCATATGAAACATGGTTGGGAGTAGCGTACCCGGCTTCTACAAGCACTTCGCCCAGTTTTTTATGCGATGAAGCTTGCCGGGCAAGGGCAGACTGCAACTGTTCGCACGTGATATGGCCGGTCGCAAGCAGCATGTCACCAAGCCTGAGAGGTGAAACATGCGCTGCTTCCTGATTGGTTTGAAAATCAAGCAACGCCTTCAACTGTCGCTCTGTCAGAATGCCAAGGCGAATAAATACTTCGCCAAGCCTCTCCCCGGTACGTTTTTGTTCGTCAATCACACTGAAAAGCTGTTCGTTACTGACATGCCCTGACTGAACAAGTAAAGCGCCAAGCAACTGCCGCTCACCAGCTGCCATTTTAACCGCATCATCAATGTTTCCCAGGTGCTTTTGTATCAACAGTGGAGCGGCGACATCTTCGGCCTTCAGTGTCCCCATCCTGACGAGAACCTCTCCCAAAAGCTCCTTGGTATACTTCTGCTCATTCAGAGCGGAATCAAGGACTTTTTGAGAGAGAAAGCCGCCATCAAGTAAAATTCTACCTATATGACGCTTCAATGAACTTGCCATGGTACTGCACTCCTTTTACAAATTTGCCCTCAGCGGTTAAATAGTCCCAAAAACCATCACCCGTTGTGTTAATATACTCCCAATAAGGGTCTAAATAATACATTTTTATTCGATTTGTACCGTGTTATGGACAAAAAATAATTAACGTTTATTTACTTAAATAGCAATTTTTGTGCCACTTCATATCATGCTGTTTTATTTAAATTATTTTTAACGTAATGATACTATTTGTCAGTTGTGTAAGGAAATTTAGCCGTATTTTGGCTGTTTCAGGTGCTTAACATACCAGTTTTGAATGATTTTCCGGGCGGATATGAAGCCAAATGTGGGCAACTTATGAGACACCGCTACGAAAGGAGTGGCACGATGACACACGAAAAAAGTCTGGCAGCTGATGCAATACTTTTTGATTTTGAGGGAACCCTGGTCGACTTTCAGTGGCAGCTCTCTGCCGCGATAGAAGAGACTCTGGACATGCTCTGGCAGATGGGTTTTTCACCGGAGCGGATTGTGAGCAGAAAATATTCGACCCTGTTGACAGAAGCGATGCAGGCAGCGCCTGAAATCGGATTGTCACCGGAACAGGTTCGTGAGAGGATTGGTGCGATCTATGACAGATACGATGCGGATGCGCTGACACGGTGGGCTCTGCGACCGCATGTACTCGAATCTCTTGCTGCAATCAAGGCGAAAGGGATACGTACCGCTCTTGTCAGTAACCTGGGGGGGAAAACCCTGGCAGCAGCTTTGTCAAAGTTTTGTCTGGCAGACTATTTTGATGTCGTCCTCAGCCGCTACGATGTCAAAAATTTGAAGCCGAGCCCTGAAGGGTTACATCGTGCGCTCATAAAATTGGGAGTAAGCCCGGATGCCGGCGTTTTTGTGGGTGACAGCCTGGACGATGTAAATGCTGCAAAAAATGCCGGCATCAGGGTAATGATTATTACCGCCGGTGAAAACGCCACTGACGAAATCCTCGCTGCACAACCGGATCACGTTATTCAATGTTATAAAGAGCTTCTCCTTCTCATCTGATTCGTGCGTGATACTATCGGCATTATGCCGGTATTTCCCCTCCTCCATGACGTGACGGCACCCTGATGAACTGGGCCAGAATCAGGGAGACCACCCCCATGGCAGCTCCCATGAAGAAAGGGAGACGGTAGTTCACCATCCAGAGATAGCCGCCAAGTGCCGGTAGAAAAACCGCCGCAATATGATTGATGGTGAATCCCACTGCCGATGTCGGAGCGATGTCCTCCGGATCGGCAATCTTCTGGAAGTAGGTTCGGATTGCCACGGCAAAATTGAACAGAATATAGTCAAGGATATACATCCCCCCCACCATCCATTTGGACGATGCGTACGCATACGTCAAAAAGACCATGATTACTCCGGCGTATTCGATTGTACACAAGGTACGTTCCCCAAAAGCGTTAATGGCCCGCCCTATCATCGGATTTATGATCCAGTTGATGGTATTATTGACAATAAAGAGCACCGTTATCGTCTGTACGGAAAAATGAAATACCTTCACCATCAGGAACATGGAAAAAACCATGTAGATCTGGCGCCGTGCTCCGGACATGAAGGTCAACATATAGTAGAGCCAGTAGCGCCTCTTCAGAAACATCCGCAGTTTTTGTGGGGGTATGTCGGCATGGCTCGGATCGCGAAAACAGGCCCAGATGCCTGCAAGAAAGACGACCGTCCCAACCACCATAAGCATCGCGGTATAGCCAAGAAAAAAGCCCATACACCAGATGATGGCCGCAGAGACAATGCTGGCGATAGCCGCCAGGCTGCGCAGCTTCCCCATAACCAACGGGGATTGGTGAATTGAGAAGTACTGGAGGGTTAATGATTGATTAACGGTTTCATAATAGTGAAAACCGACGCTCATTATCACCGTGGTAACGGCGACACCGCCAAAAGTCGGAAAAAAACCGGTCACAGCGACACCAATACCGAGCAGAGCAACGGAGAGAGCCGCCAGACGATGCTCCCGAATAACCATCATGACGTAGATCGCCGTGAGTGCGAAAAAACCGGGGATCTCGCGCACCGACTGGATAATTCCGATATGTATCCCTTCGAGGTGGATTGTCTCTACAGCGTAGTTGTTGAACAGAATGGAGTAACCCTGCATTGCCGCCATGGAGGCAGCAGTGAGAACGGCAAGATAGCGGAACATTGCCTGATTGGCAGGGGTAAATTTCATGGTTTATTACCGGGCAGCAACCGCTGCAGCACGCTCTTCGCCATTTCAAGAACAGCCTCGAACGACGTCTCCTTCAATGTGCAGACCAGCTTGTAATCAGGTGTAAACTGGTATTTTTTCGGTTCGCTGCGCATCATGCCGATGATGGTGTCGGGATGGGCCGGGGTGCGCGGGTGGAAGGAGATGATCACCGCCTTACCGTCGAAATCTATCTGGCGGACAATCAGCGCTTTGAGCAGAACCCGCAGCTTCATGATCTCAAACAGATATGAAGTTGCCAGTGGATATTTTCCGAACCGGTCAAGCACCTCGTTCTGCACATCAAGCACATCCTCTTCGCTCTCCGCCTGGGTCAGCTTCTTGTAGATCACCAGTCGCTGTCCGGCATCCTTGACGTACGCCTCCGGTATGAAGGCCGGCACCTTGAGACTGATTTCCGGCTCAACCCGGTCAACCGACTCTTCACCCCGCATCCGGGAGATGGTCTCTTCGAGCATCTGATTGTACAGTTCAAAGCCGATTTCGGTGACCGTTCCCGATTGACGGTTGCCGAGCATATCCCCCGCTCCGCGTATCTCCATGTCATGCGTGGCAATGCGGAAACCGGCGCCGAGTTCGGAGATTTCCTGCAGCACCCGGAGTCGCTCACGGGCATCGGAGCTGATCGCCGCCTCACCCGGAATCAGCAGGTAGGCGTAGCCGCGCTGGGTGGAGCGCCCCACTCTGCCGCGCAGCTGGTACAACTGTGACAGGCCAAACTTATCAGCGTGATCGACGATCAACGTATTGGCGTTGGGAATGTCGAGACCCGATTCAATGATAGTGGTACAGAGGAGCAGGTTGGTTTCGCCATGCATGAAGCCAAGCATGACTTTTTCCAGCTCATGCTCCCCCATCTGACCATGTCCAACCGCTATTTTTGCCTCCGGCACCAGCTGCGCCAGCAGCTCCGCCCGTTTGCCGATCGTCTGGACGCGGTTGTGGACAAAGAAAATCTGCCCGCCACGCCGCAACTCTCGCAGTACCGCTTCACGGATTAACTCTTCTGAAAAGCGCGACACAATGGTTTTTACCGCGAGACGGTCTACCGGCGGGGTATCGATAATCGAGAGGTCACGAATCCCCATCATCGACATATAGAGCGTACGCGGAATCGGCGTGGCGGTAAGGGTCATGACATCAACAACCGCCCGGAACGATTTGAGCCGCTCCTTGTCCTTGACTCCGAAGCGCTGCTCCTCATCGATGATCATCAGACCGAGATCCTTGAAAGCGACATCCTTCTGCAGCAGCCGGTGGGTGCCGATAATGATGTCAATATTCCCTTTTTTTAGCCGCTCCAGAATGTCCTTCTGCTCTTTGGGGCTGCGGAAGCGGGAGAGCACCTCGACCGTAACCGGATACTCTTTAAGGCGCTCACGGAACGTCTCATAATGCTGCTGGGCAAGAATGGTTGTCGGCACAAGGATACCGACCTGTTTGCCATCGAGCGCGGATTTGAACGCACCCCGCAGCGCGACTTCAGTCTTGCCGTAGCCGACATCGCCGCAGACAAGGCGATCCATCGGCTTGGAATGCTGCATATCGGCCAGTACGTCTTGAATCGCAGAGAGCTGATCGGGCGTTTCCTCCCAGGCGAAGGATGCTTCGAACTCACGATACATCTCATCCGGGGGGGAAAAAGCGAACCCTTCGGAGAGTTGGCGTCGGGCATAAATTTCGAGCAACTCTCCGGCAAGCTCCTCAATATTTTTGCGGGCCTTACCCTTGGACTTTTCCCAGGAGACCCCCCCCAGTTTGTCAAGCGCCGGATGGCTCCCTTCCGGACCGACATAGCGCTGCACGAGGCCGAGGCGGTCTACCGGAAGAAACAGCTTGTCTGATCCGGCATATTCCAGCAGCAGGAAGTCACCGCCACTGTTCCCGACACTGATGTGCTGCAACCCACGGTACAGGGCGATGCCGTGGTCGATATGCACCATATAATCGCCCGGCTTCAGCTCTGCCAGAGAAGCGAGCAGCTGTTTCTTGCGCACTTCGGAAACGCCGCGCCGTCTCACCCGCTTGCCGAACAGCTCTTCTTCGGCAATCAGGATCAGCTTTGCTTCTGGAAGGCGGAATCCACGGGAAATGTCGCCGATGAGGATGGTGACCCTCCCCCCTCCCAACCTCCCCCCGCTGGGGGGAGGAGTTTCACTCCCTCCGACAGCGAGGGGAGGGGGGAGAATATCCGCAAACCCGGCTTCGCTGATGGAGCAGGGGATTTTATACGGCGACAGCAGATCCTTAAGTCGTTCGGCCTGCGGCTGCTGATGGCACGCAACAGCAACCTGCTGCCCCTCGTCAAGCCATTCCCGCAGGGTTGCAGCCAGCGGGGCCAGGGCATGACTGCTCTCCTTTGAAACACTTACGCGCAGGTCACGGTTGTCATGGCAGGGAATTGCGATAGTCGTTCTTTCAGAGGAATCATCAAGAACGAGAGTGGGAAGTTCAATGACAGGGCGGGTGAAAAAAACAGCCTCCAGCTCTGCCCCCGACAGGAACAGCTCCCCCGCCGGAGCGTGTACCACCCCTGCTTCCGCTGCCCTGGCAACACCCGCTGCAATTTCTTCGCTGAAACTGAGACAGGCATACCAGATCGCTTCCGGATCGAGCAGAATCAGCGGAGCTGTTGCAGGAATGTAGTCAAAAAGCGTTTCAAGGCCTGGATGAAGGAGCGGCTGGAGGAAATCGATCCCCTGAAAATATACGGCATTGTGCAAATCTTCCAGAATCAGACGGCGGCGGTTGGCCGGAATATCAAGATCATCGCAGCACTGTTTCAGGCGGGGCGCAATATCCGCCAAAACCTCATCTGACAGCAACAGTTCCCGCGACGGGAGCAGCACCAGCTCTTCAATCGGCTGCAGGGAGCGTTGCGTCAGCGGATCAAAAGCGCGCATGGTCTCGGCCGTATCGCCAAAAAACTCAATGCGCACCGGAGTCGGCAGGTTCGGCGGGAAAATATCGAGAATGCCCCCTCGTACGGCAAAGGTGCCGCGATCCTCGACCAATGGTACGTTGGCGTAGCCGATCCGGATCAGCCGCGCCAGCAGGTCATCACGATCAAACTCTTCGCCGGCAAGCAGATAACAGGAAGCGTCGCCAAGGGTCTTGCGCGGGAGCACCCGCTGCAGTGCTGCTGCCACCGGCACAACGACAACCCGTGGCACGCCGTTCTGCAGCCGGAAAAGGGTGTCAAGCCGGGCACCGGTTACATCCGGGTGCGAAGAAGAGGCTGAAAATGGCGCAGCATCCCAGGCAGGAAAGAGTCCGGCAAACACGTCTCCCCGCGAAAAAAAAGTCAGTTCCCGGCACAATTCCTCTGCCGCTTCCTGGGTTGCGGTTATCACCACCGGAGCTTCAAGGCCGCTCCGCAGCAGTTCGGCAACAAACAGGGCCGGAGACGAACCTTTCAGCCCCGGTACCACGACCCGTCGCTGACCGCTCCGGAGGGCGGCACGGCAATCAATTATTTGTGGGATAATAGAGGACATAATGACTGGGATAACCAGGAGAAATCGTTTGTGGTGGACATCAATGCTTGCGCAGGCCGGCTTTCAATTTTGGCTTGCCATCTTCGATCACGACCCGGAAGACGAAGTTTTCGGTGCCGAGCTTTGCAACCAGTGACGGACGCTGCTTTTCAATGCTGGACGCAACGAGGTCACGGGTGATTTTTTCTGCCGGAAGATGGCACGCCTTGCGTGCTTCACGGAGTTCAAGGACAATACGGTCAAGTTCTGACTCTGTTGATGCAAGGCGAGCAGCGTGTGCAGGAGGCTCGGGGGCACTTTTCTGGCGCAGATGCAGGTCGCTGATAAAGCGATCCCGAGAGTAGCGCCCCTCCTCCATCAGCTTCAGAATCCTGTTCCAGTGTTCCCGATAGGTATTAAGGCGCGCCACCAGCATGGTGTAGCGATGTTTGTACATGGTATTGTTGATCGGTGTGCCGGTGTAGCGCCGCACCAGCTTCTCCACCTCTCCAAGCAACAGCAGCGGTTCACGCTTTTCCAGACCGATAAAGTACTGCTCATACCTGGTAATAAGTTCGCTCAATTTTTTGTCAAGGAGTATGACATCATCGGCAATTGCCATCGGTAACCCTTTGAAGTGGTCAATACACTACGACACCGCACTATAGCCAAACCGGCAGATAAGTAAAGACTAAAGAGAAATTGCTGCTGCATCGACTGTGCTAATCTCTTGACGCCTTGATCACCTATCGCATAAAGTACCAGAATAAATTTTTCCCGATTTTAACCTCTGGAGTCAACCGCTATGGAATCACTTGCCTCAGTTATACTCGCCGCCGGAAAAGGTACCCGTATGAAGTCCGGCTTGATCAAGGTTCTGCACCCGGTTGCCGGCTTGCCCATGATTGCCTGGCCGGTTGCTGCCGCACGGGAAGCCGGCTCAGATCCAATTGTGCTGGTGATTGGCCATCAGGCCTCTGCGGTACAGGGAGCCTTTCGCGGCGCAACGGATATTCGCTGCGCCATGCAGGAAGAGCAGTTGGGGACGGGACATGCTGTTGCCTGTGCAGTGGATGCACTCGCCGGTTTTCGGGGCACCGTGCTGATCCTCTGCGGAGACACCCCCTTACTCCGTTCTGAAACCTTAAAAAATATGCTGGCGTACCACCGCGATAACGAGGCAGCCATAACGGTGCTGACCGCCCTGATGGATGATCCGTTCGGCTATGGCCGCGTTGTCCGTGATAACTCCGGGCGGGTAACCCGAATTGTGGAGCAGAAGGATGCCGCCCCGGAAGAGCGGGAGATCCGCGAGATCAACAGCGGTATTTACTGTATGGATTCCGCCTTTCTGTTCGGTAATATCAAAGGGATCACCAACGACAATGCTCAGGGTGAATACTATCTGACCGACCTGCTGGCGATTGCCGTTCAGAAGGGCCTGACCTGCCTGGCACTTCCGACCGCTGATGCCGACGAGATCATGGGGGTAAACGATCGCGTACAGCTTGCCGAGGCTGGGCGAATCTTACGCGGTCGCATCAACCGCAAACATATGCTGAACGGTGTAACTCTGATCGATCCTGAGCAGACGTATATCGATCATGGCGTTATCATCGGTGCTGATACGACTATCCACCCCGGATGCAGCATCGGCGGCTGCTCGATTATCGGCAGCGGCTGTGAAATCGAAGGTGCTGTCAGCATCTCCGACTGCCGGATCGGCGATGATTGCCACATCAAAGCGGCGTCAGTACTGGAAAGCTCCGAATTAGGCGAGGATGTGGCGGTCGGACCGATGGCTCATCTGCGCCCCGGCACGATACTGGGCAGGAAAGTAAAGATCGGCAACTTCGTTGAAACCAAAAAAATCGTCATGGGGGAAGGCTCTAAAGCATCGCACCTGACTTATCTTGGCGACGCCGAAATCGGTCGCGACGTCAATATCGGCTGCGGTACGATTACCTGCAACTACGACGGCGTCAACAAGCATCGCACAGTTATCGGCGACGATGTCTTTATCGGCAGTGACGTGCAGCTGGTTGCGCCGGTAACTGTCGGGCGCAATTCATTGGTGGCGGCCGGCACAACCGTCACGGTCGATGTGCCGCCCGATTCACTGGCACTGTCACGGGTTCCGCAGGTCAATAAGGAAGGGTGGCGGTTGAAGAAAAAATCGTGACCGCTACACCCGGCCATACCTCGCTCTACCTCCCGATAGGGTGCGAGATCATATCGGTCTCCGACCTGACCCCCGGCGAAAAGCTGTTCCGCATCAGACGAGCAGACGGGGTTCCTCTCGGGCATCTTCCCGGGCAATTCGTACAGGTGTCCCTCCTCGGCTGGGGGGAGGCGCCGATTTCGGTGGCATCTTCTCCAACGAGGGAGGGCTTTTTCGAGCTCGGTGTGCGCCGGGCCGGGACTCTTACCGGTGCCATGCACGCTCTGAAAGCCGGCGACACGCTCGGCATCCGCGGGCCGTTCGGCAGGGCATTCGACCTGTCGCGACTGCGCGGTCAGAACCTTATTCTCATCTCCGGCGGCTGCGGACTGGCGCCGATGCGCTCCTTGATCCAGTATTGTGAAGACCGCCCGGCTGAGTTCGGCAGCATCGCCATTCTGTACGGGGCAAAAAGTCCGGCAGACCGGCTCTTCAAAGATGAACTCGCCGTTTGGGAAGCCTCCGCCCGCTTTGCCTGCAGCATGACCGTTGACAACATCTCCGTGGGAGACTGTTTCAGCGGCAGCGTCGGCCTTATCACCGCCCTTATCCCCCCGCTCGCGTTCAATCCCGACAGCACAATCGCCGCCATCGTCGGCCCACCGGCCATGTACCGGGCGGTGATTGCCGAACTGCATAAAAAAGGGCTGCCGTCCGAGCGGATTATCGTGTCACTCGAACGGCAGATGCGCTGCGGAGTCGGCAAATGCGGACACTGTTCGATCGAGCACCTGTTATGCTGCCAGGATGGCCCGGTCTTCTGGCTGAATGAAATCGAACATCTGCGGGGAGCGCTATGAAACGGTCTCTCACGGTCTGCCCGTACTGCGGGGTCGGCTGCACGTTCTACCTCGTCAGTAATGATGGCCGTCTGGTCGGCGTCGAACCGAGCACGACCAGCCCGGTCAATCGCGGCGGACTCTGCGTCAAGGGGTGGAACGCATACGCGTTTGTTCATCATCCCGACCGCCTCACAACCCCGCTGGTGCGCCGTGATGGTGTGCTGCACCCCGCTTCCTGGGATGAAGCGTTGAACCTGGTGGTTGAGAGACTACAGGCTGTCCAGGCAACGCATGGTAAAGATGCGGTTATGTTTGCCTCTTCAGCCAAGGCGACTAATGAAGAAAATTATCTGCTGATGAAGCTGGCCCGGGCGGTATTCGGCACAAACAACATCGATCACTGCGCCCGCCTCTGCCATTCGTCAACCGTCACCGGTCTCGCGGAAACATTCGGCTCCGGGGCGATGACCAACTCCATTTCCTGTTTTGACCAGACTGACGTTATCCTCATTATCGGCTCCAACACCACCGAACAGCATCCGTTGATCGGCAGTCGTATTCTCAACGCTGTGCAGAGCGGCACACACCTGATTGTCGCCGACAACCGCCGCATCCGCCTCGCCCGGCACGCCGCACTGCATCTGCGCCACAAAAACGGCAGTGATGTTGCCCTGCTGAACGGGATGATGCACGTTATTATTGCCGAAGGATTGGCTGACCAGGAGTTTATTGCCGACCGCACCGAAAATTATGCCGCGCTGGCTGCGTCGGTAGCCGACTGGACGCCGGAAAGGACCGCTGCCGCTACCGGCCTGGCTGCCGCTGAAGTTGTCGCTGCAGCGCGCCTCTACGCCGGCGCCGAACGGGCAATGATCGTCTATTCCATGGGCATCACGCAGCATAGCCATGGCGTCGACAACGTCCGCTGTATCGCCTCGCTGGCGATGTTGACCGGCAATGTCGGTCGGCCCGGAACCGGCGTGAATCCGCTGCGCGGTCAGAACAATGTCCAGGGGGGCTGCGATATGGGGGCGCTTCCCGACCTCTTCAGCGGCTATCAAAAGGTGGCTGACCCGTTGGTGCGAGGAAAATTCGCCCATACCTGGGGTGTCTCCTCACTGCCGTCAGAACCGGGACTGCCGCTGACACGGGCCATGGATGCCGCATCGGAAGGGTGTCTGCACGGAATGTTTATCATGGGTGAAAACCCGATGCTTTCCGACCCGGACCAGGGGCACGCCCGCACCGTTCTGGAGAATCTGGAGCTGCTGGTCGTGCAGGATATCTTCCTGACCGAGACAGCTGCCATTGCCGACATCGTACTGCCTGCCGCCTGCTTTGCCGAAAAAGAGGGCACGTTCACCAACACCGAGCGCCGCGTGCAGCGTCTGCACAAAGCGGTAGAGCCGCCCGGTCAGGCTCGCGCGGACTGGGAAATAATCTGTGCTCTAGCTGAACGCGCCGGTTACGGAGGGATGCGCTACACTTCTCCTGAAGAAATAATGGCTGAGGCGGCTTCGCTCACACCAATCTATGGCGGCATCGCCTACGGGCGACTGGACCGGCATGGCCTGCAATGGCCCTGCCCTGACAAGACGCACCCCGGCACACCAATTATGCATCAGGATCGGTTTACCCGTGGTCTTGGGTATTTCACTCCGGTGGCGCACCGTTTGTCCGCTGAACTTCCCGACGCAGAGTATCCCTTTGTCCTGACCACCGGGCGCACCTACTTTCACTGGCATACCGGCAGCATGACCCGTCGCACCCATCTGCTTGACCGCGAGGAACCCCGTTCCTTCATCGAACTGAACCCGGACGATGCTGCCCGTCTTGGCATCAGGCATCGTGACATGGTGCTCGTTTCCAGTCGTAGAGGCGAGATCACGACAGAGGCGCGGGTGACCGGGATGGTCATCGCCGGTGTTCTGTTCATGCCGTTCCACTTTGCCGAAGGGGCGGCCAACGCCCTTACCAACAATGCCCTCGACCCGGAGTCGTCCATTCCGGAATTCAAGGTGTGTGCGGTACGGCTGGAGAAAATGCCATGAAAATGCTGCATCCCGATCAACTTGACCGGTTTTTTGCCTCTCTTGCCCCGACGTGGGAACTGCGCCTGCCGATCCTGCTCCCGGACGGCACCCGCGTCATCGGTTGTCCGAACGACGCCCCACACTCGCTGCATGGTGCGCCCGTTGCCGGCAAACCGACGGCAGCGTTCTTTCCGCAGCAGAGCACACTATTCACCGTTACCGATGGAGCGATAGAGGAACCACCACCTGCTGACCGCCCGCTTTTCATAGTCGGCTTCCATCCCCGCGATCTTGCCTGCCTCAGATTTATTGACCGCTTCTTTGCCGACGGCTGTCGTGACGATTGTTACTTCCGCGTGCGCCACGGTGCTGCAATAGGCGGCCTTTCAGGGTATTGCGGTCCGGCGGGATCATTGATTCCACCCGCCGGCGGCGACTGTGATGTGGAATTTTTCTGGGACAGGAGCAGTTGGCTGGTGATTGCGTACAGCGCAACGGGTAATACACTCATTGCGGATCTGCCGGAAACGGCAGCACCGGAAGCGGCCGAGCTATTTCCTCAGCTGGCGGCAGAGCTTCCGGACGAAAATGAACTGCTGATCCGGCACGCCTCCGCGCTTCTGCGCGCCAACCGTGTCCCCGACTTATTCTGGGCGGACATCGGTGACCGATGTATCGCGTGCACCGGCTGCAATCTCGCCTGCCCGACCTGTACCTGTTTCGGCGTGCAAGACTGGCGTTCAGCCCAAAAAACTGAGCGCAGCCGGATGTGGGACTCGTGTCAACTGGATGGTTTCATGCGTGAGGCGGGGGGGCATAATCCCCTTGGGAGTGAAGCTGAGCGAACCCGGCGCCGCATCCATCACAAACTCGCTGCCGATCCGGAGAAATGGGGGGAGATCAGTTGCTTCCTCTGTGGCCGGTGCGACTCCGTCTGTCCTACCGGAATTGGTATTATCTCTGTGGCACGGGAAATGGTGGCACGTTTCGCTTAATCGGCTGTTTCGGCTCAGACCTCCCGGAGTTTTTGATGAGCCGTTTCACCCGGCATGATCATCAGCGGTACGCGTTACTGTTAATCACAGCCAAACGCAACAAGCATAGCAATATCATCTTCGGCCATAGTAGCGCGCATGTAGCTGGCGTAGTTAGCATCGGCCACCAGGATATGATCGAGAAACCAATCCCTCATGAAAGAGACCAGCGCAATAATTGCCTGACTTTCATTATTTTTGACCGTCTCTTCCAGATGTTCCATCTGCTCTTCAAACAGTCGATGCTGCAGCTGATGGCCTTCTAGGCCGGGATAGTTAATCTTGCGCATCAATTTCTCTTCGCCGGCAAAGTGTTCTCCGGCATACGCCTTCAGCTTGCCAAAGAGACCAACAGCAGCACTGTTATTTTCCATATTTTTATTAAAGTATGTCAATAATAACTGGTGCTGCCGGTCAATCTCCTCGATGCCTATTGCAAAACTCGATTTCCAAACCATTTGCCCCATAACTATTCTCCTTGATCAGAGGAATGCAGTAAACCAAAAGACGCTTCATACCGTATCAGGTTTGTGGTATATGTCAATGTCACTCTACAAAAAAAGGTATTTACATGGCCCACACCAGCATTATTGTCAAAGGGGCGTGCGAGCACAATCTCAAGTGCATCGACGTCGAAATTCCCCGAGATCAGTTGGTCGTTATTACCGGGCTTTCCGGCTCCGGCAAGTCCACCCTGGCGTTTGACACGATTTATGCCGAGGGGCAGCGCCGCTATGTCGAGTCTCTTTCTTCCTATGCCCGCCAGTTCCTCGAGCAGATGGAAAAACCTGATGTAGAGTCGATTGAGGGGCTTTCTCCTGCCATTTCCATCGAACAGAAAACCACCAGCAAAAATCCCCGTTCCACCGTCGGCACTGTCACCGAGGTGTACGACTATCTGCGCCTCCTGTTCGCCCGAGTCGGTCATCCGCACTGCACTTCCTGTGATAAGGAGATCACCTCGCAGACCGTTTCCCAGATGGTAGACCAGATTATGTCCCTACCTGCCGGCACCAAATTGACCCTGTTGGCCCCGATGATCCGGGGCCGTAAGGGGGAATACAAAAAAGAGCTCAATCAGCTGCGCAAGGAAGGATTTACCCGTGTTGTACTTGACGGAACCGTTCGCGACCTGGCTGACGACATTGAGATGGACAAGAAGAAAAAGCATGACATCGACATCGTTGTGGATCGGATTGTCGTTAAGGAAGGTGTGCAACGACGCCTGGCGGATTCACTCGAGACCTCCTTGCATCATGCCGACGGGGTTGTAAAAGTTGAAGTCGTTACAGCTCTGCCAGACCATTCCCCGGAAGAAAAACCGAAAAAAACACCCAAACCGTCACAACTGCTTTTCTCGGAAAAACTGGCCTGTGTCGATTGCGGGCTGTCATACCAGGAGATAACCCCGCGCCTGTTCTCATTCAACAACCCGCATGGCGCCTGCCCGGAGTGTACCGGGCTCGGCACCCGCATGTATTTTGACGCCGACCGGGTCATCCCCAACCCGGAACTGTCGCTGCGCGAAGGTGCCATAGCCCCCTGGGAAAAACGCCTCTCCGGCTGGTTTCACCTGATTCTCGATGCACTTGCCAAAGCATATTCGTTCGATATTCGCACCCCCTATAAAGATCTGCCTGCACCTGTCCGTGACGTGATCCTGAACGGGTCCAAGGGTGAGAAGATTGAATTCTGGTGGGAGGAGGATGGCGAGCGCCGCCATACGTATCAGAAAGAGTTTGAGGGGGTGCTCAATAATCTGCAGCGCCGCTGGCTTGAAACCGAATCGGATGCAGCCCGGGAAGATCTTGAAAAATACATGGATATCATGCCCTGCCCTACCTGTGAGGGTGCCCGTCTCCGCCCGGAAGCACTCCATGTGCTGGTGGGAGGAAGCACCATCAGGGGCGTGACGGCGCTGTCAATAAGGGATTGCCTCCGTTTTTTCGAAGAGCTCGTTCTGACGGATAAAGAACAGGAAATTGCCCGGCGGATCCTCAAGGAAATACGCGAACGGCTCTCCTTTCTCGTCAACGTCGGCCTTGACTATCTCTCGCTTGACCGCACTTCCGGCACCCTCTCGGGGGGCGAGGGACAGCGCATCCGCCTGGCGACCCAGATCGGCTCAAGCCTGGTCGGCGTTCTCTACATCCTTGATGAACCGTCAATCGGCCTCCATCAACGCGACAACGCCCGACTGCTCGGCACACTCAAGCGCCTGCGCGATCTCGGTAACACCGTACTCGTGGTGGAGCATGACGAAGAAACCATTATGGAAGCCGATCACCTGATCGACATGGGACCGGGTGCCGGGGTGCATGGCGGCGAAGTTGTAGCCCAGGGGACACCGGCTGAAGTCATGGCAAATGCGAAGTCCCTGACCGGGCGTTACCTTTCAGGGGAACTGACGATTGCGCTGCCGAAAAAGCGCCGCACTGCGGATAAGCATCTGCGCATAGTCGGTGCCTCTGAAAACAACCTGAAAAATGTCACGGTCGATATTCCGCTCGGCGTCATGACCTGTGTTACCGGTGTTTCCGGTTCCGGCAAGTCAACATTGGTAATTGACACCCTGCACAAAGTACTGGGGCAGCGCCTCTACCGCAGTCGCGAGAAAGCGGGCGCGGTTCAGGAGGTATTGGGACTGGAGCATCTCGACAAGGTTATCAACATCGATCAGTCGCCGATCGGGCGCACGCCCCGCTCCAATCCGGCTACCTACACCGCGGTGTTCAGTGACATCCGCGATCTGTTCTCTCATCTCCCGGAATCAAAGCTGCGCGGTTACAAACCGGGGCGCTACTCGTTCAATGTCAAGGGGGGGCGCTGTGAAGCCTGCTCCGGTGACGGCATCATCAAGATTGAGATGCATTTTCTGCCGGATGTCTATGTGGAGTGCGAGGTCTGCAAAGGGGCGCGCTACAACCGCGAAACGCTGGAGGTTCATTTCAAGGGGAAATCGATCGCCGATGTCCTCGACATGACCGTGTCGCAGGCGCTGGAGTTTATGGGGGCCATACCGCGCATCAGGAACAAGCTGGCAACGCTTGACGAAGTCGGTCTCGGCTATATCAAGCTGGGGCAGGCGGCAACAACGCTTTCAGGGGGAGAGGCCCAGCGGGTCAAACTCGCCAAAGAGCTGTCCAAACGCGCCACCGGGCGGACGATTTATATCCTCGACGAACCAACCACCGGTCTCCATTTTCATGATATTGCCAAACTGCTGGAGGTAATCCAGCGACTCGTCCATGCCGGAAATACAATTGTGATCATTGAGCACAACCTTGATGTCATTAAAACTGCCGACTGGATTATCGATCTGGGCCCGGAGGGAGGCGACCGGGGCGGCGAGATTATTGCGGTCGGCACACCGGAGCAGGTTACCAGGGTCACGAAGTCATATACAGGGCAGTATTTGCGGAAGATGCTGTAAGCGCCACTGAGGGATGTAGAATTTTAAAACATTTTTCAGCTTCACGATTACTTCACGATTTAAAACCAAAGTCTTCTGCCTTAACGCTTTAGAATCGAGGCCTTTTCGCGAGGCTAAGGAGATTTAATAATTTCCAAGTTCCTTAAAGCCCTTTGGTAAAAATATCCATATAGTGCCGGATCAATTCCTCATCACGCTCTGGAGAGTGGTTGACAAAACCCTGCGTTGCGAGCGTACTGAGAAAGTAATAATTCACCATCCCCGCCATTGCCAGTGCCGTATCCTCGGGGTTCAACTCTTCCCTGAATATGTTACTTTCAATTCCTTCCTTAATTATCCCGATCAATACCTGCAGTGCCGTTTCCAGTGCCGGCTGAACTATTGCGCTGAAATAACGGGTCGGATTGGTAAGTTCACTGGTGTAATAGCGCAGTAGATACGGGTGTTCCCGATTCCGCCGGATAGACCAGCGGATGTACTCTTCAACCTTGTCCAGTGGTCCGGAGTCTCTCTCTTTAATGGATTGTATGTATTCAAAACAGGAAAACTGTTCCGACAATACGGAAGAATAGAGCCCTTCCTTGCCGTCGAAATAGTATGAAATCATCGAAATGCTGACGCCGGCTGCGGTCGAAAGTTCGCGGATGCTGACACCGTTCAGACCACGCTCGGCAAACAGGCGTGTGGCGGTGGCAATCAAGGTAGTTCTGAAATCTTTTTTGTCCATACAAGGATCCGCTTGTTCGATTGGTGTCTATCAGGCTGCCAAAAATAACAGAATATGGAGCGCCTGAATATTCGCATGATTAAAATAGTTGAAATTTATCTGAGACAGGCCTACTATAAATCAAACGTTCGTTAGAATACTGATTAAAGGAGAAATGTATGTACTGTCCATCATGTAAAACCCTGGAGCATTCCGATGTTCACTTTAAAACAGAGGCCTTTCAGGAAGATATCAGCAAATGCTCATCCTGCGGCACAGTATGGTCAACTAATCACGGTACGGTTGAAATAGTTACCGATACACAGGAAAGGTCATTTTTATCCGCGCTCACCGAATGTGTTGAATGTGACGATTACAACCTGGCATTTGCCGGTCACTGATCAGGATTTATCAGTCGCAGGAATTTCCCGCTACATAACCAACCCCCGAAGCAGGGCAAGATTGACCGCATCCATCTCGTCATTGTCTCCTTTGGGGGTCTCCAGAATTTTCGGCACCGATTGAAAGCGCGGATCGTTGAGAATGAAGCGGAACGGGTTTAAACCAAGCGCCCCCTGCCCGATATGGTCGTGCCGGTCAACGCGAGAACCGAGCCCTTTTTTCGAGTCATTCAGATGGAAACAGTGCAACCGGTCAAGACCTATCAGGCGATCAAACTGCTCCATGGTATCCCGGTAGCCTTCTTCTGTAGCGGTATTGTAACCGGCGGCGAAGGTGTGGCAGGTATCAAAGCAGACGCCGAATTTTTCCGGGTAGCGGGAAGCGCTGATTATAGCGGCCAACTCTTCAAACGTTCTCCCCAGATTGCTCCCCTGGCCGGCCGTTGTCTCGATCAGCACCTGCCCTTCGAACTGCGGCACTTCGTGGAATAATTGCTCAAACGCCTCAACCACCCGGGCCAATCCGGCCTGCGGTGAGTCACTCAGGTGTGAGCCAGGATGCATGACTATTTTGTTGATACCGAGGCGGGCGCATGTTTCCAGCTCATCACGGAAGGCCGCCAGGCTTTTTTCGCGCATTTCGCCAGGCGGCGACGCCAGATTGATCAGATAAATATCGTGAGAAATCACCGCTCTCAGTCCTGACGCGGTAAATTTAGTGCGGAACAGAGCCGCGTCGGCGTCACTTACCGCTTTGCCTTTCCACTGATTTGAGTTTCTGGTAAAGATCTGCAGCACGGAGCAGCCGGCCGCGACTGCCCGGTCAATAGCCAGGTGCAGCCCGCCTGATATTGACATATGGGCGCCAAGATAGTCATTCATAGAGGCTCCAGTTCGATATGATTACCATAAAAGTGGACATCCACTTCGTCGCCGGTGGCAAAGCTGCTGCTCTCGCTTGGTAGTACGGCTATTGCCTGGGCATCGACCATGGTCTTGAGAATAGCGGTCTGCTGGTTTCCGGAGGAGGTCGCGAACCAACAGCCGCGTTCTTTCTCAAGGCGCAGTCGTACAATCTGTACTTTGCCTTTTTTTTTGTTGAGCGGATCACGCAGTACCGCCTTGAACAGCGGTTTGAACACCTGTTGATACCCCTGCATTCGAAGCAGCGCCGGGCGGACAAACTCCTCAAAGGTGATCATGGTCGAAACAGGATTTCCCGGCAGAGAGAAGACCGGCGTGGTGCCGAACATCGCAAATGCAGTCGGTCCTCCCGGCTTGATGGCAACTTTCCAGAACATCTGCGTCGCTCCCAACTCCTCCAGGACATCCCGCACCAGGTCACAGTCGCCAGCCGATACACCGGCCGAGGTAATCAGAACATCCGCTTTCAATCCCTCGCGGAGTTTTTCCACATGGCTCTCCCGGTTATCTCGGGCAATGCCGATGATTCGGGCAATACCGCCGACTTCCTGTACCGCCGCCGCCAAGGAAAGCGTATTGCTGTTGATAATTTGACCGGGACCGGGCGTACAGCCTAATTCAACCAGCTCATCACCCGTGGAGAGTATCGCCACAACCGGTCTGCGGTAGACCGGCACCAGCGCCATACCGAATCCGGCCAGCATGTTGACCTCCGGTGGCCGGATGAGCGTGCCGCTTCTCGCAAAAATGACACCGGCAGCCACGTCTTCAGCACGAAAACGGATATGCTGCCGATTTTTCACCGGCTCCTGCAGGGTGACCTCCTGCTGACCGTCATCGCTCTCCTCCACCGGGACAACGGCATCACAACGGTCGGGCGTCGGCGCACCGGTCATAATACGCACCGCACAGCCCGCTTCGACCGTAATTCCGTCAGCTTTTGCCCCGGCGGGCAGAAAACCGGTCACTCGCAACCGGCATGGTGTGTTCGTACAATCCTGCCAGCGCACCGCATACCCGTCCATCGCCGAATTATCCCATAACGGCATATCCCATGGCGCTGGCAGATCTTCAGCAAGAATCCTCCCGGCAGCCTCAATGAGATGAACCCGCTCTATACCAAGCGGCTGGACACAATCCATGATGATTGTGCGGGCCTCTTCAAATGAAACCATGCTGTCCCTCCTGCATGAGTAGATGACTGCACCATAACGGGAAGCGCATCAAAACACAATACTGGAACAGAAATATATCGGAATTAATCACATATATTTCTTGATCAATATTGTTCAGCATGTTAATTATTAAAATTGTAAAAGGTAGCCAAAATGAATTTGCTTTATTTATTGACACTCGCTGCTGTCAGTACAAGGTTTTAATTCACCTTACGGGGTTTCTGTGTTGCACATTCCGGTAGCGGTTCTTAACTCGATTGAATCCATGCAGCTGCAAGCACGGCCGCAGATATTATTGCGGTTTTTATTCCTTGCAGAACAAGAGCGCACAACCATGCATGAACTTGCAGCTCTTGTTGTTCAAGATCCCGCACTGAGTGCACGCATTCTCACCGTCGCCAATTCTCCAGCGCTGCTCCGTGGAGAAACATCGGACGACCTCACCCATTGCCTGGTCAATATCGGCACACGCCTCGTGCGAACTCTGGCTTCCTGCCTGATCGTGCAAACCGTTTTTTCTCCCGCAGTAAAAAAGAGTAACTATGATTTGTCCGGTTTTTGGAGTCATTCCATGCTGGTTGCCGAAGTGGCCCATGGAATTGCTACAGCGGTCGGCCATCCTGACCCTGAAGAAGCGCGCCTTTCCGGGCTTCTCCACGATGTCGGCCAACTGCTTCTGCTGGGGGGGATGGAAGAGTGCTACGGGAGGGTACTGGAAGCCAGTTCTGACGAAACAGATTTGCTCCATGCCGAGGAGGTGCTGCTCGGGACCAACCATACGGTCGTCGGCGCCTGGTTGGCAGATCAATGGAAACTTTCATCCTTCATGGCGGATGCGATCCTGTTCCATCACAAAATCGCCGAAGAGATTGCTTCTGCCGACAGGTTGAGCCAGATTGTCTGGTCTTCCCATGTTCTGTGCGATCAAATCATGCTTCAGGAAAGTGGCGAAGATGCCGGCGCATCGGAGGACCTGAAAGCGATTGCACTGTTACTCGGGATTGACCCTTACAGTACTGCTGTTATAGGCAGAGATTGTTCCGAACGAGTTGCCGTTCTTGAAGAGGCACTCTGCATAAACAAAGCCTCAACGACAAAAACGTTTCCACAGGCAACGGCTCCGTTGGCCGGCCACCTTCATAAGAATGCAGCAGCCGATCCTGTTGATTCCTCCATGAATGAAGCGGTGCGTGAGATGGCTCTTCTGAAGCCTCTGCAGCACGATTTAACGTCATTTTCAAGTGAGGCAGAGATCCTGATCGGCATACGTGAATCGGCCATGCTGCTCTTTGGCCCCGGGAAGGTCGCCTTTCTTCTCGCCCGACCTGATGCGGCGATACTGTCCGGTAGCGGAATATCTGCCCAGCCTGCCATTCTGCAGCGGCTTGAAGTTCCGTTGGTTGTCTCACAGAGCCTGGCCGCTGCCGCTGCCCTGGGAGACCGGCCCCGCTCCACCTTTGAAACGGAGCCATCCTCGTCAGTGCCGCTGGTTGACACCCAGATTTCCCGTGCCCTTGGCAGTGAAGGTGTGCTGTACCTCCCGCTGACCGACCGGACAACAAGTATAGGTGTCATGGCTTTCGGGATAAGTTCGGCACACTACCTTCGTCTCCACCGCCACCTGTCATTGATAACGAGTTTTTCGCGGGTTGCCGCACACAGCATTAAAGCGTGGCGTGATATGCAGGAGCGTGAACATGCGGAGGAGGAAGCGCTGACCAGACATTTTGAACGGCAGACCCGCAAGGTGGTACATGAAGCCGGCAACCCGCTCGGAATAATCAATAACTACCTCAGCATTATCAAAACCAAACTGCCCGACTCAGATAACCTGCATCAGGAACTGGATATTCTCAAAGAGGAAATCGCTCGAGTCACAAAAATCATCCGCCAGATGAATCACCTTCCGGAACGGTCTGCAGCAGGAGATCTTCTCAACGTTAACTCCCTGATCGAGAGTATGCTGACGCTCTATGGGACTTCGCTTTTTTCAAGTCGCGGTATCACGGTAACGAAGATACTTGATCCGCTCGTAACACCGGTATCATGCAGCAGGGACAGCCTCAAGCAGGTTCTGGTAAACCTCTGGAATAATGCCTCTGACGCAATGGCTGCGGGCGGCAGTTTTGTCATTTCCACCCGGGGGGATGTGAATCAGGGGGGGAATTCATACCTTGAGATCTGCCTGGATGACACCGGACCGGGACTTCCCGACGATGTTATGCGCCATCTTTTCCAGCCGCTTGCTCCCGACCGGCGCCCCGGGCATTCTGGAATAGGTCTTTCCATCGTGGCAGGCCTGCTGCACCAAATTGGAGGGCTTATTACCTGCCGGAGCAAAGCCGGCCAGGGAACGGGCTTTTCAATTTTACTCCCGCGACAAGCTGAGACGCAACCATGAACCGGCTGAACGTTACCCATACGACTACCTTGCCAGAGACCCTCGGCCTGCCACAAAGGCTGTTGATAGTTGATGATGAGCCGCTCATGCGCTCAAGTATTCGCCTCCAGCTTGATGGTGCCGGGCTTGAAATATCTGAATGCGGAACCGGGTGCGGCGCAATAGAGGCACTTGAGTCGGGGGAATTCGACCTTGTGCTGCTGGACATCAAACTACCGGACATTTCCGGTTTGGAAGTTATGGAATGGATTGTTGTAAACAACATTCAGACCAGTGTTATTTTTGTCAGTGCCACCGACAGCATCGACTCTGCCATTCTCGCCCTGCGCAAAGGGGCTATAGAATTTGTCCGCAAACCGGAAGATCTGGCCGATCTGAAGCACAAAGTGAACAGTGCCCTGTACCGGCGCCGACTCGAGCGCAGCAATGCCGTAATGGCAGCACGTCTGGAACATTCTGAACTGATCCATCGTTTTCTCGTAGACAACTCACCGGACCTCATCTACATCCTTGATGACCGCGCCCGCTTCACCTTCATCAACAGCCGCTTTGAAACACTGCTTGGCTATACCCATGACGAACTCATCGGGTGTAGTTACAGCACTATCGTATTCGAGGATGATGTCGAAAAAGCACTGTATGCTTTTAACGAACGCCGCAGGGATGGCCGGGCAACAGCCAATCTTGAGATACGCCTGAAATGCAAGGATAACCATTACTTTCATTTTGAAAACAATCTGATGGTCTCAATGCTGGCTGCTACCGGCATCTATTCAGATGTGCGCGACAATCATCCACCAGCACAGCAGCAGTATCTGGGCACCTATGGTGTGGCACATAACATAAATGAGCGCAAGCTTGCTGAAGAAGCCATAGCCTACCAGGCCTTTCATGACCATCTCACCTCCCTACCTAATCAGAGACTGTTTAAAGATCGCCTCGAAATGACTATTATCCATGCAAAACGGTTTCGCAGAATGGTTGGTGTCATGTTTATTGACCTTGATCGTTTCAAATTGGTTAACGACACCTATGGACATACTGTGGGAGATGAGCTGTTGAGGAATGTGGCAAGTCGATTACGCCTCTGCATGCGTGCCGGCGACACGCTCGCGCGCAAGGGGGGCGACGAATTTACCGCGTTGCTGCCGGATCTCGTGAAAACGGAAGACGCAACTATTGTCGCGGAGAAAATAATCAATGATTTTACCATGCCATTTTCTGTATGCGGGCAGGATATGTATATTACCGCCAGCATTGGCATTGCCGTATTGCCGGGTGATGGCGAAGATGTTGATGTTCTGTTAAGAAATGCCGATATCGCCATGTACAAAGTAAAATCGAGCGGCAAAAACGGTTTTAAATACTACATTCCGGATATGAATGTTGCAAAACATGAGCGTATAACCCTCGAAAACGATCTGCGCCTCGCCATCCGCAGGAACGAGTTTGAATTACTGTACCAACCGCAATTCAATGTAAGCAAAAACGAACTCGTCGGAGTAGAAGCTCTTATTCGCTGGAACCACCCGAAAAAAGGTTTGATGAGCCCGTATGCGTTTATTAACTTAGCGGAAGAGGCCGGCTTGATCAGTGCGATCACCAACTGGGTACTGGACACGGCATGCAGGCAGCTATCTTTATGGCGGACCGCTGGCTTTAACAGCCTCCGCATGTCGGTAAATGTCTCGCCTCAGGAATTTGTACTTGAAAACTTCGTCGAACGAATCCTGCCCTACGTAACTCGCTATAATCTTGTGCCTGACTCCCTTGAAATAGAAATCACTGAAAACATTCTGCTGCAGGATGCTCCTGACATCATTGCAAAAATGAAAAAACTGCGCCGTCACGGCATCCGGATTGCCATCGACGATTTTGGCACCTGCTATTCCTCTCTGAACTATCTGCGTCTGTTTCCCGCCAACACAATTAAAATAGATCAATCGTTTGTTCGTGACCTCTTTAATGAGCATAGCGCTTCCCCGATAATTCAGGCGATTATCGGTATTGCCAACGGCTATGGCCTGCATTTGCTTGCGGAAGGAGTTGAAACCGCTGAACAGGCGAAAGCGCTCAAAGATATCGGCTGCTACGAAATGCAGGGATTTTTCTTCAGTAAACCGCTGCGGGTTGAAGAGATGGAGCGCCTGTTGTGCAGCGCTTCCAGTGACGCCTCGTTCTTCAAACTCTAAAACCTTTTTCAGCCTCACGATCACTTCACGATTTAACACCAGGATCTTCTGTCTTAATGCCTTAAAATCGAGGCCTTTTCGTGAGGCTACATGGTTGGCGCTCCATTATCGGTCTACAGATACCTGCCGACAAGCGGTGCCAATTTCTGCCTGGTCGCTTCGGGAATAACGGAACGGTCGGTAATAACAGCATACTGCATGGCACTGCCGCAGGTGCAGGGACGCTCGCTGCCGATTTCCGCTACGGCGTGACGGATAATATTTTTCGCCATGGCCACATTCTGGTGGATGATTTTTATAATTGCTTCTACCGTAACATCCTCATGCGAGTCGTGCCAGCAGTCGTAATCTGTTGAAAGTGCAATAATGCCGTAGCAGATTTCGGCTTCGCGAGCCAGTTTTGCTTCAGTCAGATTGGTCATGCCGATAACGGAAGCCCCGAGTGCCAGATAGGACAATGATTCGGCGCGAGTCGAAAATGCCGGCCCCTCCATACAGATGTAAGTGCCCCCTTTGTGAACAGTTGCTCCGGCTTTGTGCGCCGCGCTGTAGAGAGTCTGAGAAAGATCTCCGCAGACCGGATCGGCAAAACCGGCGTGGGCGACAATACCGTCACCGAAAAATGTATCTTTCCTGACGCCTTTGGTTCGATCGTAAAACTGATCCGGAATGACGATATGCCCCGGTGCGATGCCATCTTTCAGGCTTCCTACCGCCGACACGGAGATAATACGTTCCACACCGAGTGACTTCATACCGTAGATGTTGGCGCGATAATTGACTTCAGAGGGGAGCAGGCGGTGCCCCCGCCCATGACGGGGAAGAAACACCATCTTTACTCCGTTCAGCCTTCCGGTGACATATTCGTCAGACGGATCGCCAAAAGGGGTTTCAACCCGTATCCGCTCCACCTGCTCCAATCCTTCCATATCATACAGTCCGCTGCCGCCGATCACGCCGATAGTTGTGTCGCTCATGGTATCAATTCCTTTCGTATGCAATTCACTCCACCCGCTTTATAGCAGAGATATGCGCAATCGTGAAGTCTATTAAATTGACAAAACAGACGACAAAATCGTAGAGTGACCGGCAACCGGGGACGCTATGATATCGATCGAAACAGTCAAGCAACAATTCAAAAAAATACTTTCCCTGGACGCTCACCCCGGTCACATTTCCACTGGTTTTGCCGTAGGAGTTTTTGTCAGCTTCACCCCCTTCTTCGGCATACACACACCCATGGCCATTGCGTTGGCTTTCATCTTCCGTCTCAACAAAGTAGCCTGCATTACCGGTGCCTGGATCAATACGCCGCTGACAATAGTGCCGGTTCTGGTGGCCAGTTACAACCTGGGACGGTTTCTGCGCGGTAAACCGGCCAAGGCACTCAGCTTCACTAATCTTGACTGGCACACTCTCCAACCGTATGCCACGTCAATTCTGCTGGGAAGTTCCATAATCGGCTTTATTGCGGCATGTGCGTCATATTTTATCTGTTATTGGCTGGTGACGTTTTTCAGGCGCAAAGATGCCGCTCTGAAGGAGATTGCGCGGGAGATGGAGGTCGTCGGGGAGGAGTTGGAATAGAAACCTTTTTTCAGCTTACGAATACTTAACGATTTAAAACCAAAATCTTCAGTCTTAACGCTTTAAAATCGAGGTCTTTTCGCGAGGCTAAGGCGATTTCTTCTCAAAATAAAAAGCCCACCATATCACTCGGTGGGCTTCACTTTTCTGTCATACTTTTGATTACCTTTTAGGTTTTAATCCGATCCATTATTTCAATCGGAACTGTCCTGATGCCTATGTCGGGTAATTCTCTGGTGGAGTCTCAGTCATAGATAGTAAGCCCTCCTTTTTACTGGTCTCTACTGCTTTCCATCTGGATACAATATATCACCGGAAAATAAAAAAAACAGTCTATTATTTATTTTTTTAGGAGAGTATGCTGACTCGTTCAAAACCTTCCCACAATGCCTGACGCAACCCGGAACGCCTTTCAACTCTTCTGCCGCACGCTGCGGTAAAAATTTCGTCTGAACACCACAACTCAACTGAAGCACGCGCACGGGTAAGTCCGGTGTACAAAATTTCCCGGGTCAGAATCTGATGGCTGAAAGGCGGTATGACCAATAAGACTCTCTCAAATTCAGACCCCTGACTCTTATGAATTGTCATGGCAAAAACGGTTTCATGTGCCGGCAGACGGTAGGGGGAATAGGTGCGGCTCTGTCCGTTAAGCGAGGGAAAATAAACCGACAATCCAATATCACTTTCCGGGTCGTTAAGGGTAATACCTATATCACCGTTGAACAGCTTGAGGCTGTAATCGTTAACTGTCACCATAACCGGACGCCCGTGATACCACTGTTTGTCCGTTTTGATAATGCCTTCATCAGCAAGGCAGGTTTCAATGATATTATTTATCCCCTCTACACCATAGAGCCCTTGCCGTAATGCGCACAACACCCTGAACCGGTCAAAGGTACGCAGGACATCATCAGGGCTCTCCTGGCGCAGATAATCGGAAAATCCCGCAACAACCGCATGAGCCAGTTTTTTCTGCAATAAATCCGGGGGAGGCGTTGCGCGAAGTATCAGCCCGCCCGTTGTGCCATCCTTCATTCGGCCAAGCAGAGTCGCGACAGTGCCACTATTGATCGCCGTGCTGACCAGGCCGATGCCGCTCTCTTCGTCAAAACGGTAATTTTTCTGCAGGACCACAACTGAGTCGGCAAGGGGGGCGGCGCTATCTCCTGCGCAGCGTTCGGGGACGGAACAGCCGGTTGCTTCA
This sequence comes from Desulfuromonadales bacterium, assembly GCA_013349405.1. Classification (GTDB taxonomy): domain Bacteria; phylum Desulfobacterota; class Desulfuromonadia; order Geobacterales; family Pseudopelobacteraceae; genus JACRCG01. The sequence continues at coordinate 68,340 of DUZS01000005.1, read as the reverse complement.
GCAATAAACGCCTGAAACTCCGGCGAGAATCCGAAACGGTGACCGGTGTTGCAGATATCACCAAGAACCGCTCCCGCTTCAACGGATGCCAGCTGATCGCGGTCGCCAAGCAGAATGAGGCGGGAGCCGGGCGCAAGTGCCTCCACCAGTTTGGTCATCAAGCCGAGCGGGACCATGGACGCTTCATCGACAACAAGCGCTTCAAAAGGGAGCGGGTTGCCGGCATTGTGCCTGAAGCGGCACGAGTCGGGAATCACTCCGAGCAGGCGCTGGATGGTGGCAACGTCTGCAGGAATATTCTCCGCAACCGTGGTTCGTGTTTCAAGTTCTTTACCGGCCCTGTATATCGACTCCTTCAGCCGGGCAGCAGCTTTACCGGTTGGAGCGGCCAGACCGATCCGCATCCGGCTTCCTTTCGCCTGTTCCAGCAACAGCGCGATAATCTTTACCACTGTTGTGGTTTTTCCGGTGCCGGGGCCCCCGGAAATCACGCAGAAACGGTTTCTAACGGCTGCGGCGGCAGCGGTTTTCTGCCAATCGGGACTTTCAGCCGTTGGCGGGAACAGCCGGAAGAGGCCATCTTTGAGAAGCTCCGTATCAACGTCAGGCTGATCTGCTGCCATGGAGATCAGGGCCTTCGCCAGGTCGCTCTCATACTTCCAGTAGCGGTGCAGATAGAGCCGATTCGCCTCATCGAGGACAAGCGGACGATATTCACCCGGTTTGCCGACCATCTTCGAGCAGCGCAAACGGTCGGCGGCAGCAGCAACTTCGTCCCTGTCAAAGAGATCGGCAAGATCAACACAGATATTGCCCTGCCCGACAGCGAAACTGGCACACGCTGCCGCCGTGCGGAGAACGCCGGTATTCCCGCCTTCCCTGGAGCAGAGAAAATCGGCGAATACGATGTCGATCGCCCTGAACTGCACATCCTCACGCATGGTGGACCTCCTCGATAGCGATGAGACACTGCGTCAGTCCCCGGACAAGGCCGGCGTCAGGTTTGTCGAAATAGATACCGTTACGGGGATGTGCGTTGTCGATGCCGCGCAGGTAGAGGTAAATCGCTCCGCCGAAGTGGGTTTCATAGCGGTAATCGGGAATGCGCCTCTCAAGATAGCGGTGTACCGCCACGGTATAGATGAGGTACTGGAGCGGGTACAGCTTGCGCTCCATATCGCGGGCCAGGTTGGCAGGTGTGTAGTTTTCCGGTTGATTGCCAAGAAAATTGGATTTCCAGTCAAGAATGTAGTATCGCCCCTCGTGGCAAAAGAGCAGGTCGATGAAACCGAGCAGCATCCCCCTGACGTTCTGGAAATTGAGACTTTCCGCCATCCGCTCAAGATCTACCGGAGCTGTAATGCCATGCTCCTTGAAAAAGTTCACCAGCAGCTTCGGCTCAATTGACTTGAGCGGAAAGTAAAATTCCATCTCCTGCACCCAACTGCCCGGCTGCAGCGCTGACAGTCGAAGACCGCCCGGCAGTTCGGCATTGAGGACCGTAGTGAGCATCGCCTGAACGGTGGCACTCTGTTTTTCATATGTGGGGGATCTCTTCATCGCCTTCGCAACCAGTTCAGCCAGCGCTGCGTCACTGACCGACGTAAAATCGACTTCTTCAAAGATCGAATGAAGAAATGTTCCCGGATCAGCCCCTTTCGGGAAGGCAAAAAATGAGTTTCCAGATGGGGCTTCATCGGATTTGCTCTGCTCAATCTCTTCGCAATGGTCGTGATCAGGAAATTCCGGAGGTGTTTCATGTCCGTCAACCAGGGATGAAAAGCTTGCTACCCGCCACTCTGATGCTATGGTTCCGGTCATGGTTCGACAGGTGAGCTGTGCAGCGCAATCACTGCCGCGGGTAAACTCTGCGGCACATCCGTCAGCAGGGTCTACGACCAGATTAATCCGGCCTTCAGACGTTACCGAGCGAATTTTTTCAATCATGGCGTCGTCATCAAGCGTTGCCATAGCCTTTACCAGATTTTCATAGGGGGATGAATCTGGAGTCTTTTCCGGAGCGTGAAACAGATAGGCAAGCGCAGAGCTTTCCGTGTGGCGGAAGCGCCCCCACGACACATAACAGCGGTATTTGGCACGGGTCAGTGCAACATACAGCAGCCGGACATTCTCTGCCAGACCTTCATCGAGAGCGGCCCTGCGATGCTGTTCAAAGTTGTCGGAACCAAAATCTGCCACCAGTTCGAAGCCTTCATGAGCCACCGCTGTCTCGCCGCCATCAAAGACTCCGCCCCAGAGGAAGGGACAGAAGACGATTGGAAACTCAAGCCCCTTGCTGACGTGGATAGTAAGAATCTTGACCGCCTTCTCGTCAGACTCAAGGCGAATCTGATGTTCTTCTCCTTCAGGCGGCGTTGTGATCTGCTCACTGAACCAGGTAGAGAGCGCATCAACACCGAGATGCGAAGCCGATGCTTCAGCGTGCAGCAGTTCGCCGCAGTGGAGCAGATTTGTAATGCTCCGTTCGCCCCCCGGCAGTGACAGCAACCGTGCGCGAACGCCTTCACTTTCCAGGAAAGCCCGGAACATCGTCATAAACCCATAATTTTTCCACAGGGTATGATACTCACGGAACGAATGGAGTCGTTTTTCCCACTCCGCTTCACCGTCGGCAGCAAAGGTCCGTGCTATCTCGTGTGCAGCGCTTCCCATTACAGACGTCGCCAGGGAAGCTCTCACCCGTGCTTCATGCCCCGGTTCGGCTACCGCATTGAGAATGGTGCGGAGTTCAAGCGCCTCCGGAGTCTGAAATATGCACTGGTCACTCCTGACGACAGCGGGCACCCCCCGCAGTTGCAGTGAATCGTAGATCATCGCGGCCTGCTTGTGACCACGCACAATGACGGCAATATCACCAGGAACAACGGCCCTGGAGTGCAGTTCCGTACCGATACCCGTTTTCCCTTCAGAGGCGTCCCTGAGCAGGACGACTATCTCGTCTGTCACCGCTTGTACTATCGCCGGGTGGGCTCTTTTGAGAGGAATGGCTTTCCCTTCAGAACCCTCGCGGGAGAAAAACCAGATCTGCAGAGGAGAGGCATCCCTGCCTGCAACGAACAGCTCCTGTGCTTCTCCTGCAGCCGCTACCGGAACATTGACTGCGGGATAGGAGAGCCCGTCTAAAACGAACGGATGCTCCCTGTTCATGCTGAAAAGATGATTGACCGCTTCAACGAGTCCCGCAGATGAGCGCCAGTTCAGCGTCATCGTATGGTGATGCTCCTTTGGGACATCATCTTTAGCCTCAAGATATGCGTAAATATCCGCACCCCGGAAACTGTAGATCGCCTGTTTCGGATCGCCAATGAGGAAGAGCGGCACGGAGCCTTCTGTAAACAGAGCCCGAAAAATTTTATACTGAATCTGATCAGTGTCCTGAAATTCGTCAATCAGCGCCGCACGATACTTGCCACGCATGCGTTCAGCCATTGCCGCTCCGTTTTGACCGGTGAAGGCGCGCTGCAGATCAACCAGCAGATCATCAAAAAAACGGACATTCAGAGCGTTCTTCCGTTCCGGCAACCGGCTTTTGGCAAATTCAATCAGCTCGGCATACAGGGTGACGGCCATCCTGCTGACGAGGGTAACCAGTTCATCCCAGAGAGTAAAAAAGGTATGCTCCGGCGGATCACATTTTTTGAGGCGCACATCCTTTTTATTCATGTAGCTTGCCGTCAGCTTCTGAGAACCGGCAAAAAACGCGTACGGGGTACCCTGACGGATGAAGGAATCCATTCCTGCAAGCAACTCCGGGACAGCATCGACCGGCTGGTAGTTCTTCTGGCTTCGACTCAAGCCGGGGTGTTCCAGAAGTATCTGCGCGATTTCAGGCCGTTCCTTCAGCCATAAAGAGCACAGGGTGTCATAGGCAGTGCGGCAGTCGCACCTGATGGCATCTATTTCAACGGGAGCAAATGCAGGGACGATTTTGAGCGCCGGATTGGTGAGCTTTCCCTTGAGAAACGCGGCAAAAGTTTCGGGAGACCATTTCATTGTTTCTGCTAACGGTAAAAGCGGGGCATCTGCGGCAAAGAACCTGATACGCCAGAAATCATCGACAATCTGATTGATCAGCGGTTTCTGGTTCGTAACCAGTTCGGTATCAAAGAGTGAGCCGCTTTCAAAGGCGTTTTCCTGAAGCGCCTGGCTGCAGAAACCGTGAATGGTCGAAATAGCGGCACAATCAAAGCTCTGCAGTGCCCGGTCGAGGCGGGAGAGTATCACATCACTCCCCGGGCATCCGGGGTGGCCCGACGACAGCAATTCTGTCAGGAACGGGTCACGCGAGCCCTCCCCGCCTGCGGCATCACGGGCTTCACGCAGACGTTTCCGGATGCGGTCACGCAACTCCTTTGTGGCAGCCTCGGTAAACGTTACCACAAGAATGTTCTCCGGTTTACACTGCTTATCTTCAATGATGAGCCGCACGTAAAGAGAGGCGATAGCGTAGGTCTTTCCCGTGCCGGCGCTTGCTTCAATCAGGTTGCAGCCTGTCGGGTCAATGGCGAGACTGTCAAACGGTATCACGGGTGCTCCTTTATAGAGTCAAGATACGCGGTAAAGACATCTGACGAGACAGCCTCAAATTCCCCGTCGAGTGGCGATTCTTCTCCAAAACAGAGCTGGTAGGCCGGGTCGGCGCATTCAGGATAGTTATCGTTGTTCCATTGCGCTTCGGCAGCGGATATTTTCCCTTTTTCTGCGTAGGCAAGAGAAGAGCGGGGGAAAAAGTGCAGCGGCTTTGTCAGTCCCTGCCAGTAGCGTTGTAACAGCCGTTCGAGGTGCGTCTTGCTGTCAGCCACCGGCAATAGGTCGACACTCCCGTTCAGCATGATCAACGTGCTCTGTTTTGGATAGGTTTCGTCAGCAACGAAATTGACGATGAGGTGCTCAAGCCACAATTTCACCTGATCTTTTGCCGCAAGCTTTGAGCTGCGATAATGCAGCAGCCGTTGCGGCAGAATAGCAGCGATGCGCCCGTAAAGTCTGAATGCGCCTATATTCAGATCGACATCCAGCGGCGGCAGAAAGTGCTGCCCGTCAACTGCCTGCATCACCTGCCGGGCAAATTCAGTTGCTTCCGTGGCGAGCTTGTCAAACAGGGTGTCACCCCTGCCGGCCGGCGGCAGGGCACCTCTGGCCCGGATTATCGGGCGGAGTTCATAAACATTTTTCCCGGCCAGGACATGATCAAGCAGCTCTTTTTTGATGCTGTATGCCTGAAGGTTATCAAGTTCAAAAATTTCACGTTCCTGGAGTGGCGATATTTTCTCTTCCGGCTTTATGCCAAGCCGGTGGCGCAAAATTGCGGCTGATGGATTTTCATAAAATTTCACTATATCAGCGATGCGCACTTCACGAAACAGTTCGTCAGGGGGCGATAACGGCTCACTGAAAAAACGCGGGCGGACATTCGATGCGGCGAGAAGCCCTCTGGCGGCACGCAGATTTTCTGCAGAATAGCTGAATAACCCCTGTTCCCGGCCGTTGAAATATGCCGGACTGAAGGGTTGTAGCCGGTGCAGAGTCATAAGGCTTGTGTGAAACTCTCCACTCCCCCCCGGGGGATCACCGGTACAAATCCGCGTATAGCCGCAATCAAGGAAGTCAAGCAGTTCGCTGATCAGGACGGATGGCGGCAAGATGCTGTTGTCACGGATGCTGAGGCCGGTATAGCTTACGTAGAGGCGCTCGCGCGCCGAGAGCAGCGCCTCGAGGAAGAGATAGCGGTCCTCATCACGCAAAGACCGGTCACCCGGCCTCGGCTCTGCCGGGATAATATCAAAACCGGGAGAGCGGCTTTGGCGGGGAAACGAGCCGTCATTCATACCCAAAAGCGCCACTACCTTCACCGGTATGCTGCGCATCGGCAACATGGCGCAGAATGTCACCTTGCCGGAAAGAAAACCGACTCCGGCCCCTTCGCTGTCCAGGTGTTTCCGGAGCCAGAGGCGCATGACATCGAGGCCGACTTCATGCGGGAAGGATGAGAGCTCTCCGATATTCCCGAGCGAGTCGATCACCTTTTCAATGGCATGGTATTCCCGGACAACCGCTTGAGATGGTGTAAAGAAGTTCTTTTGTAGTGCACCGAGCGTTTCCCGCCACTCCGCCAGAGTCCGGGGCGTGCCGAGATCTGAAGCTGCAGCATGGAGCGCCCTGACGCATTGGACGAACCGGCCCAGTACCGGTGCGGCATCACCCTCCATATTGTCAAACGGCAAAATGCCGTCAATCAGTACGTTATCGTCAGATGACAGTGCGTAGCCAAAGACAAGCCGTTCGAGACCGGCCATCCAGCTCCCCTCGGCATAGCCCGGCAATCCCGATGCGCTGCGGTCGTCAGCGTTCATCCCCCAGGTTATGTGTGTCTCTTCAAGCCAGTTTTTTACGAGTTCAAGATCGTTTCCGGAAAGATTGAAACAGCTGCAGACAGAAGCGGATGACAGTATGTCGATGACTTCCGGAGCGGTAAAGCGACCGCCCGGAAGAGTCAGGATCGCCATCAGGCTCTTCCCGATGCTCCCCTCGTTGCAGAGTGAACGATCGGCAATGGTGAACGGGATGCGCCGTTTCGGGTCCTGATGCCCTGAAAATACCGCCGGGATATATGAGGAATAGGTTTCTATGTCCGGAGTCATGACAATAATGTCTCGCGGAGCAAGTCCGTCCATCGTGGCAAACAAGTCAAGCAGTTGATCGTGGAGCACTTCAACCTCCCGCATGGGGCTGTGGCATGAATGCACGGCAATGGAGCGGTCATCGGCAGCAATCGCAATTTTATGTTGCGGATCGGCATTGACCAGGTTGAGAATGCCGTTTTGCAGCGACGATAACAGGGAATCACCTGCAGCTTCAGCGTATTCATCCTGTTCGAGGCCCAACTGGGCACCGCAGTCGAGGATCAGATTGCTGAAGTTCCTGCCCAGTTTGCCTAGTGACGCCAGAAGGGCGTTGCCCTCCTCTGCCGCTTCGGTAAACTCGCGGCCCTGACGGGCCTGAAGTTTTTTCGCCAAAATGTCGCCCCAGTATTCTCTGCAAGGGCTCAAGACGAATATATGTACCTCAACAAACCGCGCTATGGCCGCCAGTATCTCCATATGAAAGGCAGGCATATATGACAGGCCAAAGACAAGAACCCGGGGGGGTAATGCAGAAGCATCGATGCTGCCTTCTGTCAGACGCTTGAGAAATTCGGTTTTAAATCTGCCCCGATGGTATTTCGTGTCATCAGCAGCAAGTTGCTGCCAGAGGATTGCCTGCCAGTCGGAACCGGCGCCCGATTCCCAGAGTTTCAGGACGTCGCCGCGATAAAGTGTGTATTGGTCAAAGGTATCGGCGATTTTATCTGCCAGCTGATATATCCTCATGCCACGGCTGTGTCCGGTCAGGTACGTCTGCAGCTCTTTGAATTCCGGTTTATCAAGCAGCTGTTCCAACTGGCTGATAACCCGCCAGAGTACTATTTCTCTGTTAAACAGCTCCGATGAGGTGATCTCGGGCATTGCTGCCGTAAAGAGATCCATGATAAATTTATTGGGGAACGGAAAAGCGCAATGTGCCCAGACACCGAATTTTTTGGCCAGCTCCATGGCAATCCAGCGCGACATCCCCCGGCTCTGAACGACAATGACTTCCCGTGACAACACCGGTCCTGCCGGTTTATCAAGAACCTCGGCCAGATGATCAAGAAGTAATTCCATTCGATTTGAAGTGTGAAGCGTCATGGCCATTTCAATAACCGCCGGTGAAAAAAGACTTGATTTTTTGCAATAACTGGTTTATTAATCTGTTTCGTTTTTTGCTTTAATTCTTTTGCGCAACTCATTAATTTTGCCCCTTCGGTACTATCACCTGAGGGGCGTTTTCAAATGGCTGCTTAGCTCAGCTGGCTAGAGCAAGCGACTCATATTCGCTAGGTCCGGGGTTCGAGTCCCTGAGCAGCCACCAATCACATATCCGGCACCGTCCGGTCAAGAAATTAAGCCCCTTGAAAACAGGGGCTTTTTTTGTATCCAGTGTCTTTTGGAGAGAGCCTTATCATAAAGGATTGCGCCGTTATCTGACATTCAGGTTAATAAAGTCAAGCCAAAAGAAATCATTCAATAAATGCATTTACCGCAGAGGACGTGCCTCGGCTTGGATGGCGCTTGCGCACCACGCGCCTTATCTGACGCACTACAAAAAATAGCCCTCCCGGAGATCGGAGGGCTATTTTTTGATGCTTTCATTCAGAGGGAAGCTCATATTTTGAATTGATATTTGAGTTACCCCTGAGCAGCCTGCACTGCCGTGATTGCAACCACGTTAACGATATCATCAACGGAGCAGCCGCGTGAGAGGTCGTTGACCGGCTTGGCCAGACCCTGAATAATCGGCCCGACCGCTTCGGCACCGGCGACACGTTCGACCAGTTTGTAGCCAATATTGGCGGCATCGAGGTCAGGGAAGATCAACACGTTGGCTTTACCGGCCACGGCGCTGCCGGGAGCTTTCTTGCTGCCTACGCTCGGCAGGAGGGCTGCGTCGGCCTGCAGTTCACCGTCTATCTGCATATCAGGCTTGAGCTGTCTGGCTATTGCCAGTGCTTTCAGCACTTTGTCGCAATCAGGGTGACTGGCGCTCCCCTTGGTTGAGAATGACAGCATGGCGACACGAGCATCGACGTCGAGAAACGCCTTGCAGTTTCCTGCAGTTGCCACCGCTATTTCGGCCAGCGACTGGGCATCGGGATTTGGGTTGACGGCGCAGTCGGCAAACAGGACGATACCGTTTTCGCCAAAAGCCGGATTATTGGTAATCATCAAAAAGAAGGAGGAAACCGTCTTGATCCCTTTGGCGGGACCCACCGTCTGGAAAGCGGCCTTAAGCACGTTTCCGGTCGTTCCGGTCGCACCGGCGACTTCACCGCCGGCGTCCCCGTTTCGTACCATCATGCCGGCATAGTAGAGGTTGTCGTCAGCGGTAAGGAGTTTTTTTGCTTCATCGGCGGTCAAGCCTCTGCTCTTGCGCAGCTCCATCAGATCGGCCACATAGCCATCCAGTTTTGACGACGTTGCGGGATTCAGCAGTTCAACCCCGGTCAGATCAATGTCCTTTGCAACTGCCTCCGCCTTGATCTTAGCCGGGTCACCAAGTATGACAATCTTTGCCAGACCTTCAGCAACTATTTTCTCCGCGGCAAACAGCATGCGCTCATCGTAACTTTCCGGTAATACCACTGTCTGCAGGTTCTTTCTGGCTTTCTTTTTGATCTGGTCAACGAGATGCATGGCGGAGCCTCCTTGAAAATAATAGAACAGGTTTGTATATAAATGAAACCACTGCCGTCAGTCAACAAAAAAAGCCCGATTTCTCGGGCTTTTAGCGTGGCTTAACACTGTACATCAGGGCTAAAATGCAACTCCCAGCGCCTCCGCTACCGTATGCATATCCTTGTCACCGCGACCGGAGAGACAGACGACAATTGTCGTGTCACGGCTCAATGTGGGCGCCAGTTTCATGACCTGAGCGATTGCGTGTGCTGATTCCAGCGCCGGGATAATCCCCTCTTCACGCGTCAGTACGCTGAACCCCTCCAAAGCCTCAGCATCGGTTATGGCGACGTATTCAGCCCGTCCGGAATCCTTGAGCCAGGAATGCTCAGGGCCGACACCCGGATAATCAAGCCCTGCAGAAATCGAGTGGGCATGGGTTATCTGGCCATGCTGGTCCTGCAGCAGATAGGTCTTGTTGCCATGGAGAATTCCGGGTGATCCGGCGCAGAGCGGCGCGGCATGTTTACCGGTCTCAATACCGTAGCCGGCAGCTTCAACGCCGATAATACGGACAGATTTGTCTTTCAGGAACGGGTAGAACAGTCCCAATGCGTTACTCCCCCCACCGACACAGGCCACCAGATAATCGGGCAGACGCCCCTCGACTTTATAGTGCTGCCGTCTTACTTCAGCGCCGATCACGGACTGAAAGTCGCGCACCATCATCGGGTACGGGTGCGGTCCCGCCACAGTGCCGATCACATAAAAGGTATCGGCGATGGTAGTAACCCAGTTGCGCATCGCCTCATTCATGGCGTCTTTCAAAGTAGCGGTACCGGCGGTGACCGGTGTGACCGTCGCGCCGAGCAGTTTCATACGAAACACATTCTGCGCCTGCCGATGGGTATCCTCTTCCCCCATGAATACTTCGCACGCCATGCCGAACAGGGCGGCGACCGTGGCAGTAGCGACGCCATGCATACCGGCGCCGGTCTCGGCGATCACCCGTTTTTTCCCCATCCGCCGCGCCAGAAGTCCCTGACCAATCGTGTTGTTAACCTTGTGGGCGCCGGTATGATTCAGGTCTTCACGTTTGAGATAAATCCGTGCACCACCTAATTTATTTGTCAGCTTTTCCGCGAAATAGAGCGGGTTGGGACGCCCGACATACTGACGCAGATAATACTTGAACTCCTCTTTGAATTGACGATCATGGCGATACTGCTCATACGCTTTTTCCAACTCCTGCAGCGCCGGCATAAGCGTTTCTGGAACGTAGCGCCCTCCGTACTGGCCAAAATGCCCTTTTTTATCCGGTAATTTCACGACTGACTCCTTGTGGCTCTGATAAACCGGCTGACCAGCCCGGCATCCTTTTTCCCCTGCGCACTCTCGACACCGCTTGACACATCCACCGCATACGGCTTTACCGTTTTTATCGCCTCAGCCACATTATCCGCTGTCAGCCCTCCGGCAAGAATAATTACCCGGGAGGCCGCCGCCTGCGCAGCGATATGCCAATTAAAGGTGGTGCCGGTACCGCCATGCGCGAGCGGTGACCAGGCATCCAGCAGGCTGCCGGCAACACGATAGTCTGCAATAATATCCAGGCTGGAAGTATCTTTCACCCGGAACGCCTTGATGATCCTGCGGGTGATGGCCTGGCAATAGTCGGACGACTCCTCGCCGTGGAGCTGCACAATGTCGAGACGGCACTGGTCAGCTACGGCATTGACGATAGCCGTTTCCTCGTTGACAAACAGGCCGACCGTCTGCACGAACGGAGGCAGACACCGGATAATTGCTGCGGCATTATCCGGTGAAACGCTGCGCGAAGAACCCTTAAAAAAGACGAAGCCAAGAGCATCAGCTCCGGCTTCGACCGCCATCAGGGCATCTTCGAGATTTGTTATGCCGCAGATTTTAACTTTGACCATAATTACAGATTTATCTTCGGCAGCCGCTCCAGCGCCGCCTTGACCATCTCGCTCGGGTATTCGTAATCTTCAAGATGACCGGAGAGATAGGCGTCGTATGCACCCATATCAAGCTGACCATGACCGGAAAGCCCGAACAGAATGGTTTTCTCTTTCCCTTCTTCTTTGGCCAGTACCGCCTCGTCAATTGCAGCACGCACGGCGTGTGACGATTCCGGTGCCGGGACAATGCCTTCGCTGCGGGCAAACAGGAGCGCACCTTCGAAACAGGCGTTCTGGCGATAGGATTTCGCTTCAATCTGACCGGCATTGTAGAGTTGAGAAACCAGCGGAGACTCACCGTGGTAACGGAGGCCACCAGCGTGAATGCCGGGGGGCATGAAATCGTGGCCAAGGGTGTACATCATGGCGATCGGCGCGACTTTGGCGGTATCGCCGTAATCAAAGGCATAAATCCCTTTTGTCAGCGTCGGGCAGGATGCCGGTTCAACTGCAACACAACGGACATTTTTGCCGGTGGCACGATCGGCAATAAAGGGGAATGCCAGCCCGGCAAAGTTGGAGCCGCCGCCGCAGCAGGCTATGACAACATCCGGATAGTCCCCGGCAATTTTGAACTGCGCCTGCGCTTCCTGGCCGATAATGGTCTGGTGGAGACAGACGTGGTTGAGCACGCTTCCCAGCGCATAATTGGTGTCGGCGTGGGTGGCGGCATCTTCAACCGCCTCCGAGATGGCAATGCCGAGACTGCCAAGGCAATCGGGATCATGGGCGAGGATCGAGCGTCCGGAGTTGGTGAACTCCGATGGAGACGGAATCACCTGCGCCCCCCATAACTGCATCATACTCTTGCGGTACGGCTTCTGGGTGCAGGAAACCTTGACCATATAGATCGTACATTCCAGGCCGAACATCGTACAGGCAAGGGCGAGCGAACTCCCCCACTGACCGGCGCCGGTTTCAGTTGCGAGGCGGCGGATACCGGCCTGCTTGTTGTAGTACGCCTGTGGAATCGCAGAGTTCGGCTTGTGCGAACCGGCCGGAGAAACGCCTTCATATTTGTAATAGATTTTTGCCGGTGTACCGAGCGCCTTTTCAAGGCGGTGCGCACGGAACAGCGGTGATGGTCGCCATAATTTATAGATTTCACGCACTTCATCAGGAATATCAATCCAGCGCTGCATTGACATCTCCTGCTCTATCAGGGCCATCGGGAAGATGGCGAGCATTTCGTCCGGCGTGACCGGCTGCATGGTACGCGGGCTGATTACCGGCGCCAGAGGGCCGGGCATGTCGGGAATGATATTGTACCACTGGCGGGGGATCTGGTCTTCAGGCAGCAGGATTTTTGTGTTCATCTCTTCCTCCTAAGATAGCCCCCTCCTGTTATTACGGAGGGGTTGGGGGTGGTCATTCCAGATTGTCCTCAATCCGGATAAAGCTCGTTTTCTCACAGATAATGTCAAGCTGGTCAATCTCGGTCAATGCTTCCTGAATAGAGCCTTCGCGAGCCTCGTGCGTCATGATGACAATCGCCACCGGGGTAGCGTCAGCCACGTCATGTGACGTCTGCACCATCGATTCGATGCTGATGCCATGTGACCCGAGCGCTCCGGCAATGCCTCCCAGCACGCCCGGTTTGTCGAGGGCGCTGAAACGGAGCATGTATTTGCTGACGATATCAGCCATCGGCCTGACCGGGATGGTAACAATAGCTTCATCGAGAAAGCCGAGCGGCGACATCCGCCGGCCGGCACCGGCCTTCATGCTGCGCGACAGGCCGATCAGGTCACCGACAATCGCGCTGGCGGTCGGATTCTGTCCGGCACCACGGCCGGAAAACATGACCGGGCCGACAAAATCACCACTCAGGCGAATGGCGTTGAATACGCCGTTGATATCTGCCAGAGGGCTGTCGAGCGGAATCATGGTCGGGTGCACGCGGGCTTCAATTTCGCCGTCAACATGCTTGCCGATGGCCAAAAGTTTGATGCGATAGCCGAATTCAGCGGCATACTTGACATCCATGCCGCTGATGTGTGCGATCCCTTCGGTATGAATATCATTAAAATCAATGCTGGTGCCAAAGCAGAGTGAGATGAGAACCGCCAGCTTGTGCGCGGTGTCAACCCCCTCGACATCAAAGGTCGGGTCAGGCTCGGCATAACCAAGTTCCTGGGCAACTTTCAGCACATCAGAGAAGGCGGCCCCCTCCTGAGTCATACGGGTGAGAATATAATTGCAGGTACCGTTCATGATACCGAAAACACTGCTGAAATTATTGGCGGCGAGATTGCCTTTGATCGCCGTCAGCACCGGAATGCCGCCGCCGACGGCAGCCTCGAACTGCACTTCAACACCCTTTCTGACGGCGGCCGCATAAATATCGGAACCATGGAGCGCCAGGAGCGCCTTATTGGCGGTAACGATATGCTTGCCCTTCTCGATGGCCTTCAGCACGAACGTTTTAGCCGGTTCATAGCCGCCGATCAATTCAATAACCACCGAAATTTCGGGATCATTGAAAATGTCATCGACACTGGTCGTCAGTACACCGGGGTCGACAACGACACCGCGATCACTCGTTACATCGAGGTCGGCAATACGTTTGAGAACAATGCCGGTCCCGACTTTGCTGCGAATAACGTTCGCGTTCTCGCGCAGCAGCCTGACGACTCCCGCGCCGATATTACCGAATCCTATTAAGCCAACCTGTATATCTTTCATCATTCCTCGCTTGACTGTTCAGTTTTTGCGCACGCCTCGATCTCATCAAGGATGCCGTTCACAAACGCCGGAGATTCCTTGTCCCCGAAGCGGCGGACAATCTCTATCGCCTCGTTGATAGAGACCTTTTTCGGGATATCGGCGCGAAACATCAGCTCATATGCCGCCAGTCGCATGACGTTCAGGTCGACCCTCGGCATGCGCGTCAGCGACCAGTTTTTGGAGCGGGCCTTGATGGCTTCATCGATGATCTCGCGCTGAGCGTGAACACCCTGCACCATCTCCTCGGCAAACTCGCGCACCCGCCCCGAAATGTCACTCTGCTCCTCGCGGAAAATCTGCAGGGTCTCACGTAAGCCGGCAGAACTGTTGGAGTCGAGAGCGTACAACATCTGCAGAGCCAGCTCACGCGCTTCGCGCCGTATACCCATTATTTCAGCACCTTCATCAGATTGACCGATTCGATTGCGGTCACCGCCGCCTCAAAGCCCTTGTTACCCGCTTTGGTTCCGGCCCGCTCCACCGCCTGCTCAATGGTGTCAGTCGTCAATACGCCGAAGGCGATCGGTACGCCGCTCTCCAGTGAGACGGTTGCCACCCCTTTGGAAACTTCAGAAGCGACATAATCGAAATGCGGTGTAGAGCCGCGGATCACAGCGCCTAGACAGATCAGGGCGTCATAGGTGCCGGTAGACACCATTTTTTTGGCAAAGAGCGGAATTTCAAACGCCCCCGGCACACGCGTCACATGAATGTCTTTATCATTAACACCGTGGCGGATCAGGGCATCAACCGCCCCTTCAAGCAGGCGTTCGCAGATGAAACTGTTAAATCGGCTGACAACGATACCGAATTTCTGACCTTTGGCTTCAAGCTTTCCTTCAAAGTATTGCGGCATGACTACCTCCTGGACGTTGCGTAAAAAAGAAGCGGGATATTAACATATTTTTTACCGGTGGGGAAAAAAATATACGGTTCACGATGCAGAATATAGCACCTTATCCCAGTTTGAGCGCCGATGTGATCATCTTCCAGACAACAATCAGAGTGAACAGCAGATAGCAGACCAGCGTTACCGGTCAAGCCGTTCAGGGTCACCCATTAAATGGCTGCTGTCAACGGCAGGTTTGAAATTTAAACTTCAGTAGACCTGGAAGTTGCTGACAGAATATTACGGGCTATCGATGGGGTGATACGCGCTAACCGCTCGTCGTTTGTCCACAAAGAAAGACAGTCATGCCAGTTAGCTGTCGCCAAATGCAAGGCGTCAGGCGTTTTGATCGGATGTTCGGCTCGAATAACTGCTGCCTGACGATACACCTCCTTCGGCATATCAAGCACCGTACAATAATCAAAAAAAGTTTGGTATGCCTCTATAAGGCGGGAGTTTTTGCTGCGAAGAGGATGAATCAGAGCTTCCATTTCTACTAACGGCGATATAGCCGGAGAATCCATGCCGGCAAGAAGTGATTTCAGCTTTGGAAAATAACCGGAGTGACGTTCGACAAGGTAGATGACAATGCATGTATCCAGATAGATCATTAAGAGGCTACTCCCACGCCGCGCGCAACTCTTGAATATACCGGTCCATCTCTTCAGGAGAGCGGGCAGAGGCATTGACAGGGGAGCAGTTAAGCCATTCGTCAATTGTATGGTGTGACAATTCAGCAGCAATCTGTTTATGCTGTTTCGATTGAAGGTTTTTTTGTTTCAGGTATTCGGCAAAATCAATAACTTCATTAACCTTGGCTGGCGGCAATTCGCGCAGGATGCTTACAACCCGTTCTGTTTTATATGCAAGCGATGACATACCAACTCCTTTGAAATCTGTTTGAATCGAGGCAACGTTACCATTGTTAATGTGTGGAATGCAACCGGGGAATTACAGTGAAATAGCGCCAGTCTTTTCGGGTTGTCACTATTTGCCCGAATAGATAACAGCCTTTTTATTCACCCCAGCTTCAACGCCGAAAAAATCATCTTCCAGACAACAATCAGAGTGAACAGCAGATAGCAGAGCAGAGTACCAAGGGTGAGGCGGCGCTGAATCGCCGGGATGATGCGGATCAAACTGCCGACCTTCCGGAACGGCATCAAAACTCCGGCCCCGATCCCGGCAACGGCGCCGGTAAAGAGCGTGGCGTAAAGGACGTAGCCGATAAAACCGTACTCCTTCTGCAGCAGACAGAACGGGCAGTGGTGGGTGGGAAGTTCGTAGAAATAGAGACAGATAAACGAAACGACCGAGGCGACGGCAAGCAGAAATGTCACCGTTGCGGCAATAGAGAAGAGATAGCCGATGCGGGCGCGAAGATAAAAGATGACCCCGCTGACGGCGGTGACCGCCATGCCGGTAAAGAAAGCGATCTGCATCGGCAGGTGCGGCAGCGCGGCAAGATCACCGCTGAAGTTAGTGGATTCGTGGCTGAACAGACTGCCGCAGCAGGAGGTGATAACATCCGGCTTTACCCCGGCAAAATAGGCGAGCAGCAGAACGCACTCCTGTACCAGCAGCACCACAATCAGGTTGAGCAGTTCATATTTGACCTTGATCAGCGGGTAGTCATAGCCTTTGTTATCAACATAATTGACGATCAGCCAGACCCCGGCCAGAAGGAAATTGACGGTCTTGAGCAGGAGCGCCGGATAGCCGAACGAGTTGACCGCGAGCGTCCCGGCTGCGCACATGGCGCCGGTGAAGAGAATATGAATATCGTCAGCAGTGTAGATGAAGAGGAACAGCGACATGAGCTCGAAGGAGAGGATGTAGCTCATGATGGTGGAGATCAGGTAGGTTCTCCGTTCCAGCTCCAGCTGCCCTTCGCTGCCGCTCGCCGGATCCCAGCGACGGAGAATCTTCATACCGTAAAAACCGGCGTAGAGACCCATTCCGGCAACAAGCAGCGCGATCAGCAGCAGTGCGAGGACGGCAGGCTGTAAAATCACCGGCAGCTCCCGCTGGTGACCACGGCACCATCACGCATTTCAACCATCCGGTCGATCAGCGGCGAATCAAACACGATCGGGTCGTGGCTGGCAATCAGCACGCTCTTCCCCTCTCCTTTCATGCGTCCGACAATAGCCATAAACTCGTGTGACAGTTTTGAATCGAGATGTGCCGTCGGTTCATCGGCAATGATGATGGCGGGGTTATTGATCAGAGCGCGGGCAATGGCGACCCGCTGCAATTCTCCGCCGGAGAGCAGCTCGATCCGTTGTCCGGCGTGGCGGGAGATACTGAACTGTTCGAGCAGAGCCACCGCCCGGTCACGAAAGTTCGAGCGCCGCTCGCCGGTCGGATAGGCCGGCAGCATGACATTTTCCAGCACGGTAATCCCTTTGACCAGATTGAATTGCTGAAAAATAAACCCGAAGGTGGAGCGGCGGATATCATTGAGGAAACGCTCCGGCAGGCTGGTGATTTCAACGGAATCGACCCCTTCCTGCTGAAACGGTACTGCGGCGGCAACCCCATGGAGAAATATCCGCCCGGAGGTTGGACGGGCCATACAGCCGATCATCGTCAGGAGCGAGGTTTTACCCGAGCCGCTCGGCCCTTTCAGTACCGTGATCTGCTGCGGATTAACCGTAAGGGTGACATTATCCACGGCAGTAAACTGGTTCGGTTTGCCGCTGTTGAACGACTTGGTTATCCCGGAAAGTTCTATCACGTTAATACCTCATGGCGGCATCGGGATCGATTGTGGCCGCTCGCCAGCAGGGTATTACCGTCGCTGTCGTATATGGCACAACGGTCAGAAAGAAAAGCACCGCCAATTGATAGGCGTTGACAACCGGTACCAGCTGAAACCGGGGATAGATCACCGACCACCCCTTGAGTGCCTGGGCAAACAGCGGAGCCGACAGGAAAAAAACATGCCCGTAGGCGAGTACGACGCCCAGCAGAAAGGCTGTCAGCGAGATGACCAGACCCTCCCAGAACTTGAGCAGCAGCACATCGGACGTTTCCCAGCCGATCGATTTGAGGATGCCGATCTCCTTGCGCTCTTCAGCGGAAAGGCCGGTGGCCTTGTCCCAGGCGAAAATGATGAAGGAAAGCAGTGCCGAGGCGAGAACCATCAGCGTCATGCCGCCGCGCCAGTCAAAGATTGACTGGTAGGTGCGCTGAATTTCACTTTTCAGGATCGGGCGGGAATCGGGAAACTGGCTCGCAATTTTGGCCGCGACGGTCGGCAGCTCTTTCGGGTTCCGCACCGTTACCGCCAGGTCGGTTGCCTGACCGTCCGGAAAATTGAACAGCTGCTGAAATTCCACCGGCGAGATGACAATCAGATCAGCGGCAACAAGGTCGGAACTGCTCGGAAAAATTGAGCCGATCTCCAGCATTACCGGAGATTTGTCATAGCTTATCAGCGGCAGCAGATCACCAACCTGCAGGTTGCGGGACTTTGCAAGCGCGGCACCGATAGCGGTCCCCGGAGGTGCAGCGCTATCATCACCGGTCATGATGGTATAGTTGGCGCCATTGAGCGCATCATAATAATAGCCCCACAAACGGGATCGAACGGCGCTGACCCCCTTGATTTTGGCAATTTCAGCGGCATAGCGGTCCGGGACAAGATCCTGCCGGCCTGCCGTCAACCGCTGCACGACCATATCGGGTGCATCCGTTAAAATGAGGGCCGCTTCTCTTTTCAGCGCCGTGACAAAGAACTGCAGTGACGCCAGCATGAAAATGACCAGCAGATACATCGCCAGCAGCGCCAGGTTTTTCGCTCTTCTCCGCAGCAGTGATGCCAGCGTGAATTCGAGAATATTCAGATGACGTTCAACTGCTCGTTTCATTTGGTATCTCGCCCGGGAAGGTTCGGCAGGATAAGGGCTCCGGTGGGAAAATGTTCCAGCGCCAGGGGATGTTCCTGAAAAGGGGTGTGGCGGTCAGCTACCGCCGGATGGCGGGTATACCGGGCTTCTGTTGCCAGACAGAGATCAGTCACATGAAGATTCTGCAGCTGACGTGTCGGGGCTGCCCGGTGCTGCTGCGCATTACGGGCATGCAGCGGCAGCAGGAGAAAAACGGTCAGAATCACTGCCGTAAAGAGGAGAAATTGGATCGAGCGACGCATGGCGGCCTTAATTGAGCGATTTTATGATTTGGGGGGTAATCTCGTTGAAGCGAAGGATACGTTTCCCTTTGTGATCGAGCTTGAATGAAGTCGCGTCCTTCTCGGTACTGAACGGGATCAGTTCACTTCCCATCGGACCAGACACATCACTGCCGGTTACATAAAAGGCGCTGCGGGCATCGATTATCGCCACTGCATAATATTCCTTTACGGTCAGCGCGACAATGTCGGCCTGGCGTTTTCCAGGAGTAAAACGGGCGGTATCAAGATAGTGGCTGAACATATCCTTCGGACCGTCATAATACGAGGTCGAGCCGTCTTTAAAACGGGCAGTGGCCGTCCAGTCAGGATATTTGACGACAAACATGCCGCAGACCGGGCATTTGGCGCCGGCAGGAACGGCAGCAGTGCCCTTGTCAGCAGCCGTGACGCTGACGGCAGCCAATAAAGACAGCATCACTGCCTGGAAGATTATTTTCATGTAACACACTGATTTATTGTCCTTTTTCTGTATATTCAAGCACTTCTTTGTAGGTAATCAGTTTACCGTGGTTCTTCTTGACAAACGCAACGGCATCTTCCTTTTTTTCAAAAGCCCACTTGGCGTATATTGTCATGACCCCCCGCTTACTGCCGCCGATCACCCAGAATGCTTTATCAACACTCACCAGTTTTTTTGTATTATAATCAGCAACTTCAACGGATGCCACCGGCTTGTTTCTGCTGTTTTTCAGCGCAGTGACAGCGCACGTAACACTGCATACCCCGACTGAAGAGCCGTCGGAATAGGTAATCAGCAGACGGGAATAGTTAAATTTCTCCCGATCCATGCCGCAGTGTGGACAGGATTGGTGCTTTATGACATCAGCATGCTGTGATTCAGCAGCCACTTTATGAGTATACAGATGCCCCGCGGCATCTCCCGGTTTGCCCTCTGCCAGGGCGACACTCGCACTGAACATAAGGAATACGGCCATATCCAGGCCAATAACACATGCTTTCACCGGCTCTTTCCTTTCTGATTAAATAATTTTTGTAATGTAGCGCAAAATTACCGGAAGCGCAACAGTTCCAAAGCAAAAATCTGAGTTGACTTTGCTCGCGTTAAACTTAACACTATGCACGTACTTGGCCAACATACCGATCATCCAGGAGTTGAGCGATGAATTTCTCCAGAAAACAGATTAAAACGACCCGTGGCACCATATCAATACACCGTGACGGATACGGCTTTGTGACCCCTGATGGCGGCGGTGAGGACATCTTCATACCGTCAAAATTCCTTAAAAGTGCACTGCACGGAGACCTGGTTGAGGCCAGTTCCGCACCAAGCCGCATGGGCGGCAACAAGTTGGATGGCCGGGTTGTTACGGTTATTACGCGGGTCAACAGCAGAATTGTCGGGCGCTATGAGGAGTCCCGGCGTGGTGCAATTGTCATCCCGGAAGACCAACGCCTGAATCTGGTAATTGCGGTGCCTGCCAAAGCAAAAGGGCACGCGCAGGATGGCCATCAGGTCGTTGTTGAAATTACCGAATATCCCGTTGGCGGACGCCCCGCGACCGGACGGATCGTTGAGGTGCTCGGGTGGCCGGAGGACCCGGAAGTTGAGGTGCAATCGGTCATTCGCCGCTTCGATCTGCCGCACATTTTTGGCCCGGATGTGCGTGCCGAGGCGGAGAACATGACCGATACCGTCTCCGCTGAAGAGTTGAAAGGGCGAGTCGATCTGCGCGCAATGGCAACCGTCACCATCGACGGCGAAACAGCCCGCGACTTTGACGATGCGGTTTCCCTCCGCCGTGAGGGCGAGCATTTCCGGTTGTGGGTCTCGATTGCGGATGTTGCGCATTATGTGCGAAAAGACAGCCCGCTCGATCGTGAAGCCTATCTGCGCGGGACCTCCGTCTACTTTCCGGATCGTTGCATTCCGATGCTTCCGGAACGGCTCTCGAATGGCATCTGCTCCCTTAACCCGCACGTTGATCGATTGACGATGACCGCTGAAATGCTTTTTGACCGGACCGGAACCATGCTGGAAGCGTCCTTTTATGCCAGCGTCATACAGAGCGCGGCCCGGCTGACCTATACAATTGTGAAGCAGATAATCGTCGACGATGATCGTGAACTCGCCGACAAATATCGCCCGGTCTCGCCTATGCTGCAGGAGATGAAGGAGCTGGCGCTGATTCTCATGGCGATGCGCAAAAAGCGGGGCAGCATCGATTTTGACCTGCCCGAACCGGAGATCGTCATCGGCCTGACCGGACTGACCGAGGGGATTATCCGGGCCGAACGCACTCTGGCTCACCAGCTGATAGAAGAATTCATGCTGGCAGCCAACGAGGCGGTGGCACGCCACATCACCTCCCGGGGTATCCCGTTTCTCTACCGTGTCCATGAGAACCCGGATCCGGCAAAACTTCTGGCCTTTCAGGAATTTGCCTACGGTTTCGGCTACGAATTCACATTGGCAGACAAAAAGGTAAAGCCGTTTGAACTGCAGCGACTGCTGGCTCAGGCTGATGGCCGTCCTGAGGAGCGCATGATCAACTACTCCCTGCTCCGCTGTATGAAGCAGGCCCGCTATGCCGCTGACAACGTCGGACACTTCGGCCTGGCATCAGACTGTTACTGCCACTTTACCTCCCCGATCAGGAGATACCCCGATCTGGTGGTGCATCGGATATTGAAGGCGGGCTTCAACACCTCCCCCCTCCCGACCTCCCCCCGCTGGGGGGAGGAGATCAACTCCCTCCCCAGGAGGGGGAGGGCTGGGGAGGGGGCGAAGCAGCTTGCCATCGCCACAGAACGCCTCGGTGAGGTTGCCGAGCATACCAGTAAACGCGAGCGGGTGGCCATGGAAGCCGAGCGTGATGTCGTGGAAATGAAAAAACTTCAGTATATGCAGAAGCATGTGGGAGAACAGTTTGACGGCTTCATCACCGGAGTCACCGGTTTTGGCTTCTTCGTAGAGCTGGAGGAGCTGTTCGTAGAGGGATTGGTCCATATCACCTCTCTGCCGGACGACCTGTACAGCCACGCCGAAAAGCAGCACTCCCTCATAGGGCGCCGCAGCGGCAGGGTGTTCCGCATCGGCGATGCGGCGAGGATTACCGTTGCGGCGGTATCACCCGGCACACGGCGCATGGAGTTTATCCTGGCGGAACATTGTGCCGCCGCCCAGAAAAATAATGCCAGCGCGACCGGACGGGAAGAGTACCCGCGCATTCCGCTGCGTGGTAAACGACTGGCCGGTCTGCAGCCACGAAGTGACAAAGGGGAGCAGGGTGGGCGTCGGGGGCGAGAGACTCCCTCTGGAAAAGGAAAATCAGGGGGAAGAAAGCGCCGGTGAATTTCTCAGAGAAATGTCGATTGTCGCACCTTTGATTTTCTGTTACTGTCTGGTCGCGAGGGCCGACGTACTTTTAATTACACGGTGGAACATTCAGTGAAAATCGGTTTAATTCAGACCCGCGGCATAGGCGATATCATCATCGCTGCTCCGATTGCCCACTATTTCATCGGTCAGGGGCACGAGGTGTTCTGGCCGGTAGAGAGTCGTTTCCATTCATCGGTTCAGGCCGCGTTCCCAGCTATCCGCTTTATTCCTGTCTACGAGGAGCAGACCGGCTACGCAACTGTTGAATATTTTTTAAACCAGCCAAAAGCCGAACTGGAACAGAGAGGCTGCGATACCATGTTTTGCCTCTACTCTCATCTGCTCGATCTGGATGTCATCGATAAACAGCTTGCTTATTCGCTCAAATTTGATGAATACAAATATGCGCTCACCGGCGTACCGTTCGATCAAAAATGGCAGCTGTCGGTCACCCGCAACCCGGCACGAGAGCAGGCGCTTTTCGAAAGTCTGGCTGTTCATGGCCGCTATCTGGTAATTCATGACCAGGGGGAGGGTTTCAAACTGGACATTCAGCTCCCGGAAGATCTGCTGCGCGACTATCAGGTCATCAGGATCAGCGCAGTGACTGACAACCCCTTCGACTGGCTTGGCGTCATCGAACGGGCCGGCATACTCCTTTGTGTGGACAGCTGTTTTGCCAATCTGGTAGAACAGCTGAACCTCTGTTCCCACAAGTACCTGTTCCTCCGTTCGCATACACGGGGCACCCCGGTGTTTAAAAACGGCTGGTTTTTCAGGTCGGCGATACAATGAAACTGAATCTTGGCTGCGGCAGCAAAGCAATCGAGGGCTTCCTCAACGTAGACAAGTATGCGACTTCAGCCACCGACGTCGTCTTTGATCTGGAAAAAACCCCCTGGCCCTGGTTGACAGATTCAGTTGAAGAGGTTCGCTTTATCCACTCACTTGAGCATATGGGTCAGGATACCGACACCTACCTGAATATCATCAGGGAGACCTATCGCGTCTGCTCGAATCAGGCCTCTGTTGTTATCCACGCCCCCCATCCCCGGCATGACAATTATCTCGGCGATCCGACCCATGTCCGTCCCATTACGCCACAGTCCCTGACTCTTTTTGACAGGGTAAAAAACAATGAATGGCTCGCTGGCGGCATTTCTGCGGCAACACCGCTGGCCCTCTATATCGGCGTTGATTTCTTCATAGCCGGGATGATAACGATACTTGATCCAGTCTATTATGAAAAATTCGTGAATGGCCTCTTTTCAGAGGACGAGATCAACCAAATGGCTCGTGAACGAAACAATGTGATCTCTGACTACCAGATCACTCTCATGGCAAGAAAACCTTAGAGTAACGCGAAAAGGAAGAGAGCATGAACGAAGAAAAAAGCGTCCCGTTTATCGAGCATCTTGTTGAACTGCGCACACGACTGATCATTATTGTCATTGCGGTGATTATCGGCATGGGCGTTGCCTGGAATTATTCCGGCGATCTCCTCAAGTTCATCGAAAAGCCATTGACCGGCAAAACCTATCTGACAGAGATAAAGAAGGAGGTGTATCTCAAAGTCAAAGAACTTGCCCCCTCGATGTACACCCGCTACAAGCTTGACCAGGAAATCACCGCGCCGCAAAAGCAGCGTCCTCTCAACTACAGCGCTCCTCTGGAACCGTTTTTCATTCAGTGCAAAATTTCAATGATGGCCGGCTTTGTTCTGGTACTCCCGATCGTCTTCTATCAGGTATGGCTATTCATTGCACCCGCCCTGACCAGACGAGAGCGGAGAATGGTGGTGCCTTTTGTTACCGCAGCCACGGTGACCTTCTGTATCGGCGCCATGTTTTTTTTAATCATAATCTGGCCGGTCATTATCAATTTTTCCCTGTCGTATGAGGCAGAAGGGCTGCAAAGCTGGTTCAATATCAGCTCTTATGTTAATTTTTGTCTGCGACTGATTCTGATGTTCGGGCTGATCTTTGAACTTCCGGTACTGACGCTGGTCCTCGCCCGTTTCGGGATTGTCAGCTACCAGTTTCTGGCGCCAAAACGGAAATACGCGCTGCTCGCCAGTTCGATAATAGCGGCTTTTCATGCCGATCTGATAACCATGTTTGTCATAATGATCCCGATGTATCTCATGTACGAGATAAGCGTCTGGGTGGCCTTAATCTTTGGGAAGAAGAGAAGCAGAGTCGAAGAGGAACTTCCGGGAGAGTCGGCATAAAACAACTTGATAATTCTGTTGACAAGTTCCTGCTAAACTCATAAAAAGATATATAAAGTCTTTTTTGGGGGGTTTACATGATGGAGCTTACGCGAAAGGGTGAATATGCCATCAGAGGCATTGTCTATCTGGCAGGAAAGCCGCTTGACAAGGTCTGTCTTTTGAGTGATATCGCCGCCGCAGTTGACGTTCCCCCCACGTTCCTTGCCAAAATATTCCAGCAGTTCAGTAAAATAGGGCTGGTAAAGTCTTTTCGGGGTACCGGCGGAGGTTTTATGCTCGGTCGTGAACCGGAAAATATTACCCTGCTTGAGGTTGTAGAGGCGGTCGAAGGTCCAATAATGCCGAACCGGTGTGTTGCCGCTCCGACCGATTGCGAACGTTCCGGATTCTGCAATGTTCATCCGGTCTGGAGACGGGTTCAGGGTGAGGTCCGCAGTGTATTGGGAGGTGTGACACTTAAAGAGCTGTCAGCTGCAAAATAACCGCACAAAAGTGCATACTATATTGATATTACTTACTAAAAATAAAAAAACATTGACTCTCGCTGTTTGATACTATACTGTCTGTACGCATTGTGCCGTATTCTCAAAGTCCCGCTAACAGGGACTTTGGCATTTCCGGGACAAAATACCTATGAAAGGAGTACCCCGCCGGAGATACGCCCTCGCTTTTTGTGGGCAACGACGCCGCTCCGGCAAAGCCGATACCACTTCCCTACTCATTTATTATGCTAAAAAAACTTATCTATCTCATCTGCCTGTTTGTATTGACAGCGTGCGAAAATACTCCGTTTACACTGGCGAATTTCAGCTCTTCAACTTCGCTTGCCTCAGAACCGTACATCCTCGACAGCAACACCATCTCTCTTATCCAGCGAAAAAAACAGCAGGCCGTTATTGAGTCGGCATTCGCCCGCAAAACATCCCGTAAACGAGCCCATAAACTGGCGGTAATCTGCTTTGAAAAAACAGCCGCTACGGTTTTTATGCCCTTTGACCTCGCCGAAATTGCTTTGGCAGAAACCGGCGGCCACTCACTTTCATCCCGCGCTGTTTCAGGGCAGGGGGCTCGCGGTGTCTGGCAGTTAATGCCGGAACGGGCGAGAAGCCATGGCTATTCGACTAAAGATATGCTTGATGATGCCAAGTGCGCCGAAGCTGCGGTGTGTGAACTTTATGCCAAACTTACCATGGCTCAGGGTGATCTGGAACTCGCGAAAACATATTATTGTGGCCAGGGATCACAGGCAGATGCCTATATAAAAAAAATCCGCAGCATCCGGGAGAAGATGATTGAGCGTCTCAACCTTCAGGGCACCCGAGTTGCTCTCGCTGAAACTTCAACACGGATTCGTTGATCGGAGGCCTCTCTTCCGGGCAACTGCTACAGGTGTTTTTTCTTGATAAGAAAGCTGCCGCTCTGCTATAGTCGGGCGGCTTTTTTAATGGCGACGCCTCTATCAACAGATCCATTTTCGCACGTTACCCTGTTATACCAATTCTCAATCAAGAGTGATCTCAAGGCGGAGAGGAGTTGTTTGTGGAGAGAAGAACATACTCCTATAATTCGAGCGGCCTCACCCTTCGCACCAAGATGGTACTGCTTTCTGCAGCGGCGTTTTCCGGCATTCTGCTGGTTGCCGCTATCAGTCTTTTTATGATAAATGAAGTGAGAATTGGTGGTGCCGTTTATCGAGCCATTCAAAAAGACAAGGATGCGCTCGAAAGCATCGCCCTACTGAAATCCGACCTCTTTCAGATAAACAGCGAGATCCAGAACTTTATGCTGGAAGCCGATCCTGTAGCCGCCGATAAAAATATAACCACAATAAAAAAACTCACCAACGATATTGACCTCAATTTTGGTATTGTTCTGGAGTCCGTTGAATCACCGGGCAAGCATACGACCATAAACAAGGCAAGCGCCATCTGGAGCGAGTACCGGACAGCACTTCTGAAGGAGGTACTGCCCGCTGCCATAAAAGGTGATATTCTAAAAGCCAGCTATCTGGTGACCGGGATCCAGGCAGAACGGTTCAGTACGTTCAGCAACGCTATTGTTGAGATGGTTGAACGCATCCGCCAGGATGTTACCGCTACGGAGGAACAGGCGGCAGCAAGCATCAGAAAAAAGACCGCAATTTCTGCTGCGATTACGGCCGGCGTTGTTGGACTGATCGCCGTATTTTCATATTTCATTACCATCTCGATTACCAGGCCGCTGAAGTACTGTGTCCAGTTTGCCAAGGCTGTGGCTGACGGTAAACTGGATGCCCGTCTTGAAGTGCGCGGCGGCGGAGAAGCCGCTGATCTTGCTGCTGCCATGAATAATATGGCCGAGAATCTCCATAGCATGGTTGCGCGCATCGGTTCCGCCTCTGGTGTACTCACCTCAATTGACCACAATCTGGAAAATACCGCCCGTCAGGCAGTGCATTCGGCACAGATGCAGGAAAGGTTTGTGCTGGAGACCTCACGTGCTGTAGTACAAATTAAAGAATCGGTACATGAAATATATGGCGGAATGGATAAACTCTCTGATTCAACAACAGACACCTCTGCCTCTTCGCTTGAGATGGCTGCAACCATCGAAGAGATCGCTATAGGTGCCGAAAGGCTGGCAGAAAATGTCGAAGAGGTCAGCTCCTCCATTACCCAGATTACCCTCTCAATTAAAGAGATCGGCACAAACATCATCAATTTACTCGACGCCTCCACATCAACAGCCTCTTCCATTGCCGAGATGGACGCGACAATCAAACAGGTAGAGAAAAATGCCATGGATTCCGCCGCCATTTCTGAAGCAGTGCGGAGCGACGCAGAGTTCGGCAAAAAAGCAGTTCTCGAGGCAATTGACGGCATGCAGGCGATCAGGTCCTCTTCGCAGACAACTTCGGAAGTTGTTGAAACCCTTTCATTGCGCGTAAAAGACATCGGCACTATTTTGCTGGTGATTGATGATGTTGCCGAACAGACACATCTTTTGGCGCTCAATGCCGCCATCATCGCAGCTCAGGCCGGTGAACAGGGGAAGGGCTTTGCGGTGGTTGCCGAGGAGATTCGTGAACTGTCTGAACGCACCAGAAGTTCTACCCGGCAAATAGCATCGGTCATACGAGGCGTTCAGGAAGAGACACAGCGTGCGGTCGCCTCGATCAGCCAGGCCGAGGTAAGTATCGCCGCAGGAGAAAAATTGTCGCAACGCTCCGGAACCGCACTTGAAAAAATAGTTTCAGGAGCTGA
Organism: Desulfuromonadales bacterium; assembly: GCA_013349405.1. GTDB lineage: Bacteria > Desulfobacterota > Desulfuromonadia > Geobacterales > Pseudopelobacteraceae > JACRCG01. The sequence continues at coordinate 40,454 of DUZS01000005.1, read as the reverse complement.
GCGTGCCGGTGCCCAGGTTGCTGAGATTGCCAGGACAACTCTGGAGCAGGCGCGAGGCAGCCAAAGTATACATGAAGCGATGGAAAGTGTTGAATGCATGGTAAGCAGTATAGCCGCTTCATCTCGAGAGCACTCCCGGGAAACCGAGATGATATCGGCAGCGGTTGAGCGGATGAAAAATCTCACCGTCCACCTGCGCACGTCAACCCGTGAACAGAGCCGAGCCAGCAGCATGATTGCCCGTTCGAATGAAAATGTGACCTCAATGGTCGGTCAGATTCGTGAAGCATGTCGCATTCAGGTCGACAGCAGTGACCTGATCGTAAAATCTGTCAGCAATATTGAAGGGGCTACAAACGCAAATAGTCGTGCCACAGCGGTGATGAATTCTGCCGTGACCGATCTGACACAGCAGATTTATCTGCTTGAGAAGGAGATGACCGGTTTTACCATCTAACCGGTTACGCATACATATGAGTAGACTTGCCGCACGATTCGCCGCACTTCACACAGACGGCTCAAAGGCCCTGGTAACGTTTATCACCGCCGGAGATCCTGACCTTGCCGTAACGGAAGAGATGATTCAGCTGCTTGAGCATTCCGGGGCTGACGTTATTGAACTTGGCGTCCCTTTTTCAGACCCGATGGCAGACGGACCGACAATTCAACGCTCCTCAGAGCGGGCGCTCAACGCCGGAACGACTCTTCATGGCATCCTGGAGCTGGTAAAGAGGGTGCGTACACGCTGTGAAATACCGATTATCCTGATGGGTTACCTTAATCCTGTTCATGCATACGGATTCGACCGTTTCTGCCGCGATGCGTCTGATGCCGGGGTTGATGGTATCCTGCTGGTTGACATGCCGCCGGAAGAGTCGAGTGAATTGACCGTTCCGGCCCGGCTGTATGGCATCGATGTGATCTTTCTGCTTACGCCAACGTCTGACTCAGAGCGTATCGCTGCAGTCGAAAGCCATGGCAGCGGTTTTGTCTATTATGTTACGGTAACCGGAGTAACCGGAACCAGAACATCGGTTTCGACCTCACTGGCGCAAGAACTGGCCAGAGTAAATCAAGCCATATCGCTCCCGGTCATGGCCGGGTTCGGCATATCCACCCCTGAGCAGGCAGCTGAAGTAGGAAAACTTGCTGACGGTATTGTCGTTGGCAGTGCCATCGTCAAACTGTTTGAACAGCTTTCCGGGGAAGAACTGAAACAAAAGGTTGGGAGTTATGTTGCAGGCTTGAAACAAGCTATTGCTTAACAAGTTCAGAATTACGAAAGACACGAGGCCATCTATGAGCTGGTTTACCAAGGAAAAAACAAGTATAGAAAGATCGGGCGGTAACAAGGTCACATTTCCTGACGGGATGTGGGTAAAATGCCCGGGGTGTTCCGAAACGCTGTTAAGCAAGGATATAGAGGCCAACCTCCAGGTCTGCCCGAAGTGTGGCCACCATTACCGTATTTCTGCACGCAAGCGCCTCGAAGCACTCCTTGACGACGGAGTCTGGCAGGAGTATGACGCCGATATGACATCAGTCGATTTTCTTCAATTCAAAGACGCCAAAAGCTATCAGGACCGTATTGACGCCGCCCTTGCCAAAGGAGGCTCGAAAGATGCGGTAATTTGTGTCGAAGGCTCTATCGAAGAGCTGCCGGTACAGGTATCCTGCTTCGATTTTTCCTTTATGGGCGGCAGCATGGGCAGCGTGGTCGGTGAAAAAATTACCCGCTCAATCGAACGCGGCCTGCAGAAATGCCAGCCGGTGATTATCATTTCAGCTTCCGGCGGGGCGCGTATGCAGGAGAGCATCCTCTCCCTTATGCAGATGGCCAAGACATCTGCTGCCCTGGCCAAGCTTAAAAGAGCCGGTATCCCCTTTGTGTCGCTGCTGACCGACCCTACGACCGGCGGCGTCACCGCCAGCTTCGCCATGCTCGGAGACATCAATATTTCCGAACCGAAAGCACTGATCGGCTTTGCCGGCCCGCGTGTCATTGAACAGACCATCCGGCAGAAACTTCCGGAAGGCTTTCAACGTGCGGAATACTTACTGGATCATGGTATGATCGATGCTATTATCCCTCGCCCGGAAATGCGCGGCAAACTAGCTTCCCTGCTGAAAATGCTCCATCGTCCTGCCGCCTGACATGCCTTTGACAGCTGTGCTGGAAAGGCTGTACGCCCGTCGGCGATTTGGTATACGGCCTGGCGTCGACAGGGTAGGCACTCTGCTCAAGCGCCTCGGCAATCCCGAGGAAAAATTCCGCACCATTCATGTTGTCGGCACCAACGGCAAGGGCTCTACATCGGCTTTTCTCTCCAGCATTCTCTGCCAGGCCGGTCATACGGTTGCCCAGTTCAGCTCCCCTCATCTGGTCCGCTTTACCGAACGGTTCAGAATAAACGGTGAGGAATATGCCGCCGAAAAACTCGCGCAAAGGCTGAATAGCGTGCTGGAAGCCGCCCCGGACGAAGCAACTTTTTTTGAGATAACGACGGCACTGGCGGCATATATTTTCTGTGAAGAGCAGGTCGAGTTCGCAATTATGGAAGCGGGGATGGGTGGCCGCTCTGATGCGACCGCCGCTTTTAATGGCGAGATGACCATCCTCACCCCGATTGCCATCGATCACGCCGAGTATCTCGGCACCACTCTCAAAGAGATCGCCACGGAAAAGGCCGGGATTATTAAACCACGCACTCCCGTGATCTGTGCAGAACAACCCCACGCGGTCCGCCTCGCGATTGTAAAGCAGTGCCACAGTACTGCATCGACCCTTACGACGTTCGGCACAAATTTTTCCGCCGCCTGGAACCCCGATCATACCCTCACCTATCACGGCTTATACCGGTCGTTACAACCGCTCACCCCCGGCATTTCCGGCCGCTATCAGGCGATCAATGCGGCCCTTGCACTTGCTGCAGCAGAAACCCTTGAAACAGGAGGTACGAAGATCGCTCCCGCAGCTTTCTCGAAAGGAATTGCCAGGGCCGAGTGGCCGGGCCGAATGGAGCTGATAGCGGGCACGCCCCGGCTGTTACTTGATGGAGCTCATAACCCGGCCGGAGGGGCGGCACTGGCTGAAGCGCTGAAGGATTACTCCTATGCACGGCTGCTCATGGTAACCGGTGTCTGCGAAGACAAGGACGTCGAGCAAATATATGCGCCATTACTGCCGCTTGTTGAGAGTATTTATACCGTCACACCGGCCATTGATCGATCCATGAAAGATGTTGTTCTCAGCCGGTTTTTCAGGACCCAGGGGGTTGAATCCGAGCCATGCGGCACTGCCGTTGCAGGTGTCAGCAGAGCCCGTGGGCTGGCATCGGCAAACGATCTCATTCTGGTCTGCGGTTCGTTGTTTGTCGTTGGTGAAGTTAAAGCATGGCTTGAGCAGGTAGATTATGCCGGAATCAGGGGATGAACGCTGAATGAAGTTTATCAATTATCTCCTCATATTCTTTGTTATCGCCTGCCGGGCAGCTGTTTGCTCTGCTGATGAGCCTGCACTTTCTGATGGCAACGTACATATAAATGCCGACACGATGAGCCAGGATCAAAACGCAGAAGTGTATACTGCCGAAGGCCATGTCGTTGCACGCTGGCAGGGTCAGACCCTTGCTGCCGACAGGATCAGGTACGAAGCGACGACACACATGCTGTACGCAAACGGTTCCGTTATTCTGTCAAAGGACGCTGCCGTCCTGACGGGAGAAGCTCTGGTTATGAACATCGATACCGGCCGGGCGGAAATTGGTCCGGGGCTCCTCAAGGCTCCTCTTTCAGGGACAAGCGTCATCCCGGGAAAGCCTGACTCAGGCATAACCATCATGGCGGAAAAGCTTATTCGGCTCAATGAAACCGAGTATAGTGGTACATCCGCCGAGATAACCTCCTGTGATCTGCCGGATCCTTTCTGGAAATTCAGCTCCAGTACGATGAGTGCCAAATTGAACGGTTATGCAACAGGACGTAATGTCATCTTCTATGTAAAGGACATGCCCGTGCTTTATCTCCCCTGGATGGCCTTTCCTGTTCTTGACGGGAAAACATCCGGGCTTCTTCGGCCAAATTTAAGTAAATCCCAGAAACAGGGTGTCAAACTCGATATACCGCTCTACCTGGTGATTTCTCCAAGTCAGGATCTTCAGCTGGATATCTATTTAATGTCGCTTCGCGGGGTAGGAACCTCGCTCAATTATCGCTACATCCGCACGCGCGGCAGTGAAGGGCATATCAATACATATCAGATCTATGACAAGATGGAGGACCGATGGCGGTGGTCCCTCTCCCAGGAGCACAAAGAAATTTTTTCCCCTGATGCAAATCTCCGTTTGAACGTTAATCTGACCAGTGACTCAACATTTTTAAGCGATTATGGTGAGAAAGTTGGCGATTACAACCGTCAATCGAGTGACACAACAATCAACACCCTGAATATATGGCATAATTATGCCCTGACGTCCTACCTGCGCTATAGCGATAATCTTTATACCAACGACAACAAAGCCACGCTTCAGGCTTTACCATCGCTTGGCGGCGCAACGGTACGACAGCGGCTGTTCTCAGCGCCGCTCTATGTTGATTTTGACGGTACCATGGAAAACCTCTACCGAGAAACAGCCCCACGTGGTCAGCGCCTGCACCTGTTTCCCCGCATCACCATATACCCGTATAAAAGCGACGTGCTGCAAACGCAACTGTATACCGGTCTCCATGTAAGAGGCTATGTCACCGACAATCGCGACAGCAGCAAAATCCGGACTAGCGACACCGACCTGCTGCCGGAAGCGGGCGGGCGCATATCAACATCGCTGACCCGGGTGTATGATGCCGGGTACTCAACATTACAAAAAGTCCGGCATGAAATCATCCCGGAACTCCGCTACAATTTCATACCGGAGCATGATCAGCAGCGACTTCCCTATTATGATTACACCGATCGGATGATCACGCAGAATGCTGGAGGGTTCTCTATTACCAATGTAATTTCCGGGAAATTTGTCTCAGGAGAGTCAACTGAATATCGTGATATTTCGAGAGTTGCGCTTGGCGCAGACTATCTTTTTTCCGGCGAACGGCGTGACCTGCTGACTCCGGTTTACAGCCAGCGTCCCTGGAGTGATCTGATTGTGGAGACAGATACCTGGCTGAGCACACTGGTTCGTTTTACCTTTGATTGCCGCTATAACCTCTACAATAAATATCTGTCAACGACTGCAGCGGGTATTGATGTTGACGACCGGCAGGGAAATTCTCTCGGCGCAGGCTACCAGATGGCCAGATCAACGCCCTCTCCACTATCCGGCCCAGTCCCTGCCCTGCCCCGGGACGGGGTTGAATATATTGAAGGGCGATTTGCAACAAAGCTGGTTACACCACTCAAGCTTTCCTACTCCATCCGCTATTCCTTAGACAGCCACGATTTTCTTGAGTCGCTCTCCTCCGTAGAATATCGTCATAAATGCTGGAGCGTGGATCTTTCCGTCCACCAGCGTCCCGGGAATAATTCATTTTCGATTCACTTCAATCTTGCCGGATTATAATTCCAATTCTCAATCAAGGCGCTCTCTTCGTTGGCTCGTCTTCGGCTCCTCAACATACTGGTTGTATGCCTTCGTCGCCTCAATCCTCGCCGCCTTGATATCACTCTTGATTGAGAATTTGTATATAGAGCAGCTCATACGTACTCCACTAAAAAAAGAAGCCGTTTGTATACTTCAACCAGTTCCGCATCTTCTCCAGTGACAGAACTGCGGAGGACCGGGGTGACAAAATTCCGTAAAAAGCGTTTGCTGCGGCCGTTGAGAACCGGATTACTGCAACCGATCCGGGCATTGATCTGCACAGTTCCAAGCGATATCCGGCTAACCGGCGAAACGATACAGGGGTTCAGAACAACAACGCTGTCACCGCCATTGGCAGCCTTCAGCGTACCTTTTTTGCCGAGATAGAGGACAAAGTTGCCGGGAGATTGTTGATCTTTCTCAAGCATTCTGAGCCGCCGAATTTCCTCTACCGGATCCTCCAGAGCTCCCCGGTGAGCGAACAGGAGTGGTTCCAGCCCCGCTTGAGTGATCATCTCAAGCAATTCATCAATCCGGTAGGTCGTTACGCGTGGGTGGAGAAGAGCATCCGCAAGACCCGAAACCGTTGCCGCCTCGTCGGATACCGCCATAAAGTCGGCAAGACGTGATCCCGGTGCGGCCTTGCGCAGCAACTGACGGGCTCGATCGGGAGAGCGTATGCCAAGCAGCCTGAAAGCTCGCCGGATAGACTCCTCTTCCCGCCGGGCATAGCGGCTGTAAAGCATGATTCTCAAAATGCCGCCCGGTACAAGATGACCTGCCAAAGCTTTCAAACCGGCCAGAGGTTTCTCCAGGTGGTGTAGTACCCCATAGCAATCTATCAACCCGAAATGACCAGCGATACCATGTTGTCCATCCAGATCGCCGCAGTGAAAAGTGACGTTGCGTCTGCCATGCAGCAGACAGTGCCATCGTGCCCGCCGCAGGCTTTTCTCCGAGAGGTCAAGGGCGATAATCGGCACGTCAGGATTGGCAACGGCCATCGGATATGGAGCAAAGGTGCCACATCCCGCAATCAGTATTTTTTCCGCTTCAACAGGAGGAAGTACATGGTTAAATCGCGCCCAGAGGGCTTTCAGATTGAGTGCGTAAGTATCGCAGCGCCGTACTGAGGCGATCAGAGGGTAGGACGGATAGGGGTAGTTTTCGTAATGTGCCTGTACCGGATTGGCAGTAGTCACTTTAGCGGATTTCCAGCAGATAAAATACCTGCGATTGGTAGGGGCAAAGCAAGGTTCATCTGCTTTGCCCGCCTTTGATCTCTCTGCCGACAAGGGCGAAGCACAATAAAACCGTGCTGTCGCCCCTACGCCAGGGGAAATTCTTTGCTGAAATTCAGTTATTTCCTGACTGTCGATTCTTCAACAATAGCGTCGTACTTGTAGCCGCCGCCAAAATCCTTATCTTTGGCAAGGATCCCGCTTATCGTTACGACGTCATCCACCTCTGCCGAATCCTTTGATGTACAGACAAGATTATGGGTTTTTTTGGTCTGACTGCCGGTCCCATCCTGAATATGGATCCAGTTTCGCCCCATGATTCCGGCCGACACCTTGACGACTTTGCCTTTCACGACAACTTTTTTCTTGTTCAGTTTGGCGCTGTTAGTAAAAATTTCCTGAACCGTGTAGGCATTTGCACCGCTCGCTTTGGCTACTGAGATTTTCCCATCTTTAGTTGCTGCAGCTGCCTTGCTCCCGCCGGATGTACTCTTGCCTTTGTAAGAGGTGCCATCTTTGATTGGTGTGTCAGAAACTGCGGCGTCGGCAAAAACAATCTTGTCGAATGTTCGTTTCAGACTCTTGCTCTCAAAGTTGAACATCTCCGCGCCACCCTTGAAAGTCATCTGGGAGCCGACTTTAACCGGAGTTGCCGCAGTTGCAACCCAGACTTTTTCTCCGCCTTTCTTCTCAAGATACACATAGGTATAGCCACCGCTATCCATAGTTTCGAGAACCTTTCCGGCGAGAGGTACCGCTGCCGGTTGAGCAGCTTTATCAGCAGCAGGAGCCGTTGCAGGAGTTGCCGCCTTATCGGGTGTGGCCGAGGCGACCGTTACAGTAGAGAGTGCAATAACGCAGGAAAGCGACAATAAGACATACTTATTCATAAAATCCCCTTTTTTGTATTTACCAACCAGGACGGTAACACTATCATATCTTTCTGAACTCGGCACTCAAAAAATCAGGAGCTCATATGTTCAACCGTCTCTATATTCACGTGCCATTCTGTAAAAATAAGTGCCACTACTGTGCTTTTGTCTCCACCACACCGGACAATAATGAGCTTATGGAATATCCGGGTCTTCTCGGACGCGAATTACAACTCCGCACCGGCAAAGCCGAGCCGCTTGAGTCGATTTACTTCGGCGGCGGTACTCCGTCTCTGCTGAAGCCGGAGCAGGTAGCCGGACTGCTGGGAGAAATTGCCGCTCAGATACCTATCCGGAAAGAAGCAGAAATCACCCTTGAAGCAAACCCCGGCACAGTTGATCTGCTCTCTTTAATGGCGTTCCACAACGCCGGTATCAACCGGATCTCTCTTGGGGTCCAGTCGTTTGATGATCGTTTTCTCAGCTGCCTCGGACGTATTCACTCGGCAGAGCAGTCCCGGCAGGCTTTTCAGGCGGCACGCCAGGCCGGCTTCACGAATATCAGCATCGATCTGATTCATTCCCTCCCCGGTCAAAGCCTCGATCAGTGGCGATTTGAGCTGCAACAGGCCGTCAATCTCGGCCCCGAGCATATTTCCATCTACGGCCTGACCGTGGAAGCGGACACGCCCTTTTCGCGGCAATATCCTGCCAACTCACCTGATTTAGCAGATGAGGATCTTTCGGCAGACATGTTTGAATATACCGATGAGTTTCTGAGCGGATCAGGTTTTGACCATTACGAGATTGCCAACTATGCCCGTCCCGGTTACCGGTCACAGCACAACAGCGGCTATTGGCAGCGTGACGGCTATCTGGGGTTGGGTGTCGCGGCGCATTCGTTTTTGCGGGATGGGTACGGAGTCAGATTCAGCAACCCGGACACGTTGGAAGAGTATCGCCAGGGGATACTGTCCGGACAGTTGAAAAGAGTTGACGAGCAGAGACTGACAGAGGATGACGCCATGGCGGAATATATGTTTCTGGGTTTGCGCCTGGCTGACGGTATCTGTCAGTGCGCCTTTGAACGGGAATTTGGCCAGTCATTCGCAGAGGTCTATGGTTCTGTGACTGTGAATCTTGTCAGGCTCGGCCTTCTGAGTCAAAATGGAGAGATATTAGCCCTGACGCAAAGAGGGATGCTACTTTCAAATCAGGTGTTTGTACACTTCATCCAAAGCCCTATTTATTCTTGAACCATGACTGAAACACTTGTATAAACAAGCGGAACTATGACACGGCTGCACAACGGTCAGCCTTTTACCGACAAGGAGAGATTATGTCTATTAATTGGAGAGATTATATTGAATCAACACCTGATGTACTTAAAGGCAAACCACGAATAAAGGGGCAGCGCATTCCGGTAAGCCTTATATTGGGGTATCTTTCTGAAGGAAAGACGCAAAAGGAGATAGTGGGTGAGTTTCCCGATATTACGCCTGCCCAGATATTTGCTTGTCTGGATTATGCAAGAGATCTTACCGAATATGAGCTTGCGGCATGATTCACAAATTTTTTGCCGATCATTGCGTTCCCAATTCCGTCATAAATTTTTTGAGGGAACAAGGTACGGAAGTCCTTGTGTTGCGAGAATATATTCCGATGGATTCGCCTGATCCGGTTGTCATAAATAAAGCACAGGAATGCGAAACTGTATTACTTACTCTTAATGGCGATTTTGCCGATTTGATCAATTACCCACCACAGCAGTACAAGGGAATAATTGCCATCCAATTAAAAAACCACCCCGAGAATATTCCGTTAATTTGTGAAAAGCTGCGGCTGTATATGGAAGAGAACCCTGATATGGCTGATTTTAAAGGTAAGCTTATTGTCGTTGAACCGCATAGAATAAGGGTGCGGGGTTGATATAACCATAATTGGATCAAACGGGTGGGAGTCTGGCCCTGACGCAGAGAGGCATGCTGCTTTCAAATCAGGTATTTAACCGGTTTTTATGAAATTTGATCATGTTTTTCTGGTCTTACTCACTGTATGAAGAATACTACTTTCCGTTACTTTGCACGGGAGAAGGTACTTGCCCAGATGCCGGAAATGAAGCTACACCAGCAGGATTTAATTGTGATGTATTTGACATTAATTGCACCATTATATCTGTTTCGTCTAAATCCCAAGCTCCTGCTGTAAATAAACCAACTACCGGTAAAATTATTAATAAAGTACCAACAGCGTCAAGAGCACCTGTGGAACTAAAATGATGGCCAATAGTTCGCATATAAGAAGTATAACCAGTTTTATGGGCCTGAATACTAAGATCACGATTCCTCTTAGCTTCTATCTGAGTTGGGCAAGTTCGATTTTGGCCATTAACCTGTAAAATTGTACCAGGTTCAGCACATTGAATATTTACGGTCTGAGTTGAATCTTTGAAAGCAGAACAACCTTGGAGCGTAACAAAGGAAATGAGCGTAATTAATGCGAAAACTTTTTTCATAAAAACCCTCCATTTATATTAAAATTTATTTTTTTGACAATGTCTAAAAACATACCGAAAGTCAAATACTTTCGATTCAACTGTTAAATTTAGAAGGTCGATAGTCAAATAAAACCTCCTCTTGTCTGACGGCTTCCAAAATGCTATGGTGTCGAGCCGTAACCTGCCTCTGATGAGGACAACTAACTGTGAATTGAAAAGGAGAATCAGATGAAAAAAAGTATTATTGTGGCAACCGTTGCAGCCTGCGTAGGCATGATGTCCGCAGTATCATTTGCTGCCGAAACCGGCGAAGCGATCTTCAAAGCGAAATGTGCTTCCTGCCACCCGGATGGCGGCAACATCATCAAGCCGAGTGAAACCCTCAAAGGTCTCAAAGACACCAAAAAGATCACCAAAAAAATCCGTAAAGGCGGCGGCGGAATGCCCGCATTTGATGCCAAGTCATTTTCTGATGCCGACGCAGCGTCCGTTGCCGATTACATCGTCAAGACCTTCAAAAAGTAGCCGTACCGCCGGGGAGACGCGCTGATACGTGTCTTCCCGGCGCACATATCAGGGGAATTGAATGGGTTACCTTTTCGAATGGGATTCACGAAAAGCCACATCAAATCGTTCAAAGCATGGAGTGTCATTCGATGAAGCTACCACTGTGTTTGGCGATCCGCTTTCACTTCTTATGGACGATCCAAAACATTCCGAATATGAACAGCGCTTTCTGGTAATGGGGCTTTCAGTCCGGTGCCGAATTCTTGTGGTAGCTTTTGCTGACCGCTCACCAAACACTCGAATCATATCTGCCCGTATTGCCACCCGACAAGAAAGGAACCTTTATGAACAAGCATAAAATGGACAAAAACAGCATCAACAATCGTGATACCCTTCAACCTGAATATGATTTTTCAAAGGCTGTTCGAGGAGTTACTGCAATTCGATATGCAGAAGGAACAAACGTGGTGGTGATACCGCCCGATATTTTGGATATTTTTCCCGATACCGCGACTGTTTCAGAAGCTTTGAGGGCCCTGGCACCGGTCATTCGGCACCAGCGGCAACTTCAGCTTAAGTCTGTATGATATCCTCTCAGCACCCTACCGATATTCATGAGGACATAAATCAATTTACATTATTACAGACAGGATACACGAACAATGAAAACTGCGATTTTGATGATGGCCCATGGCAGTCGCATTGCCGAGGCTAATGATGCCGCCTATCAGGTGGCTCACATGGTACAGGAACAGACCGGTTTCGAGATTGTCGAGGTGTCATTCCGTGAACTGCATGAGCCGAACATCCAGAGCGGCATTGACGCCTGCGTGGCCAAAGGCGCCGAACGTATCCTGCTGATGCCCTATTTCCTCTTCATGGGCGCTCATGTTCAGCATGATCTGCCGGAAGAGATTTTAGAAGCTCAAAAACGCTACCCCGGACTGATTATGGAAATGGGCGGGCACCTGGGTGTGCATCGCAAGCTTGCGGAGATTGAAGCCGAACGCATCGGCGAATCGCTGGAAAGACTGGGGTGGCGCTGATGGATTCATTACACATGAAACCGGAAGAGATTGAAGCGGAATCATTTGCTATCATCGATGCTGAAGCCGGTGATCATGGCTGGCCTCAAGAGGAGTGGCAGATTGTGCGCCGGGCCATCCATACCAGCGCTGACTTTGAGTATGCCCAATCAATGGTGTTGTCGGATGATCTGATTGAAAAGGCTGTTGCTGCACTTCAGAGCGGCGCCGGTATTGTCACCGACACGAACATGGCTCTTTCCGGTATCAGCAAACCGCGCCTGTCACTGCTGGGCTGTTCACTCTCCTGTCATGTTGCCGATCCTGACGTTGCCGCAGAGGCAAAGGCCGCAGGCGTCACCCGATCCATCACCGCCATGCGCAAGGCCGTTGCCAATCCGGATAACCTGATCTTCGTTATCGGCAACGCACCGACAGCACTCTTTGAGCTACTCCGGCTGGTCGATGCCGGTGCCGTCAAACCGGCTCTCATCATTGGCCTGCCGGTCGGCTTTGTCGGTGCAGAAGAAAGCAAAAATGCCCTGGCATCAGGCACGCATGACATCCCGTTCATAACAAACATCGGCCGCAAGGGTGGCTCCAATGTGGCGGCGGCAGTTGTAAACGCGCTGGCAATCCTGGCAAATAATAATCGTGCAGCTTGAGGCATTGGCCTCTTGACCGGCCAATGTTAGTCATGTAATATGACCACAGAGGAGCGTGATATGCCGCAATTTAATATAGCCGAAGCAAAATCACATTTTTCAGAACTGATTCAAAAGGCGTTAACGGGGGAGGATGTTCTTATCGCACGGGACAATAAGCCAATTCTTAGACTTGTCCCGGTAAAAAACTCTGGCAAAGGGCGTCTGCCCGGTTCCGCAAAGGGGAAAATTCTTTATATCGCCCCTGACATTGACGAGCCACTCGCGGACTTTGCTGAGTACAGCTGATGCGCCTACTTCTTGATACACATACGTTTCTCTGGTGGATAAACAATGATCCATCTCTTTCTCAACCGGCGCGAAGCGCTATCTCCAGCAAACTGAACGAATGTTATGTGAGCCTTGCAAGTTGTTGGGAATTGGCCATCAAGGTGAGTATCGGCAAACTCCAACTCACGAAATCACTCGACCGCTTTATCCCTGAAGAACTTGCAACCAATGATTTTCAGCTGCTCTCAATTCATTTCAAGCATGTTGCAAAAGTTGAGGCTCTTCCTTTCCACCATCGTGACCCCTTTGACCGACTTATCGTTGCTCAGGCTCTGAGCGAAAAAATGACTTTAATCTCCGCTGATACCGTGCTTTCCGAGTATGGTGTGAAGCGTCTCTGGTAGATGAGAATGTCATGACCCGAGCACTGAGGACAGGCTACACCACCGGCGCCTGCGCCGCAGCTGCCGCCAAAGGGGCGGCTTTGATGCTGGCACATCAGGCCGTCGTCTCAGAAGTCAGCATTGTACTTCCGACCGGTGACAGTGCCCATTTTATACTGCATGGCCAGTCATTTTCAGCGGATGAGGCAAGCTGTTTCGTTGTTAAGGATGCCGGTGATGACCCGGATGTGACCAACGGAGTGGAAGTGTGGGCGAGGATAACGGCAAATCCCCCCCGTCCCTTTAGGCCCGACGTAGGGGTCCCCTTTATTGAAGGGGGGAGTTTTGTCATTATCGAAGGCGGCATCGGCATTGGCAAAGTAACCAAGCCAGGATTGGCGGTTCCGCCCGGTGAATGGGCCATCAACCCGGTGCCGCGCCGCATGATAGAGCAATCAGTCGGCGATGTATTATCTGAATTCAACATTCAGCATGCAACATTCAACATTGTCATCTCCATCCCCGACGGCGAAGAACGAGCAAAAAAGACCCTTAATGCCAGACTCGGCATCATCGGCGGTCTGTCAATTCTCGGCACGACCGGTATCGTCTGCCCCATTTCGGCCAAAGCCTGGACTGATACCATCGATGCCGCCCTTGACGTTGCCAAAGCGTGCGGATGTAAGACGGTTGTGCTCTCCACCGGACGGAGCAGCGAGATGGCGGCTCAGTTTTTTTTAAGGACTAACCCCCCTCAATCCCCCCTTGTCAGGGGGGAGGTTAAGGCTCCTCCCCTGACAAGGGGAGGCGGGGGTGGGGTTGGTGTTCCCCTTCCCGAAGAGGCCTACATCATGATGGGCGATCACGTGGCGTACACCCTGCAGGCCTGCCAGAAACACGGCTTCAGCCAGCCGGTCATCGCCTGCCAGTTTGCCAAGCTGCTCAAAATAGCCTGCGGCCACGCAAACACCCACGCGGCGGCATCTGAACTTGATCTGGCCGTGCTGCTCGGATGGGCGGAGGCGGCACAAGTATCCCCGGAATTTCTAGCGATTATTTCACACGCCAATACCGCCCGCGAAATTGCCGTTGCCACCGGTTTTGATTGTGCGCTCATGGAGCTTGTCTCAGACCGGGCCAAAAAATCTGCTGCCGTGCATGCGCCCGGCATTCAGGCAGAGACTCTGTTGTGCGGATATGACGGGACTGTTGTGCCATAAACAGGACAAGGAGCACCTGAACATGCATATGGCAGACGCACTCATTTCACCGGCAGTCGGTTTGACCATGTGGGGGGCATCAGCAGCCACCATCGCCTACTGCTCAAAAAAACTTCGGGAGCAGGTTGACGGCGGTATAGTGCCGCTCATGGGGGTACTGGGGGCATTCATCTTTGCCGCGCAGATGGTCAACTTTACCATTCCGGTCACCGGTTCCAGCGGCCATCTTGGCGGCGGGATGATTCTGGCCGTGCTGCTCGGTCCATACGCCGCCTTTTTAACGATTGCTTCAGTGCTGGTCGTTCAGGCGCTCTTCTTTGCCGATGGCGGCCTGCTGGCACTCGGCTGTAATATCTTTAACCTTGGTTTTTTCCCGGCCTTTATCGCCTACCCGCTGATTTACAAAAAAATCGTCGGCACTACGCCGACAGCGAAAAAAATTTCGATCGCGGCTCCCATTGCCGCTATAGTCGGCCTGCAGCTGGGAGCCTTCGGCGTTGTCGTGGAAACGGTTGCATCGGGAATATCCTCACTTCCCTTTGCAACCTTTGTTGCGATAATGCAGCCGGTCCATCTGGCCATTGGAATTGTCGAAGGAGTGGTCACCGCATCTGTCATCTCTTTTGTCTATACCGCCAGACCGGAAATCCTGCAGAGTGCCATGGAAGCCCGTCCGGTTGGTGTGCTTCCGATACGGAAAGTGGTCTTCGGCTTCCTCGCAGTGGCTGTTATAACCGGCGGTTGTTTTTCCTGGTTTGCCTCGGAGCGTCCGGACGGACTTGAATGGTCAATAACAAAAGTGACCGGGCAGGAAGAGCTGAAAGGAGAAAATCAGGGGCTTCACGGTTCGCTGGCTGCTCTGCAGAAGAGCCTGGCATTCCTGCCGGACTACTCCTTTAAAAAAGCTGAAGAGACCAAATTGGCTGAAAAGGCCGCCGAATCGGCAGCAGAGCGGGAACAAAACGCTGCAGAGAAAAAGCCGGAAGGGAGCAAACTCGGCACCAGTGTCTCCGGTTTAGTTGGCGGAACGATAACACTTGCGCTCTGCTTTTTGATCGGCTTCATACTGAAACGGAGAGCCATGCAATAAATCTCCAATTGTTGACAAAAATAATATTTGCCCATTTTTAAAAAACTATGGTAGGTTAACCTCATTAAAATCATTACCTTCAAAAAAAGGAGAATCCCCATGAAAAAAATGCTTATCAGTCTGTTCGTCGCAAGCCTGTTGCTCGTCGCTGTAGTTGCCTTCGCTGACAAAAACCTGCCGGTCTACAAAAAAGGTGACACGGTTTACGTCTGCACCTGTGGTGACACATGCGACTGCAAAACCATGGCGAACAAAGAGGGTAAATGCGCCTGCGGAGTTGATCTCGGCAAAGGCACGGTGAGCAGCGTCGGCAAAGACAAAGTTGTGGTTAAAGTTGGCGATAAAAGCCTTAACTTCCCTGCCAAAGCCAAGTATGCCTGCGGCTGCGGCGACGGCTGCAACTGCGGCACTATCGCCCAGAAGCCGGGTAAATGCGGCTGTGGCAGTGAGATGAAAAAAGTCCTGTAACAAAGCGGTTCCATTATAATTTAACATCCGAAAGGCGGCATTTTGCCGCCTTTCGCAGTTTTAAGAAGAAGCTGTTAAGCCGTTATTGTGCTTGACAAAACAGATGTAAAATTGGCACAGTCGCGCAATGAAAAAATGTAACCGCTCCATTACGTCGCTGCTGATGACAATTATCTACCTGGTTATTGTTTTCAGTCCGGTGGCGCCACTGGCCATGCAGTCGAAGCATGTCGCACATGCCGTTACCGGGGAGTGTTCCGGTGACTGCACGGCTGACGGCTGCTCGCTGGAGCGGAGTGCGGCCCATACCTGCTGCTGCTGGCAGAAGAAAAAACACGCCGATGGTGCTGCTCACCTCCATTCTGACGATTACAAGAGCAGCATAGCGCCGGTAATTGTGACTATCGCCCCTAAAAAAAGAGCCAGCTGCTGTGACGCACCGACGCAGGATGATTCTGAAAAAATGGATGCGGCAACGACCGCTGCCACTGCCGCACCTCAAAAAACCAAGCCGGTTACTATCAGCAGCGCCCCCTGCGGCAGCGGCACATTATTCGCGTTACTATCCGTTGAAACCACCCAGCATCTGCCATTTTTCTTTACCGGCGATATCCCTCCTTCTCCGGAGCTGAGTCCTCTCACCTTTTCCCATCAGGATCGTCTGACATCACGCTACGTCGATCCGCCGGAACCACCCCCGCAAAACAGCTAACCCCCCTGGAATAAATTCATTACGCTATCCGTTTACACAATCGCACCATGCATCTGCTGATGTCGTGCTCTGCCCGCTATTGTGCCTGCCTGGTCACTCAGGCATGTGCGTGAAGGCGGCAGCACCAATGGTATTGAATTAGCTACGAATTTTTATGACCCGTACCGTCGGCCTCCATACTGCACGTGACAAGGCAACCTCCCTTGCGGCAGCGCTGATGCTTCATTTCCTGGCGCTTTACTGCATGTGGAATTACCACGCTACTCCTCCGCGAACAGAGGCAATGGCAGTATTTGTCAGCCTTATAAATCCGCCGGAAGCGGCACAGCACGTGGCACAGGTTGTCTCAAAACCTGCTCCCGTTAAACAGGCTGAACCTGTCAATGAGCCACCCGTATTGCCAAAGCCCATGGCGAAAGAAACGCCGGCAACCTCACCGGCAGAACCGCCTGCAGTTCCGCTGCAGACCTCAAGGGTCCAGGCGTCAACGGCATCAGGGAGCGTCACTGCTGCTCCTGTTACGGCAGCTGTCACGGCAGGAGTGCCACCTTCACATTCAGGAACTGTTCCACTGCCGCAACCGCTTCTCCTGGGGGGGGAACTTTCCGTAAGCTGTCCGGAGCGCCCGGCGCCGGCGTACCCGAAACAATCTCTGCGGCTCGGCGAGCAGGGGAAAACTGTCCTGCTGGTTGAACTGGATGACATGGGCCGTATGAATCATGTTGAGGTAAAAACAACATCCGGATACCCCCGGCTTGACGAGGCTGCTGTCAACGCGCTAAAAACCTGGCGCTGCACCCCGGCCAAAAGAAATGGTGTCGCAGTACGCTCGATTGCCCTGCAGCCATTCAACTTCTCTCTCAAAGGACGCTGATATGAAGTTTCTGTACACCACCATGCCGGTCGCCGCACTGCTCGTTCTGCTGAACGCCACAGCCTATGCGGAAAAGGTTGAAGAACTACCGGAAATCACCGTTTCCGGTCAGCAGGAAGAGTCCACAAACGCCTCACTGGGCGCTGCCAAAATTGACGAATCAGGCCTGGCAGGGCAGCGCAGCGTAACGAGCGACAGCGCACGCCTCCTGCAGGACGTTCCCGGTGTGAGCATCTACGGAGCGGGAGGCATCTCCAGTCTTCCGGCAATTCACGGCCTCGCTGATGATCGGCTGCGCATCCAGGTGGATGGCATGGATCTGATGTCTGCCTGCCCCAACCACATGAATTCTGCGCTTTCCTATATCGATCCGACAAAGGTCGCGGAGATCAAGGTATTTGCCGGAATCACTCCGGTCAGTGTCGGGGGAGACAGTATCGGCGGCTCTATTCAGGTTACATCCGCGCCGCCCGAGTTTGCCGCTGCCGGAGAGGCGACCCACCTCAAGGGACAGGCGGGTACTTTTTCCCGCAGCAACGGCAACGCCTTTGGCTACAATTTCGGAGCCACGCTTATTGGACGCAGCATCAATGTGACCTACAGCGAGTCACACGCGCGATCAGACAATTACCAAGCCGGGCATACATTCAAGCAGGTCGGGCAGGGAACAGAGGGGGGACGGATGATCCCCGGTGATGAAGTCGGCTCCTCTTCGTATGACGGGGCGATTAACCGGGAGATCGGCATTGCCCTGAAACATGAAGGGCACCTGCTCCAGCTGAGCGCAAGTCAGCAGAGGGTAGACTTCGAGGGATTCCCCAACCAGCGCATGGACATGACCGATAACAGGAACAGCATGGTCAACCTCCGCTACACCGGCCGGTACAACTGGGGTGATCTTGAAGCACGTGCCTTCCACCAGGACACCCGGCACAAAATGGACATGGGCCCGGACCGCTATTTCTACGGCACCGGCATGCCGATGGAGTCCAAGGCTAAAACTAACGGTGCACAACTCCTGGGGAATATCATCCTTTCCGAACGTGACACAGTGCGGGCGGGTGCCGAGTACCAGAACTACACCCTGTACGACTGGTGGCCCCCTGTTGGTGGTTCTATGGGGCCAAACGCGTTCTGGAATATGGACTACGGCCAGCGGGACAAATTCGATACTTTTATCGAATGGGAAGCAGAGTGGAATACGCACTGGCTCAGCCAAATTGGCCTGCGCAGCGATATCGTCATGACCGATGCGGCGCCGGTTCAGGGCTACGACAATGGCCTGGCCGGTATCTGGGGGAACGATGCGGCCGCATTCAATGCTCAGCGTCACAAACAGACCGACTATAATTGGGATCTCACCGCTCTCGGTCGTTATACGCCGGGCAGGACACAGACCTACGAGACCGGTTATGCACGCAAATCCCGTTCGCCCAATCTTTACCAGCGCTACCCCTGGGCAACCAATGCCATGGCCGCGTTGATGAATAATATTGTCGGAGATGGCAACGGCTACATCGGCAATAACGACCTGAACCCGGAAGTGGCTCATACCGTCAGCGTCACCGGCGACTGGCATGATGCCGACAGGAAACGGTGGGACCTGAAAGCGACCGGCTATTATACCTATGTCCAGGACTACATTGATGCCCGGCGCTGTGACTTCGGCCAGTGCAGTCCCGCGAATGTGAGCGCCACGTCCGGTTTTGTGCTGCTCCAGTATGTCAATCAATCGGCACAGCTCTACGGTTTTGACCTGTCCGGTCAGAAACTGCTCGGTGAATCCGAAGCGTACGGCAGCTTCACCGGGACCGCCCTGCTCAACTACGTCCGGGGCGAAAACCGGACAACAGGAGACAATTTGTACAACATCATGCCGCTCAACATGAAACTGGCTGTCGTTCATAAACGGGGAGGTTTGAGCAGCACCGCAGAGTTTCAGGCTGTTGCAGAGAAGAATAATTTGTCACAGGTCCGGAACGAAATGCGTACCGGCGGCTACAGCCTGGTCAACCTGCGCAGCAGTTACGAATGGAAATTTACCCGTCTCGACGTCGGCATTGAAAATCTCTTTAACCGCTTCTACTCCATACCGCTGGGAGGTGCCTATGTCGGACAGGGAGCATCAATGACAACCAACGGTATCCCCTGGGGATTCCCCGTCCCCGGAATGGGCCGTTCGCTCAATGCCTCGCTGAACATGCATTTTTGAAACATCCAGCAAGAAAAGGGAATACCATGCGAATACCACATACTTTTTTCAAAAAAACTGCGGTTTGTACCCTCCTGATCGCCCTGGCACTGTTATCACTGACCGGCTGCAGTAACGACGGGCCTGCCATTGCAGCAAATCCCCAGAGCATCAGCTTCGGAGCAGCCCCGCCACTGTCTCTTCGCGGCACTGCAACCGTCACCGCCAGCGCCAGTTCCGGCCTGGCAGTCAGCTTCAGCAGCAGCACACCAGCGGTCTGTTCCGTCAACAGCAGCACCGGTATCGTCACCGATATCACGGTCGGTAATTGTATCATTGCTGCCAACCAGTCCGGCAACACCTTCTATGCCCCGGCACCACTGGCGACACAGACTCTTGCCGTGATGTTCAACCCCGACCAGACCATCAGCTTTGGTGCAGCACCGACACTCAGCCTGGGCGGAACGGCAACGGTTTCAGCCACGGCCAGCTCGGGCCTCGCGGTACGTTACAGCAGCACTACCCCAAGCGTCTGTACGGTCGATGGCAGCAGCGGCCTGGTCAAAGATCTTACTACGGGAGCCTGCATCATCGCTGCCGACCAGACAGGCGATGCCAATTTTAACCCGGCTCCCCAGGCAACGCAGACCATCATAGTTGCCACGCCACCTCTGATTACTGTACCCGGTGCTCCGACCGGAGTTACGGCAAGCGCCGGCAACAGCCCAAACAGCATCATCGTAACTATCGCTGCGACTGACAGCGGCGGCAGCCCCATCACCAGCTATAGCGTAATCTCCACCCCAGGCGGCATCACAGCAACCGGGACTGCGTCACCGCTTACCGTTTCCTGCCCGGTATCATGTTCTGGTTACGCCTTCTCCGCCAGTGCGACCAACGTTATCGGCAGCAGCGCACCATCGGCGCCGGCAGACGTTATAACGGCGTATACGGTTGAAGAAACATTTTACGAGCCCGACACCCAGCCGAGAAATTCTATTTTTATCGGATCATTCACCTTCAATGCCACGACCGGCACGGTGTCGAATCTTAAGGGCACTTTGAGCGAGTCGATGACGGGCGGCAAGATTGCCTACCCGAATGACACCATGAACTGGCTGACGCTCACTAATCAGCTCTCGGCAGTGCCGGTAACGCTTGGTGGTGTCAATGGACTGCTGGTCTCTACGTTCCTGTTGCCAACGACAAACACGTTTACCACCGCTTACGGTGGCGATGGCTGGTCGCCCGGAACAGGATTTGCGACCTACTACGGTTTCCCGACGGCACCCAACCCCAAGGCCGGCGGTGTGGGCAACGCCTACGCCATGATCTTTGTTAACACGGCAAACCCGACGACAGCGCTCACGCAAGCTCAAATAGATAAATTAGCCTACGCAGACTGTGCCGCCGGCGGCATGATGGGTTCGGTCTGCATGACCGGGACAACGATAGCGGGATATGGATCAATCGGGTCAATGAGCGGTCACCCGGTATCCCAGATAATTACGAAAGGAGTTGCACCATAAGCTTCATGCGCAGACCACCCCGTACCATACCGGCACTCGTGCTTGTCATCCTCTATGCGATGATTGTCATGAGTCCGCTTGCTCCGTTGGCTTTACTCTCCCCGGTGCTCGCTCATGCCTTGACCGGCACATGTGCCGGGGATTGCTCTATATGCGGCTGCTCCACCGAACGCAGCGCCGGTCACACCTGCTGTTGCTGGCAAAAAAAAACGCAGGAAACGCATGAAGACGAGCAGGACGAACAGGATTGCTGCAAGAAAAACCAGGCCGGCAAAAACCATATCAACGCCTTCATCAGTTCCCGACCGTGCAGCAGTGGTAAAACGGCCGCATTGGCGGGATTGACTCACGGAGACGTCTTTCCGTATCGTTTCAGCACGAACAATCCTGTCGTGTTCGAATCAATAATGATTACCCGTGATCCTGATTGCCGGATCGACTGGCCCGGTGAACCTCCGGACCCACCGCCAAAACTCTCTCGCCAGACCTGAATTGTTTTTTGAAACAGCAGTTAATTCAGAAAAAGGAGAGATGTATGAACATACGAACTATATTGTTAGCGGTAACTCTATTCATGTTTATTTTGGGAACCGGAGGGCAGGCACAGGCGGATATGGCGTACTCGACTCCGCCAAGCTGGATGCAGATGACCATGCCTGCGGTCACTTTTGATTCAGCCGGCAACAAACTTACCGTTGAAGACAAGGCGATCAATGCATCGTTGGGCACAAACACACTTGCCGGTAACGGCAATCTATCGGGAGGAATCGCAAATTTTGATGCGACACAACCGTATGCCGTTCTGAACGGCACGGCCTTCAGCCGCCGTATGGGCTGGTATGATCCGAACGAGATGACCTCTTCGGCAATCCTGACCAAGGTACAATCACTCTATGGGCCAAATGCCAATATCTGGATCCAGAGCATGACGAAATCACCCGGCTTGAACACGTACCTGGCTGTTGGGAATTACGGCGTTAATGCAGACGGCAGTCTGATTGTGGATGCGCAGAATCCTAGCGGAATTATTTACGCCCCTATCTTCGGCACAGGCGCAAGCAGCACTAAATGGAAATGGGACGGCATGATGGATCACAATACTTATTCTGTGGCGTTCAGTGCCATCACCAAGCCAAACCAGATTTTCTCCGCCTACTACAAAGTTTATGTGGGAGACAGCGCAGGTAACGAGTTATTAGCCGACAAGGACGGCAATAAGGTTGCATCCGCTGCTGCCACCACAACCTGGCTCTGGCAGGGGCCGTCATTTGCCTTCACCAGTTTGACCGGTGCAGCGGCAAGCACCCTGACAGAGTCCGATATTTTTACTTATGCAGGGGCATCGACCACAATTGAGATCACTGGAGGAGAATATTCCGTCTCGACTGACGGCGGCACCATCTGGAATGCCTGGACAGCTGCAGCAGGAATCATTGCCGACACAAACAAGGTTAAGGTACACCTGACATCTTCGGCTACTCCCGGTGCAACGGCAAAAGCAACCCTTGCCATCCCTACGGCAAACGGACCTGGTTCCTTCAGCGTTACTACGCTCGGTCCGGATACAACCCCCGATGCATTCACTTTCGCCAGCCAGTCAAGCGCCGCTGTCAGCACGATTACCGAGTCTGCCGTTGTTACCGTTTCCGGCATTAATGCTCCTGCGTCAATCTCTATCAGCACTGGCAGCGAATACGCCATTTCTACCGATAACGGCACCAATTGGGGTAATTGGGACACAATGCCTGGAACTATTGCCAATGCCGACAGGGTTAAAGTGCGCCTGACCTCTTCACCTGACCAGGGGGTAACAAAAACGGCAACTCTTACGATTGGCGGAGTCACCGGAATATTTGTTGTCACCACCAGCAATCCGGTAGCGCCATCTGTATCGTTTACCGCCGTAACCGGAGCTCCGGCAAACACTTCAGTGTCAGGCATGCCGTTTTATGTCATGTCCAATCCGATTACTGTTTCCGCTGACTCAACTATCAGCATAACCGGCGGCATCACTCCTCAGTACGCGGTTTCCTCTGACAGCGGCGTCACCTGGAGTGCCTGGTCAGCGACATCACCGGCCTTGGTTGTCACCGGGAATCAGGTAAAGGTTCGTGTCGTGCCGGCAACGACTACTTTTACGACATCCCTTACCAAACTCAACCTGGGCAGCACCGTTGCCGGATTCAGCGTAACAACGGGTTATGCGAACCCGCCTTCCTGGATGCCGATGGCCATGCTCAATGTGACACTTGACAACACTGCCAATACGTTATCCGTTCAAGATGAAAACACCCACCTTTCATTCGCCAACGGAGTTCTACCCGCCCTAACTTACATTCCGTCAGGTACATACGACCCGAGCAAGCCCTGGAATGTTCTCAACAGTGGCGTCGCCATCAGTCGTCAACTCGGCTGGGATGATGCTACAGCCCTGCATGGGAACGGCATTACCATCGTCGGCGGCCTCATCAATCAAGTTAAAGCTGCCTATGGTGCTACGGCCGAAATCTGGATTGAGCTGATTTCCCAGTCCCCCGGGCTTGAAACCTACTTTGCTGACGGTATGTACGGAGTAGGTGGTACTGGCAGCGGCGCTTCGGGAACACCACAAGTGTATTCAAACTCAGTGACCGGACTGCCGATCATTTATGAAGACAACTACTACGGTATTTTTGGCACAAGCGGCAGCTCCACCAAGTGGAAATGGAATGGCACCATGATCCATAACGTTTATGCAGTTCCGACTGCCTCCATCACTCAACCGAACCAGTTGTTTACCGCAACGTACAAGGTGTATGTCGGAGACAGCCAGGGAGCTGTGATCGCCGGTTCTCCGAGCACCACCGAAGTCTGGTCGTGGAAAGGACCGGCAA
Source organism: Desulfuromonadales bacterium (assembly GCA_013349405.1). Lineage (GTDB taxonomy): Bacteria > Desulfobacterota > Desulfuromonadia > Geobacterales > Pseudopelobacteraceae > JACRCG01. The sequence continues at coordinate 16,461 of DUZS01000005.1, read as the reverse complement.
CCGCTTTTGGATTCACAAGCCAGACAGATGTCGCAATCAACACTGCAGTGGAGTCAAATGTCATTACTGTTGCCGGCATCACTGCGCCAGCCGCGATTTTCATAACCGGTGGCGAATATGCAGTGTCTACCGACAACGGCAGTACCTGGAGTGCATTCTCTACCGCAACTCCGGCGACTGTAGCAGCCGGTAACCAGGTCAAAGTGCGGCAAACCTCTTCGGCAATGGCAGGTGCAACCGCCAAAACGACGCTTACCATCGGAACATTCCCGGGAACATTCAGTGTCACAACGGTCAATCGTAACGGTAACAGCGGCACAGGCTCTGCACCGACCATTAACGACGCACTGAAGGCTCTGCAGGGATACCACGACCCGAGCTCGCTGACCCCGGCGGAGCAGATCCGTTATGATGTCGCTCCGCTTACTGCCGGTGGCACCCCTCAGGGTAACGGCGCTGTAGATGTCGCAGATGTGATTTTGATTCTAAGGAGATCCATCGGAATCGGAAGCTGGTAAGCCTGTACAGGTCAGTCACGTTTCCATAAATTCGGATGTAATAACAAGGAGATTTCATATTATGAAAAAATATTTACTTAACGTCATACTTTCTTTTGCACTGCTGACATTAGCCGCATGCGGAGGCGGCGGATCCGATATCGTTGTGCCGCCGCCTGCCAAAACAACTGCTACGGTCAAGGTTTCTCTGAGCGGCACACTCGGTGCGGACACCATTGCCGGCGCAAGCTTCATCTTGACCCTGCCGGCAAATGTGACACCGGCCATGACCGGTGGGGCAGTCGCAACCTCTGTTGTCATGCCGTCAGGAACCTTTGCCGGAGGCACATCTGTTGCACCTGTCCCTTATACCCCGGCAGTTGGTGCAACTCCAGGAAAACTGGAAATAACAGTAGCTAACTCCGTACCCGCCGGCGTCACAACGGTCGGCGAAATAGTTACGATTACGCTGCAGTTGGCAAACGGTGCAGCACCAGCTGCCGCAGCTTTTCCGGTGAGCAGTGTCAGTGTGATAAATACTGCGCCCGGAGCAGCCATCGCGGGAATGTCAGCCTCTGTGACCTCGGTAACTTTGCAATAATCTGTTCGTGCCTCTGAGTGAGGGTCGGGGATGGGATGGGGCAAGATTTTATGATTTCAGTAAGTTACCAGAACCAACCCCATCCCCATCCTAACCTTCTCCTTGAAGGGGAAGGGATTAAAAACAAATCAGGCGGCGAATCAGAACGAATCAGATTATTTTTTGACAACTGAACGTAAAGCAGCTAAAAACAGTACACCGCCAATGAAGGCAAAACCATCACAAGGAGATTCACCACTATGAAAAAAATCTGGATCGCACTGTTACTCGTACTCTCACTCGTCACCGTTTGTCTTGCCGCTGAAAAAGTTGAGGCCCCGGACTCCTGCAAGCATTGCGGCATGGATCGCACCAAATTCGCGCACAGCCGCATGGTGGTTACTTACACCGACGGCAGCAGCGCCGGTACCTGCAGCATCAACTGCATCGCAATCGATCTGAAGGAAAGTAAAAAAGAGGTCAAATCGTTCCAGGTCGGCGATTACAACTCCAAAAAACTGATCGATGCCAAAGCCGCCACCTGGGTGATCGGCGGCAGCAAAAAGGGTGTTATGACCCCGGTTGCCAAGTGGGCCTTTGCCGAGAAGAAAGAAGCGGAGGCTTTCATACAGAAAAACGGCGGCACACTTGCCACCTTTGACGATGCACTCAAAGCGGCAGAAAAAGAACAGGCAGAGCGTAATAAGCCCACAGAACACAAAGGGCACGATCATAAAATGTAACAAACAGCGGATATCGCAAAAACGGGACCTGGCGGAGCAATCCTCTGCCAGGTTTCTTATTGTGCAGGTCAATTTCACCCTACTTCAAACGGCATGAAAACCTTTTTCAGCTTCACGATTACTCACGATTTAAAACCAGGACTTTCTAATGCAATGTCTTAAAATCGAGGCCTTTTCGTGAGGCTTGCTAATTACGCAAAATGAGACCGGTATAAAGGCTTTTACTATGAAACGACGCTGCTGCGTGATGATTGGAGTACTGCTCTTCCTGATGCTGTCGCTTACGGCGGCTCATGCGGAGCCTGAATCAGAAACCGCACCCTCGCTCTATGCGGCATTCAATGACTTCAACACCCTGATTCGAGACGGAAAAATCAGCAAAACGGCCGCCCGTACAGAACTTCCCGGCAGGCTTGCTGTTATTCGTGCTGATTACTACCGGCGCGGCGGCCAAGACTATACCCCGGCAGAGTGGGTCTTTCCAGTGACAGGTTACAGTGCCGCTGCCATAGAGAAGCGTGGAAGACACGGCTATGTCGCAAGCGGGTACGACTTCTTCAGTGGCAACCGCCACGGCGGCCATCCGGCATACGACATCTTTATTCGCGACCGCAATCAGGACAGCCGTGATGACCGTACCGGAAAAGCTGTTCAGATAGTATCAATGACCGGTGGAGTCGTTATCGCGTGTGAAAATGATTGGAGCAAGGGGAGTAAGCTACGCGGCGGGAGATATATCTGGGTCTATGATCCGGCGAACCATCTGCTCGTATACTATGCTCATAATGAAGAACTGTTTGTCAAACCGGGGACGCCCGTCAAGCCGGGCGAACTCCTGGCTACCATGGGTCGCAGCGGCCGTAACGCTGCAAAACGTCGTTCACCGACTCATCTGCACTTCAGCGTGCTCCGGCTCGTCGATGGTCAAATGCTTCCGGCGCCTGTCTACCAGGCACTGCAGCGGGCAAGAGCTCTGCCTAATCAACCATGACCTTCAATCCGTGAATAATTTCAACCTGACGGTGAAAACTGTAGCGGGCGATCAGCTGTTCCTGATGCTTTTCCGGCTTAATTCTGAATTTATAGCGGTACGGCGAGCCGTCTCCCACAATCGCGACCAGAGAGGCCGGCACCTTGATCAAGGTCTGCTTGATTGAGGGCAGATCAGGCGCGGCCTGACCACCCGGAGTATGAATGGCCAGAGACTGATGATGCTCAAGAGCCTGCTTCATCAGCGCCAGATCGGGCAGCATGAACTTGATCGACAGCTCGGAACCGTTTTCCATCGGCATGAACTCCTTTACATCCACTGCTATTCCCTGCAACGAAATATCCATCATTTCACCGTCAAAAGTTTGATCGACGGAGAGCATTGTGGCTTTCAGCGGAGGGTCAAGCTCCACTCTCACCGCCGCGCGTTTTTCAGCAAGGATATCGATATAGCAGAGTTTGTTAAGTGTTACCATGTGCTTCTTGATATTGACGTACAGGACACGAGCGGCTAAAGGAAAAGGGAAAAGCTTACTGCGAATCAGCGTATAACGATCAATTGAAATGGCGACTGCCTGCAGCGGATTGACATCAAGATCGAGATTACCATGTTCAATGCCAAGAATTGTCGCTGTCGATACAATCGGCAACCCCTTGAAATAATTGATCAGGCTCATCTTTGACCCGTCTTTGGCTGTCTGATTTTTAATAAAGGCCTTGAAGATGTCAGCCTGATCGTCATCAAAAGAGCTCTGAATCCGGGTGCTGTAAAGAGAAGTAAAGTCCATGTGACCCTCATTATCAGTCAAGATATGTTCAGGTTATTTTCCTATCATACGACTTTCCCAACGCCATGCATCCGCGATAATTGTTTCGAGACTGTTGTAACGTGGCTGCCAACCGGTCAGCGTCCTGATTTTATCGGCCCTGGCGACCAGCGATGCCGGGTCTCCCGGACGCCGTTCCGCTTCTATAACCTTGAGTCCGGTTCCGCTGATTTTTTGCACAATTTCAAGCACCTCCCGAACGCTGCTGCCGTGTCCATAGCCAACATTCATGGCCGTTGACTCCCCGCCATTTTCAAGATACTTCAAGGCGTAGAGGTGGGCGGAGGCAAGATCCTCAATGTGGATATAATCACGAATGCCGGTGCCATCCGGAGTCGGATAATCTGTACCGTAGATGCTGATACTGTCTCGCATCCCGAGAGCCGCCTGACAGGCGACCTTGATCAGATGCGTCGCTTCCGGGGTCCGCTGCCCCATGCGGGCCTGCGGGTCTGCACCGGCCACATTGAAGTAGCGGAGCGCCACATGCTTCATGCCATGCGCTGCGCCGACATCACGCAGCATCCACTCACTCATCAGCTTGGAGGTGCCATAGGGGTTAATCGGCGCCAGTTCCGTATCTTCAGAAGCAACACCTCCGTCAGGAAAACCGTACACTGCGGCGGTACTCGAAAAGATAAACTGTTTCACGCCGAATTTAACGCATGTTTCGAGCAGCCCCAGGGTGTTGCGGGTATTGTTGCCATAGTATTTCAGCGGCAGCGAGACCGATTCCGGGGCGATAATGGCGGCGGCAAAATGGAGGACCGTTGTGAATTGATAGCGCCGGAAGAGCGCTTCCAGCGCCTCGCGATCAGCCAGCTCCCCGACAACCAGCTCTTCACCATGGGTAAGAGCATCGCGAAAACCGGTGGAAAGATTATCATACACCACCACGGTGCTGCCGGATTCCGAGAGCTGACGCACCACATGACTGCCGATATATCCGCACCCGCCACTTACCAGAATTGTTTCAGACATACACTCTCCTTCGTTACTTAACTGTAGTTTTGAATATTTTTCATCGCCCGCTGCAGGTGTTCGGTATTGTGCGCCTCAACGGTCCACACAGCTGCAGGGGCATACTGAAGCAGGAGCGGGAAAAACTGCCCGAAATTGATTGCACCCTCCCCCACCGGCAGATGCTCGTCGCACTGCCCATGATTATCATGAATGTGGCTTTCGGCAATATACGCGCCGAGTTCTTTGAACCACTCCTCGAGAGTCACCGTGGTGAACATATTCCAGTGCCCGATATCGAAACAGTGCCGGAAGCAGGTATCGTCAACAGCATCAAGCAGCGCCTTGATTGTGGACGGTTCCTTCTCGTAGATGTTTTCAACCGCGAGAATGGTACCAAGCTCGCGGGCCTGCGGCACGAATTCATTCCAGAAGTCGATACTGTTTTTCAGCCAGGCCAGGCGGTTGTCACCGTAATGGAGATCGTCGTACCCGGGATGAACCACTATTACCTCGGGACGCAGCAGCTCTGCAGCCTGCAGGACCTGCTGTATACGATGACGGCTCGCGGCGCGAATGCTCGGATCAACGGCACCCGGATTGAGATCGAGATACGGGGCGTGAATGGTCGTCTTCAGACCGGCGGAGTGAATTACTCCGGCCAGCGAAGCCAGCTCTTCCCAGATCAGATGGTCGAGTGCCTCGGCAGGAAAAAAGACCTCAGGATTTATCCGGTTTACAATTGCGAACTCAAGATGCTCTGCCAGTCGGCCATACGGAACATGTGCGTGAATTTCATTTTTCATGGTGCTCTTTCCGGTGCTTTTTAATAACTTCATCAGTTGCTGCACGGACAACAAGATCCTCAAGTTTATGAATCGAGGTCGGATCGCCGAGCACGATCAGTGTGTCATGTTCCTCGATCCTGGTTTGGGAATGCGGGTTGAACACCATCTTGCCGTGGCTCTTTTTTATACCAATTATAATGACGCCGATTTCCTTGCGAAACCCCGATGTAACGAGCGTTTCTCCGACAAATGCCGAATGCTCCGGAATATGAATCTCTTCCATCTGCAATTCCAGATGTTCACGGCCGGTGGCAATTTCGATGAAATCGATCACATTTGGCCGTAATATCGACTGTGCCATACGGTTGCCGCCGATGGTGTAAGGCGAGACGACTTTGTTGGCCCCGGCCCGCTTAAGCTTGATGTCGGATCCCTCTTCTCCGGAACGGGCCATGATATACAGATCCGGATTAAGGCCGCGAGCTGTCAGAGTGATATAGACGTTTTCGGTGTCGGAAGTGACCACAGAAATCAGACCCTTGGCCCTATGAATACCCGCTTTGAGCAGTGTTTCGTCAAGAGTCGCGTCCCCTTTCATATACAGGTAGCCATCCTCAACAAGTCGATCGGCACCCTCTACGTTCTTTTCGATAACGACGAACTTCAGCTTGTTCGCTTTAAATTCCTTGCAAATAAGCGACCCGATGCGCCCAAAACCGCAGATGATATAGTGACCTACAAGAGCGTCAATCTGTTTTTCCACCTTTTTCCTCCCCATGATCCGCTGGAACTGCCCTTCAAACATGATCTGGGCCAGACTGCCGACGATATAGCCCAACACGCTGACGCCAACAACAATCAGCCCCATTGTAAAAACTTTCCCGCCGTCAGAAAGATCGTGGACCTCTTTGAAGCCGACAGTCCCCAGGGTGATAACTGTCATATAGACAGCATCAAGCATACGCCACCCTTCGATGGACATATAGCCGAACGTCCCCCCTGAAATGAGCATGAGGAGGACAAAAAACGAAATTTTAAGGTGTCTTACCGGATCCATTGGGGGTGCAGACTACCTGTAAGTGCCCAAAAAAACAAGCTGCTTTCTGCGCTCTGCAGAAAATTCCATACGACTATACGTTAAATAATCACTTTATTTACCGTGAAATGCACTTATGTACTTGACAAGGAAATCCTAAATGTTACATGTCTACTGTAAATTGCCCTGCCGCTTATGGAGAAAGCGTTAATGATGCCATTCAAATCGATAGCTCTTATTCCGGCGGCCGGCATGGGCAGGCGTATGGGTGCTTCTATTAACAAGCAGTATCTTCAACTTGGTGGCATGCCGATTGTTGCACGCACGGTTTCGGTCTTTGAACAATCTCCCCTGATTGATGCCATCTATCTGGTTATTCCTGCCGAAGAGATCCCCTATTGTCAGGAGCACGTTGTTGAGGCATACCGGTTTAGTAAAGTTGTCGCAATCGTCCCGGGCGGAAAAGAACGCCAGCACTCAGTTATGAACGGCTTGCGTGGCATGAAGGAACATGTGTCCGGCAATGACATCATCCTGATACACGATGGAGTCAGGCCGCTGATCACTGTAGAGGCACTGCGTGAATCAATTGCAGCTGCCTCTTCACATGATGGCGGCGTGATGGCTGTACAGGCCAAGGATACGATCAAATCTGTGAAAAACGGTATCGTAACAAGCACTCTCGACAGGACAACCCTCTGGCAGGCACAGACACCACAGGCCTTCCGATTCAGTGTCATTTTCTCCGCCCATCAGGCTGCTGAAACAGACCACTATCTCGGTACCGATGACGCCTCTCTTGTCGAGCGAATCGGAGGTACGGTTCGAATTATTCAGGGTGATTACCACAATATCAAAATAACCACTCCCGAAGACCTTATACTTGCTGAGGCATTTCTTTCTTCCACGCAAAAAACGAGGGCACGCCATGACTAAACAACCGGAAATGATTCTCATTGTCGATGATGAGACGGATATTGCTCAAGTCCTCAAGCTGCAACTTGAAGAATCCGGCTATATCACCAACTGGGCAGCAGACGGAGAGACCGCGCTACAGCAGCTCTGGGCAAACAACTATGACCTTGTTTTGCTTGATATGCGTATGCCCGGGATTAGCGGGGTTGATGTATTACGGCGGATACGGGACAACTGCTTCGACTCTGCAGTGATCATGATGACGGCACACGGCAATGAAAGTCTGGTGGTGGAGTGTATGAAGGCGGGGGCGGCAGACTATGTTGCGAAACCGTTTGATCTTGACGACATGATGATGCGCATTGAGCGTGCTCTTGAAAACCGGCGCACCGTGAGGTTGAAAAAAGCCCTGGAACAGGAAAAGGATGATTTTATTTTTATGCTCTCTCACGACATGAAAAATCCGCTTACGGCCGTCATCGGTTCGATCGACATCGTCCGTGAGGGGCGCCTTGGCGGGGTGAGCCCTGAGCAGGCTGAATACCTTCAAGCGGCCATTGAGAGTTGTCAGGAAGTTGTCACAATGATCGATAACCTTCTCGATATGCAGCGTTTTGACACCGGCAGAATGCAATCCAGAATCAGCCCGGTTAATCCTTACGCACTTCTTGAAACAGCGGTCAAGCATTTTTCAGCCGCTGCTGAACGTGAAAACATCACGCTGATACTTGAGGCCAATGACATTACTACAGAAATTGCTGTTGACAGCTCTCTTTTGGCGCGGGTATTTGCTAATCTGATCGGAAATGCTCTTCAATTTGTTCCGAATGGGGGGGCAATATCCATCTCGTGCGACTACCTGGAACCGGGCCAGTTAAGTAACTCCGAAGTTGAGGCAATCGCGCGCACTCAAAGCTGTTCAGCAGCACCCGGTTTCGTACGCATTCGTGTCATTGATAACGGTGCCGGAGTTTCTTCAGATGATTTGACCAACATCTTTGAACGGTACGTTCAGTCAGATAACACCTCGAAGAGAAGCCATGGAGGAGCCGGCCTCGGCCTGGCATTCTGCAAAAAAGCCGTGGAAAGCTTTGACGGAAGCATCTGGGCCGAAAGCAACAGGGGTGAAGGGGGGCAGTTTATCATCCTGCTCCCTGCACACACAAATACCACAACGAGTGAAAACTCAATCCCGGAGTGACTCATATGAAACTAAAATCGTGCGCAGCAATCCTTCTGCTCGGTGTGACCCTCTGCATCAGTCAAGCAGTAGCAGCCGGTATCGACACCAGCAAGTCAATCACCATCGGCAGCGGTGCCAAGATCGTGTTTGAGTTTACTGATCCAGACTGCCCCTTCTGCCGTAAAGCGTCACAGTATTTTGACGGGCGGACAGACGTCACGCGACACATCTTTTTCTACCCGCTCCGCAATCACCCCAGAGCAAAGGAAAAAGCACGCTTCATACTCTCCATGCCGGACAAGGCCAAAGCCTACCATGATGTCATGTCTGGGCGAATGGATGCAGCCCCACCACTGGCTACAACCCCGGAAGGTATAAAGTTGCAGGAGGAACAGCTGGAAATAGCAAAAAGATACAAGGTGGATTCTACTCCGACCTTCATGATCAACGGCAGAATCATTGCAGGGTTTGACCAGAAGAAAATTGATGAAGCGCTGGGGGGGAACCCGTAGTGTTCATGTGGAAGCTGCCGGTTTTTCGGCATAAGATGGCAAAAGGAGTCTTACTGTTGAGCCTTTCCCGATTTCAGAGGTAACTTCTATATGCCCGCCATGCTTGTTAATTATTGAAAAGGTCGTACTCAACCCGAGTCCGGCTCCACTCTCCTTGGTTGTAAAGTAGGGATCGTAGATTTTATGAAGATCCTCTCTCCGTATACCACATCCTCTGTCCGTAAACACTATTTCCACATAGTCTCCCGCCGCGAGTGAGTGCCGATTCCCGGCGGGCAGTTCTATGCTGTTGACCCGAACCGCCAGAGGTCCTCCTTCCGGCATGGCATGAACAGCATTCAGTATTATGTTGTTGAAAGCCTGACGTATCTGCTGCTCGTCTGCGTGTATGGTCTGATGATGGGCGCAGTCGATAATTCCCCGGATATTAGTGCCTGTCAGAAAGAGTGCCACTGATTCCCGCAGCAGTTCGTCGACCTCAAGCGGTTTTCTCTCGGGAGAACCTCCTCTGGAATACGTTAACAGTTGCTGTGCAAGGCCGGCGGCCCGGTATGACGATTTTTCAGCAGCGTCGAGGAGGGGCAGTACTTTGTCCGGATTTGAGAGATGTTTTTTTGCATACGAGATATAGCCGATGACTCCTGTGAGGACGTTATTGAAATTGTGAGCAATTCCGCCTGCCAGGATACTGATTGATTCAAATTTTTGTACTTTAAGAAGTTCCTTTTGCATCAGCTTGTATTCAGTGATGTCACGGCCGATAGCGACGAGTATCGGAGTGCCATACACGGGATCAGTTATAAGTGACGCATTTGCCGTGTACCAGAGATAGCGACCGTCTTTGCAGAGTACCCGATATTCAACACCACCCTGTTTTTCCCCCGTACGAAAAACCAGGGACATAAACTCGAGGCAGACGGAAACATCATCCGGGTGGACAAACGGCATGAACGGCTTGCCGATGGTATCGCCAGGCTCATATCCGAACGCAACCTTCCACTGGGGAGAAACATAATCGAAAACCCCTGAAGGGGTGAGGGCGAACAGGACGTCGTTGACATTTTCGACAAAGGAGCGAAAACGCTGCTCACTCCTCATTAATTGTTCCTTGGTCTTTATTGTCTCGGTAATATCCTGCCCGACCGAAAGGATCCCCTCGACCGTGCCGTCAGCACCGGTCATAGGATGATTATTCCAGGATACCCAGACACGTTCGCCGTTCTTGCGGCTATTTTCGTTACTATTATTCATATATGATGCAGGATCACGACAGATGTTCTTCATAAGCATGACCAAATCACGGCCGCTTGTTTCAGTTTCGGGAACAATGGTGCCGATTATGCTCTGACCGATAATTTCACCCCTTGAATAACCAAAAAAATGTTCGGCAAAGGCATTCAAGTAGATTACCCGACCATTACTATCCCATTTCAAAATAATACTGTTGGCCTTTTCAACCAATTCCCGGTAGCTATTTTCGCTTTTTGCTTTCGCTTCATAAGCACTGGACAAACGGAGAGCGTTTGTGGCCAGTTTTTCAGCCATAGCATTAAAAGCAGTCGCAAGCTCACCATATTCACCGGAGCAGATGGAATCGGCAATTCGCACCGCATTATCCCCCCCTGCCACGTGCTGCATGGCATCACGAATTATCGTAACATCGTTACATTTTATTGATTTACATAAATCAAAAGACTTTAGTTGGAATTTATTCATTTGTCGACACCTGTCCAGTTGGAGTTGTAACGCAAAAATAAAATCCTTTTTTACTAAAGATCAGCAGATTATTGCCGACATATACACCAAGCGCTAGTAAACTCCGACTTAAAAGAGAGGCCACCATGCAACTCAATATAAACGCAGCACAGCAGCAATTTCAGTTCAGCTACATACAGGCCGGCCTCAATCAATCGGCAAAAACCGTTGAGCCACAGCTGCAAACGCCCCCGAGACAGGACCGTATTGAGTTGTCAGATGAGGCAAGACGACCGCACGATGATGAGCGTACCGTCGAACGGATGCGCAAAGGTCATCACGACCAGGACAGCAGTCCGTTTTTCAACTTTCTTAAGGACATCCTCGAGAAGATTACCGGAGCACAGGTACATGAACTGAAAAGCGAACCGCCTGTCAGTGACATACCGCAGCCGGTTCTACCGACACAAAGCCAAACTGCCACAATAGCAGCTGCACAGTCCAGCCTCTCTGTCGAAACGAGCAGTTTATCGATGGAGGGAGCCATCACAACAAGCGACGGTGCAAAGTTTACTTTTTCACTTGACCTGCAGATGATACATGCATCCGCCAGCAGCAGTGCCTTCGCTCTCAGTAACAGTCCGGGTGGCTACGACTTTAATTTTGCGGGAAGCTCTGCCGAACTGACCAGTACCAGTTTTAATTTTTCGCTTTCTACCGAGTTGCCGAACGGTACTCCCGGCACTGCCAGTGGCCTGGGAAATTTTTCGCTCAAAAATGATCTTAAAGAGGTACAGCATGCTCTTAAACCATTTCTTGATGCTTTTTTGAAAGACTCCGGCATGGCTTCCGACAACTATGGTGTCAAACAACTGCTCCAGACCATAGCCTGAGATTCAACCCATAAGTTGCCAATCTAAAACCCGTTCATCCTGATCTTATCGAAGGGTGAACGGGTTTTAAGCCAAAGATGCTGAACGCACCGCTTCAGCCAACTGGGTCACGTCACGCTCGGTTGTCTGCCATGAACACATAAACCGCGCCCCTCCCGAACCGATAAATGAATAGAAGTGCCATCCCGCAGCCCTGAGTTCTGCCGCAACCGCTTCCGGCATTTGAACGAATACCGAGTTTGCCTGACGAGGATACATGATGCTCACTCCGCTGATTCCCGTGAGCTGTTTTTCAAGCAACGCGGCACAATGGTTGGCATGCCCGGCGTTTTTGAGCCAGGCGCCCCCTTCAAGCATTCCGATCCAGGGTGCAGAGATAAAGCGCATTTTCGATGCCAGCTGACCGGCCTGCTTGCAGCGATAATCAAATTCATGGGCAAGTTCGCGATCGAAGAAAACAACCGCCTCACCGACCGCCATGCCGTTCTTCGCCCCTCCGAGGCAGAGCACATCGACTCCAACCCGCCAGGTTATCTCAGCAGGAGCAACATCTAATGAGACAACGGCATTGGCAAAACGGGCACCATCCATATGCACCCGCATGCCATGGTGTCTGGCGAGGTCACTGGCAGCCCTGATTTCATCAGGCGTATACACGGTACCGACTTCTGTTGCCTGCGTGAGACTCAATACCTTCGGACGGGGATAATGAATATCGCTGCGCCGGGTTATTGCGCGTTCGACCTCTGCCAGATCGAATTTGCCCCCGGGACCGTTCACATGCAGCAGCTTGGTGCCGTTGGAAAAAAATTCCGGTGCGCCGCACTCATCGGTTTCAATATGAGCCAGTTCGTGACAGATCACACTGTGGTATGAACGGCAGAGAGACGCCAAAGCCAGTGAATTAGCAGCCGTACCGTTGAAGACGAAGAACACCTGACACTCCGTTTCAAAGACAGTGCGCAGGTGCTGACAAGCCTGCTCAGTCCAGATATCGTCTCCATACGAAGCGAGAAATCCACTGTTGGCGAGCTGCATGGCCTGCCACGCTTCGGGGCAGATCCCGGCATAATTGTCACTGGCAAACTGGCTGTATGTCGGCTTTAATTTCAGTTTTTCCACTGTAACCTCCAGGCCGGCCCAATAATTTTCCTCCGGCAGCAATTTATCATCTGCTCTGTATTGATACCAGAAATTTTCCATCAGCATATGACAATTGTTGAATAGTGACTGACAAATGACTATGATGGCTGAAAGTACCCAGCTGTGAAGGACAGTCTGTATGCGCTACAGCCGAATGCGGCTCTCACACAAGATAATTCTGGTCGTGCTGTTTACCGGGATATTTGTCGGATTTTCGGTACTCCGAACACCATCACTGACTGATGGCCCTGCCGCTTCACCGGAAGACAAGGCCAGGGAGGATCTCTCGCGCGTCGAGTATCCGAGCCTGAAGGATATCAGGTGGCATGCCCGCTTTATTGAACCGCACCAGTCGCTTGAGTCACTCTTTGGTGCCGACTGGATTTTTGTCGCCCGTTTCAACCGGGTTGACCGCCGCCACGTTTATCCCGGTATGACGATTAAAGTTCCGGACCATATCGAGGACATTCGCTCCTACTCGCCACTGCCGCGTTTCTATCAACCTGCCGCTCGTTACGGGAAATACATCCTGGTAGATGTCACCGAGCAGTGGCTGGGTGCCTATGAATACGGCAAAATGGTATTTTCAGCCCCGGCGGCGACCGGGAAAGCCACAACTGAGACTCCTGTCGGTATGTTTCGCATTTCGACCCGCGACCGCAACCACACCTCATCTCTCTACAAAACGGCTAATGACGAAGAACAGTATCCGATGGATAACGCTCTCCGCTTTCACGTCGGAGCGGATAATGTCTCATACTGGCTTCATGCCCGTGACCTGCCGGGCAGACCGGCATCACACGGCTGTATCGGGCTGTTCGACGAAGAGATGCAGCTGCGGGTTTTCGGAACGCCGCAAAAGCCGGTATTGAAAGATTCACAGAGGCTCTATGAATGGGCTGCAGGTGAAGAGGAGTATGAAGATGACAGCGGAACTGCAGAGGAGCTCGAAGATGGTCCGGTTGTTGAAATCCGTGGCGACCTGCCCCGCTATCTGGACAGGCCGCCGCTGTACACGGTCAGATGATTCCCGGTAAAAAACATGCCTTTCACTGCTTAATCCGTTTTCACCGTATGTAATTCATTGCTGAAAATCGCCTTAGCCTCGCGAAAAGGCCTCGATTTAAAAGCGTAAACCTGGTTTTAAATCGTGAAGTAATCGTGAGGCTGAGAAATTTTACTGCGCAAGCCACTTCGCTACATCCTTGGCATGATAGGTTATAATAATATCCGCCCCCGCCCGTTTGAACGCGGTCATTGTTTCCATGACAACCCGTTCCTCATCTATCCACCCCCGTTCGGCAGCCCCCTTGACCATGCTGTACTCGCCGGAGACATTGTAAACGGCAAGCGGCAGATCAAATTCGTTGCGCAAGTCACGAAGAATATCGAGATACGGCAATCCGGGCTTCACCATAATTATGTCAGCACCTTCTTCGATATCAGCAGCTGCTTCACGCAGCGCTTCACGGCGATTGCCCGGATCCATCTGATAACTGCGGCGGTCTCCGAACTGCGGTGTCGACTCCGCAGCTTCCCGGAACGGTCCATAATAACCGGAAGCGTATTTGACCGCATAGCTCATGATCGGGATCGCATCGTAACCGTTTTCGTCGAGAATCTCACGAATGGCACCGACCCGGCCATCCATCATATCAGACGGGGCCACCATATCGGCCCCCGCCTGCACATGTGAGAGCGCCTCACGCGCCAGCAGTTCGAGCGTGGCATCATTATCAACATCGCCGTTTTTGATGATTCCACAATGCCCGTGGTCAGTATATTCGCACATGCAGACATCCGTAATGACCGCCAGGCCACTGACCTCTTTTTTTATCGCCCGGATCGTTTCCTGAATAATCCCGCTCGCGGAATAGGCGTCACTTCCTACAGAATCTTTACACTCCGGAATACCGAACAGCAGAACTGCAGGGATGCCGAGAGACTTAACCTCCTTTGCCTCGGCGACGATATTTTCGATTGATTGCTGATAGATTCCGGGCATGGAAGATATTTCTTTTCTGATGCCGCTGCCGAATGCGGAAAACATCGGATAGACAAGGTCGTTGACAGAAACGGCGGTTTCCCGGACCATCCGGCGAAAAGTCTCATTACCCCGTATTCTTCGCGCCCGAAACTGTGGAAAAAACATGGTGTATCCTCCTCGCTAATGCGGTGTTTTTATACCTCTAGAAGCAGTGACAGTAATGCAGCCGGAAATAAATTGCAAGATGTTCAGTACCGCTCCTCTCTATTCATTACCTGATTTTTGAGCGTTTTACATTTGACATTCAGTGTAAAGATGTATACTTACAGTTAAGCTGCTATTAAATTAAAACATTGGAAGGAGTCAGGTTCTATGAAGAAAATAGTGAGAGTTTCATCTTTTTTAGCTGCTGCGTTAGCTACGGCGGCTCTGTTCGGGTGTGCAAATTATGAAGTGAACACCATGCGAGGCAATATCCCGGGCAAATATATCCGCTATGAGATGCAAGAGGCGGACAGGGCCGTGGAAACAGCCCGCCTGGCTGGACATGACAAGCTCTGTCCTGCGGAGTTTAAAGCCGCACAAGATGCTAAAGACAACGCCTACGATGTATTCAGGTCATGCCGCACCGAAGAAGGTGCCGCTCTGGCAAAAAAAGCCACTGAAAAAGCAAATGCGCTTTGCCCTGTTCGAGTCGTCGAAAAAGCTGCTGCACCAGTTCCTGTAATTGTTCCGGCTCCTCCGGCCCCTCCGGCCGATTCGGACAGTGACGGAGTTATCGATTCGCTCGACAGGTGCCCGGGAACGCCGGGAGGTGTTGCGGTTGATGGCAATGGCTGCCCTATTGACTCAGATAAAGATGGCGTTGCTGATTACCTTGACAAATGCCCCGCCACTCCGGCAGGCGTTGCGGTTGACAGCATCGGCTGTCCGCTCGACTCAGACAAGGACGGTGTTGCCGACTACCTTGATAAATGCCCCGGCACTCCGGCAGGAACAGCAGTAACCTCAAATGGTTGCCCGCCTGTCGTTGCTCCGAAGTTGTGTAACAATCCTGCTGTTATTGAGATCGATTTCGACACCAGCAAGGCTGACATTAAGACCAAATATCACGCCGAACTTGACAAAATCGGCACTTTCCTGAAAGAGTTCCCCAAGGCAAAAGGGACTATTGAAGGCCACACCGACTCTGACGGCAGCGAAAAACTTAACATGAAGTTGTCACAGGCCCGTGCTGATAGCGTACGTACCTACATCATCACTAAATTCGCGATTGACGGCAGTCGTCTTGCCGCGAAAGGCTATGGCTCAGCAAAACCGATAGCATCCAATAAAAACTCCGCAGGTAAAGCAAAGAATCGTCGTATAGAAGGCGCATTCAGCTGCGAATAAATCCCGCAGGGATATAACCGCCCAGAAGTCCTCCCGGCTATACCGGGCAGGGCTTCTGCTTTTTCAGGTGCCGGAATCAATGTGGCGGCACGCCTGAAAAATGATCGTGGAACTCGCGTCAAACATACTCATGTGAGAGAAAATCACTCATATCGAACCGGAGGATACTCAATGAAACAACTTATTATTTTTGTGGTTCCTCACACAAACCTGTGCAAAGTAGTTGGCATGGTTAGATCGCCCATGCAGTGATACAAGTTGAGAATGAAGTTTTTTGCCGTTCTGAATCCATAGGCCCGGTGACTGATTACCTTGGCCTT
>DUZS01000004.1 GCA_013349405.1 Desulfuromonadales bacterium | reverse complement strand
GCCAGCCTCAATATATGGTGGATCCTCAATATTATGAGGGTACTTTAAGGAGAGAAATAATGGAATCGGTACGAGGTCATGCTTCTGTGTTAATGCCGGCGGTAGCATCTGCTCCGTACAATCCCATAATACATCGCAGTCCATAGCGGCTATCAGAGCAAAGCTGCGTGTGGCACAACCAACGCACTGTTTTCGAATATTGAGTGCTGCGCTGTTTTTGAGTCCTCACATGTTTGCTGTGGGTTCATAGCGTGGGTTGGGCAATTTATTGCCACCTTTAAATAGATATCATGGTTCGGAACCGTTAGTTCTAAAGGTCATACCCCAGGGTCCACATGAACCCGGAGGTCCCAAGAATGACGAACTGGGTACTCACTCGTTGATATTTGTAGCCCACCGCCGGGATGATAGCGAGGCCCAATCCGTCGGCGTTCGCGGGAATTTTTTGGTCATATGGTTTCACATATCCCACAAGCGCTCCTGCGGTCAGTTTAAAAAAAATATGTTCGTCCGGTGAACCCACTGTCCAGAGTTTGCCGCCGTAAAGATATCCGCAGGACTGATAAAATGAATTCTTGAACAGGGCGCCTCCAAGCTCCCACCGCGAAGCCGATTCCCATTCAATGGCGGCAAACCAGGGGAAGGGGTTGTGTTCTGTATCCGGACTGTAATGGTACGTGATGGGACCGAAAATAACCGTAACACGGTCGTCCTCGGCGAAAAAATCGGCATTGGCTTCGGTCGCCTGGATGAAAAGCAAAAGGACGCCGATGATTAACATGCCAAAGCGCTTGCTGACTGTGGTTGGTGATCGGAAATTCCCGGGAATTCTGGGCATGGTGATTTTCTCAGTACAATTGAATGTTCCTGGCCTAGACGTGAGCGAACTGGTTCCTGTACGGCGAATTATGGCATCATTATCTCCGCCAAAAAGTGCATGTTTAATCCTTTTCAATGCTGACGCAGAAAGCGTAATTCGGTGCGGAGATGATCTACTTCTTCCAACAGGCTGAACAATGTTTTAAGCAGTGTCAAATTGGGGCCATGCAGATTCCGTACATGCTCGATGCGTCTCACTTTATGAATCGCCTCTTCAGTGAATGCCATGACACCATACGGCGGTTGAAAGACTGATTGCACAAGGCCCGCACGATAATAGATCAAAATGGAACGACGGGGAACTCCGGCTATATACGCGGCAGCATCAAGAGTGTAGAGGATATTCGGCTTTGGCTGATATGTATCCAGAGCATACTGTGGTCGGGTGTCCGTATCAAACGCATTTCTCATAGTGTGCTCCTCGGGTTAAACGTCGATAGTGAGGCTAACTGTTCCCACACGGTTTTTTCTTCCGGAGTAACAAGTGTCGGGACCTCGACACGGGCAATGGCATGCAAGTCGCCCCTCGTCCCGTTGTCTGAAGGCAAGCCCTTGCCCCGCAGACGGAATTCTTTGCCTGCTGTTGTACCTGGCGGAACTTTCAAGACCACAGTCCCATCAAGAGTCGATATGTGTACGGAGGCACCAAGCACCGCTTCCCATGGGGAGAGTTCCAGATTGTAGTACAGGTTGTTGCCCTGTACCCGGAAATCGGGATGCTTGGCGAACTGCACTCGCAAGTACAGGTTGCCGGGATTGCCCCCGCCGATACCGTCCTGACCCTTTCCACTGAGACGGATGAGCTGTGTTTCATGAACACCCGGAGGGATTTTAACCCGCAAGGTCTGTATGGTCGATTGTCCGGTCCGCGAATCCACCCGTTGCAGATTGATTGTGCGCGTTGAGCCGTGCAAGGCTTCGTTAAGCGTTACCAGGATGTCGCTCTCGATATCCCGCCCCTGCTGGGCGAAAGCAGCACCGGCAGCCTGGCCGCGACTGCCGAAGAACTTCTCAAAGAAATCACTGAAGCCTGTGCCTTCGAAATGATATTCGGAACCATCTCGCGAACCTTCACGGAATCCCCCTGCCCGCTGTCCCTGCTGCCGATCAGGACGGTTCCAGTCAGCCCCCAGCTCATCATACGTACGACGTTTATCCGGGTCGCTCAGTACTTCATTGGCCTCGTTAATTTCCTTGAACTTGATTTCCGAACCACTCTTGTCCGTGGCAATGTCGGGGTGATATATGCGTGCAAGCTTTCGGAAGGCACTCTTGATTTCCGCGTCACTCGCGTTTTTAGCCACGCCAAGTATGTCGTAATAGTTTTTATATTCCAAAGTCATACTCCATTTGGAAATGGAATTATTTCTTCTCGCTCTTCACTTCTTCAAAGTCACCCTCTACCACGTTGTCACTCTTGGCTTTAGATCCTCCTGACTGCTCAGCACTACCGCAGGAGTCCCCGCAGGACCCGTCAGCACAGCCGGTTTTTTCCTTGGCGTATATGGCCTCTGCCAGCTTGTGTGCAGATTGGGCCAGATTATCGGTGGCCTTCTTGATTGCCTCGGCATCTTCGCCTTCCATGAGTTTTTTCAATTCGGCCAGTTTATTTTCGATAGCAGCCTTTTCCACGGCATCTATTTTAGCACCGAACTCTTTCAGTGAATTTTCGGTGCTGTAGACCAGGCTGTCAGCATGGTTACGGACCTCTATGATTTCACGCTTCTTTTTGTCCTCGTCGGCATGGGCGTCTGCGTCACGAACCATCTTTTCAATTTCACTCTTGGACAGCCCTGACGATGCCGTGATGCTGATGGACTGTTCCTTGCCGGTGCCGAGGTCCTTGGCAGAAACGTGGACAATGCCGTTCGCGTCAATATCAAAAGTTACCTCAACCTGCGGGACGCCACGCGGTGCTGCCGGAATGCCGGTCAGCTCAAAGTTGCCGATGGTCTTGTTGTCACGGGACATTTCACGTTCACCCTGAAGGACGTGAATCGATACCGCCGCCTGGTTGTCTGAGGCGGTGGAGAAGGTTTGACTCTTGCGGCAGGGGATAGTGGTGTTCTTTTCGATCAGTTTGGTCATAACACTGCCAAGGGTCTCGATACCGAGCGAGAGTGGTGTGACATCGAGGAGCAGGACATCCTTGACGTCTCCGGTAAGAACGCCCCCCTGGATGCCGGCACCGATGGCAACAACCTCGTCGGGGTTGACGCCTTTGTTGGGGACCTTGCCAAATATTGTCTCAACTTTTTTCTGTACGGCCGGCATACGGGTCATGCCGCCCACGAGGATAACCTCGTTGATTTCACTGGCGCTCAGCCCTGCGTCCTTGAGTGCAGTGCGGCAGGGGCCATCCAGCCTGGCCAACAGTTCGGCGCAAATTGACTCCAGTTTGGCGCGGGAGAGCTTGAGGGTCAGGTGCTTCGGCCCGGAGGCGGCGGCGGTGATGAAGGGGAGATTAATATCGGTCTCCACAGATGTCGAGAGTTCACATTTGGCCTTTTCTGCAGCTTCCTTGAGACG
This sequence comes from Desulfuromonadales bacterium, assembly GCA_013349405.1. Taxonomy (GTDB): domain Bacteria; phylum Desulfobacterota; class Desulfuromonadia; order Geobacterales; family Pseudopelobacteraceae; genus JACRCG01. The sequence continues at coordinate 157,650 of DUZS01000004.1, read as the reverse complement.
CTGAAGTGCCATTTTGTCACTGCGCAGATCGATACCCTGATCCTTTTTGAATTCATCTGCGATCCAGTCAATGATCAACTGATCAAAATCCTCTCCACCCAGGAATGTATCGCCGTTGGTCGATTTGACTTCAAAGACACCGTCGCCCAGTTCGAGAATTGAGACGTCGAAGGTGCCGCCACCCAGATCGAATACGGCAATCTTTTCGTCCTTCTTCTTATCGAGTCCATAGGCCAATGCGGCAGCCGTCGGCTCATTGATGATGCGCAAGACGTTTAGTCCGGCGATCTTGCCGGCATCCTTGGTCGCTTGACGCTGGGAATCGTCGAAATAGGCCGGCACGGTAATGACCGCATCGGTAACAGTCGTGCCCAGATAATCCTCGGCTGTTTTCTTCATTTTTTGCAGGATCATTGCCGAGATTTCCGGGGCTGAATAGCGCTTGCCGCGCACCTCGACCCAGGCATCGCCGTTATCAGCCTTGACAATCTTGAATGGAGAAATGGCGATGTCCTTTTTCACCGCTTCAGTATCGAACTTTCGCCCAATCAGGCGCTTGATTGAATAGAGGGTGTTTTCCGGGTTTGTGACCGCCTGGCGTTTGGCCTGTTGTCCCACCAGACGTTCACCGCTGTCCGAAATTGCCACCATCGAAGGCGTTGTGCGGTTTCCTTCGGAGTTGGCGATAACGATCGGCTCGCCACCCTCCATGATTGAAACGCAGGAGTTGGTTGTTCCAAGATCAATTCCGATTACTTTACTCATGGCTGTAGATCTCCTTTTTTGCCTTTTTTTGTGACGATTATAATGAAATTAAATTCAATAGAAGGTAAACGCAATTACCACGCCAAGATAATCTTTGGATTCTTTGCAGCCTAACAAGCTGTTTTTAATAGATACTATAATATTCGGAACGGGTGGTGAAAGTGAAGTCGCCAGCAGAAACCGTTGTATTTAGCATAATGACCATATATGACGGGCGGTGATTGGTGTACGGTGTTGCTTATGCAATTTTCACGATAGTGTCGTGCAGGATAGCCCTGTGACCAAGGCTACCTACAGAATTGATCAAATAATCAAGCATGGGCCTAGCTTCGCTTCCTGGGGGTGTTCGCCTTGCAAGCCGATCGTGTGCGCGTTACTTTGGTTTCCAGGTTTGGCTGTCGGCAACTCACGATTTTTTTCTGGTCAGACTCTTGATCACGACAACAACTACCACCAGAATGGCGAGTACCATCCAAATCGACATCTGTCCGCCCATCCATCCACCCATCCAGCCGTCAGTATGATCCATCATAAGGCCTCTTTAGCTGCAATACTGTTCACGTACGGCTTCAGTGAACGGTATTACCCTCAACAAGTGAAATTATATTTCTTTCAAAGTATTGTTCAGAGCAACGAGAGTGCCAGAAAAAAATATGCGGGCGTTGCAATTGCAACGGTCTGTTTGTAAACGGATAAATATAAAATATGCGTAAAGCGTAAAGCCGAATTTATATGCGGAACCCGTCACGCCTAACGCAACTGCCAAATATGACGGGAGGCGATGGCGGCGACCCCTTCACTCAGAACCTTTCACTCGATTTAAACCCATTAAAATCAGACTCTTGAGAGCGCAATTTCTGTAGTTATTCTATGGCACGTTAGTTGCGATATCGCTTCCTGGCAGAACATGCTCACAGCAACGCATGCACCCAATGGAACGCTTACTGAAAAAGGAGATTCGTCATGTCATCTGAAACAACCTGGACGTCAATTGAAAATGCGGTCGCAACATATTGCCTGGAAACGCCACTTATCCTGAAATGGGTAGATGACGGTTCGATTTGTGCCGAACATCACGATACCCGTGCGATGCGGGTCAAGGTTGATGATCTGATTCAAAAAATACATCATGTTAAAAAGTCAAAACCAGAATTCCTTGATTGCGATTGAGTGAATATTCAGATGGCTCGGATATTCCACACATCCAGTGACGAACAAAAATTTGATGTGCCGACAGGATGAGACACATAATAATTGAAAATAAAAGGAGGCCACTTTGAAAACGATTCTCTATGCAACAGTTATGATCTCACTAATGCTGGCAATGTCAGGGTGCGGTGGTGGCGGTAGCAGTCCACCGCCTGTGGTTGTGACGCAAATACTCAGTCGCGCGGCGTTTGATGGTGATATCCGGTTAGATCCCCCAAACCTGTTTTCAATAGTGCAGGGCAATCCCCCAAGCGTATTTGCCGGCATAGATCCTGCCACCGGATCTGAGTACCGTGCTTTCCTGGCTTTTTCTCTGACAGGTACGGGCGGAGTTCCAGGGAGCGCAATCATCAACTCGGCAACACTCGACATTTTTATTGACAGCATCTCTATCCAGCCGGCGGCCGGTTCAATTCCAATTCGTATCGAGCTCGTCGCTTTTCCACCCCAGACATTGCTGGCATCTGATTTTGACCGCATTATTCAACCTGCCCTGGCGGTAACGACGATCACACCTCCGATATCCCGGGCCGACGTTCTCCGCCACGTTACGGTAGATGTGACATCATTGATGGTGGAAGCCCAGCACCGTGGATTGGTTTATTTCCAGATCCGCATTCTGGAGGATGATGGGTTTGTTTTCCCGGGGCTTATTGAAATAGACGACACCACAATCAACCGGGCGCCTTTGCTGACGGTCTCTTATTTCTGACACCTTTTCAAGGAGTACATCCATGAACAAAGTTACTACACCTAAAAACCTGGCCGGCCCCCTGCATAACCATAATGGTGGCGTAATCGCAATCATCATGTTTTTACTGGCTCTTATCGGAGCGTGGTACCTGTATCATTCGTACACCCAAGGTCACGTCAAAAGTAACCTGAAGACAATTACCAACGACTATGAGCATGGTATTAAAAAAATAATTCCATCAGGGAAATAAGCACGCCCTGAACATAAGGAGGAACAAAATGCAAATTGATGAAGCAAAAACGCTCGGCCCCGGAGATCAGGTCTATATTCCATCTTATAGCGATAGTTTCACGGTCATGGTACAGCCAAAAATACGTGGCAAGGGTGTATGTGCTTTTGCCAGGATCACCGCGCACGACTCTTTAGGCAGAACCAGGATATTCAGCAATGATGAAGTTACACGGTTCACGCTTACCCAACGCTTGCACGCATGAAACAAACATCCGGCTAAGTCCATTCAAAAGGGTATCAGAAAAGTTTTGGCGCATATTTGTTGCATGTCTAACAGGTGGTCTGCAGGAGGAAATTTCGCGAGGTTGACACAACTACCAGCCTCGCCATGGGAAATGGCAATCGTGACGCAATTACAATCGATGGATATATGAAGTCAACATGACGAAAGAACTGAAAGTATATATAAATATTTGAGCAATCGTTATGATTGCTACTTAAAGGAGGTATTTGTATGTTGAGGAAAATCGGTTTTATCGGGCTTGGTACTGTTGGACGACATATGGCTGTCAATCTGGCCAAGGCGAACTATGAACTGACGGTATTTGATATGGAAGCGGCGGTCGTGCAGGAATTGACCGTTTCGGGTGCCAGGGCGTCCTCATCAGCGTTTGAAGCAGCTAAAGGGCGTGATCTTGTTATCGCTATTGTTCCCGAAGGTGATGAATTGGGACCGCTCTTTTTTGGTGAGCAGGGTATTCTGGCCGGCATAGACAGCGGTACCATTCTTGCCGATATGGGCTCACACTCTCTTGAAACAACGATGAAACTCGCGGAAGAGTGTGCAAGGAGGAATATTCACTATCTGGATGCGCCGGTGTGGGGGAGTAAAGATCATGCCGTTAACGGGCTGATGACCATCATCACCGCCGGCGACCCCGCTCTGGTTGGTAAATGCCGCGAGCCGTTCTCCTTTTTCGGGCTTAATACCATTCATGTCGGCGAGATTGGTGACGCCACCAAGATGAAGATGATCGTAAATCTTGTACAGGCAGAGTTGGTACAGGTTCTGGCAGAAGGTCTGGTGCTTGGCGAGAAGATGGGGTTCAGCGCTGACAAAATTCTGGAAGTTCTTGACACCCGCGGAGTCGCGTCGCCACTATTCCACCAGAAAGGTCGCGCCATGGCACGCGGCGACTTCTCACGCAGTCTCGCACTCAAATATGTCAACGACCAGCTTCATATGGCAATGAATGCGTCACGTCTGGTCGGACTGAATCTCCCTGCCGCTGAATCGGCAAGCAAGGTGTACCAGGCCGCAGTTGATGCCGGTCTTGGCGAAGAAGATATCTGTGCCATCATCAAGATAGTGCGTAAGTAAAAGGATATAGAAAATTCCGATTTACCTTGTAGGGGCGACGCCGTTGGCTCGCCCTGTCTCGATATGCGCCAATCCCCGGATATATTGGCTATCCTGACAGGGCGACCCGCCGGGATCGCCCCTACCAACATGAACGGAAGATCCGGTCACTGCGCAGCTACAGGCGGTGTCACAACCACCATGCCATTTTCCACCGGCAGTGTGCTGCCCGGACGGAACGAAGTCCTTACGACCCCTTCCTTGTCTTTGAGACGATACGTGACGTCATAGCCGACCACTTTCTTCGCTTTGTCATAGACCGTTTTGCAATCCCGTCTCGTCGTAGTGACAACGTCGCTCTCCTGCAGACCATCCTGCACCTTGTTTCCGGCATACGCTCCACCGGCACCACCTGCTATCGTGGCGACTGTCTTGCCTCTGCCGCCGCCGATCTGGTTGCCCAATACGGCGCCGACAACTCCGCCAATTACAGTCCCGGCGATTCGATTGGAATCCTTAACCGGCGCCTTCGTCTGTACCTGCACATCCCGGCACTCCTCGCGCGGTGTTGTGATCGTCTCCGTTATTTCTTTTACCGCGACAACATCGGCAAACTTCGGCTGGCTCATTTCCGTGCACCCCCCGACTGAGGCAACCGCGAGAGCCACCAGCGATATACTGCCGATTGTGATGCTTCTGATAATTGACGAGTCCATATTCTTCTCCTATTACTTGGTAACCTGCGGGTTTATTTCAATAGAGCGCTTCTCGTGGTGGATGAAACGAACCAGGTAGTATTCAAAGGGATTACCGCTCTCGAAATAGCGGAAACTCTGCTGGTGCCGTGCGTCGACGCCCCCCAGAACAGTTATTCCGGCATCGATGGCGAGACTGTTTCCGGAACTGCCAAACGGATCGATAGCGGTATATATGCCATATTTTATGGCGCTGTCAACGGCAAGTCCCCCTGCGTCACGGAGGGATGAGGGGCCGAAAACCGGCAGCACCAGATAGTGGCCGGAGCCTGCACCCCAGTACCCGAGCGTTTTGCCGAAATCCTGGTCGTGCCGCTCAAGGCCGAAACTGGTCGCCGGGTCGAACATTCCGGCAAGACCTATGGTACTGTTTGTCACGAAACGGCCAAGCGTCGTGACTGATTCGGTGCCCTTCAACTGAAACAGGCTGTTGGTAAAATTAGTTACTTCACCGAGATTACTGTAGACACCGCTTATGCGCTTCTGAACAAAAGTGGGGGTGACGAACTCATAGCCGGTTACTACGGGGATAAAGATATATTTATCGAAGTAGTAGTTAAACCGGTACATGTTCCGATTGAAACCTTCCCACGGATCGGAGACATCGGCGAAACGCTGATCTTTGAACTCAGCTATGGAGTGCATCGCCGGTACCTCTGCCAGGGTGCTGCTGTTCGTCGTGGCACAACCGGACACCAGTAGTGCCAGCAGCAGTATAACGGTCACGATTACCAGGGCTCTCATAACGATCATTTTGTCTCCTCGAAAAACGATACCATAGAGGCCAGATTCTCTTTATATTCAAGGTTGCCGAGATGTCCGCCGCGAGGGTATATCCTGGCACGCTCGCCGAATATTTGACGCAGGTAATCAAGATCTTCACCGGTCAGAATAAAGTCATTTTCGTTGGTCATCACAGCAAATTTGGTTGTAGAGGTAAGGTACCCCTCGATGCTCTTGAGGCTCAGGGAATGGATGTACTGCTGTTTGGTCAGACCCGGTCGCTGCTTCTGGAAATAGGGGAACAGATACTCGTTGAAATAGTCGATGAAGCTCAAGTGGGAGGAGACCAGAAAATAGTCAAAAATGGAATCAGTGGTCTTCAGGTTGCGATTCTTCGGTACGACGTAGCCGCTGTTGGTCATGACATCAGAAGCGAAAATCATGCCTGCCAGGTTGATGCGGTAGGTGAGTCCGATCAAACCGGCCGTCTCTTCCAGAGAGAACAGCTTCTCTGTATAGATCGAGTAGAGAAACTCATCATTTATGGCAACAAAATTACCATAGCGATAATACTGGCTGAATTTGGACAGCATTTTGTTGAAAAAGATCCCCTGTTTCTTGGCTCCGCCCGGGATCTGCTTCATCAGATCTTCGATTCGGGTTGCTGAACTAAAGAGGCTTACCGCCGGGTTGATCATAAGCACTTTGCGAAAATTGAAGACCTTTCGTTCCTCGTCCAACCTGGCCACAAAAGCCGCCTGAGTGCCTCCGAGGCTGTAGCCGCAGAGGTTGAAAGAGGAAACTTCAATATCACCCGCGACCTGTTTCCAGGCACTCTCCATGGCCCGATAGAGATCAGCAGCGTCTTCGGCCAAATCTCCCGGGACACTGCTGCGGGAGGCTGAGATGATGAAATTTGCATGTGACGGCGACGGCACTGTTATGACGTGAAAACCGGCCACATAGAAGGCTTTCATCATGGTCATCAGCTTGACGGAACGATCACCCGAACCGGCTCCGGCGATCAGAAAAACGAGAGGCGCTTTCTTCTCCTGATAAGCAAACGTGCAGCGCAATCCCTCGTCATAAAAGAAGATCGGCGGGCGCTTTCTACCCGGATTGACGTCAAGAACAAGCTGCCGGGTGGTAATATATGCGGGCAGTTCCGGCATCAGCGTAACCGGAGTTCCGATAATGGTGGCTTCATATGACCCCGGGATCGGGTAGCCATAGCCGTCATCTGCCGCAACGGTCGTCAGGGGCAGCATGATGAATAATACTATCAGTGACAGGATCAGTTGTTTCATCGCGGTGTCTCGATGGTGCGATTCTTCGCAGGTACCGGTACCGTTGACCGCTCCGGTTGTAACGATTGTTCCGTCTGAAAAGGAAGGCGTCCCCGTTCATCACTTATTTTCGGCGCTTCTTCTATCACCTGCCAGTTTTTACCAACCGGATGAACCAGCGTCTTTGGTACCTGCATGGCAGAAGGCGCATCTGATTGTCTGGTATAGAAATTCGAGCACCCGCCGAGAAGGCAGCAGCCGATGATGAGGATTGGCAGAATTGGTACGTTCATGAACGACTCCTTGCTGTGCAGCTGTTTTTGATCCCGGCAGATTGAGTTCACGCCTCAACACTCGCCATATCCTGCACCACATATCTGCCGCAGATAAAACAGAACAGACCGGCCAGTACCATGACCCCGGGGGTTATCAGAAGTGCATTGCGCAACCCCCACTGGTCAGACAGCCATCCGATAATGGCAGGAGAAAAGGCATCTCCGAGAGCGTGGATAAAGAAGATATTAACCGCAAAAGCCATGGCGCGAACAGTCGGACTGGTAACATTGAGAATCACGGTATTCAGCGGACCGGTGTTGAGAAAGAGGAAGAACTCGGCGATAAAAATTGCCGACATACAGCCGACTATTTCAGGAGCAATGAGAGCCAATACCGCGAACGGCGTACCGATGAGAAACCCCCACCCGGACAACAGCAGATAGCCCTTACCGTCCTTTTTCTGCCAGCGGTCACCAAGCCAGCCACCGACCAGAGTGCCCAGTATCCCCGCCAGCACGGTGGTCGCACCGAACAGCATATTGCCCTTGGCAACATCAAGAGAGTGAACGCGGTGCAGGAACGAAGGGAGCCATTGCGAAAGTCCCCCGACGGCAAAGGTCATAGCTGCCATTGCCAACGTATTGCAGACGAACGAGCGATTTTTTAACAGCGCCGCGTATCCTGAAGATGCATTTTTTTCATCTCCGGCAGGTTGAAGGGTATCACCACCGCGCGGTGGTGTGCGCAACAGCGCAATCGGAATTGCGAGCAGCAGGCCCGGCACTCCGACCATCATAAATGCGGCATGCCAGCCGTAGTTCTGCCCCAGCAGTCCGCCAAGGAGGTAGCCGAGCGCACTCCCGACCGGGATGGCAACATAGAACCAGGAGAGAATTTTACCACGGCGCTCTTTCGGAAAAAAATCTGAAACAAGCCCGGGGGATACCGTGCCAAAACTCGCCTCACCGACGCCGACAGTGGCACGGGCAGCCAGCAGGGTGCGGTAACCGGGGGCAAAACCGGCAAGGGCGGTCGCCACACTCCAGACAACGAGGCCACCGGAAGCGAGCAGAGTACGGCTCCATCGGTCACCCAGCCAGCCGAAAAGCGGCGCGAAGAGCATATAGCTGAACATGAAAGCAGACCCGAGCAGGCCGAGTGCCGCATCAGTGATCTGAAGATCGATCTTGATCAGCGGAAAAACTGCGAAGAGCACCTGACGGTCAATATAATTAAGCATGTTAACCGTGAGGAGAAGACCGAGAGCATAGCGACGGTAGGATGTTGAGATTGTCACGGCAGTCATTTGATGCCTCCACCACTCGCTTTTTTTTCAAAACCGGGAAGAATCGCCTTAAAAAAGCCGTTTTTGATCAGTTCCAGGGCGATCTGCCAACCGCTGGTTTCCGGATTCTCCACCGGGCCGCTGATATACACTTTGGTGGCAACCTGGTGGCGCGGCCTGTTTTCAAGAATTTTGGCAACACCGCCAACCATCATTTCGTACATTTTGTGACCAACGCCGCGATCACTGTCTGTGCGCCGGTCATAGACATCCATTCCTTTAAAGAACGGCTTGATGTAACCGGATATGGCGCCATTTTTAATATGCAGTTCTGTCACGAGCGAGAATACCCCGGCAGAGACGTCAAAATCACCATACGAGCGGAGCAGGTCGTTCATCGATGTCAGTCGGGTTGCCCCGATATTGACGAAAAGATCAAGATCCGGCCCTCTGTTCTCCGGTCGGAACGTAGCAGAAGCCGTTGTTACCCCACTTCCCATAAATTTTGCCTTCACGCTCACCTGTGCGGGGCCCTGCTCAAACTGGTTTGAAAAATTGCTCAGCCGCAGATCAGTGTCTGCCAGGAAGACGCGGTACGGTTTTCTGGCCGCCTTATTTACAACGCCGAGGGTACACCCGGTCAAGATCACCGTATCAGCACGGATCAAAAGATCCGCTTTGTTGGTAATTTTTCTGGCGGCTTTCTTTATCACGACAGCACGGGCTTTTTCGGCGCCGGCGGTACGCGGTGAATGGATATAGTCCAGCTTCATACCCTGAATGATCAGACTCTCCATACGGGCGGTTTTTACCGTTGGTCCATACTCGGCGTTACCGGTGCCTTTCAACAGTCCGCCATCGAGTGAGAAGTTCGAGCGGGCAGCCAGCGTTTTGAAGTAGTCGAGCGGTATTTTGTCCAGCGAAAGGCGTCCTTTCAGGCCGATATGCGGCTGTGCGAGGAAATTTGCATGCCCCTCAATGCTGCCAGAACCGCTCTCAAAGATGGCCGTATCAAGCGTGAACGGAGAAGGATAGATCAAGTCCGGCTGATGGATATTACGGATATTGGTGGCACGGAGGTTAAGATGGCTCAGGACGAGTGGTTTCTGCGGATCCTGGTCGATGTAGGTGACATTGGCATCCGTAACGGTGACGGTGTTGATTTTAAGCGGGTAGATATCCTCCAGCGCCTGCTGCCAGCCGCGTTCTTTAAGCGGAACCGTACTGGCCGCCTCGCTGCTCAACTGTTTCAGATTGATGTTGATGTTCGGCTGATTCAGCAGCACTTCGGCGACAAGCTTCCCCGAGAAAATCTCGCGCCAGTGGATCGAGGCATTAATCAAAGGGAAAGATGCGACAGCCGGAGCGGGATGTGCCTGTTGAATGAGTGTCAGTCCCTTCAAGGTCAGTGAGAGGCCGATCAGTTGGAGATGCACAGCGGGGAGCCGAACCGAATACCCTTTCAGATTGCGGTTGATTCTCTCTTCCATGAAGCGGCGCAACGGTTCATCAAGAAAATATGATCCTGCCACAAGCAGCAGAGCAAGTACGACCGGAATTCCGATCAGCCAGCGCAGCAGCTTTGAAGAGCGAGGTTTTATGAGTTCTGACTTAGTTGCCATGTTTTACACAGAGGCGTCTCACGTGCAACCACGCAGAAAATACAGTACCAGTAGAATCGGGAGCGGAATTCCCAAGAGCCATAGGAGTATCCAGCCTACCTTTCCTTTTTCTGCATTACGCATATTGTTTCTCCATTACACAAAAACTCAAATTCAACTACGGACGAAAGTGGATTGAGGGGTGGGTGATATTGATGTCAGCGTCAAAAATGGCAAATCTCCCCACCCCCCTAACCCTCTCCCACAAGGGGATGGGGGACTTTAAAATCATTTCTTTCCGCTTATTTTTTAGATGTCTGCACTTCACGCTGGATAACGATCTCAACGCGGCGATTGTTGGCGCGCCCCTCGGCGGAACTGTTTTTTGCGATTGGGCTTCCTTCGCCCTGTCCGCGTGCCTGAATCTGGTTGGCCGGATAGCCTTTCTGTACCAGATAATCTCTGACCGCGTCGGCACGACGTTGCGAAAGAGCCTGATTGTATGCGTCGGAACCCTGTGAGTCGGTGTGACCCTCGACAACAAGGCTGCGTGGGTGAATCGTCAGCAACGCTTTCGTTACCTGGTCAAGCTTTACCTGAGCAGCAGGCATCAAGGATGCTTCTGCGGATCGAAACAGAATACTTCCGGAGAGAGTCAGTACCAGGCCGCGTTCCTCTTCCTTGAGAGAAGCGATCGCAGCGAGTTCAGCCATTGCAGCAGCTGTCCGTTGTTCCGATGCTTTCAATTCGGCATCCGCTGAAGCCTTGGCTCTGTTGAGCGCTGCCTGCTTGTCAAGTTCCGCCCGTGTCACGGCTGCCCGCTTCTCGGCTTCAACGACATCCCTCTTACCCTGCTCAATCAAGGCCTGCTGCCTCTGAGATTCAGCGTCCGTTCTCTCCTTGGCAGCCTTGACCTCGGCTTGCCGTGCGAGTTCGGTCTGGGCAGCGGCCGTCCGTTGTTCTGCGGCTGCCTGTTGTTCTGATGCTTGTCTGGCACGTTCAGCCTGAACTGCAGCTGCCTGTTGTCCGGCGGCTGTTCGTTGTTCTGACGCTTTCAATTCTGCGTCCGCTGTATCCTTGGCCGTCTTGAGAGCTGCCTGTTTTTCAAGTTCCGCCTGTGTAACAGCTGACTGTTTTTCGGATTCTCTCAAATCCTTTTTACCCTGCTCCACGATTGCTGCCTGCTGCTTCTGAAAGTCAGCGTTCGCTCTCTCTTTCGTCGACTTGGCAGCGGCGATAGCACCAAGTGCTCCCGCCTGCTCGGATTTCCGCTGGGCAACGTACGAGAGATCTTTGGTTTTAGTAGAATCAGAGTCCTTGTGGAAGGATTGCTCCGCTTCGTTGAGTGCCAGTTGTGCTTTGTGTAAATCCGCCGGCGCAAGTTCCTGTGCAGGCCCTGCGCTCGCGGTCTGGTATGCCGAACGGGCATCGACGAGCTCTTTTGGCGCAACGGATGCGCAGCCAGCAAGATATGCTGCAGATATGGTCAGGATACATAATTGTAATACTTTCATGGAATTCCCCTTTATGATTTACAGGTTGTCTTTACGGAGTTGGCGTACACGCTCTACGGCTTCTCTGGCCTCTGTCTTTTCAGTATCCTTATGCGAGAGGGTGATTGCCAGTTCGGCGTCAGCTTCAGCCCGCGTCAGCATCGATCTGGCCTCTTCCTTATCCCCTTTCGCAGAAAGCTTTTTGGCAGCCTCCAACTCTTCTTTGGCCAGTTGCAGATGCAACGATGCTTGCGGCACCGTGGCGGCGCCTGCCTCCTCGGCAGCACGGATATTCGACGTCGACTTCTCTGTACGCAATGGCACGTTTGCGCATCCCGCAATCAGTCCTGTGGCCACAACGGCCACGGCTAACAGCGTCATTCCGATCCTGGATACATACTTCATTGAGTCCTCCTTCACTACGTGGAATTTTCTATCAGTAAAATATATGGCAACTAATGTGCCATGTAAGCATCACGGAATCATAGCCTGCAAGAGTCTGAATATATGGGGGAATTGAGATACACTGCGGCATGGAGAATGGAAAACTGCTATCTGATCCCGTCATGTTTGAAATAACTGTATTATTTGACGGGTGATTTTGAGGAGGTTCTGTGCGACGAATGGAAAAATGCCGGGAAGAGCCTACAGACGGGAAAGCACCAGTTGATTGATTGAGACGCCTTGCTCGGCGGAAAGCATTGCCAGATTCCGATGCACATCCGGCGGAACTCGCAGTGTGATGTTTCCTTTGTAGTGTCTGGTGCCGAGAGGTTCCGGCACAACGCCCCCTTCTTCTTCTATCCAGCGAATGGATTCCGCAACTACAAATTCGATCTCTTTGAGCGCCTTTTCCGGTGTCTTGCCATGGGTTGCCAGTGAGGGAAATTCGAGGCAACGGGCAATATGTACCTGGTCTTCATCCGACCACTCAATGCGATAGGTGTATTTTCTCTGATCATACTTCATGTTTTTTCTCCATTTTTTCAATCGCCTTTATTACCTGAAGTACCTGATATGGCTTCGCCATTTTGCCATCTCGCTGAAGATTGACGCGCGGGTCTCCCTGCCACGGTGTTTTGAATATATGGTGACTTCCGGCAACCCTCGGTGCTCCGAAGTAAGCACAACATAACACAAGAAGTTTATTAAACGGCACGTTGTTGGGATTGTCGAGGATTTGTTTCTTCATGGCTGAACGATAGCATATACGCTATCGCCAAGGCAAGTACAAAGAAAACTCCTGCGCAATGGATGCGGGCAGAGGGAGGTCGTCCAACAGTTCAATTGTCGGGGTGGGGTGCTTTGGGGTTATATGCCGAGCTGCTCCACCGCATTACGCGTAATCTCCACAATCTCGGCCGGTTCCTCATTGCGAAAGTAAAGCGGCTTCCCGAAAGTTACCGTCACCCTGCCCTGCTTGGGAAAACTGGCTCCATGGGGAAGTACCTGAAACGTGCCGTTGATCTGTACCGGCACAACCGGAATCCCCAGTTCTTTGACCATCGTGCCGAGACCGAGATGAAAGCCATGCATTTGACCATCACGGGAATGTTCACCTTCCGGAAACAGCAGGATATTACAGCCCCCATCGACGAGTTTGCCCATAAACGCGAGTGAACGACTGAAGCCCTGTGACTGCGGCAGCGGAAAGATGTTGAACAGCAGCGTGGCGTATTCGTAACTGAGGCGCCGTAATATCCGGTTTATCCCATGGTAATCGCCGAAAAAAAACTCTTCCCAGGCGGCGGTGGCGGTTCTGGAGCGAATTCCGGGTGGCAGAGCGAACATGACCGCAAGATGATCGAGGTAGGAGAGATGATTGGCGACAAAAAAGAGCGGCCCCTTCAGTTTTTTCAGTTCCTCAAGCCCCTGCGGTTCGAGCGTGACGAAGCTGCTGAAGAGGGGACGATGGAACAGGGCGTCCCATACCATTCGCACCCCTCTAAAAAATGAACCATTGGTCCAGAAGCGGAAATGATCGTGGCTGGTCACTTTTTCCCGTTTCGCAATAATCGTGCGCAGGTCGGATACTTTTGTTTCCAGGCCGATTTGTGAATCTTCAATATCGAGGCGGAATTGCTGTTCAAGAAAATTAACCAACTCCACCCGGTCGATGGAGGTAAGGCCGAGTTCCGACACCAGCAGTGAATCCTCGCTGATCTGTGCGGCAGCGACTCCGGTTACCCGTGCTATGAGGTTGATCAGACTGTCCGCGCTGACCGTGGTATCGCCCCCCTCGGCATCTTTTTCAATCGTCTCCTTGACTGCAAACTTCTTGATTTTCAGTGTTGTGGTTTTGGGGAATTCGGCTTCCTTCCAGAGGGTAAAGCCGGTAATCTGCTGCAGCGCATCAAGATGGCTGTTTGCCTCGGCAAGTATCTCTTCCGGCGCTCTGCCACTGCCGTCGAGAATCAGCACAGCGTGAACCTCTTCCGCCCCCCCTTTTTCGAGTCCGATAACTGAAGATTCCTTCACCCCGGCAATCCTGTTCAGGGTCGCTTCCAGCTCGTCAGGATAGACGTTGACACCCGATCCGGTAACGATCATCTCCTTCTGACGCCCCTTTATGGTAACCCAGCCGTCCGGGCCGATCTCTCCAAAATCGCCGGTGTGGAACCAGCCGTCAGCGGTGAAGGCGGCACGGGTTGCCTCCTCGTTCTGGTAGTAGCCGGGAAAGACGTTATCACCGCGTACCAGTACCTCTTTCTTGTCGATCTTCACCTGAACACCGGGCAGCGGTGGCCCAACCGAGCCCGCCTGCTGTCGCTCCATGGTATTGACGCAGAGTACGGGCGAGGTTTCAGTGAGTCCATACCCTTCCAGAACCGTAAAACCCATACCGTCCCAGAACGTGAAATCGTCCGGAGCCAGAGGAGCGCCGCCTGAGACAAACAGAGTAAAATGAGCGCCAAACGTTTTCTGAACCGGGAAAAAGAGCAGTCGCCGCAGCTCTTTCGGAAGCCGTTTTGCAAGCTGCACCAGGAACCGGAACAGTCCGGAGAGGTGCTTCTCATCCAGGTTCCGCTCGATGGATGTCTTCAACAGCTGCATGAGACGGGGAACGGACATGATGACGTAAATATCCTCTTCATCAAGCGCGGACATGATTGCTGAGGGCTTGAGTGTGCGCAGATACACAATCGAGGCACCACGGCAGAGCGGCGTTAAAAAGCCGCCCGTCAATTCGAACATGTGGGAGAGCGGCAGCAGCGAGAGAAAGGTAAATCGAGAGGTGATGATCGGTACCTGTTGATGTATCTGTGTGATATTAGCTACCAGGTTTTTGTGGGTGAGGATGACACCTTTCGGATTACCGGTTGTTCCGGAGGTATACACCAGTTGAGCCATATCTTCAGGTGAGACATCGGCAAGACTACTGATCGGCCCAATATCTTCAAGCAGGAACTGCAGATCTTCCAGTAGCAGAGACGTTGCTGCCGCTATCCGCTCCGATTTGAAGCGACTTTGCAGAACAACCTCTGCTTTCGTGAGGGTGCGGATAGATTCCGCCCGTGCCAGGTCGGACATAAAGTCGACCGGAACGGCGATTGCACCCCGGACGATGACGCCCCAATAAGCGACCGCCCACCAGGAAGAGTTTGGTGCCCAGATAAGCACCCTGTCTCCCGGTGCCACCCCATATTGAGCCAGCAGATTCGCCATCTTCAGGGCAAGATCATGAAACTCCCGGAAGGAGACCACCAACCGACGCACGCCGGTTCGATTCACAAAAGCGGTCTTGTCACCGAGCGCCTCAAAGGTGTTGAACAGGTCGATCAATGTTTTCATGGCTTACCGTCCCCGGCCTCGATCATCTTCTTTATCCTGTCCCTGTCCCTGTCCGTGACCGCGACCGGAATCCTGGGCTGCCCCCCTCTCCTGCTGCTGTCGCTGCTCCTGCGGTCGTTGTTCCTGCCGTTGCTCCTGTCCCTGCTGACGTGGCGCCTGTTGCTCGCGCTGTTGAGCTGCCGGCTGCTGTTTCTGCTCACGCTGTTCCGGACCGCGCTGTTGGTGAGCCGGTTGGCCCGGGCTTACCCGCTGCGCTTCTTCACCGCCACGCTGCGGCGGCTGAGAACGCCGATCCGGCGGAGCACCCTGTTGGTGCGGTGCCTGGCGTTGCTGCTCAATCTGCTGCGGGCTTCTCCCCTGTGGTTCGCGCTCTCTTTCCCGTTGAGCGGGAGGTGAATTTTTCTGCTGCTGTATATGTTGGCGGACAGCCTTATCCTTCGGCTGGTAGCGATAGCTCTCGCTGCGTAACTCACGCTGCCGCTCTACATGAGGATAGCGATCTCCGGAATACTGACGCTGATATGCCGGCTGAGGCGCCCGCGCCGGTACCGCCCTGCGATTCCACCTGTCCCAGCCGCTGCGCCGGTGTTCCCAGTCATTACCCCAGTGCTCACCCCAGCGGGGCGGTGCATTTGGCTGCCATCCGCGAAAATAGACAGGAGGTTGCCGATAATATCGTACGGGAATACGGAGTACGAACAGTGGCACCGACATCGGCTCCACATACCCCCATGGCCCGTTATACCAGGAGCTTGCGTACCAGTTATCGCCCTGATAAACCCAGTACATGCTGTCATAGAAGAAATAATTGCCATTCACTTCCGGTGCGTAATAGACCGGATAGCCGGGCATCGGTGCAAGGGTCGGATACATCGGCAGGTTGATACCGATGCTCAGGTTGGGCAACCCGATGCCAATGCCGATACTCACCTGAGCTTTGGCATAGGTTACCGGACACATCAGCGTTACCATCACAATCAATCCGAATAGTTTTATGTTCATTTTCATGCTCCTTTTTATAGATAGGTATCCGATTCAGACCGTTGCGTCCTAATGCCTTGTAACACTTAAAATTTCATGCATTTCCGTAACTAACCCCTCTAACTCTCCCTTTATGCCCCAGAGGGTACTTATCGAAGGGGAGACTTCAAGGCTTCCCCCCTTAGGTAAGGGGGGGACTGAGGGGGGTTAGATTTAAATGTTCGGACTCCTAGCGATCATGCCTGTCATGCTTGTCATGCCCTTTTCCCCGGCCATTGTTCTCGTGATGCTTGTCATATTTATAATGCTTGCCCGGTTTTCTCCTCTCCATATAGACCCGGCGCTCTCTTTCCACATAATACGGGCGACCGCTGTTCTGGTAGACGTAGACGTTGGGAGGCGCCGGCTGGAAGTCGCTGAGGCTGAAACTCAGGTTGGGAGTACCTACCTGCAGGGAAACTTCAGCCGTGGCGTCATTTACGCCAAAGGTTGAAAGAGCTGCCGAGAGAACCAGAAGTGCAAGTAACGATTTTGTGCGCATACCATCTCCTTGATGCACTGTATTTAACTTTGTTGCAGCCGTAACGGCCTGTTGCATACCTGGTAGTATTACAACTAGTGTGCCAAGTGAAGGTAATCAGCACCTGAAACACAACATGCTGAAATATAATAATAATTATGATTAAAATCCAATGTGCCGGGTTAATCGGGCGGGAGGGGGACCTGTTATATGTGACACAGCCGTTATATGTGACAGGTTGCCAGGAAATCCGGTCTGAATTAATGACGCAGAACCGATGGCCACCTTCGTGCGGGTGACCATCGGTTCTGCGCGGTGCAGGTGAGAATAGGGATGCTTCGGTATTACGGTTTTGTCACCGTTGTGCCATTAAGATTAACCGCCGTTTGCGCCAGCAGTCTGCCGTCGATTTTCGCTTTGTTACCCAGGGTGATTGCAGTTTTACCCATAACATTACCCTTGAACTCCGTGTCTGCACCGATGGATACAGCTCCGGCAATCTGCCAGAATACGTTTTTGGCCAGAGCACCACCGCTGAGGATGACTTTTTTGGCTGCGGCCATGTCGAGAGTTCCGGCAATCTGGAAAATCCAGACATCATTCGAGCTTCCGTTAAGTGTGAGATCTGTCGGTATCGTAACTGCACTTGTCCATGTGTAGGTACCCGGAGCAAGTGTTTTACCACTGACGGTTCCTGCCCCGACGTTCAGGAAGGGACCGACTCCTGCAGGACGTCCGGCAGCATCAGTGTACGCTGTACCCATGTCGGCTGAAGTGGTGGTCACGTTAACCGGGGTCGGCGCTGCATAATCGAAGGCATAGATGTTTCCGGTTACCTGGGCTGAAGTCGAAAAGGCTCCAGCTGCCGGCAAAGTAAGAGCAAATCCGGTAATGGCAGAAGAGGTGACCCCTGGTCCGGTGCCGATATTTCCGGTAATTACTGAGGGATTCGGATTAGTGACCACCCCTGTCTCTGCAAAAATCGCATAATTTCCGGCTGTTCCAAGTTGAACTGCTGACGGCCCGGTGTTGGGTCCCGCCACTGGTGTATTATTTCCTCCGTCGCCGCCTCCGCATCCTGTCAGTGCTACGGCCATTGATACGGCCGCCAGAAATACTGCTGTGAACCACCTGTTGTTACGTACATTCGTTTTCATTGGTAAACTCCTCTTTCATTTTTTTTACAGACTCTACGGCCTGTCGATACCTGTAGTATTACAACTATCGAGCCAATAAACGACTCATCTTCATATTCGGTAACATACTGTTATTGTTATTAATTAAAGACTTACTATTCGATAATACGGAAAATCCGTCACATACACCCGCCACATTCAGACATGCCGCTACATATGGTGGAATTCTAAATTGCCGATGCCAGTTGATGGGAGATGAAGGAATTATATTCTGAGGTGGGTAAGGAATTAAAAGGCCCGGCAGATTTTCAATTCCGCCGGGCCTCCACCATGCTTACTGGTGATGAAACAGGATGTTTCTACTCTTCGATGATCTCAATAACGACGCGCATATTGGCGTACGCTTCAGCCGACAATTTATCCGAGGGGTCAGCTTCATGCTTAATCGGTCTCATTTTACCGAAGCCGATTGTGGAGAGTCTGCTGCTCTCAATACCACCGGTTTTAACGAGGTACTCTTTGACTGATTCGGCTCTTCTTTCGCTCAGATCCTGATTATACTCCTCAGAACCAGATGCCGAGGTATGTCCCACAATGCGAAGTTTCATATTAGTGTTCTTTTTCAACGACACGGCATTATGGTTGAGGATTGTTTTACCGTTTTCGCTGATGGCAGCACTATCGAAGTCAAAATGTGAATTTTCGAGTGTGGCCAATACACCGATAACCTTCGGTGCCTGATATGCTTTAAAGTCCCACATATAGTTTTTTGCCAGGGCATTTCCGGCCAGGTCTTTGGTTCCGGTGGTAACAGTAGCGCTGTAGGCTTTCCCTTTTTCAAAGTTCCGCGCCGGGGTGAAGGTTGCTGTTGAGGCGTTTGACGTTACCTTGCCTGAAACAGGAGTTTCACCCTGTTTTACGGTAAAGGTGGCAGCATTGATCGTCACCGGATCCATATTTTCACTGAAGGCTGCGCTGACATTCTGAGTGACCGGCGTCGTATTATCGCCCCTGACCGGTGAGGTAAACATCACTGTCGGTGCGGTTGTATCTGCAGCCTGACCGGCATTGAATTCCCACATATAGTTGTTTGCCAGTCTGTTGCCGGCAAGGTCTTTGGCCCCGGTAGTAACTGTAGCGGTGTAGACCTTACCTTTTTCATAATTGTATAACGGAGTAAAGGTTGCCGTTGAACCGGTTGCTGTCACCGACCCTGATACCGGTGTCGACCCCTGCTTCAGAGTGAAAGATTCTGTGTTGATCGTTGTTGTATCCATATCTTCGCTAAAGGCAACATTGGCTTTCTGATTGACATACACCATAGTGGCGCCATTAACCGGTGCCGTGAATATTACGGTCGGTATGGTGGTATCTTCAACCGCAGCAATTGCTGCAGCCGTTTTTCTCACACCGCCAAACTGAAAAGTCAGACCGGCCGAATATTCAACATTGTTGTCGCCGGTGTCGTGGATAAGAATTGCGTGGCGCACGTCGGCCCGCAGTGCAACATCCGGAGCAACGAAGTATTTAAAACCGCCGCCGTAATCGACCAGATAGGCAGAGTGGTTCTGCAGGCTGGGGGTCTGAGGTATGATGAAGCTGGTGCCGCCGCCGCCTGCGGCAATGAACGGTACGAATTTACCGTCCGGCATGAAATGGTAGAGGAATTCGCCGCCATAGCGATACAGGTCGGTTTCCCTCGAGCCATTGATCCCCCGCTTCGTTTCAGTGAGGCTGTAGCCGAACATCCCCTCGATACCGAGGTTTTTGGTGAAGTTGTAACCGGCGCGCAGACCGAACATCGGACGACTCTCTTCGCGTTGCTCCTTGTCCAGAACATAGCCGCCGACGAATGGCGACAAGTTGCCTGACCCCTTTCTGTTTTCGGCATATCCGGGGGTTGTGAGAGTGACAAGCAGCAGGCCTGCCAATGTTCCCTTCAGTAGTTTTTTCATTTTAAGTTCTCCTCTCTATTTTTTGAATGAGTTTACATTTTCTTCAGGGGTTATCCCCGCAACCTGTGGCTGCGGGGATAACCGACATATTTAGATCTGATGCACGTGCAGCTTACGGAACGGTAACAACATTGCTATCCAGCGTAATTACGCCGGCACCGATTGCCCCGGCCAACAATCGACCGTTAATGGTGGCACCGGTCTGACCGGTGATAGTTACACCGGCAATAACAGTACCGTAGAAGGTGGTACCGACTCCGATAGTCGCTGACGCAGTAGGAACCCAAAACACATTGTTGGGGTTTGCACCGTTGAGGAGTTGAACATTACCTAACGGCGTGGTCGTTGTCAGTGAGGAGCCGATCTGAAATACCCACACGGCATTCGGGTTACCGCCCGCATCAAGCTTGAGAGGAGTAGCGATTGACATCGTACTTCCCGATGTATAGGTACCCGGTGGAATACCTAACGGGTATAACGCACCCAGATCTGCACCGGCTGTGATGATCGTTCCCGATGGCAGGGCTTTGTAGTAATTATACCCGATCAGCAGGTCGGCATAGGCCTGGTGTGATATTGCATTATTCAGATTGATTGTACCGTTTACCTGTGATGGCAGCAAACCGTTGGCAGTGCCCGGTTCCATGGCAACATCACCATTAACGACAGAAGGGCCGGTACTGGAAATTGAGGAGGTTGCCATGATCCCGTTGGCTGCTGCCGAACCAAGGTGAGTATTGTTAACAGGCGGCGGGACAATTGCGGCGGCTGTTGTAAAGCTCCAGACCTTGTCACTTGTCAGGGCATTACCGGCCAGATCCTTGACTCCGGTTGTAACGGTTGCAGTATATTTCGTGTCGACGGCGAGATCCGCTGCCGGTGTGAAAGTGGCTATTTTGGTCAGCGTGTTATAGGTAACCGCTCCTGTTACAGCGGGAACACCTAATGGCGGGCCGGATGTCTGCAGCGTAAAGGTTGTGCTGCTGAAGGTCAGAGGATCCATATCCTTGTTGAATGTTGCATGAACGGCGCTGTTTATCGCCACATCAGTTGCGAGATCAGCGGGGTTCACCGTCACCACGATCGGAGCTGTACTATCTGCAAGTGTACCGGTTGTGAAGGTAAAGACAAAGTTACTTGCCAGGGCATTGCCGGCCAGGTCTTTGGCTGCAGTGGTAATCGTACCGGTATAGAGAGTGCTGTAGGCAAGATTACTGGATGGCGTAAAGACAGCTGACGTACCACTTGGAGCAACTGTTCCCACTACGGGAGTTACACCCGGGCCAGTTAACGTAAATGAAGTCGTGGTGATCGTTAATGGATCCATCACCTCACTGAAGCCGACGCTTACTTTCCGGTTGAGTGGCACGGCTATTGCGGTGTCGGTCGGTGATGTGACATTTACCGTCGGACGTGTTGTGTCTGCGGCCAGACCTGTCGTGAAGGTAAAGACATAGTTACTTGCCATGGTATTACCTGCCAGGTCTTTAACACCGGTTTTGACCGTAGCGGTATACAACGTGTTGTTGGCCAGTGCGCTGGTCGGCGTGAAGGTGGCAGATGTTCCGATACCCTCAACAGTTCCGGCAACAGGAACAGCACCCGGGGCTGTCAACGTAACGTTTGCTCCGATAATTGTAAAAGGATCCATTACCTCGCTGAACGCTACGTGGATTATCCGGTTTGTGGGAACAGCCGTTTGGCCGGTAATCGGCGCGGTGAAACTGACCGTCGGTTTGATAACGTCAGCGATTGCGCTTGTGGTGAAGGTCCATGAATAGTTTGCAGCCAGCGCATTACCGGCAGGATCTTTGGCACCAACGGTAATCGTGGCGGTATAGAGAGTACTGTTAGAGAATGCTGTTGTCGGCGTAAAGATTGCTGTCGGACCAACTCCGGTGACTGCACCTGGCACGGGCGTCAGGCCCGGACCGGAAACTTTGAACGTTGCCGCAGTGAGTGTTGACTGGTTCATTGCCTCACTAAAAGCAACAGAAACTTTCCGGTTGACAGGAACGGCGGTTTGAGCGCTATCCGGCGCCGTAAAGCTCACCGTGGGTGCGATAGTGTCAGCAGGAATCAGCGGAATTTCCTGGCCATTACTTGCACATCCGGCCACAAACGCGACGGTGAGCAACATCAGATAACGCATCTTTGTTACGAGTTTATTTTTATTCATATGTGTCCCCTCCTTAAGGGACGGTCAAACAGGTGAAGCTAATGTAGTGGCACGCCTGATGGTCTGCCTCTTTCTCTCATGGGACTGTTTTACGGTCGTGCACCCTCACTGGTGCCTGGTACAAATTCGTTATTTCGCATTTCCCCTCCCTTATTTCTTCAATGAAGACATCTTGGCGCTGCTTATTCGTGATATATCCCCCACCGAAAAATGGAATAAAATCCAGTATTTTTGTGGAATGACCAGGATCATGTCCCTAGTAAAGCAATTAGTCCGCCAACAAATTAATAATCATATTAACAGCGGTAATATCGTGCCATTACAGGTTGTTGGCTTCACGTACCACCACAATCTACCGGCCTCAAAAGCCTGGTTAGCCTTCATATTTGGTGGTTCTTTAGTATATTGAGGGGGACATTCATGAAGAGGAACGATGAACCGCGCGGGAGGGGCTCCACACAATAAATTAGTGCATTCGCCGGAATACTGTTATGGTAACCGTATGAAAGTGCGAACTAAAATGACCAGACGTGGAAATGCCCACGAACCGGCTTCCTGTGAAAGCATTCCGGAAGCCCCCTTCCCCATCGTCGGCATCGGTGCCTCTGCCGGTGGACTTGAGGCGCTGGAACAGTTTCTGCGGCATGTGACGGAAAATTGCGGCTGCGCTTTTGTCATCATTCAGCACCTGGATCCAACCCACAAGGGGATCATGCCTGAGCTGCTCCAGCGGGTTACCGGGATGAAGGTTTTTCAGGTCATAGATCAGATGAAGGTTCAACCGGACTGCGTGTATGTCATCCCGCCCAACAGGGACATGTCCCTCCTGCACGGCGTGCTGCACCTGTTTGAACCGGCGGCAGCGCGTGGTCTCCGGCTTCCGATCGATTTTTTCTTCCACTCTTTAGCCGATGATCGCACGGATGGTGCCATTGGAGTTGTCCTCTCCGGTATGGGTTCGGACGGCACGCTGGGGCTCACGGCGATTAAAGAGCATGGTGGCGTGACCCTGGCACAGGAGCCGGCTTCAGCAAAATTCGACAGCATGCCGAAAAGCGCCATTAATGCCGGGGTAGCAGATATTGTCGCCCCGGCCGAGGAGCTGCCGGGCAAGATCATCGCCTATCTCCACCACACCCTGGTCATTACCAGGAGTGAACCACCGCTGGAGGAGAAAGATCAAAGCGCCCTGGAGAAGGTCCTCATCCTCCTGCGGGCCAAGACCGGCAGTGACTTCTCATTGTACAAGAAAAACACTGTGCAGCGCCGCATTGAGCGGCGCATGAGTGTCCACCAGATTGACCGGATCGGGGCGTATGTCCGCTACCTGCGGGAGAACCCCCAGGAGGTGGAAATTCTCTTCAAAGAGCTGTTGATTGGTGTGACGAGCTTTTTTCGCGACCCCGAGTCATGGGAATATCTGATCAAGGAAGGCATACCGGCGCTGTTGGCCGCGCACCCGTCAGGCGGGATTCTGCGGGCATGGTCGGCCGGCTGTTCAAGCGGAGAGGAACCCTACTCGCTGGCCATCGCCTTCAAGATGGCGCTGGAACAGGTCAGACCGTCTGAAAATTTTTCGCTGCAGATTTTTGCCACCGATCTGGATAACGATTCGATTGACAAGGCCCGTCATGGGTTCTATCCGCTCACCATCAGCGAGAATGTTGCCGACGAACAGCTGAAACGGTTCTTTATCAAGGAGGAAAACGGCTACCGGGTCAGCAAGGAGATCCGCGATGTCGTGACCTTTGCCACACAGAACATCATCATGGATCCCCCATTTACACGGCTGAATATCCTCATCTGCCGTAACCTGCTCATCTATCTGACACCGGAACTGCAGAAAAAGCTCATGCCGCTCTTCCATTACAGCCTTGCACCGGGCGGCATCCTGTTTCTGGGGAGTGCCGAAACCATCAGCACCTATACGCACCTTTTTGCACCATTGAACGTCAAGTCGCGCTTCTTCCAGCGGCGGGAGTCCGTCATACAGTTAGAGCCGCTTGCATTTCCCGCCTCGTTTGTTCCCGCTTTTCACGGAACCTCAAAGGAGTTGCCGATGGTAAAACCGGCTGTCAACCTGCAGTCACTGGCCGACAATCTGCTTCTGCAGCAGTTTTCACCACCCGCCGTACTGACCAATGAAAGCGGTGATATTCTCTATATCAGTGGCAAAACCGGCAAATACCTGGAACCTGCCGCCGGAAAAGCCAACTGGAATATTTTTGCAATGGCTCGTGAAGGGCTTCGTTCTGATCTTGGCAGTGCGTTCCAGAGAGCGGTCCGACTCAAAGAGACCGTCATGGCCAAGGGTCTCACGGTGGGCAAAGGTGATGCAGCACAATCGGTTGACATCACCGTTCAGTCCGTCGAAGAACCGGAAGCGCTGCGCGGGATGGTCATGATCATCTTCCGCGACGTGTCATCGCCCATCCAGGTTCATGCTCCGTCGAATCATGACGGCCCCCCTTCAATCAGCAGCGCCCGGGTGCTCGAACTGGAACAGGAACAACGTCAGTTCCGGGAAACGCTCCAGGCCAACCGCGAAGAGATGCAATCCTCCCAGGAGGAGCTTAAATCTACCAATGAGGAACTACAGTCAACCAACGAAGAGCTGCAATCCACCAACGAAGAGCTGACCACTTCGAGGGAGGAGATGCAGTCACTGAATGAAGAGCTACAGACGGTGAACGCCGAGCAGCAGTCGAAAATGGACGAGCTTGCGCGGGTCAACAACGATATGCGCAACCTGCTCAACAGTACCGAAATCGTGACCGTATTTCTGGACAATGATCTCCATATCCGGCGCTTCACCAGCGGGACTGATACCATATTCAAGCTGCGTACCGTTGATATCGGCCGACCTCTTTCCGAAATCGTCAACGACCTCAACTATCCCGACATTATCGAGGACTCGCGTCAGGTACACCGTACGCTGATCTTTTCGGAAAAACAGATCACCACCACCGACAATCGCTGGTTTTCGGTACGCATCATGCCATACCGCACCATGGATGACGTCATTTCCGGTGTGGTAATTACCTTTGCCAACATCACCGCAACCAAGACTCTGGAAGCGGAACTGCGGGCGGAGAACGTACGGCTGCAGGCGATGCTTGAAGCGAATGCGTGACCAAGGAACCTCCACCATGAAATACAGTACTAAAATTATCTGCTTACTTGTCGGACTGGCGCTTATGGTTGTGCTGGTTGTGTCGCTAACCTTCCACTCTTTCCGCCAGATCGCAACTGCTGCCGAAGCACGCAGGCAGATCTCCACAGTAATAAGCCTCACAGGCGAGATGCAATCCGAATTACTGGATGCCGAGACCGGCCTGCGGGGCTATCTGTTAACCGGAGAGGAAAGCTTTCTGCAGCCGTACCTGGCGGTACGCGATACGGTCAAAGTCCGGTTGGCACAATTACGCCAAACGCCCCGGATGAGTGGTGCCGATAAAAATCTGGATGCACTGGTGCCATTGATTGATACGAAACTGGCATATTTCGCTAAAAATATCGAGTTGCGTCGCGCCGGCAACCTTGCGGCCCCATTAGTAAATATACGCGGCATGCAGGGTAAGCCGCTTATGGATTCGATTCGCGCCGAGATCGACAGCTTCAGCAAAAAGCAGGGAGTGCTGCTGCAAAGCGAAGCGGAATTTCAATCTAAACTGCGTATGCTTTTTGCCGCCATTGCTTTCGCCAGTCTGATGACGCTACTGCTGGCACTTGCGTTCGCCTATCTGATCTATAAAGAATCCAAGCAGCGGCTTAAAGATATCGTTCATCTTGAAACAGAGCATCTGCTTGAGATTCAGAAAGATTCAAATACACAACTGGCACAGGCCAACGTGTCATTACAGGAAAACGATGAAAAAACGCGGAAACTTTTAGCTCAGCTGGAGATTTCCCAGTACGAACTGGAGGCGCAGAACACTGATTTGCAACGCTCCCAGCAGGAACTGGAAACATCCCAGGTCGAACTGGAGATGCAGAACGAATCGTTATGCGAGGCACGAGAGCTCGCCATGCAGCTTGAGACCGTCCTGCGGGACAGCAAAGAGCAGCTTGCCGTAACGCTCAACTCCATCGGCGATGCGGTAATAGCAACCGATGACACAGCGCGGATAACCCGCATGAATCCGGTTGCCGAACAGCTCACCGGCTGGAGTGGAGCTGAAGCTTCCGGGCACCTGGTAGACGAGATCTTTCACATTGTCAATAAAGAGACCCGACTCCCCGCACCTATCCCGATAATGGCTGCCATTCTCCATGGCACGTCCCAGGGCCTGGCCAACCACACCGTGTTGATTGCCCGCGATGGCAGCGAATATGATATTGCTGACAGCTGCTCCCCGATCCGCAACCGCGAAGATCAGGTGATCGGCGCCGTGCTGGTGTTCCGTGATGTCACCGAGGAATACCTGGTGCAGCAATCGATGCGTGACAGTGCCGCGCTGATGCGGGCGATTCTCAATACCGTGGTGGATGGAATTATCACCATTCATGCACACGGCGCTCTCGTTGAAACGGTTAATCCTGCGGCTGAACTGATGTTCGGCTATACGGCTAAAGAACTCGAAGGTCAGAACTTCAGTCTGCTGATTCCTGAGCTCGATCAGGATCAACGCGACGGTTCTCTCGAATATTACAGCGCGAGTGAAGCGGCTCGTGCCAGTGGCCACGGTCGCGAAGTTATGGGGAAACGTAAAGACGGCAGCTATTTCCCGTTGGAGCTTGCAGCCAGCGAGATGTGGATGGGAGGGCAGCGCTACTTCACCGGAATTTTGCGCGATATATCGGCTCGCAAGCTGGCGGAAGAGGCCCTGGTCAAAGCGGGGGCGCTGCAAAGTGCGATTTTTAACAGCGCCAACTTCTCCAGTATCGCCACCGACGCCAAGGGGGTTATCCAGATCTTTAATGTCGGCGCAGAGCGGATGCTCGGTTACACGGCCGCAGAAGTGATGAACAAGATCACCCCGGCCGAAATTTCCGATCCGCAGGAAGTTATTTTGCGTGCCGAGACCTTGAGTTCCGAACTCGGCACCGCCATCGCGCCCGGTTTTGAGGCTCTGGTGTTCAAGGCTTCGCGCAGCATTGAGGATATTTACGAACTGACCTATATCCGCAAGGATGGCAGCCGTTTTCCGGCGGTCGTGTCGGTAACGGCTCTGCGCGATGTCCATAATGCTATCATCGGATACCTGCTGATCGGCACCGACAACACCGCTCGCAAGCTGGTTGAAGCCGAACGTGTCCGGCTCGAACAGGTACTGCAGGATAAAAACATCGAACTGGAGCGTGCCACGCTTGTCGCGGAAAAAGCCAACCTGGCAAAATCGGATTTCCTCTCCAGTATGAGCCATGAGCTGCGCACGCCGCTCAGTGCGATCCTCGGCTTTGCCCAACTCGTGGAATCCGGTTCACCTCAGCCGACCCCAAACCAGAAGCGCAGCATCGATCAGATTCTCAAGGCCGGCTGGTACCTGCTCGAGTTAATCAACGAGATCCTCGACCTCGCCTTGATAGAGTCAGGCAAACTTTCCATGTCGCTGGAACCGGTTTCCCTGCCTGAAGTCATGCACGAATGTGAGACCATGATCGAACCAGAGGCGATAAAACATGCCATCAGCGTGACCTTTCAAGAATTCGCTCTCCCCTGCTTTATCGAGGCGGATCGAACACGGGTCAAACAGGTGCTCATCAATCTTCTTTCCAACGCGATCAAATATAACAGAGCGGGCGGAACGGTGCTGGTGGAGAGCGTTGTGAACGGCACGGAGTCGGTTCGGATCAACGTTCGGGATACCGGGGCAGGACTCACTCCAAAACAGCTTGCCCAGCTTTTCCAGCCGTTTAATCGTCTTGGACAGGAATCGAGCGGCGAACAGGGAACCGGTATCGGACTGGTCGTGTCCAAACGCCTCGTTGAGCTGATGGGGGGTGTCATCGGCGTGGAAAGTACCGTTGGCGTGGGGAGTGTCTTCTGGATAGAGATGAGCCTGATGGCAAAACCGCACGCTCCCGCCTATTCATCCGGAACGATGACAGCGGTCATGGGGCACAAAGAAGGTGACGCACCAACGCAGACGCTCCTCTATGTCGAGGACAATCCGGCCAATATGATGCTGGTTGAGGATATTATTGCCCGCCGACCGGATATCCGCCTGCTGACGGCCCGGAACGGCAAAAGCGGTATTGAGCTGGCGCGCGCCTCTCTGCCGGATGTCATCCTGATGGACATCAATCTGCCCGGTATCAGCGGCATTGACGCCATGAAAATCCTGGCGGTTGATCAGACCACCGCCCACATACCGGTGGTGGCGCTCAGTGCCAATGCCATGCCGCGCGATATCGAAATGGGACTGAAAGCCGGGTTCTTTCGCTACCTCACCAAACCGATCAACGTCGATAAATTTATGGATACACTGAACATCGCACTTAACTACGCAAAAACAAAAGGACACGTATGATACTCACCGAGTCGGAAATAATGAGCGCCGGTATCCTGATCGTTGATGATCAGGAATCCAATATCACACTGCTTGAGCAGGTACTGGTGGAAGCAGGCTATACCTGCGTCACCTCAACAATGGATCCACAGACGGTCTGCGGGTTGCATGACAAAAACCGCTACGACCTGATCCTGCTCGATCTGCAGATGCCGGTCATGGACGGTTTCCAGGTTATGGAAAAGTTGAAGAGTGTTGAAAGCGGCAGTCACTTTCCGGTTCTGGTCATCACCGCCCAACCGGGTCATAAACTGCGGGCACTGGAAGTCGGCGCGAAGGATTTTATCAGCAAACCGTTTGATCTGGTGGAAGTGAAAACCCGCATCCGCAACATGCTCGAAGTGCGGCTGCTCTATAAGAAACTCGTTAATTATAACAAGGAGCTTGAAGAGACGGTCCAGGAACGGACAAGTGACCTGCTGACGGCGAATGTCCAGCTCACCCAGGAAATTGAGGAACGGAAGAAGGCGGAAGGGTCACTTCAGGGGACTTATGCAGAAATAAAAACCTTGAAAGACCGGCTCCAGGAAGAGAACATCTACCTGCAGCAGGAGGTTGACCGGGAATACAACTTCGGCGAGATTATTGGCCAGAGTTCCGTCCTGACACGGGTATTTCTTCAGGTCGAACAGGTGGCCCCCATGAACGCAACGGTGCTACTCCTCGGTGAAACCGGCACCGGCAAGGGGGTGGTGGCTCGTGCTATCCACAGCAGCAGCAGTCGCAAAGGACGCCCTCTGATTACCGTCAACTGCACGACATTGCCATCGACCCTGGTGGAAAGCGAGCTGTTCGGCCGGGAGCGGGGCGCGTTCACCGGCTCTGATGCCCGGCAGATCGGACGGTTCGAGCTGGCTGACGGCGGTACAATCTTCCTCGACGAAATCGGCGAGATGCCGCTGGAACTCCAATGCAAGCTGCTGAGGGTCATTCAGGACGGCGAGTTTGAGCGCCTCGGCAGTCCACGCACCATAAAGGTCGATGTCCGCATCATCGCTGCCACCAACAGGAACCTGGCCGATGAAGTGAAGAACGGCACCTTCCGGGAAGACCTCTACTACCGCCTCAACGTGTTCCCCATCACCATGCCGCCACTCCGGCAGCGCAGTGAAGACATTCCGCTGCTCGTCAATCATTTTGTCGCCAAGTTCAACAAAAAGATCGGCAAGAGGATCGAGACCGTCACAAAAGAAACACTCAATTCCCTTCAGGGGTACAGCTGGCCGGGCAACGTGCGGGAGCTGGAAAGCGTCATCGAACGGGCCGTCATCATTACCCAGGGAACATCTCTCCAGGTATTGGACCGTTTTGAGTCTTTCCCGAAAATTGAGGAATCGACCGGGCAGGAGATTAAAGCCCTTGTGGAACTGGAACATGACCACATCATGCAGGTGCTCAAAAAAACCGGCTGGCGTATCGAGGGAAGAAACGGCGCTGCAATTATTCTTGGTCTCAACGCCAGCACCCTGCGCGCCCGGATGAGAAAGTACGGGATTGTGAGGGTGTAACGGCAAATCCCCCCTGATTTTACTTTCTCACTTTCCCGCCTCCCCCTCCCTACCCCTCCCCCGCTGGGTGAGGGAACTTAATTAGCTCCTCCCCCCAGCGGGGGGAGGCTGGGAGGGGGGTATATTCCCCCTTCCCAACCATCCTCCACATTTAACAGTAATGTTACCCCTGACGGATTCCACTGACAGTTACCCTTCACAGCAGCACTCCCGTTTTAATCAATCATCGTAAAAACAGCTAGTTGCCGCAGCAATATCCAACTGGCACAGTAGTTGCCTTACTTCTCCTCTTGCAGGGCCATATTCTCTGCCTGTTACTCCAACTCATATTATCATTCAGGGAGCCTCTGATGGATAAACCTGACACACCTCTGGAAATCCAGACGCTCGGACGCTTCAGCATTAGCAACGAGGGAAAACCTGTGGCTGCTTCCTGGCCGGATGAAACGCTTAAAGTGTTTTTCTGCTCGCTGCTCTCACCTCTCGATCTATACTTCACCTGGGATCGTATCTGTCGCTCCATGTGGGATATGCCGGAAACTCGTCCCAGCAGGCATCGACTGGATGAGAAGGTCATTCGACCGCTCGGCGTGTTCCTTGTGAAAGAGTTGGGCTTTAATCCGCTTGTTGCTGGTCCTGAAGGGATACGCATTGACCTGAAGCGTATCCATGTCGATGCGCGCGAGTTTTACAGCACGGTTCTTGAAGGACTCCAACTGTCATCACTTGCAGATCATTCCGCCGCGCTCGAAAAATTCACCACGGCGAATATCCTCTATACCGGTAGCTATCTGCCCGGAATTCCGGGAAAAATCATTGAAAATGCCCGCCATGATCTGGAAGCCATGTATCGCACCGCTGTCATGGAAGCCATGCCGCAGTTACAAAATTCCAGCAGATCAAAAGGTACGAAAAAGTCTGAGCATACATCGTGGTAACGTGATGAAGGGGCCTCTCATGACAGCATCATTCAAGATTATAACCGCACATGAATTTCTTGAGGAAAACCGCTGACGGCATTAATGATATCACTCACCCATGAGTGCCCGCCGCATATTACACTTCTGTTAATTACAACAGATACGCGTGACAGATTTTCAGCACGAGGTGCGACAACAAACAATTTAATGTATTATTACGGCTAGTTACTCATAAAAATACGTTTTTATTTACTGGCACGTTCGTTGCTCCCTACAGTATCAGTGCAGAAATACCGGTTAGCAGGTAAATCTTATTAAGAGGAGGAGAGATCATCCCAATTCGGGTTTAAGCGCCGTAACAGGCGAACATTTATACTGACCGGGGGTTTATCCGGGAACAGGCATAAATCCGGCGGTACACGATACTACTAAACCATCCGCGAGGATGGGACGGAAAGCCTACAGGATCTCTCAGAGACAGCCAGGTTGCCACGTATCAGTACGTTTTCAGTGAACAGG
The DNA here is from genome assembly GCA_013349405.1 of Desulfuromonadales bacterium. Lineage (GTDB taxonomy): Bacteria > Desulfobacterota > Desulfuromonadia > Geobacterales > Pseudopelobacteraceae > JACRCG01. Next base: position 125,950 of record DUZS01000004.1, on the reverse strand, counting down.
TTCCTTTTTCGCCTTATTCCTGCAACCATTGAAACATACTAATAAATACACCACGTCGCGATTCACACTCTGAAGGGCCAGAGAATTGATCGCACCGACAGAGAACAGCTACTGTTCTTATTGATAAAAGGGGATGTTATGAAAAACTGTATCGCACCAAAAACGTATCTTGCAGGAATGTTGGCGTTAACTGTTTTGGCAAGTAGTTCAATGGTTTTTGCCGGCTCTGATAAACACCATGATAGCCATAACCCGCCTCCCCCGGCTGTTTCCAAAATCGTTGATCTTGGCGCAGCATCGACGTTCGGTGTTTTTGGCGGCGGCGCCGGGATGACCAATCAAGGGATTTATACCGTAGTGAAAGGTGACATCGGCACCACAGGCGCATCAACGATGGTTACCGGTTTCCACGACAGTAAAGCGGTCTATACGGAAACGACCATGAATAAAGGAAACGTAACCGGAACAGTCTATACCGCAACCGCTCCCCGTGGCTCTGTCCCGGGTGTTAAAGCTGCCGCAGTCGCACTCGCAGCACAAAAAGCTTTCGACAAGCTCTCCCCCGCAGCCCTTCCGGGCGGGATTGATGTTTCAACGCTCGGCGGCGGTGCCGGTGAACTCGGCGGACGTTACCTTGCTCCAGGCGTCTACAAATCCGCACCAGGCTCATTTGCCATAACCGGTGGAGACCTCACTCTTGACGGCCGTGGCGACGCGAATGCAACATTCGTGTTCCAGATGGCTTCAACACTTACCGTGGGTGGCCCCGGTGCTGCATTCCCCCAGAGTGTCCACCTGATCAACGGTGCTCAGGCCAAAAACGTTTTTTGGCAGGTCGGTAGTGCCGCAACAATCAACGCTGCCGGTGGCGGCACCATGGTAGGAACTATTATCGCCTTTTCCGGTGCATCTTTCTCAACTGCAGGCAACACCACATTAACAGCACTGCAGGGCAGAGCACTTGCGCTGCACGCTTCAGTTACCATGGTAAACACCACCATTACCGTACCGGCACCATAAGTCACGTAACACAGGTGTTCCGGGTTTCAGTCACGGAACACAGCAGGCCAAAAAGACGGAGGCACGCAGGGTTGAAATCCTGTCTGTCTCCGTCTTTTTTTGCGCAGTTTTCTGCTCAGGGGCAACTCCGGTACAAACTCCACCACATTTGACGACTATGTCATCTATAACAGTTATTTTTGGCAGTTTTTTCGCAGCCCGATTCTATGAATCATACTTTAACCTTTATAGTCAGTATGTTACGCCATTATGTACCCTGTTTGCGGTATGGCATCCTTGTTGCTTTATACTTGCCATCAGATCAAAAGCAGCGAAGTTTTCTCTCACCTTTACCCATACCAGGAGGACTACATGGAAGTATATACAAACGGAACAGTTGCATATCTGCACGGTGACTTGACCCATTCCGGCGTAACGCACAATATCGTCAATACGTTGGCGGCTTCATTGCAGAAACTCGGATCCGGCGGAGAAAAAAACATTAAAATTGATTGCGGGAGAGTAATTTCAGCAGACAGGAGCGGCCTGCAACTGCTCCACGCCTGGATGCAGTGCGCCAAATTCAGGGGCGTTGAGGCGAAACTGGTCAACCTGCCGGAGCGACTGCAGCAGGATATTCAGCGTTTGAGCTTTGACACAGGGTTTTCACCACTGCTGCCTACTCATAACCCACGCCATGCAAAATCAAATTCCTGGTATAAGAGCCTGAAAAGTCATTTTCTACGGGGGTAACGTCATGGAATTTTACACAAAAGACAAGCCACACGGAGCGTTTCATAAAATCAGGAGCTCCTTTGATGAGATTTTCGGAAAACCGGAAACAGGATCGCCTGGAAATAAAAGAGCTCATGAAGAGACTGTTGGTTCTGATTTTAAAAAAACAGATTCGGATGAAAACAAGTGACTGCACCATACCTCCTAACAATTCGCGGGAAGTGAGAATTGCCAATGGAAATCATCCATACCAGAAATCATTTGACAGATTCTGATGAGTTGCACCGCATCGCGGAAGAGCAGATGCGTCTGCACACACCTGATGAGCGTGTGGTCGGGAGTGGCGAGGCGACAGAGCGCCTTGTCCATGATCTTGAGGTTCATCAGATCGAGTTGGAAATCCAGAATACGGAGTTGCGTGATGCCCGTTATGAAGTTGAGATGGATTTGGAAAGGTATACCGACCTCTACGAACATGGCCTGGTGGGTTACTTTAATCTTAACCGGGACGGTACCATACTCGCCGTGAATCTGGCGGCTGCCAACCTTATCCGGATTGAACGGTCGCTCCTGCCTGGTCGTTGTTTCAGAGAATTACTTGCGGAAGAAGGTCGCACCACTTTCACTCGCTTTCTCGAAAGGATCTTTACCACCCGAACCGATGAAACATGCGAAGCGGTAATCCTGGACAACGCGGGACTTCCACTCACCGTAGAGATCGGAGCTGCTATCAGCTCTTCGGGGCAGGAATGCCGCCTCTCCCTGCTCAACATCTCAAGGCAAAAAGAAACCGTGCCGCAGATACATGAAATCGTCCACCACAACGGTACCACGTTGGCGTCGGGGAACATTGCGCTTGAGCTTGGCGTTTGTTCAATTCGGGAGGCACTTGATGCTGCAATGGCAATGCTCAGAGAAAAGATGCAGGAAAGAGGTGTTGCCATCCATCCGGATCTTGCCCCGGAAGCCAACCAGCGCATCGTGGCTGACTTTGAGATGCTCAAGCAGATATTTTTCAGCCTGCTCGCCAATGCCATCAGATTCTCCCCGGCAAACGGAACGGTGGACGTGAAATCTGTGCGGGACGGAGATCTGCTGAAAATTACCATTGCGGATATGGGCACGGGGATCAGGGAAGAGGTCCTCCCGAACCTCTTCAAAGCCTTCACGCTTCTGGAATCGGAGTATACACTGAAAAACGAAGGCTCCGGCCTCTGCCTGCCCCTGATACGGCAGTTGGTGGAACTCCATGGCGGCACCATCCGGGTTGAAAGTGAGTTTGGTATAGGGAGCAGGTTCAGCGTAAGCATTCCGCTCAGGAATTGCATCGGCATAACGTGATTGATTATTTTTTACTCCCCGGTTCTGTCTAATAAGCTCTGGCCGAATATTTTGTACTTCAGTAATGTCTGCCTGGATTTGTTTGAAGCTTTGAGTGTACCGGCAGCTATCCGCCTCAAAGCATCATCTGTAATGGCAAGAAATTCACTGTAGTTGTCGCGGCTGAAGGCTTTTTTAGCGGCGAAAATATACGCAGCAACCGTTTTGAAATGGTATTCTTTGTGAGGAACTGCGACCGTAGCCCGAATCAGCGGTCTTTTACCGGTTTTTACAGCCGGTACTGCCGGAATATTTTTTGCTTCCGGTGGCCTGGGAATAGCGGGGGTAACCGGAGAAAGCGGATCTGGATTTTCCATCCGATCGGCAGGGTTGTATATGTTAGACGCCGGATTTTTGATCTGAGTTGCCGGGTTATTCATCGTTGATGCCGGGTTTTTAATTTTATCTGACGGGTTATCAATCACATAAATTGCCGCTATGACCGGCAACAACAGGCCGAACAGCGCGACAACTGCTCCAAAAGTTACTATTCTCACGTTCATATATCCACCAATGCCACCGTTTCAGTAAACTAAGTTGACAATCTCGACTATTTTTTTGGCAATGTCCTTAGGTGAGAGAATGAAATCGATACAGCCGCTATCAATTGCGCTTTCAGGCATATCCGGCTGAGCGGCGGTGTCCGGCCTTTGCGCGATTGTTATGCCGCCAACTTCTTTAATACCGCACAGAGCATTTGCACCATCACCATCAAATCCGGAAACTATTACCGCAATCAGCGTGCCATCCCAGTTTTCGGTCAATGAGCGCATGAATACGGTAATCACATCCGGCCACCCTCTCGGCTTCGATATCGGCTCCAGACGAAATTCACCCTCACGTACATGCAAATCCCGCTTTTCCGGAATAATGAATACATGGTTGGGCTCAATGAGCAGGGAGTCCGTAATCAGTTCAACCGGCATCTCCGTATATCGGGGAAGAATTTTGTGAAGCATGGTCGCCACGGTTCTCAGATGATTGACGATGACGATGGCAACCCCCATATCAGCCGGCAGATGTTGCAGTAACCGGATATAGGCATCGAGACCGCCGGCCGATCCGCCGACACACACAACCGGGAATTTTTTTGCAGTTTCTGCCGATTTCATTACGACTCCTCCTTTTCACATGTTTTATTGTCCTGTCGCCAACCCGTAGAAAAGCAGCAGTGAAGCGCCGAACATGACTATGGCCGCCATCACCAGTCCAGCGTTGGTTGCCAGGCCCAGTTTGTTCCCACCCATTATTTTGGGATTGTTGCCAATAACCACAAGTAATACCACCAGTGCCGGTGACAGTACCCCTTGCAGCACATTTGCCCAGAACATGAGATGCACCGGATCCAGACCAATGAGAGCGAGGAGCAGGCTTACCGCAAGACCTACTGTCATGATCAGATAAAACCCCTCGTTCTGCCACGGTTTCTTCGACAGACCGGACGGCCAGCCGATGGTGCCGGCGACTCCATAAGACGCACTGGCCAACAACACCGGGATGGCAATAACTCCCGCACCTATCAGTCCCAAGGCGAACAGGTATTTGGCAAAGGGCCCGACCAGTGGCTCCAGAGCGCGTGCAGCATCGAGTGCGCTATGTATTTGCTGGTGATTGGCAAACAGTGTTGCTGCGGTAGAGACCACAATGAAGTACGCAATCACATTGCCACTGATCACCCCGGCGGCAATGTCCAGAGCGGCAAGTCGGAACTTACGCTCTGTTGAACCGAAGCGCTTGTCTTCTTTTTCTCCCTGCACCTGCCAGAAAATCGTATACGGAGATATGGTGGCGCCGAGCAGAGCAACGGCGGTGCTGATACTGGCAAATCCGAAGTCAATGTGCGGAATAAAGGTGCTGGTCAGCACGGCGCTCCAATCCGGCTTTGAAAAGAATGCAGTGATGATATAGGCAACAAAAACCATACTCATCACCAAAAATATTTTTTCAATGGCACGAAAGTTCTCGTATACCGTGATATACCAGAGTACGAGAGCAACCGGCACCGCGAACCACGCCCAGTGTACACCCGTTATCAATTCGATTCCGGTGCTGATCGCTGCCAAATCAGCAGCGATCAGGGCGATATTGGCAACAACCAGCAGCACTGCAGCTGGAAGCGCCACTTTTCTGCCGTACTGTTCTCTCAGTATTTCAGCAAGACCCTTTTGCTGGATTCGACCTATTTTGGCGCACGCAAATTGTACGGCCTGAAGCAGCGGAGTCGCGAGAAGCATCAGCCAGAGATGGCCGTAGCCGTTCTGAGCGCCATCCAATGAATACGAGGCAACTGCAGAAGCATCGTTACCTGCCATCCCTGATAATAACCCCGGGCCAAGAACCTTGGAGATGTCGACAGAATCATCATCTCCCTTAATGGGATCTGCGCTGGTACCTCTGCCGCCGGCGTTACCCGTTTCATATGCAGTTTTCAGTCGGCCTGATTCTGCTGTTTCCTCTTCGAGTCTGCGTAAACCGACAACCGTGGGCAGTGCTACCTCCGTCAAATCCAGCAAGTCATTGCCATACGTTTGCCGGATCAACTCTATAGGTGGAAACGCCTCTTCTCCAACGGACGTAAGCGCATCAACCTCATCTTCACTTGCTGAGAAGATCAGTTTACCCGGCGAATGACCTGATGCATAACCGCACGAATCGGGCGAAACGGACAGAAGCCTCTCCACTGGAATATTAATCTCTTTTCTGAAGATAATCCCTTTCTCGGCAACGACAGACTCAACATTTCCCGCCAGGTCATGAACAATGGAAATCACGGTGGCTTCGCTTATATCTTCCTGCCCCAGATCACCCTCATCGGCCTCTACAGCCATACCGATCTCAATTTCTTTGGCCAATTCCCGAGAGTGGATACTCATCTGGCTATTCTGCTTCGAACTGTTTTTCCATGGTGCAACCTCGCTGTTAAACGTCAGTGTTAATCATCTGCAGATACGTGCGTAAAGGCAACTAATGTGCCAGAGGCGATTGACTGCTATGAAAGCTGCAACTATCTGAATGCATGGTTAAAATTGGAAGTATCTGTTCAGGCCGGGCGGGAAACCGTCAATATTATCCGCTATATATGACAGTTATGCTAGAAGTGACAGGTAAAGTTAACGGTTATTACTCCACCGATCTCACTGCCATTATATTTTGTCTTTCAGAATCAGATAATTACGTTTTTTACATGGTATGAGATAACTCTGGCACGTTTGTTGATAAGTATATAGCAGCTTCACTTACCAGGGGCTGCTTCCCCTCCCATGGGCCCCTGGTCTTTTTTAAATCAGACAATCGTATGTCAAGGAGTCTCTACCATGCTGAAAATCGTGCCGAATCATGTTGTGTCCCTGTTGCTCGTTTCTCTCCTCGTATCCTCCGGTTGCGCAAAACCTGATGTCGTTAAAAAGGACGAGGGGATTTCTCCCGCGCCTGTCGTCAGACAGACCGAGTCGCCCGGAACGGACCGGTCAGCATCAGCTGTGACGCCATCTACACCGGTCGACACACGCGAAGTCTCTCCGTCGTCCTCTTCATTTGCGTCGCAACTTGATCAGCAGACAGCTGCAAACAGGAAACTGCAGGCAGCTTTGAATAAAATTTATTTCAATTTTGATTCCGCCGGGCTATCCGAATCTGCCCGCGCTACATTGGCCAAAAATGCCGAAATGCTTACCGATAAATCCACCGTCAATATCCGGATTGAAGGTAACTGCGACGAGAGAGGTTCGGCAGAATACAACCTTGCGCTCGGTGAACGTCGCGCAATAGCCGCACAGCACTATCTGGTAGCCATGGGTGTCGACAGTGACCGCCTGTCAACAATCAGTTACGGGAAAGAAAAACCGTCTGCGGGCGGAAATGATGAGACGGCGTGGGCTAATAATCGTCGCGCTGAATTTATTATTGCAACACCCTGATGGCGGCTGACCAGGGGCTGCTTCCCCTCCCATGGGCCCCTGGTCTTTTAAAACAGCACAAACCGTACTATCCTGAAAGAGGAACACGTTATGACAATGATCGAAATGATTCTTATATGGTTATGGGATGAAATAGGCTAATGCAGCCATTCGTAGAGTAACGACAAAGCCCCTCAGAAATCTTGTGGGGCTTTGTCGTTATCCATTTCCCCTACCACTTCGCAGCAGATGGCATCTTTACCCCCCTCTTTCGCTTTAAACATGAGGCGGTCGGCATATCCGATTACTTTATCGATGGTAGCCGGGGCTTTATGATAGGTTACCAGACCCATGCTGAAGGTCACCGGCCAGTGGTTTTCCACGTTCATTTTAAGGCGCTGCCGTACCTTGGTTGCCACTATATCAGCAGCATCACCATCGGTTTCAGGGAGTAGCAGTGCAAACTCATCACCCCCCAGACGAGCGACCGTATCGATTTCGCGGACTGATTTTGCAAGGACTGAAGCTACGAGCTTTAACAGCGTATCTCCCCCGGCATGCCCCCTGGTATCATTGACATTTTTGAAGTTATCAATGTCGAGATATACGATTGTGAAGGGATCATAATAGCGGAGGTTGCGCCGAATCTCTCCGGAGACTGACTCATAATAACTGCGTCTGTTGGGAATACCGGTAAGATGATCTGTCCGGGCTAATACATTTTCCCTCTCAAGTGCCTCTTTAAGCGCGGAGATAACCGTGGTCGTCAGGACAAAGAGCAAAAGCTTCATTGCGTCATTCCAGTACATGGCAAAATCGGCTTTCAAGAACAGCCCGGCTGCTAATTCAGCCGATAACCATCCCAGAGAGCAGATAAAGGAGAGCAGATAGCCGGTTTTCCTCCCGACGCACCAGGCTGCCAGAACGACAGGAACAAGATAGAACGGCACCAGCGAGTAGACGTGTCCGACTACCCCGTCAACCACTCCCACAGCAATACAGAGAAACAACGCCAGCGCCGTAACAAGGGAATGAGGCAACTTGGCGAGCGAATCGACCAGCTTCATGCACCACCTCCTTAAATATCCATCTCTACGCCCGCATAACCACACGCCTGACAAAATACTTCCGTGTTTCATCAAATACCAGCAGCAGCAGGGCAAACGGGATCAGCAGCAGCCAGACGTTGATACCGATCGGAGCGCAGACGAACAGTGAGTTGCCGAGCGGCGTGTAGATGATCAGCGCCGCCAGAAGCACTTCGGTAGCGATGCCTGCCAGTACCAGCCGGTTTGAAAAAATCCCCAGAGTCAGAATGGAAACATTCGGTGAGCGGCAGGCAAAGACGTTGGCAATCTGCGTTGCGATTATGCCGGCCAGACAGGCGGTGGTCGCCTGCAGGTAAAGCGTTGAGGCAGGCGCCAGCGTCTGAGACCAACTCCAGCCGCCCTGATGCAGGACAAAGAAATAGGCGCTCATGCCGGCACATGCCTCCCATAACCCGAGATAGAGATAGGCCCTCAAGAGAACCCCTCTGGTGAGCAGATGCTCGTCTTTTGGCCGGGGTGGCCGCTGCATGATGTCCGGCGATGGTTTCTCCGCGCCAAGGGCCAGAGCCGGCAGCATGTCGGTCCCGAGGTCCACCGCCAGAATCTGCATGATGGTCAGCGGCAGCGGGATACCGAACAGGATGTAGCCGATGTAGGGGATCAGTTCCGGTATATTGGAAGCGAAGATGTAGGTTATGAAGTTCCGGATGTTCTCGAAGACGGCGCGCCCTTCCTCAATGGCATTGACAATAGAGGCGAAGTTGTCATCCAGCAGTACGATATCGGCGGCCTCGCGGGCAACACTGGTTCCGGTCAGCCCCATCGCAATACCGACATGCGCCTTTTTCAGGGCCGGCGCATCATTGACGCCATCTCCGGTCACCGCTACCCGGTGCCCCTCTTCGATCAGCAGAGTGACAACCCGCATCTTGTTCTGGGGCGACATGCGGGCGAAGATCAGGTTCTCTTTTTTCAGTTCTTCCCGCAACTGTTCGTCCGGCATAGCGACGCAGGCACGCCCTTCAATGACCACCGGATCTCCGGTTATCAGGCCGATATCCCTGGCGATGGCTGCTGCTGTGGGTCCGGCATCACCGGTAATCATGATCACCCTGATACCGGCGCTGTGACAATCCTTGAGGGCCTGCGGCACTTCGGGACGGGGTGGGTCGAGCAGTCCCATGAATCCGGCAAAAACCAGCCCCTCTTCAGGGATATCTCCGCTCGGAGCCGAGTCGAGTTCCCGATAGGCCAGTGCGATCACACGAAGACCCTCAGAGGCCATTGCCTGCAATCTCGCCAGGAGTCCAGCGCTGCTGCTGTCGGTCGTAGAGTCCTTTGAATCGGGCTTGTCCGGTGCTGTGCAGAGCGGAATGACGCTTTCACCGGCCCCTTTGACCAGGACAAAAAGCTTACCGTCGATGCGGTGCAGGGTGGCCATCCGTTTCCGGTCGGCATCAAAGGGGTTTTCACCCAGCCGTTCACCAGTCACGACTCCCTGCATGACCGCATAATTGTAGAGCGCCGTCTCGGTCGGATCACCCTTGACGCCCTCCGGCGTCACGGTGACATTGCTGCAGAGCTGGGCGACCGTATATGCCATGGTGCCTTTATCAGCGGGGCTCCAGAACGTTTTCACCGTCATCAGGTTCTGCGTAAGCGTACCGGTCTTGTCGGTACAGATCAGGTCAACCGAACCGAGAGCCTGCACGGCGTTGAGGTTTTTCACGAGGGCATTGCGGCGGGCCATGCGCTTGCTCCCCATAGCCAGTGACAGGGTCACGGTCGGCAACAGCCCTTCCGGCACGGTAGCGATGATAATACCGATGGCAAACAGAAAATTATCCCAAAAACCGCGCCCCACCAGAACACCGACCAGAAAAAAGCCGGCGCCGCACGCCACGGCTATGATGGCAACAATCCGGCTGACCCGGGTGATTTCCAGATGAAGCGGACTGACCTCCTGCTCCACCGTGCCGGTTATCCGGGCGATCTTACCGAACTCCGTAGCCATGCCGCTGGCATAGACAACAGCCTGTCCGCTCCCGCTTACGACGAGAGTGCCGGCAAACACCAGGTTCGAGCTGTCCAGCAGTTCCGTTTCGCAGGGGGCGTCAGTGAGCATACGGGAGTCGGATTCGCCGGTCAGAGGCGCGTTATTGACCGTCAGTCGATTGGTCAGTATGACGCGCGCATCGGCCGGTACTTTGTCCCCTTCTTTCAGCAGCACCAGATCTCCCGGTACAATATCAGCGGCATCAAGCTCAACTTCGACCCCGTTCCTGATGACGGCCACTCTGAAGGGGAGCATCTTGCGGAGCTCCTCGATAGCCTTTTCGGTGCGGTACTCCTGGATGAACGTGAAGGTGGCGTTTATGAAGATAACGGCCAGGATTGCCCAACCGAGACGCAGCAGTCCTTCACCGGGGTGCAGATATTCGGAGAGGAAACAGAGGGCGGCGGCGAACCAGAGCAGCAGGGCCAGAAAGTGGGTAAATTGGGACGCCAGGCGCAGAATCATGGGGCGGCCCCGTGACTCGCGGATCTCGTTGGATCCATACTCGCCGCGTCTGTGCGTCGCCTCTTCCGTAGTGAGTCCCCGGGGGGAACTCAGCAGACTTGTGAATACTTCATCATGGGAGAGTGTTTGAATTTTCATGACGGTTCAGTGAGCAGCCTGGAACAGGATCGTGTTACAGGGTGGCTGCTGCATGACATCACCGGCGGGATTGCCGAAGAACAGTCTCCGCACTACTCCGCGCCCGCTGGCACCGAGCACGACCAGGTCATTCTGACGGGTGACCGCTTCCACGGTGATGGCTCTGCCGATCTGTCCCTGCCCGCTTCGCTCATGTACCGAAATGTGCCGCTGTTCGAGCAGCTTGCGAAACTGGTGGATCTCGTCAGGCATGGTTGGCTTGTCACGCTCTGCAAACAGATGAAGCAGCGTGATCTCTGCGTGGAAACAGGAGGCCAACTCGCTGATAAACAACAGTCGGTGCTCCTTACCGCTGATGTTCTTCCCAAGCGGCACCAGTATATGCCCCGGGTGCGGCCTGGCCAGGGTGACGACACGCATGATGGCCAGATCAGTCCTGATTGACTGCAGCAGGGTGTGAAGCAGAAGCCGCTGCCGGTCAGCGCCGAAGCGTTTATACGGCGTCAGCGGATAAAACACGAGATCGGCTTTTTCGAGCACTACCCGCTTTGGCAGCAGCGTAGCGATCTTGCCGACTTCACGTATTCGCGTCACGGAGATGCCAAGTTCAGAAGCGACCGAGTAGAGGTGATCCTGATGGCGAGCACTCCGTTGCAGTACGGTCTGGTCACTGCCATCGTCATCGACGGCATACAATACCAGATTAGTCTTGCCGGCTGCCGCCAGTGCGATGGCATAGCGGGCTATCACCATGGATATCGTGTGTTCGTTAACGACAGTAACTATTGTGCGGTAGCTCATTTCTGCCACCGGAACCAGGCATTCCGGTCACTCCATGACTTTTTCATATCCCTTCCCCCATTTCCAGTCATCAGCCCGATGGTAATTGGCACAGGTGGCATGTCGCATTCAGAAGGTGTTCGCAATGAGCATGCCAGTGGACAGGTTTTCTACTGAAACGGATTTGCCATGATGAACGGGCTATCCACCGATGTAGTACCCGTAAGGGGCACCCCTTGTGACCAGTTGATTGCGCTTTGGTATTACCCTTTCATTTTACCGAGTCCTTGATTTTATCCCCTGCCTTTTCGATATTCTCTCCGCTCTTTTTGATTCCCTTATCAATCTGCTGACCGGTTTTTTCCACAGCCTCATCAATTTTCTGGCCGGTTCTCTCCATCGGTCCCTCTTTCTTGCAGCCGCTCACTCCGATAATCAGGACGCCTAAAACCACTGCTGCAATACTATTCCAAGCAATTTTCTTCATGTTGAATCTCCTTTTAAAAGCAAATTACCGATTGACATTATCGCGCCATTCGACAGCACCGAAAAACGAGTCTCCGGTAAATGTATAGACAAGGCTTGTCACTCCTTCACTCTGATGCCTGCTCGGTTGGTTGGCATATTGCGAATCACGGATAGACTCGACAAACTGGAGCCCCAGGCCATGGCGACCATAGACTCTGATGTTGAAGGCCGTCTTGACCCGGACAATCTTTTCCGCCCCCCCTGCGTTATCGTATGCAGTGCTGCCGACAGTGGTGAAGTGACCCGTGCCGTTGACATAATAGCCACGGCCGACCACTTCAAGCGCTGCTCGATTACCGAAGAGCAGACGCAGTGCAAGTAGGCCCTGCGGGGCAACTCCGTAGTGGTAATCTCTTTCGCCGAATTCATTCGGCGTTGTTCCGGCAGCGCCGAAACCGACACCTCCCAGCAGTGAACCCTGCAGTGCCACGCCGGGAGCTAGCCAGTATTGCCCAGTTGTGCCAAGTGAAAGGGCGGTGGTAGAAACACGAAAAGCGGAGGGAGACAGATAGTCGAAGCTCCCGTAGAGGCCCCAGATGCCACGATATTTTTCGCCGGCGCGATAATCCTTACCGTACAGCAGGCCACGCAGCATAATGTTTTCAACGGGGTTGTCCGCTCTCGTCTGTCCGCTTAACTCGAAATCAAAATAGTCAAGAGGACGGGTGTAGGTATACCCAGGCTTACCAGGTAGCCCGTAAGACATGCCGAAGTCAATGATTGCGTTATTTTTCGAACTGTTGCTTTCGCTGGCGCCGAGTTGAAACCGCCAGAAGGTCGCCGGGTTAAGGCTGGGGAATTTTGCCTTGTAGCGATCGCCAAAAGCCATGCGGTTGAAAGCAGTTGGTGGCGATATTACTGCCGCGCCTGCTTCGTGCCAGAGGTCGGGATGAGAGCCGCCATCGTTGAGCACAAGCTCTGCCATACGAAACAGCGCCTCACCGAGAAGGCTTCCTGCGGTGCCGGTCGTGATCTGATCATTGATGGATGGAGGATCGGTTTCTCCGGCCATCTTCCACAAAAAGCTGCCTGCGTTGCTGTAGGCGGCCGACTCCCAGAAACCGAGGTTGGCGGAACGGGCCAGTCCGTACATTGTCGCTCCCTGATAGGGATGTCCGAACTGATTTACGTTAAAAGGGTCCTGGTCGAAGACCCAGTTTTGTTTTCTCAGGTGCTCCCAGGTGCTGGAGAAGGTAGAGCTGTACACCTTTTTTCCGTCCTGCAACTGGTCCGGATAGGCATACCTGTCGTAGATGTTAAGCAGAGCAAGAAACCCCGGAATCTCGAGAGCAGGAATGAGATAGCTTTTATTCGGCATCTGCTCCCAGGGAGTGACTCTCTCCGGAGCAATGGCGGCCGGCTTCGGTGCATCGGGCGGATTCTCTGAGGTAAAGACGTTGTTTTCCGCATATTTGACACGCCGCCAACTGTACCCGGTTTCGGTCACCTCCGGTCTCACCGCTTTGTCCGGATCTGCATATACTGAAGCAGCAAAAAGCAATGAATAACTGAGGAGTAAAAAACTGATTTTTGTCAACATGGCACCTTCCCTTTAGTTACACCGTTTTATGCTTACTTACTTTTTTTCAACGCAAAATCCATCCGGATGCTGTTGCGCATACAGTGCAAGCCACTCTCGAACATCGGCTTTTTCTCCATTTGAAAGCGACTGATAGCCGCGTCCATAGGGCCAGCCGTAACCCCATCGATACCAGGTGGGGAAAGCCGGGTGCCCACCCGCCCTCGTACCGAGGTACATGGTCTCCGCCAGGTAGCGGTCGCCAGTGCGCTTCAGCACACAGTCACGCAGGTCCGTATCAGCCTGGTTGCGTTCAGCTGCGCTTCCGCCCTGCCAGTACGCAAGGTCATGGGTTTGGCAACAATCGCACCATTTGTCGCGATCTTTGAACGTGCCGTCAGGAAAGAGCGTACACCCGTCGCTGGTAAAAGGGACAAGCCCGCTCCTCTGTCTGTGACCGGCGCCTACGCACGATGACAGGATAAGGGCTGTCAGCAGCGCTGAGAAAGTCGCGAGAAACAGCCGACGGTAACGTGGTGAAAACGAAACCATGGAGCATCCTTCCAAACGGATGATAGTGTCTTCAGGAATCCGGGTAAGCAGGCCGGTCAGAAGGAGCGCTGCCAGCGCAGACCGAGGAAATCCGGTCCGATAACCGGAGCAAGGTGGGTCGCATGTTCCGGCGTGACCGTGAGCAGGGCCACGCCATATCCCAATGCACCGGCGGCAATGACATCACGCCAGTGATGCTTGTCCTGGTCAACGCGGACATACGCGACGTATGCAGTCGCCATATACGCGGGAGCACCCCATTTCCAGCCGTAGCGCTCACCCAGAAAGGCTGCGCCGGACATTACAAAAGCCACATGCCCGGAGGGAAACCCGTATTTATTTCCGTTCGGTCGTTCACCCAGACTTGTTTCATTGAATCCGAGCCGAAGGGCTGATGTGAGGACCTGATTAACTCCGGTATTTCTCAACCACTGTTTTTGGCCCTCTGTATCGTCACTGAAATAGGCGACGGCCAAGCCGGTCAGAGGAACAACGCCTGTCAGGATGTCAGCCGCCAGAATCTCATGGCTATTTCCGGCCATAGCAGCCGTCACTGGCAATAAAAGCACCACGATAACCAGATACGCACGCAGGATTTTTGTTATAGAATTTCTCAAAGTGAAATCTCCTTTATTCATATATAAAACAGAAAGGGGATTCGCAACAAATGTGCCAGTGAAGTGCAGAAGATACTACGTGTTCAATTGGCTGTATTTGCAGGGGAAAGTAGCTGATAGTCGGGCTGGATGGAGAAAATTCTGCCAGCGACAGCCGCCGCATGTAACAGAAAAATCATATGTGACAGATATTAAAAATGATTATTCTTCCATGAATTTCATGCCATTATATTTTATCTCGTAAATTCTGATAGTTACACTTACTACCGGTTCCAGCAGTCTCTGGCACGCTTGTTGATAAGTATATATCAGCGGCAGACCAGGGGCTGCTTTCCCTCCCATGGGCCCCTGGTGATTTTTTACCTCTGCAGGAATGCACCGCACCAGATGCAACATCGCAACAAAATCCATTCACCCAGAAAGGAGAACCTGTAAGTCAGGAGTATTTGTATTCAGTTCTGTCTACTGAAATATTTCATCAGCGAACACGATCACAGCCCGATCCGGAAAATCAGCGTTCAATCAGACACACAAAAAAATGGAGATCAAAATGAAAAAAAAATCTAAAAAACCATGCAGCATATTTACTTATGTCACTGCAGCGAAAGTAAAATGTACGTTCCTGTCACTCTTCGCTGTCGTGCCGCTGTTGACAGCCTTTTCCCCGACTATTGCAGAAGCCACACCGATACTCGGTTCGGCACAGAGTTTTGCGGCTTTAGGTGCCGCTACCGTTACCAACGGTCACAGCGCGCCGAACGCAACCACAACAATTTTCGGGAATCTGGGTGTGACTCCCGGGAGTGCGATCACCGGCTTTTATCCTGATGGAGCCGTGAGCGGCGGCACAATTCATACAAACGACGGGGTTGCACAAACAGCTCTGGCCGATGCAAGAACTGCATACAACATGCTTGCCGGCATGGCAATGACAGCAGATTACACCGGTTTTATCCTCGGCTCTGCGGGTCACTCGACACTTACCGCCGGAGTCTATAATTTTAATTCTTCGGCACAGTTGAACGGAAATCTGGTTCTCGATTTCCAGAACGTTTCCGATGCAGACTTCGTATTCAATATCGGGAGTACCCTGACAACCGCAAGCGCTTCAAGGGTGTCTGTCATCAACGGAAATTCGACGAACGGTGTGTACTGGCGGGTAGGTAGTTCGGCAACTCTCGGTTCAGGTTCTACTTTTGAGGGCAATATTCTTGCTCTTGCTAGTGTCGGCCTCGATCCGACGGCACAAATTCTCTGCGGGAGAGCCGTTGCCCTCACCGGTGCAGTGACAATGACAGACAATCGCATCTCCAACAGCAGCGCTCAGGGTACCGGAAATGGCTGTTCCGACTTCAGCAGCAACGATCTCGACAGCAAAGACTTCGGCAGCGACGGTCTCAGCGGCGGTGGCGGTGGAAGTGTAAGTGACGGCGGAACCTCTGCTCCGGTTCCGGAACCGGGCACAATGATGCTCTTAGGCAGTGGTCTTCTTGGTTTGGTAATATACGTGAAGAGGCGTCAGAACAGCAATAACGTGTAGATTTACTCGCCAGGGGTTCCCCACCCCTGGCCTTTTTTATACGAATGGAACGGCTAATCCAGAATCCGGACTTCCCCCACAAAGTATTCTGTTTCGCCGAAACAGGTTGTGGGGACGCCTTTGTGCTGTGTGTAATAGAGCGCAACTTTCTTCCCCACGGCGGCATTGATTTTAGTGACTATCGTTTTGTCGCGCACGGTAAAGAGAAATTTTTCAGGCAGCGCACCCGCTATAGGCAGCATCTGCAGCTCCCCTTCCCAGGTTTTACACAGCCAACCTTTTTCTGAAAATTTCTGGATATATCCTATTCTGTCGCCTTTTGAATAACTCCAGGTAAGCACAAATACTATGTAAGCTATGCAGAGCACTGCTACAGCACCGGCAGTTGTTATCAGTGACGCAAAATCAATTACGTTCGTTTTTAATTCCTCAATTGTCATCTGCTCTCCTATGTACTGTTCTTCTTGCTCAGATGGTTTCCTTTGCTGCATATGCAGCCGGGCAGATAATCGCAACTACCGTGCCATAGATAATCAAGCAGTTTAAAAATGCGCAACAGATTGAATATAAAGGGAAAATAGTATGTAGTGCGACATTGCACGATTTCAACCACCATTGGAATCCGTACCATTACAGGTTAACTGCCATATTTAGCGGTTTTTATTCTGCGTGACGGGATCGTGATACGGTTTTTCCGTCACCAGACACGTTAGAATTATATTTAATAAGCAATATAAGTAGCTTACGACATTCATAACGGATGAAAGATCTCTGGCATGGTAGTTGCCTGATACATACCCAGAACGAAAATAATCAGAGCAACTCACTTCAACCTGAAAGGAGTACAGACACATGGACAAAAGTACAAAGCATCTCAACAAAAACGAATCAGGGACAGATCAGCACAAGGAGAAGGACCCGGGCACAGGTTATTACAAAGGAAATGATCCGACGACTGAGTATCAGAAAGGGCATTCACCTGACAGGCGTGCAGTGAAAAATTTCATACCAAAACCGGGAAGCAATAATAGTATCAGCACTAATAGATGGGAGCATTGAGAGCCCGGCAGGTCGGCCAATCATAGGACTTTCATCAAACTGTGACATAGGAGAAGTGTGAGAAAATGACAGGAAAAAGGGAGATAGGATGTTCAGTGATTTATTACCAAATTTAATGGAGACAACAACAATGAAAAAACAGATCAAGGTGGATATTTTCCGTAAACTCTCAGTAAAACTCGGCGCATTGGCATTTTCGTCACTGTTTCTTACCGCCGCACCGTTCCACACGGGAATCGCTGAAGCCGCACCGGCATTGGGAACTTCCGCATCATTTGCCGTTCTTGGCGGAACGGCTGTGACCCTCACCGATTCAACCGTTACTGGTGATGTTGGCTCCGGACTACCATTCAGCACCGTCACACAAACAACCAGTCCTGTTACCGGGACGATTCACCAGGCAGATGCAAGTGCTATTGCTGCATACAGTGATTTTCTCGTCGGCTACGATCTGTTTGCACAAGTGCCCTGTAATGTAACCTTGTCCGGTGATCTCACCAACCAGGTGCTGGCGCCGAACGTGTATTGTTTTGATGCTGCAGCGACTCTCACCGGCCAGTTAACGCTTGACGGACCTGCAAACGGGGAATGGATTTTCAAGGTCGGAACACTCGGAACCGGTGCTTTGACCGGAACAAACTTCTCGGTGGTCATGTCCGGTGGCGGAAATCCCTGCAACGTATATTGGTGGGCTGCCGAGGCTGCAACAATGACAACTTCCAACTTTCAGGGAACCCTTCTGTCAGGAGCTGCCAGCACATTCACCGGAGGTAGCCTGATGGGCCGCGATCTGGCAAAAGCCGGCTCGACGTTGACCGGTGTTGCAGTATCAGCCTGCAGTGGTTCCGGACCGGTACTGCCGCCGGTAGATCCTCCGGTAGACCATAATAATTGCGGCCGCGACCACGATCATGACAAAGAGCACAACCACGATAAAGACCATGACAGCGATAAAGAACATGACAAAGACAAGGAACATGACAAAAAATAAAAATGATTCACCGTAACAAGCGTAACAGTATAATTTGAACAAGGGCTGCATAAACGGGCTGATGAATATTCATCAGCCCGTTTATGCAGCAATAAACAATTTAGAACTTTGGGAATCTGATACGGCTGATCATCAGAGAACCGGAAAGCGCATACAGCAGCACAAGTGGATGAAGAGTGAACCCTGCGAACAATATATGCCCGAACCAGAGTGATTCGCGCAGCGCTCCTTGAGATGCAGCAATACAGAGCAGTAATACCAGCAGCACTGATGTCGGAATCGGTGTCCCTTCAAAATATTTCACCTTACTGCCGCCTTCAGACAGTTCATCCGCCGTAACATTATACCGCGCGAGCCGCGACACACCGCAGGCGACAAAACAGGTCAGGACTATACGGTCATACAACCCCTGCATCCCGCATCCGTAGGCAATTACCGCAGGTGCGACACCAAATGAGATGACATCGGCAAGAGAATCGAGCTCACGCCCCAAAATAGAATTTTTCTGACGCCACCGGGCAATTCGTCCGTCCAGAACATCAAAGACCAAGGCAGTCACTACCAGTCCGCCGGCAAAATAGACATGTCTGACGTCAGTATTCTGCAGGTACGACAGCATGGAAAACAGTGCTCCCGTTCCGCAGACGGCGTTTGCCAGGGTGAACCAGTCGGCGAGCTGAAATTCGCGAATCATTGCGAACGGTTTGTGCTGTTGGTGTTTTTTCATATCAGTTCTCATCTCCATCCTTGTGAATTTTTGCATAAGGGTGTCACTCTTCGCTTTCTGGAGCAACCGTTTTTAACGGTAGACTCTTTTCCTGATTATGTCGATCGGTAGATATTTCGACGGCGATTGCGGCGGCCTGCTCGGCAGGCATGCCTTCAGCGCGGCGCTCATACTCTTCTTCACCCCGATCATCCCGCTTTCTGATCTCCACATCTTCTGCCTGTTCCTGTTGTCCCGGCAGCTCAACACGCAGTTCCTCAATCAGCATCAGCAGCGCAGCCGCTACCGGAAGGGCAAGGAGTGCCCCGATGATGCCCATCAGAACAGCGCCAACCAATAACGACAACAGGATAACCGATGACGGGAGTCGCAATGCACGGCCATAAATCCGGGGAATAATCAACCGGCTTTCGAACTCTTCATAAACGAGCATCAGTACGAGAACAATGATAATAATTGCCGGACTTAATGAAAACGCCGCCACTACTGCTGCTCCCACTGAAAAGATCGGGCCGATGTAGGGGAGTACATCGGCAACACCGGCAAACACTGCAATAGCCAGTGCGTTTGGCGCGCCGCAGGAAGTCAGCAGAATGAAGACAAAAGCGGACATAAGCCCGGAAGTGATTAACTGTCCGCGCACGTACCCGCCAACAATCGTTTCAAGGTTCAACATGATCCGGGAAAGCCGGATATGGTGGGAGCGCGGTACTACCAGAAAGAGCCCTCCACGAAGCCGGTCCCGGTCGATCATGATGTACAGGGCAAGAAAGAGAGAACTCAGGCTGTACGCGAAAATCTCGAGGAGGCGCGTAGAGAGCGCGAAAGCATTTGCTGCCGCCATTCTGACAAGGTCTCCTGAATGAACTTTACGCAGAAGATCCGCCAGGGGGCTGGTCAGGTGTGACTCCTTCAACCATTTTGACAAGCCTGCACGCAAGGCCGGTTCCTTGTCCAAAAGGTCGCTTATCTGCTCAATGAGCGATGGAATCGTCAGTGTAATAATGAGTGCTGCAATTACCGAGAGCGTGGCGAATACGAGTGCAATACCCATCCCGCGGCGCATACCCCGCTCTTCAAACCATCGAACCGCAGGGTTTACGGCGCCGACTATTGTGAGCGCTGCCACAAGCACCAGAACCACCACCAGCAGTTGGGTTATTGCCCATATTCCGGCAATGAGCAGCAGTAGTGCGATGATGGTACCCGGTGATGGCTCAATGCGGATCACGCGACGTCTGCTTCCATTTGTGAGGAGTCCGGTTATTAATTCTTGAGTCATCATGTTTGGCACCAGTTGAGATCCTGAATGTGCAGCGGAAAACACCAAGCAACGAGAGTGCCAGAGCACTCACCGCGCTCTGATTAGCTGTAAGAGTCTGTTTGTACGGGTGTTATGAGAAACCCGGCATAACTGACGGCAGTCGTAACTGTTGAATGGGCCACCATATGTAACAGTTATGCTAAACATGGCAGATTTCTTCGACGGTTCATATACCCCCACACCTTAAACTGTCCATATTTTCACTTTAAAATCAGACTCTTGCACAGGCAGTACCTTATTTTCCCCTCTGGCACACAAGTTGCGAATCAGCTTTGCAGCAGGACATGGAATCAGGTGTGTCATCTGCAAAATTCAAGCTGTTGTCCTTAAGGAGGATACCATGATGAAATCGAGCATCAGAGACAAGACAGAAGGGGCGTTTCACGAGTTGAAGGGTACGGCTAAAGAGATCGCCGGAAGACTTAATGAGGATCCGGATTTGGAAGCTGCAGGAGTCGGTGAAAAGATCGCCGGCAGAGTTCAGGAAAAACTTGGCCAGATCAAGAAAGTATTGGGGAAGTAGAATTTACAAACCACCAGATAAAAGGAGAACACGCTATGAATGTATCAAAATCATTATCAATTATGGTGACGGCGGCATCTTTGCTGGCACTGAGTGTACCGTTTGTACACGCTGCAAAACAAACTGACAGCCGCATTGAATCATCGGCAAAGAATTCATATGTGTTCAAGACCTACCTCAAAACTGATGACATAAAAGTTCAGGCGAAAAACGGTGCCGTTGTGCTGACCGGAACCGTTACTGAAAGCTACCACAAGTCATTGGCCGAGGATACTGTCGCCGGCCTTCCCGGTGTCACGAATGTTGATAACCGACTCGAAACAAAAGGGGCACCACCAACCGCAAACTCGGATGCGTGGCTGCGCGATAAAGTTAAAATCACTCTTTCTTTTCATCGCAGCGTCAGCGGCCTGGCAACAGAAGTTGACGTCAAGGACGGCATCGTGACTCTGAGAGGTGTTGCTTCCAGCCAGGCGCAAAAAGAGTTGACGACTGAATATACCAAGGATGTCGAAGGAGTTAAAGACGTCATAAATGAGATGACTGTCGGTAAGCACGCAAAAACGAAGCGTACTATCGGTGAAAAAATTGACGATTCCTCCATTACTGCCCAGGTTAAATCGACTCTGCTCTATCATCGTTCGACCAGTGCCATCCACACCACCGTTAAAACCAAGCGTGGTGTGGTAACACTGGACGGCAAGGCAAAGAGTGTCACTGAAAAAGATCTCGCTACCAAAATCGCCAACGACGTAAACGGCGTGACGAAAGTAATTAACCGGATGACCATTGAATAATCTGACTCTCTGTAAGGGGCGCACTGTGGTGCGCCTTTTTTTTGCCTGAACGGGACAGTATCGGAACCGTACGAATGAGAGACACCACTCAAAACATCTATCAGGTATCGGTTCGCATCTCCAGGTTCCTGCTGCAGGTTGCACGAGGGTTCATGCGAAATCAGGGGTTCTTGCTGTCCGGAGCGGTTGCCTATTACACCCTGCTGTCAATCATACCGCTCTCCATCATCGCACTGATAGTACTGACCCATCTCATAGAAGAGCAACAACTGATTCATACGCTGTCAACGTACCTTGAAATGGTCATTCCCGGGTATGCGGCAACGCTGACTGAACAGGTGCGGGCATTCCTTGAACACCGCGGGACGGTCGGCATCATCGGTTTCCTCGGCATGCTGTTTTTCAGCTCTCTCGCTTTTTCAATGCTTGAAAACGCCATGTCAGTAATCTTTTCCCAACGGATCAGGGTCAAACGGCGCAACTTTCTCGTTTCCGCGCTCATTCCCTATCTGTACATCATTGCCATGGGCCTCGGCATCGTCCTGGTATCGTTTATTGTCGGTGCTATCGAGACACTGGAAAGTACGAGTGTGACATTTCGGGGCTGGAGTCTCGACCTTGGCGGTACAAACGGAGTGGCACTCTATATCTTGGGAATTGTCGGCGAAGTGTTGATGCTCACCTCCATCTATCTGGTAATGCCGACAGTGCAGGTCAGATTTCGCTACGCCCTTATCGGCGGCCTGGTTGCCGCGATTTTATGGGAGATTACCCGCCGGCTACTGGTCTGGTATTACGCAGCGATCTCGATGGTGAATATCATTTACGGCTCCATCTCCATTACGGTGGTAGCCCTTCTCAGCATTGAAGTTGTCACGATAATTCTGCTTCTCGGCGCTCAGGTTATTGCGGAGCTTGAACATAAAAATAGAAAGGATATCTCGTGAACATTGGCATTCTCATCGGGTACTACACGAACAGAGATGAAGCCCGGAGGGCTCTCAGGGAACTTATGCGGCAAGGTTTCCATCGCATCGCCCTGGTGCGCAAGAGTTCTGAGGCCACTATTCATATCGGTGATCCTTTTCTGTGGCGCCGTGCACTCAGAGTCATTGTTGCTGCCTTGCTCTCCGGCGGCATTGGCTGGGGTATCTCTCTGTTCATGCAGCCGTTGCAGCTTGTCTTCTTCGGCACCCTTCCCACTACGCTGATTCTCGTCATAGGAACTTCTGCTATCGGAATACTCGCAACAACTCAATTGTTTCGCCGTTCCCGGTATGGAGTTGATGCAGTTGTCATGCGTAATCATGCCCGCTGGCTCGTGTCCGGTGAATCAGTCCTGATTCTCCAGGCACCGGTTGGATCGCTGCACCGTCCGATGAAGCTGCTACGGGAAAGTGGCGACCCACCTCCGGCACTGTTTATCATGCATCCAAAACGTGAGCGCCGTGCTGAAGCCCGGATTACGGCACTAAAACTCTCCCCGACGCAGATACTTGAACATGCCCATCGCCATGCTCTGGAACAACAGGTGGTTCTGAAACCGCAAAGCAGTCCTGAACTGCTCAAACGCCTCAAACAATCCCGCCTCCATGTCCGTCAGGTATGCGAAGACCTTACCGCAGCAAGCCGCCTGGAGCAGAAAGCCACGCCGGCTGCCGATTGGATTCTGGATAACGAGTACATTCTGGAGGGTAATGTTCGCGATGTCCTGCTGAATCTCCCCCGGCGTTATTACCGGCAACTCCCCTCGCTGGCCTCTGAACCAAACCGTGGCCTCCCCTGTATCTACGATCTGGCCAAGAACCTTGTCTCTCATACCGAGTTGCGCCTGGAACGGGAAAACATCCTGCAGTTTATTGAAGAATATCAGGCGGTGCGGACGCTGACCATCGGCGAACTGTGGGCAATTCCACAGATGCTGCGCATGGCGTTAATTGAAAGCGTTCAGAGTCTTGCCGTCACTGCACTGGCGGACCTGCGCGAACACCAGCTGGCCGAATTCTGGGCAAACCGCCTGATTGCCGCCACTCGCCGCGATTCAAATCATCTTTTCGCGATACTGGCGGAACTCGCAAAAGCGAAAGCGCATCCCAGCCCCTATTTTGCTGCCCAACTGGTAAGCCTGCTCTACGACGAAGAGGTCGCATTGTCACCGGTCCAGACCTGGCTTGAGCGCACGCTTAAAAGCCCTCTCCACGAAGTTAATCAGCGAGAGCAAAACCGTCAGACCAGGGAGCAGCTCTCCTGCGGCAACGCCATCACCAGCCTGCGTCTGCTGGCGCTGCTCGATTGGCGGGAACTGTTTGAGCAACTCAGCCGGGTGGAACAGACGCTGCGCCGCGATCCGTCCGGCGTCTATCCACACATGGATTTTGCAACCCGTGACCGTTGTCGTCGGGCTGTTGAAGAGCTTGCCCATGCTGCCGGCATACGCGAGGAGCAGGTTGCGGATCAGGTTATCACGGCGGCAATAAAATCAGGGCGCGAGGCGGTGCGTAACAATCTGCGCACCCATGTCTGCTTCTGGCTGACCGGGGAGGGGCGGGCCGCATTGGCCCAGCTGCTCGGATGCCGCGAGTCACTGCGCTATCGCACCCTCGCATGGATCATGTCTCACCACACAGCCGTGTATCTGTTCGGCATCAGCGGTCTCACCACACTCTACATGGTCCTGATTGCCACTTACGGCCATACCGGTCCACCGCCCGCTATCCGCATCGGGCTGCTGCTGCTCATGCTGGTTCCGGTCAGCCAGTTGGCAATTGAAGTGGTGAATTACCTCATCACGCGACTTCTGCCGCCTCGCCCCCTGGCCAAAATGGATTTTGAAGTATCGGGGATCCCTGATGAATTCCGCACGTTGGTAGTTGTCCCGATGATGCTGACAAACGTCGCTACGGTACGGGCCGAAGTGGAAAAACTGGAGATCCGGTACCTGGCAAATAAAGAAGCAAATCTGCTCTTCAGTCTCTTTACAGATTATACCGACTCACCGACACTTTCCCGTAACGATGACAGCCAGCTGCTGCAACTCGCTACTGACTGCCTGTCACAACTCAACCTGCGCTATGGCGCCGAGCGTTTTTTTCTGTTCCATCGTGAACGCATCTGGTGTGATTCTGAACAGAAATTTATCGGTTGGGAGCGCAAACGGGGCAAACTCGAGGAGTTGAACCGCCTCATTGACGGCACGCGCCCTGAGGATGCAGCACAGCTGGTCTACCTCGGCGATCCCCACCGCTTGACTGACGTCCGCTTTATCATCACACTCGACAGTGACACCCAACTGCCACACGGAACCGCCCGCAGGATGGTCGAAACCCTGGCGCATCCGCTCAACCAGCCACGCTTTGATGCCGCCGGTGCCATCCTGCCCGGTTCGTACACGATCATCCAGCCCCGGGTGAGTCCAACCCTGCCAAGCACTAGCGTCTCGATTTTCAGTCGACTTTTCGCCGATTCAGTCGGAATTGATCCCTATACTCAGGCAATCTCAGATGTCTATCAGGATCTGAGTGGCGAGGGTTCATATCATGGCAAGGGGATCTACGATGTACGGGCTTTCAGTCGCGTACTGTCCGGGCGCTTTCCGGAAGAGTGGGTGCTCAGTCACGATCTGATCGAAGGCGCCCATGTCCGGGTGGGATTGGCCAGTGATATTGAACTGTACGATGAATTCCCCCAGGGGTATCAAAATTACAGCAGCCGCACTCATCGCTGGGTGCGTGGAGACTGGCAGATCGCGGGATGGATTTTACCGCGGGTGCCGCATGCTCTGGGTGGGCGCGGGACCAACCATCTCTCACTGCTCAATCGCTGGAAAATTCTTGACAACCTGCGCCGCAGCCTGCTGCCGGCGACAAGTTTCGGCCTGCTGGTGACCTCCTGGTTCGTATCCCCGCTGGTCGCGGGAATTGCCACACTGGTCGTCGGCATGCAGCTCCTTTTCCATCCTCTGGCGCAGCCGTTTACCATGGCTACCACCCCCAAGGGACTGAAATACTTCTCCCCGTCGAAGCTGCTGCACGATCTGCTGCGGGCAGCAACTGATGCGGCTTTGATTCCGCATCAGTCAGCCGTAACTCTGGATGCCATTGCCCGAGTCTGGTACCGGCGTATGATTTCTCAGCGCAACCTGCTGGAGTGGACCGCCCAGGCGACAGAGTGGAGTGCCACCCGCCGCCAGCCGCTGTTCGTTGCCGGGCTGGCTCTTGGCAGTGCCTTCAGCGCCGGGGTTGGGTGGGCAATCTGGCACTTCACGCCAACCAGCCTGCCGCACGCCGCTCCCTGGCTTACGCTCTGGTTTTTATCTCCGCTACTCGCGTGGCTCCTTAATCTGCGCCCCGTCGAAAAATCGGCACACCCTCTTACAGAAGCAGACCGGCGCTTCCTCAGGCAGATTGCCCGGCGCACCTGGCGCTATTTTTCAACATTTGTCACTGCAGAAACATCCTGGTTACCGCCCGACAACTTTCAGGTCGCCCATCAAAACCGCGTGGCGATGCGCACCAGTCCTACCAACATCGGCCTCTGGATGACGGCTGTTCTCGGAGCCCACGATTCAGGGTACCTGACGATTGATCAAGTGATAGACGCTCTGACCGAAAGCATGGCAAGCATCAATCGCCTGGAACGCTATGAAGGACATCTCCTCAACTGGTACGACATTCAGGCCCTGACTCCTCTCGAACCGCGCTATGTTTCAACCGTAGACAGTGGAAATCTGCTCGGTGCCCTCTGGGCACTTGACCAGGGAATTGAAGAACTGCTGCACGCACCGCTTTTTACTGACACAGCCTGTGCCGGTCTGGCTGATACCGGAGAACTGCTGAAACTGGCTGCGGCATCAGAAGGAAGCAGTTGTCTCTATTGCCAGCCGCTCGAGCAACTGCTGCATTCGTGGTATGCCGCACCATCGGGTATCACAGAGCTTCTTTCCCGGCAACGGCTGATAGCGACGGATGTCAGGTCTGTTGTTGCTGCCGCAGGAGCCGAACCGTGGGGGATTGCGCTTGGACTGCAGACATTGGCCTGGGTTCAGAACGGTGAACGCTATCTCACCTGGATAGAGATTCTTGCGGAAAAAACCGGGTCGGAGCTGGCTCCGCTTGGTCCGGTTGCACTACTTGCCATTAGTCAGGATCTCACACAGTCGCCATCACTCTCTGCCCTTGCCTATGACCAGATCAGCTCGATCCGGATTCTTCGTGCAATTCGCGCCGAATCCTCCCCGGACATTGCTCCGCTCACCCCATGGCTCGACCGGATAATGGCGGCATTTGCAACAGCTCAGCTGCAGGCCGCGGAAACCCTGGAGAAAGCCGGCCAGTTAACTGCAGCTATCCGTGAGCTTTCAAGCGCAATGAACATGCGCTTTCTCTATGACCCCAAACACAAACTGTTTGCCATCGGCTACAACGTTTCCACGGATCGTCTTGACAATTCGAGTTACGATCTTCTCGCCAGTGAAGCGCGGCTCGGCAGTTTCGTCGCCATCGCACGGGGAGATGTGCCACTGGAACACTGGTTTTCACTGGGGCGCCCCTATGGTGCTATTGGTCGTCAGCGGGTGCTGCTCAGTTGGACCGGCACCATGTTTGAATATCTGATGCCATTCCTGTTCCAGCATTCCTACGGAGGCTCACTCCTGAAAAAAGCAGCCGGGGACGCGGTTGAAATACAAATTGCCTATGGCCGGATGCGCTCAGTACCGTGGGGAATCTCCGAGTCTGCATTTGCTGACCTCGATCTGAGCAAGACCTATCAATACAAAGCATTCGGAGTACCTGCGCTCGGTTTAAAGCGCGGCCAGGAGGAACAGCTGGTGGTTGCACCCTATGCCACTCTGCTGGCATTGAATGTGGCGCCGTGCGAATCATTAAAAAACCTGAAGCGGCTGGCAGCACTCGGTATGCTCGGGGAATATGGATATTACGAAGCGATGGATTTCAGTCGCCAAACGCTGAGAACCGGCAGGCGCGGCGTGGTGGTTGAGGCATATATGGCTCATCACCAGGGGATGGCGTTTCTGGCTTTGACCAATATGCTTTATGGCAATCCGTTCCCGCGTCGCTTTCATAGCGACCCCCGCGTACGGGCATTTGAGGCGTTGCTGCAGGAGCGTATACCGACCCTGCCGCCACTGCAGCTGATTTCAACACGACCCGCCGTACCGACATCGCCGAATGAAGATCTGGTTACACCTGCAGTCATATCCTTCAGCACCCCCCATACCGCCACGCCACGGAGCCTGCTGCTCTCCAACGGCCGCTACGGTTTGATGATTACCAACAGCGGCGGGGGCTACAGCCAACTGGGCGAGCGTGAACTTACCCGCTGGCGATCAGATCCAACCTGCGACAATCTCGGCACCTTCTGCTACATCCATGAGAGTGATCATGATCGGCTCTGGTCCGCCACGTATCACCCGGTTGGCGGCACGGTCAAAGAGTATTCTGTTGATTTTGCTCTCGACCGCGCAGTATTCAGGCGCGTTGATAACGGCATCCACACCGAAACAGAGGTTGTTGTTTCTCCGGAGGACGATGTCGAGATACGCCGGATTACCCTGATCAATCGTTCATCACATCCTCGCCACCTCAACCTGACCAGCTACGTTGAGCTTTCCATGGCACCGCACAACGCTGATCGCCAGCACCCGGCATTCAATAAACTGTTTATCGAGACGGAAGCGCTCCCCGGGCAGCGGGCCCTGATTGCCTACCGGAGAGCGCGGAGTGAAAGCGAACTGCCGCTCTATGTGGTCCATTGCCTGACCCTCAGGCATTCAGACAATTCGGACTTGTCTGACCAGTCTGAAGAAAATCCCTTTCAGTTTGAAACCGACCGTGCCGCTTTTATCGGACGCGGGCGGACTCTCGCAAAACCTCAGGGGGCTGTACAGAAGCTCGGCAACAGCGAGGGGTTTGTCCTCGATCCGATGCTCGGCATACGGCACAGCCTGACCCTGGAGCCGGGCCAGAACGTCCAGGTTTCCCTGATACTTGCCGGCGCCGATTCTCGCGAGCAGGCGCTTCTGCTGATAGACAAATACCGTGATCCTCACGCAACCGGGCGGGCACTTGATTTTGCCTGGGGTTCAGCTCAGCAGCAGCTGCAGCTGCTGCATATTCAACCTGACGAAGCGCGCCGTTACCAGCAATTGGCCGGCCATCTGCTCTTTCCGAATCACCTGCTGCGGGCACCTGCCGAGCGCCTTGAAGACAATGTCAAAGGACAGGCGGGATTGTGGCCGTACGCAATTTCCGGCGACCTGCCGATCGTCCTGATCACCATCGATGAAGTACGGGAGATCAGTCTGGTCCGCCAGATGCTTCAGGCGCACACCTATTGGCGCATGCACGGCCTGTCGACCGACCTGGTAATCCTCAACGAGGAGGCGGGGAGCTATGAGCGCCCGCTTCAGGAGCAGCTGCAACGGCTGATCCAGGCGCATACCGTCACCGCGGCAACAGACCGGGCGGGCGGTATATTTCTCAAGTGTGCCGCGCAGCTGCCGGAGGAGGATCTGATACTGCTTAAGGCCGTTGCCAGTGTCGTACTCGTTGCGGCACGCGGCACTCTCCCTCAGCAGTTAGGAGTGGCGGTTGAGGTCCCCGATATACCTGATACGCTGGTGCGCAGCCGTGTCCCCCTGTATCCATCGGCTCCTCTCCCGTTCATGGAGTTAAACTATTTCAACAGCCTTGGCGGTTTTACCCGGGACGGAAGGGAATATGCGATCTATCTCGGCCCGGGGAGCACCACCCCTGCTCCGTGGGTTAATGTCATCGCCAATCCGACCTTCGGCACCATGATCAGCGAATCCGGCAGCGGTTTTACCTGGTTTGGCAACAGCCAACGCAATCGTCTGACCGGCTGGTCGAATGACCCGGTGCTCGACCCGGCATCGGAAGCGCTCTACATCCGCGATGAGGAGAGCGGGATTTTCTGGACACCGACCGCGGCGCCGATTCGAGAGGAATCTGCCTATCGGGCGCGTCACGGAGCCGGTTATACGGCCTTTGAACATAACAGCCACGGCATCGAGCAGGAACTGACGGTCTTCGTACCGGTGGACGGCAACGGCGGAAAACCGGTGAAACTGCAGCAGCTGCGACTCATCAACGCTTCTTCACGAAAGCGGCGCCTCTCGGTAACGTGGTATGTGGAATTAACTCTCGGCGAAAACCGCGAGACGTCCCAGATGCATATCATAACCAACTGGGATAATGAAGCGAGAGCACTGCTGGCACGGAACCGTTACCACCCGGAGTACGGAGGGCGCGTCACGTTTATCGCCATGACACCTGAGGCAGATTCATACAGTGGCGATCGCAGTTCGTTCATCGGCAGGAACCGGACTCTCTCCGATCCGGCAGCGATGGAGCGGCCACGGCTGTCACAGCTGACCGGTGCCGGACTCGACCCCTGCGCCGCACTCCGGGTTACCCTGGAGATGAACCCCGGTGAAATGTGCGAAATCACCTGTATGCTGGGACAGTCCAACTCCGTATCAGAAGCCAGAAATCTGGTGCTCGGATTTCATGGAGATCGGGCTGTGGAAGATGCTCTCGAACAGACAAAAAAATGGTGGGATGATCTGCTCGGCACGGTTGAAGTCCACACCCCCGAACTGGCTGCAGACCTCCTGATCAACCGCTGGCTTCAGTATCAGACGCTCAGCTGCCGCATCTGGGGGCGTTCGGCGTTTTACCAGTCAGGCGGTGCCTTCGGTTTTCGTGATCAACTACAGGATGTCATGGCCTTCCTGTTTACAGAGCCGGAACTGGCCCGCACCCAGATCCTGCTGGCTGCAGGCCGGCAGTTCACCGAGGGCGATGTCCAGCATTGGTGGCATGAACCAGCCGGTGCCGGCATACGTTCGCGCATTTCCGACGACCTGCTCTGGCTCCCGTATGTTGTCGCATATTACGTCCGGACGAGCGGCGACCTCGACATTCTGCACCTTGAGATACCTTTTCTCACCGCACCCCCGCTGGCGGATAATCAGCATGAGCTGTTCTCAGTCCCGGAGAGCAGCCATGAGCGCGCTACGCTTTTTGAACATTGCCGGCGTGCCACCGCTCGCGGCCTGACGATCGGGCCGCATGGCCTGCCGTTGATCGGCACCGGGGACTGGAACGACGGGATGAACCTCGTGGGGGCAGAGGGAAAAGGGGAAAGCGTCTGGCTCGCCTGGTTCCTCTGTGAAGTACTGCAGGGGATGTCTGAATTATCGAATCAGCTTGAGCAACCTCAGTTAGGCGAGGCCTATCTCGAGGATCGAAGCAGCCTGATCAGGCGGACCGAACTGGCCGGATGGGACGGAGAGTGGTATCTGCGCGGAACGTTTGACGACGGCTCGCCCCTCGGCTCTGCGAACAACAGCGAGGCACGCATTGACTCCCTGCCCCAGTCATGGGCCTGGCTTTGCGGCACTGCAGACCCAATTCGTGCCGAGCGGGCGCTGGAGTCTGCCTGGCAGCATCTTGTCCTCCGGGAGGAAGGGGTCGTGCTCCTGTTTGAACCACCATTCGACAAAGCGGAGCCGTCTCCCGGCTACATCAAGGGATACCCTCCCGGTGTCCGTGAGAATGGCGGTCAGTACACCCACGCTGCACTCTGGATGGCCATGGCCATGGCGCGCACGGGGGATGGGGAGCGGGCAGTGCAGCTGCTGCGTATGCTCAATCCGATCGAACACGCCCGAGATGAGGAGGCGGTTCAGCGCTACGCGGTTGAGCCGTATGTGGTTGCTGCCGATGTCTACCGGTTACCCGGAAGGATCGGCCGTGGCGGCTGGTCGTGGTATACCGGTTCAGCCGCCTGGATGTACCGGGCCTGGATTGAAGAGGTACTGGGACTTGAGATCAGCAACGGTCAGATGCGCATTACCCCGGTCATACCCGGTTCCTGGCCCGGCTTTACGCTCAATTATCGGCATGGTGCAGCTATCTACGCAGTTAAAGTAGAGAATCCGCACGGTTGCGAGAGAGGTGTTGCCTGGGTAGAAATGGATGGACAGCGTATCAGCAGCGGTGTGATTACACTTGAGCAGAGCATGGTGAAGCATCAGATTGTTGTCATGATGGGTACGCCTGAATAGGTAACAGAGCCCAAAAGTGGTAAAAGGAATATTATATGCTGCGTGTAAGAGTTGGCTGCAACTATGTAAAACAACCGTTTTGGAAGATTATTGCCGGCGTCCCGCTCGTCTATCTGCCGATTTTTACCACCGTTCCGTTCGTGATAATCGGCGTGTTTCTGGTAAAAACACATCTGAAATATGTCGGCGGTATGGAGATAAAGTCATACTGGGATTTTGTCCCGGCATGGGCGTCGCATCGCTTCGCAAACAACGAGCAGCCGGCCATAACCATTCCCTGGTTTCATCCGGCGCACTACCGGCTTTTCTGGATACTCAACTGCAAACATTATTGCCCGCTGAGTGTCGCTCTCTTCAAGTACGCGGCGTATCTGGTGATGATCGTGGAAAACTGGTGGTGCCCGTTTGCCCATGGCAAAAAGCAGGAGTACAGCGAAGGCGCCATTGATAGATCATTTTGGCATATCGATCCGGCGGAACTGATAAAGCTTGATCCGGTTGATGCACAAAACCGGATCTGGAACGAGGATGCGAAGAGGTGACATCGAACTTGAAATCCCTCACCCGTAGTTGCAGACCATCAAGAAATCTCAGACCACAGCCGAACAACACTTTGACTACCAGATTATAAGGCGAGGAAAGCTCTTTCACGATGGCGTCGATTTCTTCACGAGAGAGAACAGCCGGAATGTAGAGTGGCTTTTTCGCTCGCGGTACATCTCGCAGTTCGCCGAATTCTCGTTTCAGTCCATGCCGAAAGAAAAACAGAAGCGAGTTAAAAGCCTGATTCTGGGTAGACGCAGCGACCTTGCATTTTACCGCTAAAAACCCGAGATACTCTTTAACATCGACTGTTGTTAATGCTGCAGGCTGTTTGTTTTTCAGGAAACGTTGAAAGTTGCGCGACCATTTCGCATACGTCTGCAAGGTTTTTACGGGAGTAATGCCGCACCTTGATTTCCGTCGCCATGACTTCAAGTACTGTATCCCATTCGAGCGAATCGGTTTTTTCCTGGTAAACGAAGAGGAATTCTGTTGGTAGCTGCTTTTTTGCCGACGATGCTGATTGCAGGTTTTCTGGGAAATCTATTCATATCTATTTTGGTTACGTTGGTATGATAGCCGTCGTAGTGGAATTTATTTCCTTAGGCGCTACCGTTTATGAGATCAGAGCATTTCCATGCCCAAGTTGCAAAAAACCATTTACGGTTCTATTTGCATTTGGCCCGAACACCTTTGGTAGAAAATGTGTACATTGTGGTCTGAAGGTAAATGAATAGCCCTATCAGCGGGAGAAGCGGGACACTTCCTATTTATTTAGAAGCCTTAAAGATGAAACCGGGAGCCGCTGAAAAGGCGGCTCCCGGTTTTGCATATCTATTCTGTATATCGTTTGCTTGACACCTGCCAACTTTCCTACCATAATCAGTAAGTAGGAATAAATCTAATAGGAGGAATCAATATGCTTGCTGTAAAAGTTCTCCCCAAGGGACAGATTACATTACCGAAAGAGGTGCGACAGAAGCTTCATATCGAGGTGGGTGACACTCTGCTGATGGATGCGGACGGTGAGCAAGTTTTTTTCAGGAGGGGTAAAACCATCTTTGATTTCAAAGGTGTTCTACCCAGCATGGGAATGACTATTGACGAAATCCGGGAAAAAGGAATTGCTGGCGGGGTGGGTGTTAATGAATAGGGCCTTTATAGACACCAGCGCTATACTTCGCATGTTGGTGCAGGATGACGATCTCAAGGCAAAAGCAGTTGAGAACCTGATACGGAAAGCACCGGAGAAGGGTCTTGTGCTACATGTCATTCCGGTTACTATTCTGGAGATTGTCTGGGTTCTGGAGAAAGTTTACAAATACCCAAAAAAGGCTATTCGGGAACTTGCCGAAGCGATCATTAATACACCACAGCTAAAGGTTGAACAGGCGGGGGTTTTTCTGAAT
Source organism: Desulfuromonadales bacterium (assembly GCA_013349405.1). GTDB lineage: Bacteria > Desulfobacterota > Desulfuromonadia > Geobacterales > Pseudopelobacteraceae > JACRCG01. The sequence continues at coordinate 92,212 of DUZS01000004.1, read as the reverse complement.
GCCCTAAAAGTCTATGAAGAGAAGAATGTCAAATTTGCCGATGCGGTCATGGCGTTCTGGGGCATGGATAAAGGAATTACCACCACCTACACTTATGATGAGGTAGATTTCAAGCGGATTGAAGGATTGACAGTACTAAAACCATAGAATTACACCCTCCAATTTGATAAAACCATAAAACCAACAGCGAGAACACCGAATATTCAACCAACGGCAGCACCGGTCAGCGGGCAAAAGCACCCGCCGAGCCGGTGTGCCTTATCACATTGTTGTCAATCTTTACCATCTCCCATTTCCGTCACATATAACAGTTTCGTAATGCATGACGGTTCACGTTGACAGAATCACCCTTACCCCACCCTTACGGCCATATTATTTCCCCTTATAATCAGATTGTTACATCACTAACACCCCCGGCTCATAGCTGGCACACTAGTTGCCATATACCTATTCAGGCAGTGCATGAGCAGATCATGATTATTGCTACACTCGAAGTAGTTATCCCAAGGAGGATACCATGAAATCAAGTACCCGGGACCAGGCAGAAGGTGCACTTCACGAAGCAAAAGGCACGGTCAAAGAGTTTGTAGGAAAACTCAGCGACAATCCGAAACTGAGAGCAGAAGGTGCCGTTGAAAATGCGGTCGGTAAGATACAGGGAAAATTGGGTCAGATCAAAAAGGTATTAGGGAATTAGGTGAACTGCAGAGCATCACCGAGGAGGAAAAAATGGAACTCTTGATCGCAGTGTTGGTCGTCGTTATTTTACTGATTGTTTTAAATGTAATTTAATCACCCCGGTGTTAATTCAGAGAAGCATCAGCACACTTTAAAAAGGAGGATATCATGGGATTTATCATCGCAGTATTGGTTGTAGTCATTTTAGTTGTTGTAATCATGCGATTAACATAAAGATGTACTCGCTTCATCAACGTGCACGCTTGTTGCTGCATGCCATTGAGCGGGGCCGGGCCCCGCTCTCATTATTTGTTACCCCTCAGGGATATCGGGAAAACAGCCATGCAGATCGAAATTTATGATCTTACTAAAACATACCGTGAAAACAGAGGACTTCTCTCTACCACTCTTGAGGTCGAAAAAGGCGAATTGATTGCCGTCATCGGCCACAATGGTGCGGGGAAATCCACACTGTTAAAAATGCTGGCCGGTTGGCATCTTCCCGACAGCGGCACTGTTTTGGTAGACGGCATAAACCTGGAAGATCGCCTGGCGGTCGTACGAAAGATTGGCTTTGTTCCTGAAACACCCAATCTGTTCGATTCTTTTTCCCTTGATTACAATCTCAAGCTGTTCGCCCGTCTGTTCAGTGTCCCTTTGCTGCGGGTAGAGGAAATTTTGAAGGAATTTGATCTGATCCCCTTTCGAAAAAGCAAGGTGCAGGTTTTGTCAAAAGGGTTGCGGCAACGGGTAAGCATCGGCCGGGCGCTTTTAGCAGATCCGCCGTTGCTTCTCTTTGATGAGCCGACATCGGGGCTTGACTTTGAGATGACGCATGAAATCTACCGGATGATTAAAGAGTTTCATGCTTCCGGAAAAACGATCCTGTTTACGTCCCATCGGCCTGAAGAGCTAAAAGCCCTGGCAACTCGCATTATCATGCTGCATCGCGGAGCCGTGGTTTTTGATGGCCCGCCCGACACCTATTTCCAGTCAGAAATACATGAGAAACTTTACCAATGATGCTCAGAAATATAGTGACATTAACACTGAATGACCTGGCAATCGCATTCAAGAACAAGACAATCTTCCTGATTGTGTTCATCCCTCTCTTTGTCTTTTTTTCTTTAAAATTGGTGGATATGTCCGGAACTGATGTTAAAAAAACAAGACTTGGACTCATACAAACTGAAGTGTATGCCCCCGCTATTGTGAAAACTATCACGGCAGCAGATCAGTTCTTTACTCTTTTACCGGTGTCAACTGAAGCTGAGGGTAAACAGTGGGTTAAAGAGAAAAAAATTGACGGGTTGTTGTTACGAGACGGGCAAGAGAAGCAGAGCGTGGTTCTTGTCGTGTTGAAAAAAGAGTCTCTTCAGGCACTTTCAATAGTTGAGAGTTTTTCCGCATTACAAAAAGCGGTAGAAGGGAAAAACAATAGTTGGATTTCAGATGTCACGCCGCTGCAGGAAGGCGGGATTCAGAAACAGACGCTCCCCACCTGGATTCTCATGTTGGTGTTACTGGTCGGTTTCATTATTATGCCCGCACAAGTTGCCGAAGAAAAAGAAAAAAAATTGCTGCTGGCGCTGTTACAGACACCGATACGCGAAATTGAGTGGCTTATTGCCAAAGTACTCTCCGGTATGTTGCTGATACTGTCCGCTGTTCTGCTGCTCCACCTCCTCGGGAAATTCGAACCGGGAAATGTTTTGAGCTACGTTGCAATTATAACTGTCGGCAGCTTCTGCTTCAGTTCGTACGGGATTCTTCTGGGGTTTTTATGCCGCAATCAGGCCAGCGCCAGAACATTGGGCGTCATGTTCTATCTTCCTCACCTGCTCCCTTCTGCACTATCAGATTTTTCACAAAAACTGACTGCCGTTGCCCCGTTTTTACCTTCGTATCAGCTGTATGAACCGATTAAATCAATTCTTCTCGATGGCGGCTGCATATCGAATCTATCCAGGGAATGGCTCTATCTGCTGCTTTTCGGAGTGGCATCATTATGCGGCTCATATCTTCTTATGAAAAAACGTTGGCTTATGTAAAAAAGAGGTAAATGGTGAGCCTACAGAATTACTGAGGGAAAAAATGGAAGGAGTAATTGCAGTAAAGCCCCAATAAAATACCCCGCCGCAAGCGGCGGGGTATTTACCCAAAGGGATTCAATAAAACAATCAGGCCAGGTCCTGAACTCCCTGGTAAACAATATCAAACAGTTCCTGAATATTCTCTTCGGCAATGCAGGAGAACGCGATACGCAGGTCGGTCTTGGTAGTGGAAATGGCACCAACGCCGTACTTATCCAATAAATGAACGCGCAGTTTTTCGGCGTCAACCGTTTTGAGCTTCAGGCACATGAAGTACCCGGAGTTGAACGGGTAGTAATCCCAGGCTTTCTCGTATTTGCTACTGTTAAGGACTGCCTTGGTTTTCAGGGCGCGTCCCTTCATGACCTGAAACTTTTCTTCCTTCTGGGCCAAAAACTGCGGTGAACGAAGCGCCTCAATGACGAAGGTCTGTGACGGGTGAGGGCAGTTGGAAATTTTGGCACGGATGATACCCATCGCCTTTTTTTCCAGAGCCGTCATGACTGGCGCGTTTTCTGCGCTGTTGCCATCAGCAAAGGTAATGAAACCGGTACGGAAGCCCCAGACGAATTCCTCTTTGGTGGCGCCATCAAGTTTGATAGCCAGAATGCGCGGATGAAGGTTGGCAAACTTGCCGAACAGTGATTCCTTGAGGCTGTCTTCATAGAAAAGTCCAAAATAGGCATCATCAGCAATGGCTACGACATTGCATCCGGCTTTGGCAACTTCCAGCATCGCCGCTACAAGGGCATCACCTTCTGCAACAGTCGGGGTATAACCGCTTGGATTATTGGGAAAGTTAAGGAGAACAACGACCTTCCCTTTTTCTTTGGCGCTGGCTTGCAGGGTTGACCTGAATGCATCAACATTAAAACCGCCGCTGCTTGTGAATGTCTCAAATTTTTTGACGGTTGCTCCGTTACAGGTACCAAACGTCAGGTTATAATTACCCCAGAGCATATCGGGAAGAATCAGGTGATCACCTTTATCGACAAACATGTCTCCAACGATGGAAAGCCCGTGGGTCAACGCATTGGTAACGATGGGGTTGCTAAAATGCTTACCCTGCTGACTGGGGTTTTCCCGCAGCATCTTTTCGGTCCAGAGCGCGCGCAGTTCCGGTTTGCCGGCGGGTGGAGCGTAGGGATAGATGTCCTTTGGGTCAAAGGCGGAGAGCTTGTCCTGAATGCATTGCAGGAACATCGGTCCGCCGTTCTCGGTTGCAATACCTATCGTGGCATTATATTTGTGCGCCTTTTCTTTTGCTTCGGCCGATTGGGTCAGAATCCCTTTTGGAAAAAAGAGGTTCTTGCCGAGATCAGACAACATTTCCAAAACATGTGGATTGTGCTTGGCAAGCAGATCATTCAGTTCTTGTGCTAATGGGTTCATCGTCATCCTCCTGGATTTTTTATAAATGGCAACGTACGTGAAATATTATTTTTTTGCAAGCAGGTACCGCCCTACCCAGTTTTTGGCAAACTGGTATGCAGTCCGGCCACAGCGTTTGCTTTTGTCATGTGACCACTGAATTGCGTCGCGCTCTATTTCGTTGCTCCACGGAATCTGGACGTTGCGGAGTGAGGTTTCTTTCTCAAAATTCAGTTTTACCGCATCAATGTACCGATCCTGAGAAAATGCATAGAAAGCCACCCATATTCCGAAACGGTCAGAGAGAGATACTTTTTCTTCCATCGCTTCACTCTGTTGTAGTTCACCTTTGACAAATTTCCCGCCAAGATGGTCTGATTCATATTCCGGCAGGAGGTGACGGCGATTTGAGGTGACATAAATCAGGACATTTTCAGGAGCAGAATACACCGAACCGTCCAGAGCGCTTTTCAGCATCTTGTAACTCAATTCGCCCACTTCAAAGGTCAGGTCATCACAGAGCAGGATAAAGCGGTACGGCTGGTTTTCAACGGCGTTGAATATTTCAGAAAGATAAATCAGATCTTCCTTTTCCACCTGAATAAAGCGGAGCCCCTGCGGCGCAAATTCGTTTAAAATTGCTTTGACCAGAGAAGATTTACCGGAACCACGCGAACCCCAAAGCAGGGCGTTGTTTGCCGGCAGACCGGCAAGAAACTGGCGGGTATTATTCACCATAACTTCTTTTTGTTCCTCGATTCCAAGCAGTTCCTTCAGCGTTGTTGTGTCGGTGACACGAACCGGCTCAAGATAGCCGGAGAAGGAGTGGCGCCGCCAGTTTGCCGCAGGGCAATGTTCCCAGTCGATCGGCGCAATCGCTTTGGGGAGCAGCATTTCAACAGAACTCAATACCCGTTCGAGTCGCGCAACAACATCAGGTTTCAAGTTAAACATAGTTTCATCTCTCTCTTCTACAATTTGTAATATAGAACTTCAAAACCTCTAACTGTCTGAAAATCGGGGTTTCTGTATACGTTATCCGCTTGCACGCTGTCAAATCAAAAATCCTGAATGAATCTTCTATTGCTATTTGTTTTAAATTTTAGGTAAAAGAGAACTCTTAAATTCGAGCTGCCTGAACTTTAGTGGAGAACCATGAAAATCATTGACATCATCAATCCGGCGACACAATTCATCTCACTTGAATATTTCCCGCCAAAAACACGTGAAGACTGGCCCGGTTTTTTCAGGACCGTGCAACGGCTTGCCGTATTGAAGCCGCTGTTTGCCTCTGTGACCTATGGAGCCGGGGGAAGTACCAACATCGATTCGCTTGAAATAGTCTCCCGAATCCAACAGGAATATGGCATTGAAACCATGGCACATCTGACCTGTCTCGGTTCAAACACCAGCGAAGTCAGCCAGTTTCTGCACGGTCTTGCCGCGGCCGGCGTCAGCAATGTTCTCGCTTTGCGCGGCGACCTGCCGCAGGATGGTTCCGTTGAGACCCCCCTCCCCTCCCCCTTGCAGTATGCCTCCGACCTGGTCAGTCTTATCCGGTCATCATTCCCTGCCATGGGCATCGGAGTTGCCGGGTACCCGGAAGTTCACCCGGAGGCGGCATCTGCGGTGGCGGATCTCTCTTATTTGAAACTGAAATTCGAGAGGGGTGCAGACTTTGCCGTCACACAGCTGTTCTTTGACAATAACCTCTATTATGACTTTGTGACGCGGGCCCGCGCTGCCGGAGTCACCAGGCCGATCATCCCCGGTATTCTGCCGGTCGTCAGCCTGAAGGTGATTAAACGAATTGTTTCCCTCTGCGGTGCGACCATACCGGCAGAGTTTCTTGCCGAACTGGAACAGGCTGATCAGGCGGGAGGTGCAGCGGCGGTGCAAAAAGTCGGCGTTGCCCACGCCCGGCGCCAGGCTCAGGAACTGCTGGCAGCAGGGGTTCCGGGAGTGCACATTTACACCCTGAACCGTGCCGAAGTGGTAGTGGATCTTGTCGAGGGGCTGAATTTCACAGGAGCAGTCTAGCTGCGGCACCCCGATGAAATTGCTATCTCTTTCTGCTTTTTTTCGGAGCAGTAACCGGTTCATCACTTTTACGACGATAACCGCAACTACGGGGGAGCCAGCGCAGACTCTGCACCAGCTCCGGTGTCAGCTGTACACAGCCCGGATTGATCTCGAAACGACGCTCATAAATCTTGCAGCGGCGACTGCCAATATCAAGAAAACGACAGGCGGACTGCATATAAAATATATTACCCCGCTCGTCTTCTATTTTTTCGAAACAGCAGCTCCCGCACTGCTTGCAACGGCGGTCCCAATCAGTCGATGTATGGGAACAATCAGCCATAGTTTATTTATTACTCCGCTGTTTTTTTGTTCGTATCATATCAGCCAGCGTTCCCATCCCTTTCGGGGCATCGTCACTCTGACGACGAAATTCTGACAATGTGGCCTCTTCTTCTGCGGCGGCGCGTGCAGGACCGGCCAGAGCCAGCGACAGGCGGCGATTGGTGAGGTCAATGCTCTCGATTTTAACTTCAAGCTGCTCACCCTCTTTAACAACTTCTCGCGGGTGATTGATACGCTTGCCCGAACCGAGCTTTGATATATGCAGCAGACCATCAACACCGTCACGCAGGGTAACGAAGGCGCCAAAAGTATCAAGCCGTGCGACGGTGCCGGCGTGGAACGAACCTTCAGGAAAATTTACCGGCACCTGATCCCACGGGTCAGCCAGAGTATCCTTGAGACTGAGGGAAATTCGATCCTTGTCCGTGTCAATGGATTTGATAACGACTTTCAGCTGCTGGCCGACACTCAGCACCTCGCGCACATCTTTGACCCGGTTCCAGGCGATTTCGGATACCGGAATCAGTCCTTCCAGCCCGCCTATGTCGACAAATGCACCGTAATCCTGCAGTGACGTTACCGTGCCGCTCACTGTCATCCCGACGCTTATCCCTGCCTGTGCTTCATCCTTCAGGCGACGCTGTTCCTCTTCAAGCAGGGAGCGTCGCGAAACAATGATGTTACGGCCATTCTCGGCATATTCGCTGATCTGAAACGTCAAGCGGGTGCCGATGAGCGCCTCGGGGTTCTCAACGCGGCGCAGGGAAATCTGTGAATAGGGGCAGAATGCCCGGGCGGAACCGCCCAGTTTAATCTCATAGCCGCCTTTGATTTCTTTTTCGACGACACCCTCCACCGGTACGCCCGCCTGCCACGCCTGTTCAAGCTGAGCAGTCCCGCCACCACTTGAAGCGCCGCCGCCGATTCTGCTGGTGAAGCGCATTTCGCCATTACTGGACGAAAGGAAATATGCGGAGATGGCATCGCCTTCCTTGACGGTGACAGTACCATCACTATCAAGAAACTCCTTCCGCTCTATAACCCCCTCCCCCTTCTGGCCGGTATCCATAAAGATCCATTCTGTACCGATCTTCAGCACCGTCCCGGTCAGTTTCTGACCAGGCTCCAGCCAGCTTCTCCCCTGACTGCCGCTCTGTTCAAACAACTCGGCAAAGCCACTATCATCGACTTCTTCAACCTCTTCAATCATATCATCGTCATCAAGGTCATGCTTACTTTTCATCGGCACAGTGCTCCTCTGGGTAAATTTTAAATTCCAACGATCTTCCGTATTGGTAGCTTCAGACGCGGAACTATAACACAACTGGTTTTTTAATCAATTCAATGAATCCGATTTTTTACATTTTCCCCCCTTGAAAACCGTACTCCGTATGATTATGTTGCGGGATATAATTCCACCACAGCGAAGGAGACGATTCAGCATGTCAAAAACAACCAAACCGTTCCAGACCGAAGTCCAGCAACTGCTTGATCTGGTAATTCATTCACTCTACTCAAACAAAGATATTTTTCTCCGGGAACTTATTTCCAACTCTTCAGATGCCATCGACAAAGTACGTTTTGAAGCTCATTCCGATGAAACCCTTCTCGAAGGGAACAGCGACTGGAAAATCAAGCTGATTCCGGATAAGGATGCCGGTACACTGGTTATCCGCGACAACGGCATCGGTATGAATATGGCTGAAGTGGAAGAGAACATCGGCACGATAGCCCGCTCCGGCACCAAAGCATTCATGCAGTCACTAACAGAGAAAGCCGACAGCAGCAATCCGGAACTGATCGGTCAGTTCGGCGTCGGCTTCTATGCCTCGTTTATGGTTGCTGACCGGGTGGTTCTGGAAACCAGAAAAGGTGGCTCGGCTACAGACGGCTGCCGCTGGGAATCAACCGGTGACGGTAGTTACACTGTCGAAGAGTGCAGTCGTGAACTGCGCGGCACCGAAATCACTCTGCATCTTAAAGACGAATTTAAAACATATCTTGACGAATGGAAGATTCGCTCGATCGTCAAAAAATACTCCGACTACATCCAGTACCCGGTTGTCATGGATGTCACCCGCAGTGAAACCCCCAAAGGAGTGGATGGCGAAGTTATAGAGGGCGCCGGTACGATCGACAAGACGGAAGAGCAGACTCTCAACTCGATGAAAGCGATCTGGACCCGCGCCAAGAGTGATGTGACGGAAGAGGAGTACACCGAGTTCTACAAACATGTTTCCCACGATTACGACAAGCCGTTCCGCACTATTCATTTTTCGGCCGAAGGCACCAGTGAATTCAAGGCGCTCCTCTATCTTCCCGCCAAAAAACCGTTCGACATGTTCATGAATGACCGCAAGAAAGGGCTGCAGCTCTATGTGCGCCGTGTCTTTATCAGCGATAAATGTGAAGAACTGATTCCGGACTACCTGCGCTTCGTCAAGGGAGTTGTCGATTCCTCCGATCTGCCGCTCAATGTTTCCCGCGAGATTCTTCAGGAAGATGTCCAGATCAAGCGGATTCAGAAAAGCCTGGTCGGGAAAATTCTTTCAACGCTTTCAGAGGTTAAGGAACAAAACGTCGATGAGTACGTGACCTTTTGGAAGGAGTTCGGACAGGTTATCAAGGAGGGTCTGCACTTTGACTATGCCAACAAGGAAAAACTGCAGGAACTTATCCTCTTTGAAAGCACCTCAACTGATGCCGGCTCCTATGTTTCTCTGAAAGAGTATGTTGGCAGAATGCCGGAAGGGCAGAAAGATATTTTCTACATAACCGGTGCCAGCCGTGAAACTCTGGAGCAGTCACCGCATCTGGAGGCATTCCGTGCCAAAGGGTACGAAGTGCTCTTCCTGACCGATCCGGTCGATGAGTGGGTTGTGCAATCGCTGACCGAATATGAAGAAAAGCACCTCAAAGCGGTTGATCGCGGCGATATCAGTCTCGATAGCGACGAAGAGAAGAAAGAGAAAGAAAAGAAACGCGAAGAGGCCCAGAAAGAATTCAGTGATCTCATCTCCCTGATGAGCGATCGCCTGAAAGAGAAGGTCAAGGAGGTTCGTTTTTCCAACCGCCTGACCGAAAGCGCCTGCTGCCTGGTTGCTGATGAATATGGCATGAATGCCAACATGGAGCGCATCATGAAGGCGATGAATCAGGCGGTTCCTGAATCAAAACGGATTCTGGAGCTGAACCCTGACCATGCCATCCTGAAGGCGATGGCGGCAATCCACCAGAAAGATGCCTCTGCTGCCTCTCTGGCGGATTATGCCGATCTGCTCTACGATCAGGCACTGTTGACCGAAGGTTCCACCATCAAGGATCCGCTCCGTTTTACTCGACTGGTAAGTGATCTGATGGTTAAAGCTGCACAGTAGGGATTGTGAAAACTACTGCAAACACTAACACAGGGTCGGATCATTGATCCGGCCCTGATTATTTTTGGAGTCATTTATGCGTAACGATAAAGCACCTTTCAGAGACGGATCCCAGCGGACTATTTCAGCTCTGCTCTGGTTATCCATCGCTATCTGCTGGCTTGTTTCGATTTTTTCCGTGATACAGGAATTGTGCATGGTGACGGCCTGCAGAGACACCGTCGCCTTTACGTTCCTGGGGATTAATCTCGGCTGGTTAGGCATCGTCTATTTCAGCTTTTTATTGATGCTGCTGTGGCAGCGCAGGAAGAGTATCTGGCTGAATTGGGTGCTTGCAGCAATGGTTTTTGCCGGAGTCGGCGCCGAATTCCGCCTGCTCTGGATTCAGAAATATGTTATCGGTGGGTGGTGCCCCCTCTGCGTTTCAATTTGCTGCGCACTGTTTTGCGCGGGTATTCTCTTGGCACTTGAAAAGAAACAGGGGGCTGAGTCCGTAACCGGTAAAAATAGCATCTTGATGTGGGTGGTTTTAATGGCGGTAATGTGTGCGGTGGGACTGACGGTTGCACTTCTTGGCGTAAAAGCCCTTGAATAATGAAGTTAATGAAATGTGTACTAAAAAGGCCGCCTCATGGTGGCCTTTTTAGTTGGGTATCATTTTCTGAAAATGAAATACCAGATGGAAAAAATTGACTCCCCGAGAGCAATAAACAGAAGATAGGGTATACTACTACCTAAGCGGTCATCTGCAAAAATCCTGTACACGTCCGGAAAATATGCCGGAGCAAGGCAGATAATCACCACCGTTACTCCGCACATAAGCATGGCTATCGAACCGGCAACATGATATTTGACAAAAAGACGCTCACTCGGCTGCCACATGATATGCTCCTGTTTTTCAAGTCGTTCAGCATAAGAAAGCATCGAGTGTGCCAAAAAGCTGCCAGAAGTCACGGCTACTATTTATTTCTATCATTTTAGCTGGTTAGCGGCAACAGCACTGCGCATTTTCAACTTCGAGTGGCCTGCCGAAGCGGAAAGTATACTAAACAGATACAGTCGTCCCCGTAAGTTCTGCAGAAAAGGAATTTGAAGCATGAATATTCGCATATCCCTCATAGCAAAACTCACCTGTGCAACGTCACTGATTCTGCTGGTTTTCATGGGGGTGCTCGATACGATCAACCTCAAGAACTTCCGCAAAGTTATGGTTGAATATGCTGTGTCACATGCTGAGCAGGTTGCCGACATAATCAGCCAGAGCACCTATGACGCAATGATGATAAATGATAAAACCAGCCTGTATCACATGATTGGCAGAATTGCGGAAAACAGGAATCTTGAGCATATACGTCTGATTGATAAAAAAGGGCGAGTGATCTATTCCAATGTGAAGGAGGAAATCGGCTCCGTAATTGGCAAACATGCTGATGAATGCGTTATATGTCACAATTCTGTAGACGCCGGAGAAGCGCCCTCTACAATGAACCGTAGCCGGATCATAACAACCAGGTCAGGTAAAGAAGAGCTCGCTTTTACCAAGGCAATTTATAATCAATCGGCCTGTTTTACAGCATCCTGTCATTTTCATGGGGCAGATGATACGGTGCTTGGCCTTCTCGACATATCTGTTTCCCTGGAAATACTGCGCCAGAAGTCTCACCAATACCGCCTGCAATTTGTCATGCTGACCTGCCTGCTCCTGTTGTTGATCGGTATTTTGATTACCATCCTGACCCATTATCTCGTCGATATTCCGGTGCAGCGGCTTGTCCGGCACAGCGCTCAGGTGGCTTCAGGGGACCTCGATTCGAGAGTTCCGGTGTCGAGCAGGGATGAACTGGGTGAATTGTCCGACTCTCTCAATCGCATGACTGAGAGTCTTGGCAAGGCAGACAGGGAATTGAAGGGATGGGCAGACAGCCTGGAACAGAAAGTGGCAGAGCGCAGCCGGGAGATAATGCGTATGGAAGAGCAGCTGCACAGCTCGGAAAAGCTGGCGTCTCTCGGGACGCTTGCAGCGGGAGTGGCGCATGAGATCAACAATCCGCTGACCGGAATTCTGTTGTATGCCTCCATCCTGCAAAGTGACAAACGTCTTGATCGGTCACTACTCCCCGACGTAGATAAAGTAATTACCGAAACGCAGCGCTGTGCCGGAATTGTAAAAGATCTCCTCGAATTCAGCCGGGAATCGTCACCGGTAAAAGAAACGGTACTGCTTGATGCAGTTCTGGACGACGTCGTCACTTTTTTCCATAAACAGCCTGATTTCAGCGGTGTCGCTATTAAAAAATATTTCCATGGCGCTCTGCCGCCTGTTTCAGTTGATCCTAACCAGATCCGGCAGGTTTTTATGAATATTGTTATCAATGCCGGTCATGCCATGCCGCACGGAGGAGTGCTGGAGATTTCCACGTATCTGACGGCAGATGAAAAGTATGCCTGTGCCTCCGTTAAAGACAACGGCAGTGGTATCGCCGAAGAGAATCTTACGAAAATTTTTGATCCCTTTTTTACAACCAAATCCGAAGGCACGGGACTCGGGCTGTCAATTTCTTACGGTATTATTAACAACAATGGCGGGAAGATCGAGGTACAGAGCGTCGTGGGGGAAGGGACTACATTTATTGTCATGTTCCCGGTTTCCAGGTAAATTTTCAGTGATCTCCCCGTATCGATATGCCAAGCTTTTTCATCATGCCCTGGAAGTTCGGTCGCAGTATGCCGGTTTCCTCGGCTGCCCTGGTGACATTCCAGCCGTTACGATCAAGAGCATTGCGGACAAACAGGCTTTCCAACGATTCAATGGCATGATCACGAATATGACGTTTCATCTCCTTGAGCTCTTCCGCGTTCATCGGAATTCGTTCAATCAGGCTGTTTGCACTGTTTGAAGATATCTCGGTGCTGTCCCATAGTTCGAGATCCTCATTCCGGATAATATCCCCCTCAGCCAGCACCACCGCCCGTTCAATAATGTTTTCCAGCTCCCGCACATTGCCCGGATAAGCATACTGTTCGAGAAATGACATGACATCCGGTGCCACTCCCCTGATCTGCTTGCCTATCTCTTTCGTATATTGCAGTAAAAAATGACGTATCAGAATCGGAATGTCCTGATTGCGCTCGCGAAGCGGCGGAAGTTCGATAGGAATTATGTTAAGGCGAAAAAACAGGTCCTCCCGGAACGTTCCCTCATGGGACATGGTCTTAAGATTCTTGTTTGTAGCAGCAATCAGATGGATATCTATCGGCACCAGTTGTGTGCCGCCGATCGGCGTTATTTTACGTTCCTGCAAAGCCCGCAGGAGCTTTGCCTGTGTGGAAAGACTGATATTTGAAACTTCATCGAGAAAAAGCGTGCCGCCATCGGCAACCTTGAACAGGCCGGTCTTTGTCTGGACCGCACCGGTAAAAGAGCCTTTGACATGGCCGAACAGTTCGCTCTCCAGCAGCGTTTCTGCCAGAGAGGAGCAATCTACGGCAACAAATGGTTTATCTTTGCGGGGGCTGCTGTCATGAATAGCGCGGGCTGCCAGTTCCTTACCCGTGCCGCTTTCGCCAGTGATCAACACGGTGCTGTTCGTCGCGGCAACGAGCACGATACGATGATAGACCTTCTGCATCTCCCTGCTTTCACCGATAAACTGATGAAATCCATGGTGACGGCAGATCTCTTCTTGCGGGCATATCCCGCCGGACGGAATAGTGCGGCGGCTGAGGGCGCTGCGCACTTTCTCCAGCAGCAGAGCAGGCACGAACGGTTTTGACAGGTAATCTGCCGCCCCGTTTTTCATGGCCTCAACTGCTGAATCAACGGCCGCATATCCGGTGATGAGAATAACCGGAATAAGCGGCTGCAGTGTCCGAACCGTTTTAAGAACTTCGATGCCGCTCATTCCGGGCATCTTCAGGTCGGTAATGATGAGGTCGAAATCACGTTTTTGCATTGTCTCAATAGCGCTGTAGCCGCTTGAGCAGGTTTCAACGATGTACGATTCTCCTTCGAGAACCCGTTTTAAGCCGTCCCTGATAACAGCCTCGTCATCAACTATGAGCAGTCTGCTGTTTTTCATCTGTGTCCTTTGAGTGTCTGTCTGATTAAAACTACCATCTATTTCAGGCAAGTCAACTCTCCTGCCGGTAACTTCGCCATGAATCGAGAAAAAATTATACATCTCGACAACGCAACACTAAAGCACAACCTGCTGAAATAGAAGCTGATATTCACATACAATGAGATAAATAGTATGTAGTTTTCATACAGGTGGCCTGTACGTTTCCATCTCAGTCGTTTACAGACGGGGCACTTTCGAAAAATAGCATTACATTATAGAATGTTACGCATAAGTGCGCAATGTGAGGGTAACTTGGCACGGGCGATGCTAATCCTTGGGCAGAGAGCAATCAAATTTCAACACCCGAACAGGGGAGGACGTCATGAGAGCGCTTATTACCACTATCGCAGGAATTTTGGCACCGGTTTCAGCATTTGCAGCAGCAGGCGTAAGGGAAGACAGCAGCGGGATTTTTGTGTGGGTGTTTCTTGGTTTTTGCGCGCTGATAGTTGTGGCGCAGGTAATCCCGGCACTGTTATTGATGACCGGCATTGTTAAAGGTGTTGTGTCGGTTGTGAAAGACGAAAAGGCTGGCGTAACCGCTAAAAGCTGACCGGCAATGGGGTGTGAATGAAACTTCAGCGCCGCAAAAGGCCACCGTGTGTGGCCTTTTACACTATTATCCTTGAGACTCGGGTTGCAACTCTCACGATTAGTGCTACAACAATAAGAGCGCTTAAAAAAATGTGTCGCTACTATTGAATCCCTTTGCAGGGAGCGGGAGCAAAAACCATGCGTGACTTTACCTGGAAAACCGTGCTGTTTCTGGCTTTTTTCATGATGATGACGATATCTGCCCGTGCTGCCGCTCCTGGAAATGAACGTTGTATGAACTGTCATGGCCACATGGACATAAAAGGTCCGGCCGGTATGAAGATATATATTGATCCGGTCAAGTTTGCCGCGACGACACACGCAATTGTCGGGTGTACCTCCTGTCATGACCGGGTTTCGAAGGGTCATCCGGGTGACCGGTACAATCCGCCGCGGGCGGCATGCGGAGATTGCCACAAGCCGGTCTTTGACGAGTATGCAAAAAGTCTTCATGCCTCAAAGGCGGGGTGCACTGGCTGTCACAATCCCCACGAAGTCAGGTTGCCGTTGTTTGTATCCGGTGACGACATCAACAGGAAATGCGCCAGGTGCCACGACACCAGAAAAACCATTCAAAGCCACTCCACATGGCTGCCTCAGGCAGATCTGCATATCGATTCGCTGCCGTGTATTACCTGCCATACCGGCTCACGGGACTATGTCATTATCATGTCCATTGAAAGTCGTCTTCCCGGTTCCAGGAATGACTTTAAAATTTCCAGCTATGATGAACTTGCCGCACTGGCACAAGCCGCTGATGTCAGCAGAGTGATCGACCTGAATAACGATAAGCTGATTTCACTGGCAGAACTGCGAGACTTTAATCATCAGCTTCGCGGCAGGAATATGCGCCTCTGGGGCATGATGGTGCCGGAGACCGTTACGCACAGTTATCAGATTCTGGACAACCGGTGGGACTGCTCTTTTTGCCATGCCTCCGGCCCCAAAGCCGCGCAGAAAAGTTTCATTGCTTTTCCGGAAAAAAATGGCGGGTATACCCGGCTTGTCGTGGAAAAGGGGGCGATTCTCGATATTCTTTACGGAACGCCGGATTTTTATATGCTCGGCACTACCAGAAGCACGCCGCTTAACATAATCGGTGCGTTGATCGTTGCAGCGGGATTATCTTTTCCGGTATGTCACGGTTTTTTCCGCTTTCTGACCAGAAAAAACAGAAAGGAGAACAATCATGAAGCATAAAGAGATGGTCTACCTGACTCCCATGCCGGTCAGGATCTGGCACTGGCTGAATGCCTTCGGTATTGTGACCTTGTGTATTACCGGACTTCAAATACGCTTCCCTGATTATATATCTGTTTTCGGCGCCTACAAGGCTGCCATACGCCTGCACAACACCGCCGGTGCGGTGGTCTCCGTATCTTACATGCTCTGGCTGATGTATTACCTGGTTGTCGCAAAGAGCCTGATGAAGCTCTATATGCCGACGCTCGATGATCTCAAAACCGGGATTTTCCGTCAGGCATTTTTCTATTTCCTCACCTATTTTCTTGGTAAACCAAATCCTCACCACAGCACTCCCGACAGCAAGTTCAATCCGATGCAGAAGGCCACATATCTGGTGATCATGTTCATACTGCTCCCTCTGGTTATTTTTACCGGCGTGCTGCTCATGTATATTGCGCCGCTCCGTGAACTGCTGCTCCTTCTGGGCGGGATAAAAATGCTGATCGGCACACATTTTCTCCTCTCCTGCTGTTTTACCGCCTTTCTTTTTGTGCATATCTATCTGGCGACGCTCGGACATACCCCATTGGCTCACTTCAAACCGATGTGGAACGGCTGGGAAGAAGAGGAGATCGACGACGGCAGTGAAAAAACGAGATAACTGACTTTAAATCCGGAGGAGATCATCCTATGAAATATCGTGTTTCGCTCTATGTCACCCTGTTTATTCTGTTACTGAACTGTAGCTGTTTTGCCGTCAGCGTACGGGATGTGGCCTTTACACCAAAAAACAGCGGTAAAGTGGTATTCAGTCATGACGACCATATCAACAAAAAAGGGATGAGTAAAAACTGTCGCGCCTGCCACGATACACTTTTTGATTTAAAGAAGAAGCAACGTTTCACCATGGCGGATATGGAAAAAGGGCGGTCGTGCGGCGCATGCCATACAGGAAAAAATGCTTTTCCTCTTGCCGAATGTTCCCGGTGTCATCAAAGCAGGGAGATCATGTTTAACGTAAAAGCTACCGGACCAACCGGTTTCAGTCATAAATCCCATCTTGCAACTTCACCTGACTGCGGCGTTTGCCACCCTGCCCTGTTTGCAACGAAAGCCACGAAGCGCTTCAGCATGACTGACATGAAAAAAGGGAAGTCGTGCGGAGCCTGTCATGATGGCAAAAAAGCCTTCAGCGTGAATAGATGCGTCACGTGCCACCCGGTCAGGGAAATAACATATCAGGTTAAAGAGACCGGTCCGACCCACTTCAGCCATAGTGCTCATCTCACTGTGGCACAGTGCGTCGAATGCCATCCGAAAACCTATGCGCCGAATCAGAAGAACAGGCGCGTCGGGATGGCAGCCATGACACAGGGGAAATCGTGCGGTATGTGCCACAACGCTAAGCAGGCCTTTTCAGTAAAAGAATGTTCCAAATGTCACCCGGTGCGGGAGTTGAAGTTTGAAGAGAAAAGCACCGGCGACGTTCTGTTCAGTCATACCTTTCATACCGGTCTCTACAGTTGCAGCGACTGCCATGTGTCTCTCTACAAAACTGTCCGTAGTTCCACTAAAATATCGATGACTGAAATGGAACAAGGGAAATCGTGCGGTCAGTGTCACGATGGCAAAAGCGCATTCAGTGTTAAAGAAAAATGCGAGGTCTGTCATAAAATGTAAGCTGTGGAGGAAATAAATGTTTGCGACTCTTGCGGGGAAAGCGCTGGTACCGGTCGGACTTGCCGTAACCGGATTTATGGTGGTCTGCTGCCTGATTTTATATTCGGTTATCAGGGAGGATCTGCAGCGGGCCGAAATTGTCCATGCCACAAATCTCGCTGACACTATCCTCAAATCCACCCGCTATGCCATGCATAAAGGGGATCGCGACACTCTCTCCACAATCATACATAACGTCGGTGAACAGAGCGGCGTTGATCATGTCAGGATATTTAACAAAAAAGGTGTGGTTACCTTTTCTGCCAGGCAAGGTGAATTGAACCGTCAGGTGGATAAAAATGCCGAGGGGTGCATCGTCTGTCACAAAACAGCAAGCCCGGTCACAAATCTGGGAACCATGCAGCAGGCCCGCACGTTCAAAAATCAGGATGGTGTCGGCGTTATCGCGATAACCGCACCGATCTACAATGATCCGGCCTGCTCGACCGCTTCCTGTCACGTCCACCTCCCCGCCCAGAAGGTCCTGGGGACCCTGGACGTCGGGTTGTCACGGGCGGAACATGACCGATCACTGGCACTGCTGCGAATCCAGATGGTTATTTTTACTCTGATGAGCCTTATTCTTACTATTGGCGGCGTTACCGCCTTATTACGGAGAAATGTATTCCTCCCGATTCGGCGCTTACGGAATTATGTAGATTCGGCTGCGCTTAAAAGTGATATCCCGCAACCGCCGCCACACCTGCCGCATGATCTTGACATCATAGCCACCCGTTACTACGAAGAGAGAAAAGCTGCTGCTACCGGCATGAAAAAATAGCCATGCTGTGCGATGAACTGACAGCAGAAATCAAACGACTGCAACGCCTGTCCATTCGCGGCTTACTGGCTCTCGTACTGTTTCTCGGTGTCAGCATGTGTGCCTGGTGGAATTTTCCCTTGCTCCCTGTTCCTGACACCGTGATTGCACTCCTCGGCAGACCACCCTCGGCACGTGTTATCAGCACCGTTCTGCTGCTGTACACTTTTTCCGCGCTTATCCTGAGTCTCTCGCGAATGACCACCGGTGTCGAACATCGCAGCAGTTTTAGTCATGTCGGTTATCTCACGGCATTTTTCCTATTTTACTATTACGGAAAATCGCTGGAAGACAATTACTGGGCGGTATTTGGTGCCGGGATTACGATTCTTGGCGTGGAAAGTTATCGGATTTGGTCCTACTGCGCCGAAGGCATGGCGAAAAAGAGGGAAGATCTGGAGTATGTGACAAGAACCGGAAGGCCTCCTCCGGAAGAGTGATACCAAAGCATGAAAAAGTCATTTCCCAAAAAACTGGAATCAGGCGTTCAGTAGACCGATTATCCAGATAGCAAAAGAAATGATGCCGGATGTCCCCCAGCGGATTCCAGCGGACGCAACAAAAACATCTTTCGCCGGAAACGCCTTCAGCATCAGCATTATCGAGGAGAATAGCCATCCGGTTAAACCGGCTATAAGAATAACTGACCAGATATCATGTGCCATACGTGATCCTATTTCCCGATAATACGTGAAAATAATGTGTTCAGACGGAGTTTCCACACCATCAGTACCGCCTCTCTGACAATGGAACCGGACATCTTCGAACTGCCGGCATGGCGATCGATAAAAATGATCGGAATTTCAGCAATGCGGAACCCCTTCTCCATGCAGCGGTAATTCATTTCAATCTGAAACGAGTAGCCATCGGACGTTACGCGCGACAGATCAATAGCCTCTATGGTTGCACGACGAAAACATTTAAAGCCGCTCGTACAGTCCCGCACCTGTAAACCGGTTACCAGACGTGTATAAACACTTGCGCAGTAACTTAAAATTAATCTGCGGATCGGCCAGTTAACGACGCTGACCCCGTTCAGATAGCGGGAACCGATAACGAGGTCGTTTTTCAGAATTGCGGAGAGAAAAAGGGGCAGGGTTGCCGGATCATGGGAAAAGTCGGCATCCATTTCCAGTAAATAGTCCGCACCCATGGCAAGTGCGGCCTTAAAACCTTCGCGATAGGCGGAGCCAAGGCCACGTTTGCCAGAGCGATGCAGCACATGTACCCGGTCATTGTGAGCGACCAGTTCATCAATAATTACGCCGGTGCCATCAGGAGAATTATCATCCACGAACAGAATCTGTATGCCGGAATGCTGGGCGAGAACAGTGTCTGTCAATGACCTGACATTGTCTTTTTCGTTGTACGTGGGTATGACAACAAATGCCTTCAAAAAATCTCCTGTCGCTGGTAAAAATTCGGGTTACAATACGAGAGGTGCGCGTTAAATGTCAAGGCCAACGGAGAATCGCTCAGCTACAGCTGTTCCGCCCGGCGTTTTTTTGACGTAATGAGTCGAACCTGCCGTTCCTGAAACCAATAGGCATACGTCCAGTTCATCATGACAACAAGCCGGTTGCGAAAGCCGATCAAATAGTAGAGATGCAGCAGCAGCCAGGCCAACCAGGCAACATAGCCGCGAAACGTAAAACCGGCGGCTGCAGCTACGGCTGAACTCCTGCCAATCGTCGCCATAGACCCTTTGTCAAAATAATGAAATGGGGGGAGTATTTTACCCTGTTCACGGGCAAGAATCATTTTGGCGGCATAATCGCCCTGCTGGCTTGCCACCGGCGCCATCATCGGCAGAGGGGACCCGTTCTCAAGGCAACATGCCATATCACCTATGACAAACACTTCCGGATGCTCCTTGATGCTGAGATCAGGCTGCACCACAATTCTGCCGGCCGCACCATGTTCAACTCCGTTCAGACGACCTGCCAGATCAGCCGCAGCCACTCCGGCAGACCAGAGCAGCGTATGAGAAAGAATCACAGTTCCGCCATGCAGTTCTACCGATTCAGCAGTTGCTCCGACGACCCGGTTCTCAAGCAGGACTTCTACCCCCATTGAGCACAGTTTTTGCTGCGCGTACAGACGCAGATTGTCAGGCATCGCGGTCAGCAGCGAGCCGGCCGACTCAACGAGGACGATTCTGGTGTCGGAAACGGCAATGGTTGAATAATCCCGCGCAAGGGCATAGACAATCAACTCCCGCAAAGCGCCGGCAAATTCGACCCCTGTGGGTCCTCCTCCGACGATGACAAATGTCAGCAGAGCCGCCCGGCGTTGCGGGTCTGTCTCCCGTGAAGCATGTTCAAACATCAGCAGAATATGGTTGCGTACATCCTCTGCCTGGGCAAGCTGCTTAAGATCAAAAGCGTGCATTTCGACACTTTTCATGTTAAAAAAATTGGTGCGACTGCCGGCGGCAACGATGAGATAATCATACGGAATTGGACCTGCATCGGTCTGGACTGATTTTCCGGCAAGATCAACGCCGGTAATTTCAGCAAGGAGAAATGAAGCAGACGGCCATTGACGGGTCAAACCGCGCAGAGGATAAGCAATCGCCTCCTGTTCAAGTCCGGCGGTTGCCACCTGATACAGAAGAGGCTGAAAGAGATGATAGTTATTTCGGTCCACCATTGTTAATTCAACATCGCTTCCGGCAAGAGCTTTTGCGGCCCGTAACCCGCCGAACCCCATTCCTGCAATGACAACTCTTTTTTTCTGCATCGACAGGCACCTTTTACAGCAGATTTAACCTTCATGAACAGCCTGACCTGCGACTGCTGCATTCAGGCAGGACGTATCTTATAAACCGAATCGTTGCCGGAGGCAAATTATATGGAATCAGACCGGATTAAATGGAATGCGCGCTACCAATCAGAGGACTCATTTCTTGGCGAACATCCTTCTCCGTTTCTTGCACGTGAAATTGAGAGGGTCAAAGCACTCGTTCCAGGACCAAAAGCGCTCGACATCGCCTGCGGAGAAGGAAGAAACAGCGTGTTCCTGGCTCGGCACGGTTTCAGAGTCACCGGGTTGGATATTTCAGATACAGGACTTGAAAAGGGTAAAAACCGCGCTCAAACAATGGGGCTTGCTGTTGAATTCCGGAGAGTCGATCTTGATGACTATTCTATTCAAGGAACATTTGACCTGATTCTTAATTTTAATTTTCTTCTGCGGGAGCTGATACCATTCGAGGTAGCAGCCCTGAATCCGGGGGGAGTGTTGCTGTATGACACCATTATGGCTTCAGATCAGCTTATTCAGATCCATAAACCAGCCTATCTGCTGCAACCGGGAGAATTGTCCCGTCTGTTTGGAACATTTCAAGGCGAAGTCCTGTTTTCTGAGGAGAGCATGAGCGGGGAGATGCCGACCGCCAGAGTACTGTTCAGAAAAACCGGGTTCACTGCAGAGTAAAGAAAAACGTTGCCCCGGCCCCCGGTTGCGCTTCAGCCCATATTCGTCCACCATGACGGAAAATGATGCGCTGCACAGTAGCAAGGCCGATTCCGGTTCCGGCAAACGTGCTGGACGAATGCAGTCTTGAGAAAACACGGAAAAGCTTACCTGCATTTTTCATATCAAAACCATCGCCATTGTCACGAACAAAGTAGGCCGGACCCGCTTCGGTCTGCTCAACACCAAATTCAATCAAGGCATCTTTTTTGAGAGAGCTGTACTTCCAGGCATTTCCCAGCAGATTAATCATGACCATTTTTAAAAGCCGGGCATCACCTGAAGCAATACTATTTGGCGCAACATCAATTCTGACTGAACGGTCGGGGCTTGCAAGCGCAAACTCCTTTAAAATATCTTCTGCAATAGCACTCAAATTAACACTGCCCGGAACAATTTCAACACGCGTAAGCTGAGCCAGATCCAACAAGGCATCAATCATTTCATTGAGCCACGTTTCAGACTCATAAATACGGGTAACATATTCCCTGGCTTCGACGTCAAGCGTACTGTCATTATCCAGCAACAACTGGCAATACCCTGATATTCGTGTCAAGGGACCGCGCATGTCATGTGAAATTGAATAATTAAATGTCTCAAGTTCGTTGTTGGCGGCAACAAGATCAAGTGCTTTTCGGGTCAATTTGTCATTTAATTCCCCTATCTCTTCAAGATGCATACGATCAGTTTCTTCTGTTATTTTACGCTGCGTAATATCCCGGTCAAAACCTAATATATATTTTTTCCCGGCAATTTTTATAAGTCCGGCATGAATCTCGACCGGGAATTGGGTGCCGTCCTTTTTCAGGTGCCATATTTCTGCTGTCAACCATTCCCCGGCGACAATAGCGTCAATCATATCGGTAGCAATTTTATTGGTTTCCGCCGTATTCAGCTCATGGATGTGCAACTGGCAGATTTCATCAGGTGTATAGCCATGCAGATCAGCGGCAGCCTGGTTTGCCGCAACAATACGACCTGCCTCGTCACCTTCAATACCAATAATAATTATAGAGTCAGGAGCCCGATCAAACAGCATGCGGTAGCGTTCCTCACTCTCCCGCAGTTTTTTTTCAGCATTTTCAAGTGAATCAAGCATGCTATTGATTGAAAATACCAGGGTACTCAACTCATCCCGATGATCAGAAACAGGCAACCGGACTGTAATATCGCCCTCTATTGAGATTTTTGATACTTTTCGGGTAAGTTCAGCAAGGCGCTTCAGTATGGTTTTGCGAATAAAAAACAGCATGACACAGCAGAACACCCCACCCGCAATAAACAATGCGGTAAGGACATATATAATCGAAGCTCTGCCCTGGTTGTAGAGCAGGCGCTCTTCGGTGATTTTGGCGAACATGCAGGGGCGGTCACGCATGTCTTTAAAGAGAGAGTAACCGGCAACCTCATCCTCATTAACAACAAGAACAGGAGTTTCATCCCCTTGGGAAACGGCCGCAAGAGCAGCAGTTATATCTGGTGCATTGCCTTGAGCGGAGACCGGCACAAGTTTAAGCACAAACTCTGTCACAGCGGTAATTCTGTTAATCTCTTCTTCATCAAGATAGCGACCGACAAACAGCAGGTGGCCACTGCCTGGCAGCTGGCTGACTACCAGCTGCAGGGGAACGTTGTCTACGAGAATCAAGCCGTTCAGCGGCTCACCGGGGGTCTTTTGTACGAGAGGGATAGTGCTGCCAAGCTCCGCAATAACGTGCGCAGGGTCAACCTGACGTTTCAGAGGACTCCTGCTCAAAAAGTGCGACGCCATAATCTGCTGGTCGAGAGAAAGACAGACGATTACATCAATGTGGCGGCTTTCGAGAAAAACATCAGGACGTTTCGTGAGAGGGATATATCCTTGTGCCGAAGCAGTTGCCTCAAGTCCATGTAACAAGGCACAAAGTTCATCATATGATTCATCAATTTCGTTTCTGACCTTCTGAATATTGTCGGCAACGACAATCCGCTCGAGCTTGGCAAAACTTTTTAACAGGATAATATCTGAAGTTACCGCCAGAATAAAAAGCAGCGCGATAAAAGTGCTGACGATAATAAGGACTGTTCGCTGAGACAGTGTCACCTGATACTCCGTTACCTATCAGTAAATAATACAGTGCTTCCTATCTCATACCTGACTAAAAAAAACAACGACAGATGATAAATGTGATACCAAAGCTGTGCTTAATGCGGGCTTTGATCAGGTAGGAAATCGTCTCGGCACTGCCGAAGATGCTGAGCGAATGGGTGACATCCAGCCAGGACTCATCAATCGAACGAGTGCCCCTTACCGCTTTATCTTGCCTTACAATTATGCTAAATTATAAACAGTTTCCTAAATTAAATGTATGACAAGGAAGTTACCATGAAAAATACTCACTATGATGTTCTGATCATCGGAGGTGGTCCGGCCGGTCTCTCAACAGCGTATCTGTGCCACAAACATGGTCTCTCCTACCTGGTACTTGAATCGGGAAAGGCTATCTTCCAGGGAATTTCCAACAGTTATCCCGAAGGAAAGCTGGTGTATGCCTCGAAACCGAAAGATGCCCCCATGCCGTTCATGGTCGATGAATTGCGCCCTCCGGACAAACCGGTCACCGTTGAAAGCTACCTGCAGTATGTTCAGCATTTTGTTCAGCACGAAAACCTTCTTGTCCAGACAGAGGTCGATTTTGAAGATATAAAGGACGAGCGTGACGGGTTGACAGTCATTACGTCGAAAGGTAATTTTAAAGGGAAAAAAGTTGTCCTCTCCTTTGGCAGCAATATTCCCCGCGAGCTCACCGTCTATGGTGACGCCAAGATGGTCGCTAAAAATCTTGACGATGCCAGTAAATATGTCGGGATCAAAACGCTTGTGATTGGCGGAGGAAATACTGCAGCTGACGTGATTATCAACATTTTGAAAGCCAAACGCGAAGCAGACGACACACACCCCGTTTTCTGGGCACATAAAGCGGAAAAATTTGACGTCAATAAAGAGACGGCCCAACGGCTCGGAGAAGAGATCCTGCTTGGTGGCAACATCCGGCTATTGCTTGGTGCGACGCCACGTATCGGAGAAGTCGATGATGAGGGAGTAGATCGTCTGGTCATACGGATCAACGAGTTCAAGCAGCCCGACGGCATTGATCTCTATCATGCCCTCAGCTTCCCGATGCAGAATGTTATCGCCTGTATCGGCTCACAAGGGCCGGTGCCGATTTTCGACAAACTGCATATTCAGAGCATTGCCTGTACTGCCGGCGTCTGCAAAATCGCCAAAGAAGGAGAACGACTGATACTGCTCTCGGCAGATTTTGAGTCAACACGTAAAGGTGTGTATGTCATAGGTGGAGCTATTTCACCCTCGTACATGAAAATCAATGAAGGGTCTATATCTGAAGAACGCCACCCCAACCTCATCTATACGGCTATCAATGATGCGTATTATGTTGTTGAAGCCATCCGGGCTAAGCTCGGTGTCTGATTTGGCTTGATATTCGGAGAGGTGGCTCACTCTCCGGCAGACCTCCGTTTTTTTTATTATCATCCTGCCTTGATTTTCGCGGGCTCTGCCACTAGATTATGCTCACCATGCAGTTAAATTTACTATCAACATCATCATTAATTCACAAGGAGTTGCACACAATGAAGAAACGGGCTGTTAAAGTTTTCACCGTGCTGGCTGCCATGTTGTTTCTTTCTGTTAGCGTAATGGAATTCAATGCCCACGCCAGAGCCGGAGGAGGGAGTCGTTCGGGGAGTGCCGGTTCAAGGAGCTACTCGCGTCCTGCCAGCCCCAGTTCCCAACCGGCACCTTCCCGCCCACAACAGGCGGCACCCGCCCCTGCATTTCAACAGCCGGCTGCTGGTGGTTTCATGAGAAGTATGGCAGGCGGCATAGTAGGCGGCATGCTGGGCGGTATGCTGTTCAGAAGCCTTGGTTTCAGTGGCATGGGCGGCGGTGCGGGTGGTGGCGGAATAGGCTTGTTTGAAATAGTATTGCTTGCCGGAATCGGATACCTGATCTATCGCTATATCAAGAAGAAAAGAGAAGAGAGCTCAACGAATTCCTTTGCTCCTGAACCATACTACGGAGGCACTGTGACTCAGATTCCCCCGAGCTATCAGAATGCTCTACCGGAAGTTGACGATGTTGAAACCGGCTTGTCTCACATCCGTCAATTCGACCAGTACTTTGATGAAAACCGTTATACCGATCTTGTTATGGATAATTTTTTCAAAATCCAGGGCGCCTGGATGAATCGCGATCTGGCACCGGTGAACAGCCTCCTGACGGATGAAATGCGCCGCATATTCCAGACTGACCTTGATAAACTGCTCCGGGATAAACAGATCAACCGGCTGGAAAATATTGCCGTACGAAAAGTTGACATCGTTGAAGCGTGGCAGGAAGCCGGACAGGACTATATCAACACCCTGATTTATGCCAATCTGCTTGATTATACGACCGACGAGGCGGGCACTCTCATATCAGGCAGCAAGAGTGATCCGGTCAAATTTGAAGAGTATTGGACCTTCACCCGTGCAGTCGGCAATAACCCCTGGAAATTGACCAAGATTGATCAGAAATAGGCAGTTCGTTGTATTGCGTCACAAAAAAATCCCCCTGCCGTCTGCAGGGGGATTTTTTTGTGGTACTATCAATACGCCACAATGTGCTGTTAATTCGGCGTTCGTTGCTCCCTGACTTTTTTGACGCTATCCTCGAATGTGCGCTGAATTTCTCCCTTCGGGTGTTGCTGTGCATAATACCAGAAATAGCTGCTCAGTAACGAAACAATCACTAAAAAGAGTATAATAAACAGGTTTCGAGTAACAGGTCGACGGAATAGGGACTCTTGTGATGCGTCGAACAGACTGTCTTCTGCAGACAGCCAGCGATACATATACGTTTCACGTAACTGCCTGATCCTTTTAAGCTGAATTGTAGAGATGTAATTTACAATTGCATCACGGTCACTTTCATTGAGATAGACAAATTTCACGCCGGTATTAAAGTATTCATGATCGTTTCCGGCGGCAAAATTGCGGTTGGCGAACACAACCCTCCCGACGACATCAATAACCCGTTCAGGTGTCGGTACAAATATCTCCAGAAGAATATATTCCCCCATTTCAAAGCCCATATGAGTAATGATGCGCAGACCGCCGCCACTGATATTTGCCGCAAGAGGGATGATGGAGTCCCATGAGCCATCAGACTCTTCCTCAACCGGATTTACAGCAGGGGACTCTTCGTTATCGATAACCTCAAATAAATTACTGTTTTCCGGCAGAACTTTTGCTTCCCGGCGCTGTTTTTTTTGATTTGTTATAAACTTTAGTCGACTCTCCCGACGTTCTTCCCACTCTTTACGAAGCCGGTTGTTGTTCTGTTCAGGGCTGACAAAATATTTAATTGGCAGATAGGCATCAACCCGATAAAATTCCCGCAGTTCATTGGAAACAATCTCACCGATCAAACGCAGCAGCAGTTTTTTTTCAGCACCTTCGGAAACAACAATCGCCCTGCAAGAGAAGCCGTTCTCTTTGTCCCCGTTATTTAACTCAAGAATAGATCCATTTCTCAGAGAAACACCAACCGGTAG
Organism: Desulfuromonadales bacterium; assembly: GCA_013349405.1. GTDB lineage: Bacteria > Desulfobacterota > Desulfuromonadia > Geobacterales > Pseudopelobacteraceae > JACRCG01. The sequence continues at coordinate 64,813 of DUZS01000004.1, read as the reverse complement.
AACGTCCCGCGAAAGCTGCAACGTGACAAGATCCTCACTGATTTCCTGGATTATTGCCCAGTCTCGAAAGACATAGGCGTCAGGCAGCGGAATTCCGACACCGACTTTTTTTCCGACAGGGAAATTGGCTGCATAGAGTTCCAAATCATTCATGAATGAATACTCCGGAGTGAGAAGCGACGTGTCATTTTTTCAGGACAGCATTTAAGGCAATAAGGAGCTGATCAATGGAAATTTTGTGTACACCGGCCCCGTGACCGAGTGTTTCAAGATCGGCAATCTGGCATTCATAACAATCAAGATTAAACTGTTTGAAAACGGGTAACGTTTCCGGGTATTGAGCAATGATGTCGGCGATTATCATTTCCTGGCTGATCATTATGCACCTCATGCTTGTATCAGGATTCGGGGTAGGACGTCTCTGGCAGACCGTATTTTTGACGCAGCGCTTTTTTTATTTCCGGCGGCACAAATTTGTCGATATTGCCGTTAAGTGAGCCAACCTCCTTTACAATTGAGGAGGACAGGTAGCCGTACTGCAGCGACGTCATCATAAAAAGCGTTTCAATCTGTCGGCCAATACAGCTGTTCATTTGTGCAATCTGGAATTCATATTCAAAATCAGATATAGCCCGGAGCCCGCGAATGATGACATGGGCCCCGCGGGATGTGACGTAATCTATCAGAAGTCCGCTGAACGTGTCAACCGTGACCCTCTCTTCCTCTTGAAGGACATCCTGAATGAGCGCAACTCGTTCATCGGTGGTGAACAGAGCTTTTTTCTGAGAATTTTTGGCAACTGCGACGATAATTTCATCAAAGATTGTCAGACCACGCTTGATAATATCAATATGGCCATACGTGATTGGATCGAAGGAACCGGGATACACCGCAATTTTTTTCATTTATCCCCCCACTGTAAACAAATCAATAGCCGTATCACCATACTCACGGCGGTCAAAACGTCTCAGCACTCCATACGAATCCGGCAACTCATTTCGCACAGAACATTCAATAACAAGAATGGCAGCAGGCGCTAAAAGATCGCTCGTTGCAAGAGCCGCCGGTACGACCTGATACAAATCAGACGCATATGGTGGATCAAAAAAAACAAGATCAAAATGCTTCTCACGCCCCGCACAACGGCGCAGCGCTGTTACGGCATCCATATGCAAAACTGTCGATCTGTTTTTACAACCGCTATCTGCCAGATTTTTATCAAGTATCGCCACTACCGATCGATTACTTTCAATAAAGCAGCAGAAATCGGCACCACGACTGATTGCTTCGATACCAAGACTGCCGGTACCGGCACAGATGTCGAGGGCACGAATACCAGAGAAATCAATCCTGCTGGTCAAAATACTGAAAAGAGCCTCTTTAACTCGATCCGAGGTAGGTCGAGTTACCACGCCAGGTGGTGTTGACAGTTTTTTGCCCCGGCATGTTCCCGCAATAACTCTCATATGTACAACCCGCTGACTTTGAATCAGGCGAAGCTAGCGTAAATAATGGTTTAGGTCAAGTGCGAAGAAATTTCAATACTATGAATAACAGAGCCACGAATAAACCATGCATAATCGCGTTGTTTTTGCTTTGTTTTTGGTGGTCAAATTTTAATTTAATGGTAGTATGATCAATCGTGTCACCTCAACCAGAAATCATATCAGCGCAAAAAGCTGAAAAAAGGGATCTTGCGTCACTGATCACCGAGCTTTACATCGCCCGGAGGAACAAGAGCGCGTATCCGCAAGACCACCCGGTCATAGCGGCCTCTTTGGAAAAAGTGCTGCGCAGCTACGAAAATCTTGTGCACGAACATGATGAAATCATTCTCGGAGTTACCAATGAAGGCCTCATGGCGAATGGTATTATCCTAGAAAAGTCAAACATCATTTACAAGAATTTTTCCCGTCTGCTTTTTGAGCGCGGCATCGCAGCATTGCTGTTTCACAGCGGTATAACCGCGAGAGAACTAGACAATTTTATTGCCATATTAGCTCTTAAGCGTGAGGACATACAGCAGTACGGCGGCATTGAACAGCTATGGGCCAATGCGGGAATCACTGCAATGACTATCCGGCCAATTCGCTATGACCTTTTTACGGCATCTGATCAGGATTCCATCACTGCTGCCCAAAGCAGTATTCAGGCTGATAGCGTATGGGATACATTTGCACGAAAACTCAGGCTTGGCGGTCTGACGCCGGAAGAAGGCGGCGAAGCCGATTTTTCCCCGGAAATACTTGCTCGCATACTCAATCAGAGATTTGTCGAAGGCGGCATTGATGAATCAGATGTGTGTGCCGCTATCGCATGCTTTTTTGAAAATGAAGACGGAAATTCTTTTTCAGAAATTCATACCCCGGAGCCTTACAGAAAACTGGCCGATGTTATCAGTAATCTTTCCCCCGAACTGCGCAGGCAATTTCTCAACAGCTCCTTTAGTGCTATACACCCGGAGCGACATGCAGCAATTGAACTGATTCTTGGCTCTCTTTCTGACAATGCGATCATTGAAGCCCTTGATGATATCAGCCACGACCGCCTCAGCGTTTCTCCGGTAGTGTTCGGGTTGCTGCAACGCTTTGGTGCCAATGCCGGATCACAGCAAAACAGACGCGAGGAGGATACAGAGGACAACGAGATCTCTCATAAAATGAAGACGATCTTACGTGAACATTCTTCAGAAGAGTTTGTTCCTGATAGTTACCAGAAAAAACTCAACAAAATTATTGCATCCGACCATATTTTCAACCGTAACCTGGAAGATGTTTCAACTCTGCTGACAACGATGGAAAGCCGTGCTGTTGAAGGGAGTATCGGAAACATTCTGATGAATATGATCCGTGAAGGAGTTGAATCCCCGGCAGAACGGGATATGTTATTGCAAAATCTGACAGACATGTTCGGCTTTTTTCTCCAGACCGGTGACTACAGCCAACTGCATGTTATGATTGACCAACTTAAGGACGGTACCTTTCCGGTTGAGATTCAATACCGACTACGCGAGGAATATGGACGGCGTGAATTTCTCGAGGAGATACTGGATGGCCTTACTGTCTGGGGTAAACCATGCTATGACGATATTCGAGCGCTGATCATCAAAATTGGCGGCCCGTTTGTAGAAGCTGTGCTTGATCGATTATCTGAAGAGAAGAAGATGTCGATACGGCGATTATATATCGACTGCCTCATTGCATTGGGTCCGGTGTCACGGGTGCCGATCCTCAACCGGCTTAAAAGTGAAACGCACTGGTATTTTCTGCGCAATATGCTGATTATTCTTTCTTCCCAGAAAGACCCGTCTATTGTCGGCCGAATCCGGCCACTGCTGAAGAGTGAAGACCCCCGTCTGCGTCATGAAGTACTGAAAACGCTGGTGCATTTTCATGATCCTCATGCCGAACAGCTGTTATTGGATAATTTAAACAGCCAGAACCAGGAATTACAAGTAACGGCAATTCAGCTTGCAGAACGCTGTGACTCTCCGATAATTGTTGCAAAATTGACTGCAATGCTGGTACAGGGGGGCTATTCACAAAGTGAATGTACTATAAAAAGCACCATAGTGCACACGTTGGGGGAGAGTCGACGTGTCGAGGTTTTACCGGAGCTTGCCAGAATTCTCCGTTCGCGAAGCCTGCTTCACTCTCGACAACTCACAAAACTAAAATCAGATATAATTCATTCTCTGCCAAAATACCCCTTATTATTTTCCCGGCCGGTGCTTGAACTTATTGCCAAAAATTCCGGCAAAATCGGCCGACTGGCGGCAGAGACATTACGCATAATTTCAGGGAAAAGTTCATGAGCAGCGCTACTATTACCGAATTCATCTGTCATCTGCTCTCCGCCACTGCCAATGCCTCTTTGTATGGCGTATCTCATCCCCAGGTTGCACGCCTTTCGGAACAGGCTTTTGCAAACATTGAAACGGTGCTCCAATCCAGGCCGGAAATAACCCTGATGGTGGTGGAAAATGAACTGGTCATTGATGGTCAGCCCCATACAGTGAGCCTGTTTATCAACCGATTTACGCAGATTCTGAAATCCCGGGGCATAGGCATTCTCAAACTATATAAGGGCATCACTAAATCGGAAGTTGACGGTCTGATAGGCGGATTAGCCAAACAGTTGGAAGATACTGCTCAGTTGATGACTTCATCGGATCACGTCCGCCTTGGCAAAGTAAACGTCAACAGGTCTGGAATGTCAGCAGAGAGTGCACACAACGGCTCACATTCGGAGAAGCTGTCTTTGCCCGACATGCCGCGCAAAGAGTTGTCCCAATTCATGGAGATATACACTACCCTGAAAAACAAACATAAACTGCAGATTAACGGGGTCACTGAAGTCGTAACAGGCTTTATCAATGTGTTCCGGGAGGAGGGGAAACCGCTGCTTGCCATGGCTGCCCTGCGCGATGCGGATGAATATACGTTTACCCATTCAACAAATGTGTGCATTCTTAATCTTGCTCAGTCAATGGCGATCGGCATCAATGGTCAGCTGTTAAATGACATTGGTGTGGCGGCTATGCTGCACGACATTGGTAAACTTTTCATTCCGGAAGAAATTCTAACAAAAACAGGCAAACTCACTGACGAAGAGTTTATTATAATGAAGCAGCATCCGGTCAAAGGCGCCCGTCATCTATTGGAAACACCGGCAGTGCCAAGACTGGCAGTCATTACGGCGTATGAACATCATATGAAGTTTAATTTAAGTGGCTATCCGCGGGTCGCAGCCGGGTGGGAACAGAATCTCTGCAGCCACATGACAATGATTTCAGATTTTTTTGATGCATTACGTACCCGACGTCCCTACCGGGAACCGGTACCTCTCGCTGAAATTACTGATATGCTGCACAGTATGGTCGGAACGGACCTCCACCCTGCCCTTACCCGGAATTTTTTACGGATAATTGCAGGGTTGGAAGAATCTGCGCTATAATGGGGGTGCTTCAGGAAACACGATTACTATTTAAGCGTGAGCACATATTCAACGAGACCTTCAATCTGCTCCTTGTCAACCTGACTGCTGAATGCCGGCATGCCGCCCGGGCGCCCTTCTGAGATAGATTTGGTAAGATCCAGCCTCGTTTTGCCGTATTTATATTTCGAGATTGTCAGATCAGGTCCGACGCCACCTTTCGCACCTTCACCATGACACGCAACACACAGACTGCCGTACAATTTTTTACCAACAGCAATGTACGCCTCTACCTTGTGCCCACTCCCTTGATATGCAGTACCGCTCGCCTCAACCGCTTTATGGGCAATCTGTTTCTGATCGTCACGCGCTTTTTTTGCGGCATCTGCCTCAGCCTGGGAATTCCATCCGCTAAAAAGATAGTACCCCATAAAAATCACACCCCATACGATCAGTACGGTAAATAAAATCCGGAAAACAGCAGGAGAACTTTTTTCTTCGCGATATGTTATTCCGTCGTACTCTTCCTGTTTTGACATACAGCCACTCCTTGAAAAAAATTAGTCGTCCTCAAGCATCCTGTGTTTAGGTTCTTCCAGCTTTTGCTTACGGTTCTTTTTTAACGTCGAAACAGCAATGGCAACCAGGATCGTCAGCAAAAAACCCGTTAACAGCAAAAAAATGAAGCGGGTATCAAACATTACTTTGAATCCAGCTTGATATAGGTTACCAGCTTCCATATTTTCTGTGCATCAAGTGAGGCTGCAAAGGGCGGCATGCCATTTGCCTCAATCCCTTTCGAGATGATGGTAAACAGCTCGGCATCCGACCTGGCAGAACCTTTCAATGCCGGTCCAAGCGTCCCCTCACGCTTTTCGCCATGACATGACGCGCACTGCTGCTTATAAATTGCTTCTGCTTCTTTTTCAACTGTCTTCAGATCACTAAACGGGTTCTTCAAAGTAACGGGAGTCTGAAGAGCCGCTGCAGCTTTTTTTACCGGAATATCTGTGCCAAGCTTACGCATATAGGCAATCATGGCATCCATCTCGGTTTTCCCCTTCAGATCATCGAGATCAGCCTGTGTATATGGAAATTTGAGCAGCTTCATCTTCCGCTCTGAATATGTCGTGTCAAGCGGCGTATTCAGGAAAGCGTAGGCAGGCATGTTTGATGCCGGAACCACCGATTGTGGGTCAGCCATATGCTTGCGGTGCCAGGCACCCTTGGGATCAGGATATTTCAGGCCGATGCGGGCCAGATCAGGACCGGTACGGCGGGAACCCCACAGATGCGGGCGGTCATAGACAAATTCCCCCGACTTCGAATAGCCGCCGCCGTTGCCGTAGCGCTCAACATCAGCAGCCAGGGTGCGCACCGTCTGAGAATGGCAGTTATTGCACCCTTCCCGCATGTACAGATCGCGTCCTTCCTGCTGCAGCGGCGTGTACGGCTTTACCTCGGCAATCTTGTCACTTTCGCTGTTAATCCATTTGAAAGGGGCTATCATGGTAATCGTAGTGCCGATCATAATAACGACAAAAGCCAGAATAATAAAAATAACGGGATTTTTTTCCAACATGGTATCGTCCTCGTCCGTAGTGAATTTGTGGGGTACTCTCCTGACGGTAACGTCAGGTTACGCCTTGACAGCCGGTGCAGCCGCACCCTTCTGGAAGGTTTTGTAAATGTTGTAAATAAACAGCGCCAATCCGGCAAGATAGATGAAGCCGCTGACCGCTCTGATTTTATAATACGGGAAGATGGCGATCATGGTTTCCATGAAACTGTAATGCAGTGTGCCGTCAGGATTTGTAGCAAGCAGCATGCTCCCCTGCTGAACCCCGGCGATCCACATGGTGATGGAGTAGATCAACTGTCCGATCAGAACCAGCCAGAAGTGGGCATTGGCAAGCTTGACACTGTAAACCTCAGTATCACTCAACGTTGTCGCCACATAATAGGTTGCACCAAACAGAACCATGGAAACCCACCCCATTGTTCCCATGTGGACATGCCCCGGAACCCAGTCGGTGTAGTGAATAAACGCCGAGAATGAGCGAATGGACTGCATCGGACCCTGCAACGTCTGTAATCCGTAAAAGGTTATACCGACAATCATGAATTTGACCAGATAGTTGGACTTCATTTTTTCCCACTGACCATTCATGGTCAGATAGCCGTTTATAACCGCACCCCATGAAGGTGCTATCAGCATGATCGAGAATGCCATGGCAACGGTCTGAATCCAGTCAGGCACCGGCGTCCAGAGCAGATGATGGGCACCTGTCCAGAGGTACATGAAAATCAGGGACCAGAAGGCGATGATCCCCATACGGTGACTATAGATCGGATTATTGGTTATTTTCGGGAGGAAATAATAAAAAATGGCAAGGGGCGGTACCGTAAGAACCATGGCCACAGCGTTATGACCATACCACCACTGGACATTGGCGTCATTGGTTCCTGCAAAGGCGGAGTAGGATTTGAACAGATGGAGCGGCATCCCCAGATTATTAACCACATACAGCACGGTCACCCCGACCAGAGCCGCCATGATGTACCAGAGCGAGATATACATCTGCTCTTCCTTGCGCTTCAGGATTGTCATAAAGACATTGATCGAGAAAAGAACCCAGATGATGGCAACAATAACTGCAAGAGGCCATTCCAGCTCAGCGTATTCCTTGGTGCGGTTGATCCCCATGGCCAGCGTCACGGCAGCAGATGCAATGGCAACATTAAAGATCCAGAGCGTCACTCGTGCCAGCTTTGGGCTCCAGAGCGGCGTTTTGGTAAGCCGCTGCGTAATGTAAAAAAACATGGCAATAAAGCTGCCGATGCCCCAACCGAAAATACCGGCATTGGTATGGATCGGACGCAGACGACCATAGGTCAGATACGGCGCGACATTCAGCTGCGGCCAGGCCAGCTGCAGGGAGATCAGGATGCCGACTACGACAGCAATTGTCCCCCAGATGATACTCCAGGTTATGAAGCCTTTTACCGAGTCATCCACATACCGCGTTGATGCTTTCATGCTTCTGCTCCTTTTCGTAGGTTGGAACGAATCCTGCAATTAAATTTATATTTTTTAATACAACAAAAATGACTGTTTTGATCTTTAATAGAGTGTTCACAAAAAGTCAATATAAAAGACAATCCGATTTTCAATAGGCAATCATAAGCAGAATACAGCTACTCCCACTCAATTGTTGCCGGGGGTTTGCTGGAGATATCGTACACTACCCGGTTAATTCCCTTAACCTCATTGATGATTCGCCCACTGATACGGGCCAGATCGTCATACGGCATCGGGTACCATCCGGCGGTCATGAAATCTTTGGTCTCGACCGCCCGCAACGCAACGACATATTCGTATGTTCTTCCGTCACCCATGACACCGACACTCTTAACCGGCAGAAACACCGCAAATGCCTGGCTGATCTTGTCATAATGGCCAGAGGCGTAGAGCTCTTCGATATATATCGCATCGGCCCGGCGCAGGATATCGCAGTACTCCTTTTTCACCTCACCAAGAATCCGCACGCCGAGACCGGGACCGGGAAAGGGATGACGCCATACCATCTGGCGAGGCAGGCCAAGTTCTTCACCGATGGCACGAACTTCGTCCTTAAACAGTTCCCTGAGCGGTTCGAGAAGCTTAAGCTTCATGTAATCAGGCAATCCACCAACATTGTGATGACTTTTTATGGATTGAGCCTTACCGGTTTTTGCACCGGCAGATTCAATAACGTCAGGATAAATAGTCCCCTGGGCCAGCCAGTTGGCATCATTAACCAGCTTCGACTGCTCTTCAAAAATATCTACAAACAGCCCGCCGATGATCTTACGCTTTTTTTCCGGGTCAGACACACCAGCCAATGCAGACAGAAAACGCTCCTCAGCATTTACCCGGATCACCTTGACGCCGAGATTCTGCGCGAAGGTAAACATGACCTGATCACCCTCCCCAAGACGCAGCAAACCATTATCGACAAAAACACAGACCAGTTGGTCACCGATGGCACGGTGGATCAAGGCAGCGGCAACGGAGGAGTCAACACCGCCGGAGAGGCCAAGGATGACGGTATCTCCACCGACCTGACGGCGGATTCGTTCAATGGCATCCTCAACAATCTGACCGGGGGTCCATTGTCCGCTGCAGCCGCAGATCTTCCTGACGAACATATCAATGAACTGTTCACCGCGCGGCGTATGGTTTACCTCCGGATGAAACTGAACGCCATAGAGATTTCTACTGACATTCTGGATAGCGCAGACCGGGGCGTTGGCAGTTTCAGCAATAATTTCGAAACCATCCGGCACCCGGGCGACATGGTCACCATGGCTCATCCAGACCGGGCTTGTCCCTTCGACAAAGAAGCCATCAAAAAGCGGCCCCGGCTGTCCGAGTGAGAGCAGTTCGGCATGGCCGAATTCCCGTTTACCGGACGGGACGACGTCGCCGCCAAAGTGACGACTCATAAGCTGCATACCATAGCAGATACCAAGTATCGGAACACCAAGCTCAAACAGCTCTTCAGCAACGGCAGGAGCACCCTCGTCATAGACCGAGCAGGGGCCACCTGAAAGAATAATGCCACTCGGAGCAAAGCTGCGGATTGCGTCGAGATCCATATCAAACGGGTGCAGTTCACAGTAAACATGAGCTTCTCGAACTCGACGGGCGATGAGTTGCGTGTATTGGGACCCAAAGTCGAGTATCAGAATTTTTTGACGGTGAATGTCTGACATAAGAACCTTTCCTTTAAATACATGGCAGGACGTTAAATGCCCCGGTTATTCGACCCGGGGCATATGCGTTTTGATTTATCAGCTCCCTACTCGGTAGTTAGGAGCCTCTTTTGTAATAGTAACATCGTGGACATGAGATTCTTTGAGTCCGGCACCGGTAATCCGGATAAAGCGGCCATTATCCTGCAACTCCTTGATGCTTCCACAACCGGTGTAGCCCATGCCGGAACGGAGGCCACCGAGCAGTTGGTGAATATTGGCTGAAAGTGGTCCACGCAGCGGCACCATCCCTTCAATACCTTCCGGAACCAGTTTGACGTCATCGCCGACATCCGACTGAAAATAGCGATCCTTGCTGCCATCCTTCATGGCCCCGATAGAACCCATGCCGCGATAACTCTTATAGGTCCGCCCCTGATACAGCACGGTGTCACCGGGAGATTCTTCGGTGCCGGCAAACAGTGAACCGATCATGATGCAGTCGGCACCGGCCGTTACCGCTTTGGGAAGATCACCGGAATACTTGACGCCACCGTCGGCAATAACCGGAACTCCATATTTATGAGCCATACGGGCACATTCATGAATTGCAGTAATCTGGGGGACGCCGACACCGGCTACGATACGGGTCGTACAGATCGAGCCGGGTCCGATGCCAACTTTAATACCGTCAGCACCCGCTTTAATGAGTGCCTCCGCCGCCTCGGCTGTGGCAATATTACCGGCAATAATTTCCACGCCGGGAAAAGTCGCCTTGGCACGTATGACAGCATCGATTACCCCTTGAGAATGGCCATGTGCAGTATCAATAACAATGACATCAACGCCGGCTTTTATCAGTGCCTCCATACGCGCTTCCATTTCAGAAGTCGGACCGACGGCAGCGCCCACGCGCAAGCGGCCAAGAGTGTCTTTACAGGCAAACGGATATTTTTTAACTTTTTCAATATCCTTGATGGTAATCAATCCTTTCAGAAAGCGGTCATTATCAACTACCAGCAGTTTTTCTACCCTGGTATGCTTCAGGTGCTCTTTTGCCTGCTCCAGCGTAGTACCGACCTCTACGGTCACCAGATTGCGCTTCGTCATACGGGCTGAGATCGGCAGGTCAAAATCGGTCTCAAAACGGAGATCACGATTGGTCAGAATGCCAACCAGTTTGCCGTTTGCCTTGGTGACCGGGACGCCGGAGATGCGATAGCGCTGCATGATATCGAGTGCCTCGCTGATTTTCTGCGTCGGGCGCATGGTGATCGGATCAACGATCATCCCCGACTCGCTCTTTTTTACCTTGTCAACTTCATACGCCTGCGCCTCGATCGAGAGGTTCTTGTGGATAATGCCCAACCCCCCTTCCCGGGCCATGCAGATAGCGGTCCGGGCTTCAGTAACCGTATCCATGGCCGCACTCACCAGCGGAATATTAAGCGGAATGTTTCGGGAAATACGGGTAGAAAGGTTGGTGTCACGAGGGAGAATTAAAGAATGGGCGGGAACAAGCAGGACATCATCGAAGGTCAGCCCTTCAGTCAGTTTGTCATAGTGCATGAACAACTCCTTGCGGTGAAAATTTGTCAGAAGTTAGTACAGCAAACCGGGCAAGTCAAGGGAAATGGACTGCCCGGTTTGTATGGTTACTCAGCTCGGAATAAACTCTTCCCGTGAAGAAATTTTCCCCAGCGTTGCCATGATTAACCTGGCAGCATTTTCCATATCACCCAGTGAGACCGTCTCAATCGGCGTATGCATATAGCGCAATGGTATTTTGACCAGTGCCGTAGCGACTCCGCCACGCGAAATCTGCATAACGTTGGCGTCCGTGCCGGTAGCGCGCGGGCTGGCGGTATGCTGGAGTGCGATTTTTTCTTTCCCGGCTGCTGCCAGAAGCAGCTCAAACAGATGCGGGTTGATATTCGCGCCACGTGCAAGTATCGGCCCTTTGCCGAGTGCAACCTCACCGTTATGTTTTTTTTCCACATCCGGTTGATCGGTGGCAAAATCGACCTCGACACAGATGCCGATGTCAGGATTAATCGTGTAGCAACTGGTTGTCCCACCACGCAGGCCGATCTCTTCCTGCACCGAAGAAACACCATACAGATCGATTGCCAGTTTTTTCCCCGAAGCCGCCACGAGTCGCAATACCTCGGCGACCACAAAGCAGCCGGCCTTGTCATCAAAGCCGCGTGACGAGACCCGATCATTGTGCAGGCGGGTAAAAGCACTGTCAAAGGTCACAGCATCCCCTACCCTGACCAGCTTTTGCGCTTCTTTTTTGTCACTAGCGCCGATGTCGATATATTGGGACTCCAACTTGACGACCGTTTCACGATCCTTGTTGTCCATCAGATGAATCGGCTTTTTACCGATCACTCCCGGCAACGGTCCATTGGCTGTGTGCACGGCGACCCGTTTGCCCGGCGTCAGATGGGCGTCAACACCGCCGACCGCCGCAAAATAGAGGAAGCCCTTGTCGTCAATGTACTTTATCTGCAGGCCGATCTCGTCGGTATGGCCGACTACCATCACTCGCGGAAGATTTTTCCCCTTGCCGCTGATACGGGCATAGACATTACCCATGACATCAGTCGTCAGTTCATCGCAAAACGGGGCAACGTACTCGCGAAAAACGCGCTGGGCCGGCTGTTCATAACCGGAAGGACTGGGGGCATCAAGCAGCTGTTCCAGGAATTTCAGAGATTCTTTACGCATCGGTTACACCTCATGGATAGAATAGGTAATATCTTTACTGATTGAATAGATGGTACATGTATCTTCTGTTGTAACTTTAAGCTCTTCCTTCTTGAGAGTTGCATCCTGAATGACCTGCATCTGCACCCCACGCCCGGCAAGAGTGAGTAGATTATTCCGCTTCATGCCCACGACATCCGACACCCGCGCCGGATGGCACGAGACCGTCACACACTTACCGGGAGGGATATAACGGCAGAGCAGATCGGCATACAGTTTTGAACGAACCAACTGCCCCAATGACGGATGCCAGCAGCCGGCCAGAACATGATCAACATCAAGTCCGCAATCCGCCTGCAGACCGATTCTGATAACCGGAACATCAGCCTGCATGGCTCGCTGTAGAAGCAGTGTGCAGAGAGATATGCCACGTTCAAGGGATAACGGAGCAAATTCACCTGCCCCATAGCGCCGCGCCAACTCGGTACCAGCCAGCACAACCGTCGGGTAGATACGGAGAAAATCTGCACCGGCAGCAATAACCTGTTCCAGCGAATGAAGGGAGGTAACCGGCGTATCACCAGGCAAACCGGGCATCAATTGGGCACCGACGTTTACTCCATTGTTTTTAATGCAGTCAATGGCATTCAACGACGCTGCTGCTGAATGACCTCGCCCGGAAGAGGCCAGGACAGTGTCATCCAACGATTGAACTCCCAGTTCGATGGTGCGAACGCCCCTGTTCGAGAGCCACTCTACATGACCGGCATCGATATAATCGGGACGGGTTGATATCCTCACCGAATCAAGCGTGCCATTATTCAGTAACGGCTGCAATGGCAGTAGCAGTTCCGCTTGAATTGCTTTTGGCAGGGCAGTAAAGCTGCCGCCGAAAAAAGCGACTTCCAAAGGTCTGCTGCCTGAAGTTGCTCGCCAGAGTTCAATGCGGGCAAGTATGTCTTCACTTGCAGGGAGCACTCCGCTTGCCCCCGAAATTGTGCGTTGATCACAAAAAACACAGGTATGGGGACAGCCCTGATGACTGATGAAAAATGGAACCGTAACCGCTTTCACATACCCTGCCTGCGCATGCTTTGCAATGTATCAAGGGCCTTTGCGGCAGCCGCCTGCTGGGCACTTTTTTTGGATTTACCCTGTCCGGAGCCGAGAACCGTGTCGCCGGCAAGAAGCTGAAACATAAAAAGCCGATTATGGGGCGGACCGGATTCTTCAATAAGACGGTACTCCGGCGGAGGATAGTTACCGGATGAGAGATATTCCTGCAGTTCACTCTTCGCATCACGACCCAAAACAAGCAAGTCGGGAGCATCAATCAACTCTCCAAAAACCCGGGCAACAAGAGTTCGCGCAGCCTGAAGTCCGCCGTCACGGTACATTGCGGCAATTATTGACTCCAGGACATCAGCAAGGATGGAATCCTTCTCCCGGCCAGCCGTCTGCTCTTCTCCCCTGCCAAGGAGGAAATACTCTCCGATTCCCAATTTCCGTGCCCGTTCTGCCAGGACATCCTGACCGGCAAGCCGTGAGCGCAGTTGTGAGAGATCTCCTTCATGCCACTGCGGATAACGGATATAGAGCATTTCAGCCAGGAGCATCCCGAGTACCGCATCGCCTAGAAATTCAAGACGCTGGTAGTCCTCACCATCATGGGCACTCACTTCATGGAGATAGGAAGGGTGTGTTACTGCCTGGAGCAGAAGACTCTGAGTGATGAACGTATATTCCAGCAGCGACTCAAGTTGTGTCAGACTTTTAGACATAAGCCCCCTTCAAAACGCTCAAACTATATCCAGATGCAGGCGTTTTGGCAACCGAAAGTCGCACCGTAACGAATAATTGTGGGAATTTAAGTTGATAATTCATGGGCATTTCCCTATAATCCACGCTTTAAATTTATCGCTGAGTTGGCGAGTATCACCGGGTGAGATGCGTGGGCTTTTTCATTACATTTGAAGGCGTTGAAGGATGTGGTAAAACCACCCAGATCAAACTTTTGGCAGAACACCTCACCGCTCACGGCATCGGCACGGTTTTAACCCGCGAACCGGGAGGCTGTGATATTGCCGACAAGATCCGTGCGATATTGCTGGATGCTGAAAACAGAGCTCTTTCTCCATTGGCTGAACTGATGCTCTATGCAGCCGCCAGAGCCCAGCATGTTACCGAGGTTATCTCTCCGGCGCTCGAAGCAGGAAAAATAGTCCTCTGTGATCGATTTTGCGACGCAACGGTGGCGTATCAGAGTTTCGGGCGCGGCATTGACCGGCGTGTTATTTCCGACCTGAATTTTCACGCATGCCAGGGGGTGTCACCTGATCTCACTGTGCTTGTTGATTGTGACCCCGTTGTCGGTCTGGAACGGGCACACCGGCGGATAGAAGCAACCAGCGGCCCTCGTGAAGAACGTTTCGAGTTGGAAGAGCTGGCTTTTCACCGTCGGGTACGCAGCGGGTATCTGCATCTGGCCACGGAAGAGCCGTTCCGATTCCTGATCATCAATGGCACTGAAACAATTGAAGAAATTTTCGTCGCAATTTCTACTCAGGTTGTGGCACGAATTCCGGAGGCCCTGCATGCCGTTTGCTGACATCATGGGGCATGACCGGATTATTGAGGTGTTGCAACGATCTCTTCGCAGCAGGAAAACTGCTCATTCCTATCTGTTTGAAGGCGTTCCCGGGTGTGGCCGCAAAAAAACCGCTCAGACACTGATTCAGGCGCTTTTCTGCACGACTCTTACGGATGACGCCTGCGGGGTCTGCCCTTCGTGCCGTAGGATTGAAAACGGTAACCATCCGGATATTCATCATATACGTCCGTTACCGGACAAACGGGACATCAGTATCGAGCAGCTACGAGAATTACAGCACATTTTGTCTTTGCGTCCCTACGAGGCACCGCGCAAAGCGTGTATTATCGACCCGGCCGAACGGATGAGCGTCAATGCCGCAAACTCTCTTCTGAAAACGCTTGAAGAGCCCCCCGGCAACGCCCTGATAATACTGCTGACTGAAAATTCCGGCATGCTGCTCTCAACGGTTCGTTCGCGTTGTCAACTGATCCGATTTGCACCGCTCTCTCCGGAACATTTGCTCGCACTTCTTGAGCGAAGCGGTATGCCGCCTGAAGCAGCGGCTCTTGTTGCCCCCATGGCGGGCGGCAGTCTGCAGCGGGCACTCGAGCTCGACAATGAAGCATTGGCCGTCCGCCGGGAAGCGGTGTTATCCCGGATACGTCAGCTGTCGCTCAACAGGATAGCCACCGTTTTTGATGCCGCCGAGGAGCTATCCGGTAATCGGGATGCGACTCTTGAGCTGCTCGACATGCTGCTCTCGTTCTTTCGTGATGCAGTTCACCTTGGCGCCGGCACTGGAGAAATTGTCAACCGTTCGGTCAGACCGGCAATTGAAGCAATTGCCGCACAACGGTCATATCCGCGAAATATTGAACTGCTGGAACGCATTTACGCAACCAGACGCGATGTCCAGCGCAATGCGAATCCCAAGCTGGCTCTGGACAACTTGTTTATGGCCATGGCGGGCTAAGCAACACCTTACCCATATAACCAGGAGGTCTTTTTGATACATATCGTAACGATCCAGTTTACCAAAGCCGGCAAGATGTATGATTTCAACGCCGGAACACTCGAACTTGCCGCAGGAGACCACGTCATTGTAGAAACTGAGCGTGGTGTCGGTGTCGGGCAGGTGATGAAACCGCCGGTTGAAAAAGATGACGCCGGAACCGGTTCCCTGACTTTGGTCAAACGTAAAGCTACACCCGAAGATATGGCAACGATTACGCGCATTGCCCAGAAAGAACAGGAGGCCTACCGTTTCTGCGTCGATCGTATTATCGAACGCGCCATGCCGATGAAACTGGTGCGGGTGGAATATCAGTTCGACAGCAGCAAAGCGGTATTTTTCTTTACTGCTGACGGCAGGGTCGATTTCCGGGATCTGGTAAAGGATCTGGCCCACTCATTTCATACCCGCATCGAAATGCGCCAGATCGGCGTGCGTGATGAGGCTAAAATGACCGGCGGTATCGCCATCTGTGGCCGGGAACTCTGCTGCAGCTCGTTCCTGCGTGACTTTCAGCCGGTGTCAGTTAAAATGGCCAAAGAGCAGAATCTGGCTCTCAATCCCAACAAGATTTCCGGGCAGTGCGGTCGTCTGCTCTGCTGCCTTGACTATGAATATGAAACGTACTGTTGCCTGCGAAAAAACTTCCCGAAATCCGGTAAGCGGGTACGCACCGTCAACGCTGTCGGAGTTGTTGATAAAGTCAATATCCTGACCGGAAACATCACGCTGAAACTGGATGATAACAAAATTATCGTCATCAAACGTGATGAAATACTCGGGGATGGCGCTCCCTTAACCGCTTCGGAAGCAGTTGCAGCGCAGTCACCTCAACAGGCTCCGCCGCGTGTCCGCGAACGACGTCCCGAACAGCGACGCAAACAGGAAAAAACATCCCTTGAATCATATAATAACCAGGCTGAGAATACTGCGAAGACCATGTCCGCAAAAGCAGCGCCAGCTCCATCCGCACCGCGTGAGCAAACAGCCGCTGCAATCCCGGCTCTGCCTGAAACCGGAAAAGAGAACCAGCAACGTAAAAAACATCGTTCCCGCAAGCATGGCCATCGCAAACCGTCCGACAGCACCGCACCAGCACCATCCTCAGGAGCCTGATATGAAACCGACCTTTTATGTAACCACTCCGATCTATTATGTCAACGATGTCCCGCATATAGGTCACGCCTATACCACGGTCGCCGGGGATGTTCTTGCACGCTACAAACGGCTGATGGGGTATGATGTCTATTTTCTCACCGGCAGCGATGAACATGGCCAGAAGGTTGAAAAGGCCGCCACGACCGCCGGAGAAACACCTCTCGAATTGGCTGACCGGGTGGTTAAACGCTTTCAGGCACTCTGGGAGCGCTTGGGGATTTCTCACAACGATTTCATCCGCACCACCCAGGAGCGCCATAAAAACGGCGTCAGCCAGGTTTTTAAAGATATCCTCGATAACGGTGATATTTACCTCGGCGAGTATGAAGACTGGTACTGTACTCCCTGCGAAACCTTCTGGACCGAGACCCAGCTGATCGAGGGGCGCTGCCCCGACTGCAACCGACCGGTGGAAAAACTCAAGGAGGAATCATATTTTTTCCGCATGAGTAAATATCAGCAACAGCTGCTGGCTCACATAGAAGCGCATCCGGACTTTATTCAGCCCAAAAGCAAGCGCAACGAAATTATCTCCTTTATCAATGAAGGGCTGCGTGACCTGTCTGTTTCACGCACGACCTTTTCCTGGGGCATCCCGGTTCCCGGCAACGAACGGCACATCATTTATGTCTGGTTTGACGCCCTGACCAACTACATCACTGCCCTCGGCTATCCTGATGAGACCGGAAATTACGGCCGCTACTGGCCGGTTGATGTCCACCTGATCGGCAAGGATATTCTTCGATTTCATGCGGTCTACTGGCCGACTTTTTTAATGGCTGCCGGACTCCCGTTGCCGAAAAAAGTATTTGCCCACGGCTGGTGGACGGTTGAAGGGCAGAAAATGAGCAAGAGTCTGATGAATGTCGTCGAACCGAACATGCTGATCGACAAATACGGCGTAGACGCGGTCAGATACTTCCTGCTCCGCGAAGTTCCGTTCGGCCTCGATGGTGATTTCTCCCACACGGCACTTGTTCAGCGAATCAACTCCGACCTGGCAAACGATGTCGGAAACCTGCTCAGCCGCTCAACCGCCATGGCGGTTAAATACTTTAACGGCATTCTTCCCGCAGCGGCGCAGCTGGAAGAAGCGGATCAGGCACTGAAGCAGAAAACAGAAGCGATGGTGACGATTGTCGATAAATTTATCGATGAACTGGCCTTCAGCAAGGCACTGCAGGCGATCTGGGAAGTTATCTCGGCAGGCAACAAATACATCGATGACATGGCTCCCTGGGCACTGGCCAAGGACCCGGCCAACAGTAGACGGCTTGCCACGGTCATGTACACCCTGCTTGAATCACAACGCATTACACACTGTATTTTGTCAGCTTTTTTGCCGGGAACATCGGAAAAGGCACTGACCTCGCTCGGGTGGAATGAAACCATTTCTCAGGAGAGCCTTACGTGGGGAGGCTTGAAAGATGGCGCAGCAATAACAAAGGCTGAAGCGCTTTTTCCGAGAATAGAGGAATAGATGCTATTCTCGCGTGCAATACCGGGAGGGGATGGCTCGCACGCCTGTCAACAGAGTTGTGACGGCATTAACGACTTCATCAACGGTAATATTCCGCATGCAGCGGACACTGTCCGGACATGCGGGGGTGTTTCCGAATATAGTGCATGGTGAGCATGGTAGTTCCTTGTTGATCACATGGTGATATTCACCCTCCGGAGCCCATTTTTTTACTCTTCCAGAGCCGAACAGCGACACCGTAGGCACGCCAAGACCAACGGCAAGATGCAGTACCCCGGAATCGGCGCTCAGCAGCATCGCACTCTTTTTTATTATTGCAGCGGTTTCTGATAACGAGGTCATACCGGCAAGATTACGCCCCGGGCCATTACCGACTATCACCTCTCCCTGATGTTGATCTTCGTTGCCACCAACAACAACCGTTTTGATACCGAAATCAGTAAGAATTTCAGCTACACGCTGGAAACGGTCCGCTCCCCATTGTCGCTCAGTGATGCTTGCTCCGGGAAAAAGTGTGATAAAGAACTCATCACTGAGTGATGCCAGCAGAATGTCAGTTTTGGCAGACGCGGCATCCGGAATGGACAAAAACGAAACTCCCAACGCTCCCCCTCCCGCTCCAATCCCCAACGGTTCAACCAGGTGAGCAAAACTGACAGCCTCATAATCATCGTGAGAGTAGGAAATTACATGAGTGAACATCCGACGACGCTCGTTGGTATCAAATCCGATCTTGACCTGCGCCGAAACCAGTCGCGCCACCACCGCGGACAGACGATGCCACTGTTCGGTATCAATGACAATATCGTACCTGCTCTGCAATGCCTGAAACAACTCGCGTGGACGGTCGTAACAGAAGACTTCAGCAACTCCCGGAATGAGTGAAAAGGCTCCGGCGTTACGGCGTTCTGCAAGAACGGTGATCTGTGCCCTGGGATAGTTTATGTTGAGAGTCCGGATGGCAGGAGCAAGCAATAACGCATCACCAATGCCGCCGGGGCGGATGAGGAGGAGGGACGTTATTGTGGAAGGGGGATTTATGCGCGAAGGTGCGGGGAAAACGGATGTCGCGATGCGTCCGACAGCGGCATCAAGCAGCTTCATCAGACGTATATTCATCCAAACGTACCGCACAGAGTATGTTCTCTGGCTCCCTTCAGCAGCTGAGCAAAGAGTTCTCTACCCTGCATGATTGACGATTTTTCACTCCACATTCTGCACCTGCTCCCGCATTTTTTCCATTTCCGCCTTAATTTGAATTACCAGGCTCGTAATGCCGGCATCATTTGACTTTGAACCGATCGTGTTAACCTCCCGGTTCATCTCCTGCATGAGGAAATCGAGTTTCCTCCCGACCGGCTCCGTACTGCACAATGCCTCGTCAAACTGGTTAAAATGGCTCGCAAGCCGCACCAGCTCTTCCGTAATGTCGCAGCGATCAGCCAGCAGCGCAACTTCCTGAGACAAGCGGTTTTCGTCCATCTCCACTCCGTCTAGAAGCTGATCCAGCCGTGCCTTCAGTTTCTGGCGGTATTCAATCACCATCTGAGGCGTCCGGGCACCTATCTGTGCCGACCACTCGGCAATCTGTTTTCGTCTGGCCTTCAAGTCAGCGGAGAGTGCTTCACCTTCACGGTTTCGCATGCCCTCCAGTGCTGCAACCGCACCCTGGACTGCAGTCAGCAACTGCGGCTGTAATTCAGTTTCATCCACTGAGACGGCCATCTCTTTCATCACACCCTTGAGTGACATGAGGTACGACGGCGCAGCATCCTGCGGCAGGTTAAGCTCTTTTGCCAAACGGGCATAGGCTTCAAAATAGCCCCGTGCTACAGCCATATCCAGTTGCGGCATCGCGTTAGCTGCAGTTGTTTCATCCCACTGCACGGAAATATCAATTTTCCCCCGCTTGAGGAGTGCCGAAGCGAGACGTTTTACATCGTTTTCAAGAGCATAAAATGTTCGCGGCAGCCGAACGGAAATTTCACCGTAGCGATGGTTGACCGAACGTATTTCGACGATAAAAGAGCCGTGCGGCGTAGATGCTTCCCCTTTGCCATATCCGGTCATACTTTTGAGCACTGGAATTCCCTCCGATAACTATATACATCAGGTTGACCTGCGAAAAAAATTAAAACGTGTATTGAGCCGCAACCGGGGAAGACTCTGTTCCATGGATGCCATTCGCAGAAAATATAAGCCAATACTGAAGAAAAACAGATTGGGCAGCCAAAGTGCAATCGAGGCGGGCAAGATACCCCTCTCCGGAAAACTCTTGGCGACCGACATCATAACATAATAGAAGAGTATTATTAAGATACTTACCGCAAAGCCGCCCGATTTACCGGAACGTCGATTCTGTATCCCCAATGGCACAGCAAGTAGTGCGAACACAAATGAAGCGCAGGGAAAGGTAAAACGGCTATGGTACTCAATGAGATAGCTGATACGAAGAGTGGCAGGGATGGCAGGGTCGTCTATCCTGCTTTTCAAATCAGAGAGCCACATGTCTGACTCGTTACGGGATTGTGGCGTGCGTTTTTCCCTGTCACCAACCGTCATGCTGTATTCTCCGAAATGAACCATCCGGTAACTCCCACCTTCTCCGGCCATATGAATAGAACCGTTTTGCAAAGACAAGAGGAGTGCATTACTTTGAGATGCGCCGGAAATAACGCCATCACGCGCAAAAATTGTCATGGGCCGAGACTGATTGCGGCCATCATGGATAACAACCCCCTTCAACTGCTGACTCTTCTCCTCATAGTGATCCGTATACATGACCAGACCCGGGATATCATCCCAAAACGTCTTTTCCCGAATTGTCCCTGCTATATTCTTCGTCAGCACCTGTTGGCTCAGCTCCCTGAATGAGCTGTTTCCCCACGGGATTCCGATCGTACTAACGCCGAAAGCAAGCAGAACAGCGACACAAGCACAGAACATAACCGGCGGCATCACCTGGAAAAGACTTATTCCGCAGGCCTTTATAACGACAATCTCATTGTCGGCGGAAAGTCTCCCGAATGCCAGGAGTACCGCTAACAAAAAGGCCATAGGAATCGTATAAATCAGAAATGACGGAATGAGATACAGGATCATCTTACAGACGTCCGCAATGGCAACGCCATGAGACACAACCAGCTCCGTTAAATTGATGAGGCGGGCCATGAGAAGAATCAGCGTAAACAGAATGATGCCCAGCAGGAAGAGCGAGGAAATTTCACGAATGATGTAGAGGGATAAAATGCGTTTCACGGTAAGAGTTTCAAATCAGCACCCAGACCAACGCTGCCCGACTTCGGCACCGCAAAACCACCGCATGAGCGCTTTATAATTGTCATCAGCAGCAGAGGGGGACCACGGCGCAAAATCTTCTTCTTTGAACGGCATATACGGACCCTGTTTTACTTCAAAGATAACGCCGCCGGTATCAAGGGAAAGCACTGCATGCCAGCCTGCAACAGGAGTTTCGGCCACAGAATCGCTTTCTCCCAACACTGCGCGGTCAATAACCACACCATCATCATCAAAAGTCAGCACCACGAAACGGCCACGTAACGACGTCAGCAGTTCCCACGATTGAAGATGACGATGGGGACGAATATACGTATCAGGTTCCATTGCAATGGCTAAACGCTGGACAGGGTCTGATAATTCAGAATGGAGATTGTGATTCATGCGCTTGCGCGGTGACTGCTCAGCTGCAGCGCTCAGGCTGGAGAGAGTGCTAAAACTGAGTTTGTTCATAAAATGGGTGCTCCTTGAATTGCGACCGGCATGGCACGCCCGGCAATATATTTCATACCAAGTTCACAGCTTGGCGCATGCGCGCCGAATTCATCGGCAACCTCGGCAAGGGTCAAATAGCGGACGTTGCGCTCGGCAAGCCGCTGCAACAGCTCGATAAAGGTGGAACTGAGTGCATTTCCTTCAAGTTCTGCGTGGATGGTATGGACGTTGAGCCCCGGTTGCAGAAGCTGTAGATAGTGGTCGTTAATTGTGTCAAGAGTGATACCGTTTTCGCCGAGAAGTTCATCCATAGTGGGCCATGTTGTCGGTATCTGCAGTGTTGAGAAACGCCGCCCGGCCATTGCCGGGAAGAACGGGCCGGTCCCCCTGGCATCACTGCAGTGGCTCAGTTCCATACGGTCCTGGATTTCGAGAGAGTCGGCAGAAACGGTCCAGCCAGGGGCGGCGGTGGACCGGGCACGCTGGCCAAAGATTTCTTCGAATGAGGTGCGTGCCTGGTCAAGCTCGCGGAAAGTGGTCTGTTTCGGAAAGCGTGACAGATAATCGTGCCATCTGACATGATCCCAACAGTGGATGCCGACCTCGTGCCCGGCCAGCTGAACGCTGCGCATAACATCCGGCAGCCCTTCGCCAATCATCGGGGCGGGAAGAAGCGTCCCGTAGAGCAATGTGCGCACGCCATACATCGAAGGGGCACGGGTGCGCAGCATCTTGCTGAGAAACCCCCTGTGAAAGATCCGTCTGATCGCCTTTCCCGAATTATCCGGGCCAAGAGAAAAATAAAAAGTTGCCCGTATGCCGAATTGCAGCAGGATACGTAACAGGTTGGGAATGCCGTCACGTGTTCCGACGAAGGTATCCACATCAACTTTCAGGGCAACTGCTGGTGGCATATCTTTCATAAAAAACGATTACAGGTGTTTGCGCTGGTCACAGCAGATGCTCGATCTTCTGCCGGTCTTCAACCAGGTAAAAATTCAGGGTTGCACGCAGGGCATCGTCGACTGTTGTTTTTGGCTCCCAGCCGAGTTTTTCTTTGGCATTTTTCACAGATGGAACCCGGGTCAGCATATCCTGGTACCCTTTGCCGTAGAAATCGCCGGAGGTTACCTCTATTAGTTTGCAGTTTTCAGCCTTCTCCCGATACGCAGGGAATTCTTTGACCAAAGCAATCAATTTCTCGGCCAATTCCCTGACGGACAGGTCATTATTCGGGTTACCGATATTAAAAATACCGCCGCTGGCACAGCCGTTTTTGTTGGCAATAATCTTCATCAGGCAATCGATACCGTCTTCAACGAAAGTGAAGGAACGACGCTGATTGCCGCCATCAACCAGTTGAATCGGCTCTCCCGCGAGAATATTATAGAGGAATTGGGTAAGAACCCTAGAGCTCCCCTCCTTGGCGGTGCTTATGCTGTCAAGCTTGGGGCCGATCCAGTTGAAGGGACGGAACAGCGTGTATTGCAGCCCTTCATGATTGCCATAGGCATAAATCACCCTGTCCAGCATCTGTTTGGCGCAGGAGTAGATCCAACGTTCCTTGTTGATGGGGCCGAGCATCAGAGGAGACGTTTCCTCGTCAAATTCCCGGTCCGGGCTCATACCGTACACTTCGGATGTAGACGGAAAGATGACCCGTTTCCTGTACTTTGCGCACAAGCGGACAATTTTCAGATTTTCCTCGAAATCGAGTTCAAAAACCCGCAGTGGATCCTTGACGTAGGTAACCGGGGTGGCGATAGCCACGAGCGGCAACACGACATCACATTTTTTTATGTTGTACTCGATCCACTCCTTGTTAATGGTGATATCGCCTTCAAGGAAGTGGAAACGGTCGTCGCCGATTGAATGTTCCAGCTTGTCGCAGGCCATATCGAGGCCGAAGACCTCCCAGTCGGTGGTAGTGAGAATACGGTGGGTAAGGGCGTTGCCGATAAATCCGTTGACACCCAGAATTAATACTTTCATTGAACAGGTCTCCTTTTGAATGTTCTGGTAAACGATAGACTATTATGTAAAATGTGCTGTTGTTACATCATTATTCTCTACAAATGTTGAAGCAGTTTCCTCAACCCCTCCCTCAACCTGCAACGCGCGAATTTCTAACAACCCTTCACCAGTGCCAACCAGCAGCGGTTCCGAGGCAATAATTCTGCCCGGTGCACCGTTTCCGGAAACCGGCCAGGCCTCCCAGATTATGACCCGATTGCCATCAAGCCCGGTAAATGCCCCCGGATAGGGATGGGTGACGCCTCGAATCAGGTTGTATATCTGTACCGCACTTTTCCTCCAGTCAATGGCGCCATCGGCAGGCTTACGACCACCAAAATAGCTGCCCTGATCAAGATTCATTTTGATGCGGGGTGCCGTGCCGCCGAGCAGCTGCGGCCATGCACGGCTGATTACTTCAACCGCTGCTTCGGTCAAATTATTGAAGACGTCAAAGGCGGTATCAGTGAATGCAATAGGAATCGTAATCTGATCGACAATATCACCGGCATCAGGCTTGCCCTCCATGTAGTGAAGGGTTGCGCCGGTTTCTGTCTCCCCGTTGATCACTGCCCAGTTTACCGGAACACGGCCGCGATACCTGGGCAGATAAGAACCATGAAGGTTCAAGGCACCCTTTGATGCCAGATCCAGAACCTCCGGTTTAATCATGTTCCGGTAGTAAAACGAAAGAAGAAATGCCGGGGCAATTTCTCGTATTCGCGCAACATTTAACGGTTCATTGATATCCGCTGTTACATACGGGATACCGTGCCGTTCCGCCAGCTCGCGCACCGAGCGGAACCAGATCTCTTCCGTCGGGGAATCCTCATGGGTGAAGATAAGCCGGATATCCGCCCCTTGCCGGAGCAGTTCCTCCAGGCAGCGGAAACCGACATTATGATAGGCGCATACGACAACTCTATCACTCATTAACAACCCCATGCAGTTTGCGAACGACATAACGAGGCCGGCGCCGCACCTCCTGGTAAATCCTCCCCACATACTCACCGACAATGCCGATGCCGAAGATGGTAATGCCGAGGAAGAAAAAGAGGATGGCAAACAGGGTGAAGACCCCTTCAACCTCGGAACCGACTATGAACCGGCGTACCAGCAGGAAGACAGCAAAAGCGACAGCGAAGAGGGATGTCAATATTCCCATCAGAGCGAAGAGCTGGAGCGGCACCACTGAAAAACCGGTCATCAGATCAAAGTTGAGGCGAATCAGGCTGTAAAACGAGTATTTGCTCTCCCCTTCAAGCCTCTCGGCATGGGCTACTGCAACCTCGCCGGGGTTAACAGCAAATGTTTGCGCCAGAGCGGGAATAAAAGTGGTACGTTCACCGCAGCGGTTAACGTTATCGACCACGTTGCGGTGATAGGCACGCAGCATACACCCGTAGTCACTCATCTGCATACCGGTCATTTTCCGGGTAGTGATATTGACCATCTTTGAGGCGCTCTTGCGAAAAAAAGAGTCCTGCCGGTGCTGACGGATACTCCCGACAACATCGTGTCCCTGCTCCATTGCGGCTATCAGTTTGGGAATCTCCTCCGGCGGATTCTGCAGATCGGCATCCAGAGTGATGACGATCTCGCCCCGACTGATTTCAAAGGCGGCCATGATTGCCATATGCTGGCCAAAGTTGCCGTTAAACTCTACCACCCGTACTTCCGGATATGCAGCAACCAGCCCCGTAAGCAGCTCCAGAGAATGATCGCGGCTGCCGTCATCGGTAAAGATTATTTCGAACGGTTTGCCGATCCCCTTCATTACCGGATAGAGACGATCGAAGAGGCGCTGGATATTCGGCTCCTCATTATAGACCGGGATGACGATTGAGAGGTACGGTGTCATTTTTTGCACCTTGTGATGACTGTTTTTACGGCCTCAACGACATCACGGGCATCGTCCAGAGTCATTTTCGGGAAAAGCGGCAGCGAGAGGATTCGATCCGAGGCGTAATCGGCATTGGGGAGAGAACCCTCCGGTTGCGGCAGGTTCTCTTTGTACCAGGCGTGGTGATGCACAGCCTTATAGTGGAGGCCGGTGCCGATATTTTCCTGTTTCAGAGCGGTCATGAACTGATCGCGATCAACCGACAACTTCTCAATTTTCACGAGCGGCGTGTAAAGATGCCACGCATGACGCTGGGCAAAGGGGGCATACTCTGGCAGGGCCAATTCCGGGATCTCGGCAAGCGCATGGCTATAAAAATCGGCAATTTCCTGACGTTTATTGATGAAGCCATCCAGTTTCGGCAGCTGATGGATACCTAGTGCAGCCTGAATATCCATCATGTTGTACTTGAAACCGGGGAGAACAATGTCGTAGTTGGGAGTGCCGCTTGCGGCAAAACGTTTCCACGCTTCGCGGTTCATGCCGTGAAATTTAAGCAGTGAGATCTCTTCGGCCAGCGTCTCGTCGCCGGTGCAGACCATCCCACCTTCGCCGGTGGTAATGTTCTTGTTGGGGTGAAAGGAGAAAATGGAAATACTGTCCAACGAACCGATCCGCTGCCCTTTATACTCGGTACCGGCGGCATGAGCAGCGTCCTCGATCACGGTCAAACCGAATTCGCCGGCTAGAGAAAAAATCGGGTCCATGTCGCACGATTGACCGGCAAAATGCACCGGGATGATGGCTCTGGTCCGGGAGGTTATCTTCTCGCGAATCTTTGTTGCATCAATGTTCAGCGTGCCGAGTTCAATGTCTACAAACACCGGAGTGCCGCCGCAGAGCACAATCATGCTGACGGTAGAGGCAAAGGTCATCGGCGTGGTGATTATTTCATCCCCCTCCTTAATTTTCAGCGCCAGCAGGGTCAGATGTAATCCGGCGGTAGCCGAACTGAGCGGAACTGCAAAAGGAGCGCCGACATACGCGCCGAACGATTCCTCGAAACGTTTGACCTTTGGACCGGTGGTAATCCAGCCGGAGCGGAGGCAATCAACCACCTCAGCGATCTCTGCTTCATCAATTGTCGGCGTTGAAAACGGGAGGAACTCACTACGCATTACATAACTCCGTAAAAAAGTGGTATTGGTAATTGGCGCATCAGCTGAACTTACAAAAAGCTGAGAAACGGCTTAACGGTTGGTAATGAGAGCCCTGCGGCCACTCTTACCCAGAAGGATCGGCGGCGGGCTGCTGGTTTTTGAAAAATTTTCTAATTCTTGTAAATTTATGAGTGTAAAAACCTGAGCCGGTCCGGCCCAGAGTTGCGCATATTTCTCCGGTTCTATGAACCAGGCCGACTGATCCCCCAGACGGCTGCCGAATTCCAGCTCATTACGCCCCCCCACAACGACAACCCGGCGACGGGCATAAAACGGCAACCCCTGCTCGTAGTCAAATACCGCTACTATGGCATTTTTATCAGCTTTTTCCTTAACGATCAATGCGAGTTCGCGGGCAGACCTGTCCTTTGCCATTCTGGCATAGATGGTCGGCGGAGCAAAGATGCCGACAAGAAGAGCCATGATTGCCAAACCGGCGAAAAGCGGTGCTGTTTTATCCCTGGTTGTGTTGAACAGTGCAACAACGCCAAGAGAGAAGAAGAGGCCACCCATTATAATTCCGCCCCCTGCTGTTATTTTCGGATCGCTCGCCAGATGTGGATAGGCTATGCAGCCCACGCCGAGAACAATAGTAACCGCCGAAAGAAGCAGTGCCGGTATTTTCAGGGAGGAAAAACCACGATCAAAGGCAGCGGCGAATGTAATTCCAAGCAGCAGGGCCACTGCCGGATAAACCGGAAGTATATAGGGAATAAGCTTTGAATCGGATTTTGAAAAAAAGACAAAGATAACAGCAGCCCACAGAAACAGGAACAAGCGGTTATCGGCACCCGTCTGTTTCCGTTCCTGCCAGAAGCGGGCAATTGCAGTCGGAATGAAGAACGACCAGGGAAGCATGACGCCGAACAGGATCGGGATAAAAAACCAGGGGGGCTGATAACGGCCATGCACCTTGGTAAGAAAGCGTTCAAAATGTTCATGGATAAAGAAAAACCGCGCAAATTCCGGGTTTCTGATGGAAACGATGACAAACCAGGGGGCGCAGACAATCAGAAAGAGCATGATACCGGTGAGGAGTCTCATTTCCCGGAGGAGACGCCAGCGCCTGGTGATCAGTATAAAACAAAAGATGACGCCGCCGGGCAGAACAATTCCGATCAAACCTTTAGCAAGAACAGCTAAAGCAGAAAAAATGTAGAACAGATAGTAATACCGCCCTTTGTTCTGCTCGTTTTCCTGGACAGCAAGAAGGAAACAGCCAAGGCAGGCGGTCATACAGATAGTCAGGGTCGTGTCGGTTATGTTGATGCGTGCCTGAGCGATGATGCCAATTGAGGTACCGAGAATCAGTGCCGAGAGTAGCGCTTCGCGCCTCCCGAAGAGTTTGCGCCCCATGTGATAGACAAACAATATTCCCAGTACCCCCCAGAGAGCCCCGAAAAACCGGCCGGCAAATTCTGTTTCACCGAATAGTTGCATTGCAAGGGCATTACACCAGTAGTGGAGAGGCGGCTTTTCAAAATACTTGACATAGTTGAGCGTCGGAGTAATAAAATCTCCCCGTTCGATCATTTCCCGGGGAATCTCCATATAGCGCGCTTCATCGGTCCCAATGAGCGGAAAGCGCCCAAGGAACTGAAAAAATGCGGTAAAAAAAATCAGGGAGAGAATACCAAGATCGGCAGCGACCCCTCCTTCTTTTCTGGAAATAAAATCAGTAATCAATTTCATGTATGCTACAGTCCAAGTTGTTTAAAAAAGTCAGTCCCTTTGTCATCAACCAGGATAAATGCCGGGAAATTTTCAACTTCAATCTTCCAGACCGCTTCCATACCCAACTCCGGAAAATCGATGCACTCAACTTTCTTGATATTTTCTTCAGCCAGAACTGCGGCCGGTCCACCGATTGACCCGAGGTAGAAGCCGCCGTACTTCTTGCAGGCATCGGTAACCTGCTGGCTGCGATTTCCCTTGGCAATCATGATGAGTGAGCCGCCTTTTGACTGCAGTTCATCAACGTATGAATCCATTCTGCCGGCAGTCGTCGGTCCAAAAGAGCCTGATGCCTTACCTGGCGGCGTCTTGGCCGGACCGGCATAATAGATCGGATGGTTGAGGAGATACTCAGGGAGCGGTTTGCCGCTATCCATGATTTCCTTGAATTTGGCATGAGCAATGTCACGACCGACCACGATGGTGCCGGAAAGCAGCAGTGGTGTGGAGACCGGATGTTTGGTAAGCTCGGCCAGAATTTCCTTCATCGGCTTGTTCAAGTCAATCTTGACACCATGCTCATGTTTGCCGCGATACTGCGCAGGGATCAGGCGGCCCGGGTTGCGGTCCATCTCCTCGACAAAAAGGCCATCCCGGGTGATTTTAGCTTTGATGTTGCGGTCAGCCGAGCAGGAGACCGCCATTCCTATGGGACAGGAAGCGCCATGGCGCGGCAGGCGAATGACCCGCACATCATGGGCAAAATATTTACCGCCAAACTGGGCACCGATACCAAGCTGCTGTGCAGCTACCAGCAGTTTGTCCTCAAGTTCGATATCACGAAAGGCCTGGCCATGCTCATTGCCGCTCGTCGGCAGTCCGTCCAGTTCCTTGGCTGTTGCCAGCTTGACCGTCTTCATGCAGGCGTCAGCTGAAGTGCCACCGATGACAAAGGCGATGTGATACGGAGGACATGCCGCCGTACCAAGATATTTCATCTTTTCGACGAGATACTTGAACAGCTTGTCCGGTGTCAGGAGCGCTTTTGTTTCCTGATAGAGCATGGTCTTGTTGGCAGAACCGCCCCCTTTGGCCATGAACACAAACTTGTAGTATTCTCCTTCCGTGGCAAGAATATCTATCTGGGCAGGCAGATTGGTACCGGTATTGATCTCTTCGTACATATCGAGTGCTACGGTCTGTGAATAGCGCAGATTTTCTTCGGTATAGGTTTTATATATCCCTTTCGATAACCACTGCTCGTCCTTAACGCCGGTCCAGACCTGCTGACCTTTTTTAGCTGCAACGGTCGCGGTACCGGTATCCTGACAGACCGGCAGATCAAATTGTGCGGCAATCTCGGCATTACGCAGAAAGGCCAGTGCAACGCCCTTGTCGTTCATCGACGCTTCCGGATCACTCAGGATGGCGGCAACCTGCTCATTGTGAGCCGGGCGGAGCAGAAAGGAGACGTCCTTCATCGCTTCATTGGCAAGAATCGAGAGCGCTTCTGGGCAGACTCTTACCACATCGGTGTCGGCAAATTTTTCAACCAGTATGTATTTTTCTGAACCTTCAATTTTGCGGTACGTGGTCTCATCTTTTGCCAGCGGGAACGGATCCTGATACACAAATGGTTTGACAGACATAGGTACTCTCCTTTTTTTGATTAGTTAGAAAGAGACAAAACTGTTTAGTAATGCAAACAGGCTCATAAATCAAGGCAAAATTTATTCAATCAAAGGTAGTTACAGCGAAGCAGCTTGATACCGTCTTTGAAGAGGACCTGCATTTTATTCGGCACGGTGACTGTTTTGACGATCCCAAGTCCGAACGACGGGTGAAGAACGAGACGTTTTGCCAGGAACCTGCCATTCATATCATACGGAAGCGCTTTTTCCGGATCAAACGTCGGCTGGAGTGACGCCCACTCTTCGCGTTCAACCTCAGCCGGATCTTTCCGGGAAACACGAGGGGCGGTGCTCGATACGCGGGGTTTGCTGACTGCGATTTTTTTCGGGGCTTTCGGCTCTTTTGCTACAGGAGGCGCATGATAGTTATGTACACCGTTACAGGTGTTGCACTCAACCCGTATAACTTTACCTTCCACCATTGCGACGATCCTGTGATTCAGCACTTCACGGCACTTTGTGCAGCGCGATTCAATAATATCACCAGCGGATAATTCTCTCGTAGTCATTTGTTTCCTTCTTTTGAGCGGGTTATTTCGTCGAGTATATACGATTAGTGCAAAATATTCAGAAAAAAAGCCGCTCATCAGCATCACTGCTGGTGAGCGGCTTTACACATGTATGAAAAAGTGAATTTTGCTGACCGCTATTCCGGATGCGCCAATGCGGCATCAATACGCTGCGTAACAGTTGATACCACATCATCAAGCAAAAGTGACAGCACTTCTCCGGTTGAACGGAACTTTACCTCAACGGTACCATCAGCCAGGCCTTTGCTGCCAACAACAATCCGGATCGGTATACCAATCAGGTCGTTATCTTTAAACTTTACCCCGGGGCGCTCGTCTCGATCATCGAACAGCACTTCGATACCCTGCTTTTCGAGACGGAAATAAATTTCTTCGGCAGCGGCCATGACTCCGGCGTCTTTGGTATTGACAGCAACGACGGAGCAGTGAAACGGGGCGATCGGAATCGGGAATATGATGCCGTTTTCATCGTGGTTCTGCTCGATGGCAGCGGCAACGGTTCGCCCGATACCAATACCGTAACACCCCATAAAAATAATCTGCTCTCTGCCGTTGGCATCAAGATACGTTGCGTTAAGCGCTTTCGAATATTTCGTGCCAAGCTTGAATACATGCCCGACTTCGATGCCACGCCACATCTCAAGTTTACCTGATTCGCAGCGCGGACAGGCGTCGCCAGCAGCAACGGTTCGGATATCAACAAACGCGGGGACCGCAAAATCACGGCCGCAATTGACGTTTGTAAAATGCTGATCCCGTTCATTGGCTCCGACAACAACATTGGTCATGCCCTGAACGACTCTGTCGGCAATAACCGTGATCTCACGCTTCAGCCCGATCGGCCCGAGGAACCCGACAGGAGAGCCGGTACAGGCAAAGATCTGCTCTTCAGAGGCCATCTGAATATCTTCCCAGCCGAGGTGATTCTTGAGTTTAAGCTCGTTCAGTTCATGATCGCCACGCAGCAGTGCCATTACCAGATCTCCGGCTTCGGAGGCGTAGACAAGGGTTTTTATCGTTGTATCAGCGGCAACGTTCATATATGCGGCAACATCGGCAATGGTTTTCATTTCCGGTGTCAATACCTTCTCTAAAGCTTTCAGAGCTGCACCGGATGATACGGTAAATAAAGGCGATTCTGCCTTCTCAATATTTGCGGCATAGCGGCACGCATCGCAGGAAACAATGGCATCTTCGCCGGAATCTGCCAGCACCATGAATTCATGTGATGAGGATCCGCCGATACTGCCGGTGTCAGCTTCAACCGCCCTGAAATTGAGACCGCAGCGTTCAAAAATACGCATGTATGCGGTGTACATTTTTTCGTAGGAGAGGTCCGCCGCAGAGCTGTCTACGTCGAAAGAGTATGCATCCTTCATAATGAACTCGCGGCCGCGCATCAAACCGAAGCGTGGGCGGATTTCGTCACGGAATTTGGTCTGGATCTGATAAAAATTAAGCGGCATCTGCCGATAGCTTTTGATCTCACGCCGCACCATGTCGGTAATGACCTCTTCATGGGTTGGCCCCATACAGAATTCAGCCTCTTTCCGGTCTTTAAAGCGTAACAGTTCCTTGCCATAAAAAGCCCAGCGCCCTGATTCCTGCCATAACTCCGCAGGCTGGACACTCGGCATCAGCATCTCAATGGCATCAGCCTTATTCATCTCTTCACGGACGATGTTTTCAAACTTGCGTATCGAGCGCAGCCCGAGTGGCAGGTAGTTGTATATTCCGGATGCCAGCTTGCGGATCATCCCGGCTCTCAGCATGAGTTGATGCGAAACAACTTCGGCATCTGAGGGAGTTTCCTTGATTGTTGGTATAAAATAACGGGAATACAGCATTACTTATCTCCAGACAGATAAAGTCGTTACACTACAATTTTGCTATCTCTTCCAGTAAGGCATCAGCCAACTGCGCTTCCGGCACCTTACGAACTATTTCACCGTGGCGGAATACGAGGCCTTCACCGTTACCACCGGCGATACCGACATCCGCTTCGCGCGCTTCGCCAGGCCCGTTTACTGCACACCCCATAACAGCAACAGTAATCTGTTTATCAACCCCTTGCAGCCGCTTTTCTACCTCTTCAGCAACCCTGACCAGGTCAATCTGACAGCGCCCGCAGGTAGGGCAGGAGACAAAATCCACCCCTCGCTGGCGCACGCCGACCGCTTTGAGAATGTCATACCCGACCCTCACCTCATCGTTCGGAGCACCGGTCAGCGAAACGCGCAGCGTGTCACCGATGCCTTCCGCCAGCAGTATACCAAGCCCGACCGACGATTTTATGGTTCCGGAAAAAAGAGTGCCCGCCTCGGTAATACCGATATGCAGCGGATAATCGGACTGTTGCGAAAACAGACGGTATGCCGCTACCGTCTTCATCACATCAGAGGCCTTCAATGATACTTTAATCTCCTGATAATTTAAATCTTCAAGAATGCGAATATGCCCGAGCGCCGATTCAACCATGGCTTCAGCTGACGGGTGTCCATAGCGCTGCAGCAGCTCTTTTTCAAGCGAACCAGCATTTACGCCGATTCTTATTGGTACATTTCGTTCAGCTGCAGAGGCCACAATTTCGGCTACCTTCCACTTCTCGCCGATATTGCCCGGATTGAGACGCAGTCCGTCAATACCCCCCTCAAGCACCTGAAGCGCCAGTTTATAGTCAAAATGGATATCGGCAACAACAGGGATAGGACTCATTTTTTTAATCTGAGCCAGCGCACCGGCCGCATCACGATCAGGTACAGCACAGCGGACTATTTCGCATCCGACTTCAGCCAGACCTGTTATCTGGCCAATTGTAGCCGGTATATCACGCGTGTCGGTGCTGCACATCGACTGTACTGAACAGGAGGCATTACCACCTATCGGCACCGAACCTATATGAATGAGTCTGGTCAGTTTTTTCATGGAGCGGCATAGTGCCAAAAGCGGACGGGAAAGTCAAGAACGGTGGACGTTCCCGGTTATTCAGCTGTTTTCGAGCAGCCGGAGTTTTTCTTCAATAATGCGACAGACAGCTGGACTCTTTGACTGACGAGCCTGAACATGGAGTAAAAACTGCCGGGCCAGGCCGACTTTCTTTCGCTTGATCAGTAACTCGCCAACTTCTGATAAGACACTTTTTTCTTCAGCATGCTCGTTTCGCAGCAGTTCGTCATACCACGCGCAGACTTCAGTAATCCGCCCCTGCAGAGCGTAGAGCTTAATCAGCCCGGACAGGGAAAATTTGTGATACCTTTCATCAAGGTTACTCTTGTACGCTCGTTCAGCGTCCTCAAACTGTCCGATATTCCGGTATGCATCGCCGAGTCGGGCAATCATATTGACGGAACCGGCATGCTTTACCGTTACCTTTTCCCACATCTGTACCGCACGGCGATAATCACTTTTCCAGCGATAGTAATTGCCCAGACCGTACAATGCATAGGTGTTATCCGGCTCCTGCTCAAGAGTTTTTTCGTAATAAAAGCGGGCCTTTTCGTAATTTCTCAGTCGATAATAGAGACTTCCCACAATAGTCAGAATTTTTATCAAAGTCACGCCGCTGGCGAGAGCTTTTTCATAATACTCAATCGCCAGCGCATCCTCACCATGTTTGTGATACAGATCAGCCAGACCGATCAGAGCATAGCGGTTATGTTTTTTAAGCGAGAGCGTTTTCATATAGTACTGCTGAGCATCTTCGCACTTTTCGAGAGCCTTATAGCAATCAGCAATGCGGGTTAGTAAAAAAACATCCTCATCACCTTTCAGATCAAATATTTTTTTCCAGATCTCAATAGCCGTCTCGAATTGATGTAATCCCCTCAGGGCGTCACCGAGACCCCGCAACGCGAGGATATGTTCCGGGTCAAGTTCAAGCACCTGACGGTAATACGTCTCAGCCGAAGTAAACTCTTTCTGCAGCCGCACCGCTTCAGCCATCTCCATCAAGCGGGAAATATCTCCACCAGATTCATTCATGGTATGTATCATCCATTAATTTAGAAATACGTCATTAGTTTCCAATACATATATCGTTACGTCCGTGAAGGCAATTTATTTTTCCAGTTGTTCCGCAAGCAGTTCCACTGTATGCCTCACTTGAACAGTGGCACCATCCTGATCCATGCCGCCCCTGATCTGCATGACACAGCCGGGGCAATCCATGGCAACCGTAGGCGCACCGGTCTCCTTGATATTCCTCAGTTTGCGCTGCAGAATCGGCGCGGAGATTTCCGGCAGCTTCATTGAATAGGATCCCCCCATACCGCAACAGGTATCGCACTCGAACATTTCAGTCACTTCATAGCCCACTCCCTGCAGCAGCTCTCTCGGCTGTTCGGAGACCTTCAGCGTCCGTTTCAAGTGACAGGAATCGTGGTAGGTTATTTTCCCCAGCTTCTGCCCCTCTTTCAGGGTCAAGCGCCCCTCTTTGACCAGCTTTGTGACCAGAGTGGACAAATCGATTGTCTTTGCAGCAAGAATTTTTGCCTGCGGCAGCCATTCCGTCTGGCCAAGACTTTCAAAAGTGCTGATAAATTCATGATCAAGCGCTACGGTGCAGGTCGGGCACGCCGAAACAACATAGGTAACATCCTCGCGAAGCAGCGCCTTGATGTTGTCAACGGCGTTACTGGCGGCCACCTCGTAGGCGCCGTTATAGCGTGCCGGAGCACCGCAGCAGGTCTGGTCATCCGGGAAGATCACCTCGATACCGCCCTTATTGAGGATTTTGACCAATGATTCTCCCATTTCCGGATAGGCAAAATCAATCAGGCAGCCGGCATAAAAGGCCGCTTTTTCTTTGAGCTTTGGTTGCCTGATCTTTTTGAAACGATCACGAAACGGTTCCGCCGCGATGGCCGGTAGACTGCGACCGTCGGTGAGATCCGCCAGAAACAGCGGCAGATGACGGACAAATTTGCCTGAGGTAAACGGTTTTCCGGCAATAGAGGCGGCCCGCAGCATGCCGTGAAACAGTTTGCGATTATTGACCACGGCATAGATGGTCTTCTGCAGCAGCGGTAAACCCTGATCCTGCACCAGGCGACGCCGGATCTCCATAATCAGATCAGGAATATCGATTTTGCCGGGGCAGACATCAGTGCAGGCGCCACACTGGATGCAGAGCCCCTGGATATCTTCGGATTTTTTTAATTCGTCAAACCAGGCGGTCAGAATCGTACCGATACCGCCGGTATACACTTTGCCGAACACATGACCGCCGACGAGGCGGAAAATCGGACAGACGTTGAGGCACGAGGCGCAGCGGATGCACTGCAGCGCCTGCTTGAACTTCGGATCAGCCGCCATCTCGGAGCGGCGGTTATCCATGAGAATGATGTGCATATCCTTCATCGAGCCGTCGCTATTCGGCGTCGGGCCGGTGATGATCGAGACATAGCTGGTCAGCAGCTGGGCAGTGGCACTGCGGGGGAGTGCTTTTAAAATTGTGGCGACATCGGCATATTTTTCAATCAGTTTTTCGATGCCGACCAGTGCGATATGTATTTTTGGCAGCGAGGTGACCAGTCGGGCGTTCCCCTCGTTGGTCATCAGGACAATGCTGCCGGTTTCCGCGACAGCAATATTGCCGCCGGAAATGCCCATATCGGCTGCGAGAAAGGTGGGGCGGAGTTTTTCACGGGCTACTTTGACAAGACGGGGAATATCGGAGGTCAGCCGTTCGTTGACCTCCTTGCTGAACAGATCGGAAACCTCTTCCTTGGTCATATGAATAGCCGGCATAACCATATGCGACGGGGTCTGTCCGGCCAGTTGGATGATCCATTCGCCAAGATCGGTCTCGCCAACTTCTATGCCGGCTTTCTCAAGATACTGATTGAGATGAATCTCTTCCGTCGCCATTGATTTTGACTTGATGACCGTTTTAACGCCGTTGTCCTGAGCAACCTTCAGGATGTATTCCCTGACTTTGGCCGGATCTTTCGTCCTGAACACTTTTGCTCCGCACGCTTCGGCGTTCTTCTGGAACTGATCGGAAAGTTCATCAAGATGGGCAGCGGCGTACCCCTTCAGGTCGGCAATCCTCCCGCGCAGCTCTTCAAAATCTATCCCTTCGTATGCCTTGGCGCGGTTAACTTTATAGGCTTCGGAAAACTTGCCAAGCGCCCCGGTCAGGTTGGCATTGTTGACCGCTTTGGTAATTGATTCTTTAAATTCAGTTCCCATTAGTTGTCCCCTCCCAATTCGTCAACAAAAATGATAATCAACCGGTCAGGGCCATGCACGCCAATCGTCAGTACCCGCTCAATATCCGCCGTCCGGCTCGGACCGGTTATCATGGCAAGATATGCGCACTCCTGTGGATGTACCCGTGACAGAAGTGTCGGCATGTCCGGCAGTATGCCGTTTGTCGGCGCGAGGGCGATATGAATGCTCGGCAGCGACGACACCAGGCGTTGTTCGATGGCGGTAGAATTCTGCGCCAACGACCCGGTATCGGCCAGAGCCCACTCCATCTGACTGATGCCGAAACGGGCCTGCGCCGACAGTTCGCGGGTGACCTCGAATGTTAAACCGGCATTTTTGGTCAACTCGCTGCGATCCATGCCATCGAGGAACGAACATTCCGCCCAGAGTGCCGTTGATTGCGGAGTATCGGCCAGACCCTCTTTGTGAAGAAACTGAAGCAGATGCTCGAGAGCCTCATTTTTGGTGGCGTAGCGAGTCACCTCTGCACTGACCCCCTCTGCCCTTACCTTGAACTGCTCATACAACATAGGATCCTCCTCGTACATCTGAATTGAGAGACACTGTTCCATATAACCGCAAACTATTTTAGTATCAAATGCGGCATACCAATTTTTAATCTACATATATTTCGTCCTGAAATATGCTGTTAGAATTTGTAAAACCAGATTGTAAGCCACCCTATTTCATCTCTATACTCTTTGTCAATAAGGATTTTATTTTTTATTTTAAAAAACACTTGACAGTATTTTAGAAAGAATGTAATTGGTAATACAAATTTACATAACCTGTTTTTATTTTGAATTTCAATCAGGG
This sequence comes from Desulfuromonadales bacterium, assembly GCA_013349405.1. Classification (GTDB taxonomy): domain Bacteria; phylum Desulfobacterota; class Desulfuromonadia; order Geobacterales; family Pseudopelobacteraceae; genus JACRCG01. The sequence continues at coordinate 26,454 of DUZS01000004.1, read as the reverse complement.
ATCCACCACATAGATTTACGTTGTTACAGTAGCTTCATACCCCCAAGATAGGAAAGGAGTAGTATCATGCCCTGGATTCAAACGTACACACCCGCTGGAGGAAGTCTTGGCTTGTCGGCGCTTATCGCCGCCATCCCGCTCGTCGTCATTTTTGTCTGTCTCGCCGTACTGAAAATGAAAGCTCACAAAGCAGGCCCATTGGCAGTAGCTTCAGCAATCGGCATTGCGATTATGGTCTGGGGGATGCCGGCCAAACTGGCAGGACTGGCTTTTATGCAGGGTGCCGCTTTCGGTCTCTTTCCGGTCTTCTACATCGTTATCACAACACTGTTCCTCTACAACATCACGGTGAAAGGTGGCCAGTTTGAAGTTATCCGGGCCTCGCTGGCCGGTGTCACCGGCGACCGTCGTATCCAGGCGCTGCTGATCGCCTTCTGTTTCGGCGCCTTCATCGAGGGCGCTGCCGGTTTCGGCACCCCGGTTGCCATTGCCGGCGCCACACTCGTCGGTCTCGGTTTCAGGCCGCTCTATGCCGCCGGTGTCTGCCTGATTGCCAACACCGCGCCGGTCGCCTTCGGCGCCATCGGTATTCCTGTTGTTGCTCTTGCCGGGGTCATGGGCTATGACGATGGTGGTCTGATGAAGCTTTCTACCATGGTCGGCCGTCAGCTCCCCTTCATCTCTGTGGTAATTCCTTTTTATGTCATCATGATCATGGTCGGCTGGAAAAAGACCATCGAGGTTCTCCCGGCAATCATTGTCTGCGGCCTGACCTTTGCGGTTTCACAGTGGGCAACAGCCAGCTATCTCGGCCCGTATCTTCCTGACATCACCGCCTCGCTCGCTTCCATGGTTGCCCTGGTGGCGCTTCTGCAGGTATGGCAGCCCAAAGAGAATTATGTATTCGACCATGAAACACACACCGGTACGAAGGTGCAGCACCACTATTCTGCCGGCGAGGTATTTCGAGCCTGGTCTCCCTATCTGGCGCTGACCGTGATGGTACTGCTGTGGGGTATCCCTTCGATCAAAGCTGAGCTTGACAAGAGCAAAGTAGTTATCACCGTTGCCGGCCTCGACAGCATGATTGTCAAGAAGGTTTCCAAACCTGAGGACGGGCTGAAAAAAATCAGCGCCGTGACAGCAGAAGCAGATAAACTTATTGCTGCACTGCCTGCAGCGGAGCCGAAGCTGGCAGGCGTGATAACCATGCTGAATGAATTAAAGGGGCTGGAAGATAAATTTCTGCCGGTTGAACAGGGTCTTGCCGGCAAAGGTGCCGTTCTGAGCGAAGAACGCAATGCCGGATTCAACGCCATAGCAAAGAAGAGCGCCGATATCCTGAAACTGGTCAAGGATGACCTCGAAAAGAACAAGGTCACTGCCAAAGATCAATTCAAGCCTTTGGCTAAAGCCACTGCAGATCAGCTTCCCATCAAACTGCCGGCGAAATACAACTTCAACTTCTTGTCCGCTGCCGGAACCGCAATTCTGATCGCCGCCTTCCTCTCCGCCCTGCTCTGTGGCGTCGGTTTCGGCGATGTCTTTAAACTGGCCGGCAAGACGCTCTATGATATGCGTTTCCCCGCCGTCACAGTTGCCTCCGTGCTCGGCCTGGCCTATGTCATGAACACCTCCGGTATGACCAACTGTCTCGGCCTTGTCTTCACCAAAACCGGCCACTGGTTCCCGTTCATCTCGCCTTTCCTCGGCTGGCTGGGCGTATTCCTGACCGGTTCCGACACTTCCAGTAACGTCCTCTTCGGCGGACTGCAGAAAGCCACTGCCGAACAGCTCGGCCTCAATCCGATCCTGACCGGCGCAGCCAACACAAGCGGCGGCGTCATGGGCAAGATGATATCGCCACAATCTCTGGCTGTCGCTACCGCAGCCTGCGGCATGGTTGGAGAAGAAGGAACTCTGTTCCGCTTTACCCTCAAGCACTCCATAATTCTGACGATTGTCGTCGGGGTTATAGTGTACCTGCAGGCCTACTACCTCCAGTGGATGATACCGTAACGGCAACCCCAACCCCTCCCCGCTCCCCTTATCAGGGGAGGGCTTTAAACTTCCCCCCTGATAAGGGGGGAGCGAGGGGGGTTAGATTTTCCTACCAACGCACCAACAGGAGCATGCCGTGATCACACAAACGAATTCTGCTGACATTGCCCGCCTCCCGGACGCATATCGCACCTTCTACCACGAGTGCATCTCGTTCATCCCGGAATCACGGATGTTCTGCGATCCGATCAGCACCATGGCCTACGGAACCGATGCAAGCGTGTACCGCCTGATACCAAAAATTGTCATCAAAGTCAGGACTGCAGAGGAAATGACGCACATCATCAGGGTTGCCGGCTCTCTCAAAATTGCCGTCACGTTCCGGGCTGCCGGCACCAGTCTTTCCGGCCAGGCGGTTACTGATTCGGTGCTGCTGGTCATGTCCGGCGGCTGGGGAAAATGCGTTATTTCTGACAACGGCGATACCATCTCGCTGGAACCTGCCATCCTGGGCGCTGAAGCCAATGCCTACCTGAAACCGTATGACCGCAAGATCGGACCGGACCCGGCCTCGATCAACCATGCCATGATCGGCGGCATTGCCGCCAACAACGCGAGCGGCATGTGCTGCGGCACCACCGACAACAGTTACAAGACCGTTACGGAGATGAAAATCATCTTTCACGATGGTACCCTCCTGGACACTTCCGACCCGGCATCCCGTGCAGATTTTCTGGCCGGTCACCGCGAACTGGTTACAACGGTTGAGTCTATTCGCGACGAGATCGCTGCCGACAGTTCCCTGTTTGAGCTGATCACGCGCAAATACAAGATCAAAAACACGACCGGATATGGTATCAACTCGTTTGTCGATCACCAGGACCCTATCGAAATTATCAAGCATCTGATGATCGGTTCCGAAGGCACTCTCGGTTTTATCGCCGACATCACCTTTCGTACCATTATCGAACATGCCCATAAGGCATCAGCCCTGATTTTCTTTCCCGATATCGCCACTGCCTGCCGCGGGGTCATGCAGCTCGATCGCACGGTGGTTTCCGCAGCAGAACTGATGGACCGGATATCGCTGCGTGCTGTGGAAGATAAACCGGGTATGCCGGAATATCTGAAAACCCTTGACGAAAACGTCACATCCCTGCTGGTGGAGGTTCGGGGAGAAAACCATGATGAGCTGGACCAACAGGTGGAAAAAGTCAGGCAGCGACTGAACGGCATACCAACGGTATTCCCGATCGCTTTTACCGATGTCAAAGCGGAATATGAAGCACTCTGGAATATCCGTAAGGGTCTGTTCCCGGCTGTCGGCAACGTGCGGCGTATCGGAACGTCGGTTATTATTGAAGATATCGCCTTCCCACTGGAACGACTGGCTGAGGCGACGGTTGAACTGCGCAGCATGATGATACGCAACGGCTATGGTGATGCCATCATTTTCGGACATGCCCTGGACGGCAACCTGCATTTTGTGTTGACCCCGGATTTCACCCAGCAGGAGGAGGTCGAGCAGTATGACACCTTCATGAAGGAAGTCTGCGCCATGGTGGTCAACAGCTACGGCGGCGCCCTGAAGGCCGAGCATGGCACCGGACGCAACATGGCCCCGTTTGTCGAGATGGAATGGGGAGTCAAGGCTTATTGCCTGATGAAACGGATCAAGAAAGCCTTTGATCCGCACAATCTGATCAACCCCGGGGTTATCATCAACGACAATCCAGCCGTGTATCTGGAGAACCTCAAACACATGCCGCAGGCGCATGAGAAGATCGACAAGTGCATTGAATGCGGATTCTGCGAGATCATGTGCCCGTCAAAGAACCTGACCGCCACGCCACGTCAGCGCATCACTGCCCAACGGCAGATAGCCGGCTTGCGGCAATCCGGAGCAGACGCAAGCCAGCTGCAGCGCCTTGAGCAGGATTACAACTATTGGGGTGAAGCCACCTGTGCGGTGGACGGGTTGTGCGCCACCACCTGCCCGGTCTCCATCAATAGCGGCGATTACACCAAGATACTGCGCAACGAAAAACATGGTTCACAGGCCAATGCCACCGCCAACTTTGTAGCCCGCCATTTTGCCGGCACCGCAGCTCTGGTGCGAACCGGTCTCACGTTTGCTGACCTGATGCACAAGGCACTTGGTACCCCGGCCATGCTGCGCTTGACCGGCACAGCCCGTGGACTGTCTCAGAATGCCATGCCACTCTGGACACCCTGGATGCCGCAGCGTGGTTCAAGCCCATGTTCAGCACAACAACACGCAGCCGGCAAAAAACCGAAAGTGGTCTATTTCCCCAGCTGCTCCAGCAGAATGATGGGGCCGGCACAGAGTGATCCCGACCAGCGACCGCTCAACCAGGCGGTACTGGCGGTATTGGAAAAAGCCGGTTATGAAGTGATCCTGCCGGAGGATATGGACAAACTCTGCTGTGGTATGGCCTTTGACAGCAAAGGTTTCTTTGAAGCGGCAGAAACCAAAAGCCGTGAACTGGAAAAAACGCTGATGACCGCCAGCAACAATGGTGAATATCCGGTGCTCTGTGATACCAGTCCCTGCCTGTATCGCATGCGCCAAGTACTGGATAAAAAACTCAAACTCTATGAAACAGTTGAATTTATTCATGACTTCCTCATGCAACGCCTGATCTTTACCAGGTCACCGGAAACAGTGGCAATCCATGTCACCTGCAGTTCCACCAAAATGCTGTTGACGGAAAAGTTCAGGGCCGTTGCCCTCGCCTGTGTTGCAAAGATCGTTACGCCGACCAAAGTCACCTGCTGCGGATTTGCCGGCAGCAAAGGCTTTGATACGCCGGAATTGACAGCAACGGCGCTCGCAGAACTGAAACCATCTCTGCCGAAAGAGTGCAAAACCGGCTACTCCAACAGCCGCCCCTGCGAAATCGGCCTGTCACAACACAGCGGTATCAACTATCAGTCCATCGCCTATCTGGTGGATCGCTGTACCACCCGCAGGAATCTGAATAACGGTGACGAAGTGCAGCTGGAGTCAACGAACTGGGTGTGACGTACTCAGTCGATACAATTCCGGTATTATGAGTGCCGGACGAGCACATACTGCCATTTGTGCTCCTTTCCAGGCCGGAGGGAAGGATTTCCTCCGGCTGAATTCATTTATAAGCGAAGAAATTTGCTCCGTTTTAGCGGAATTAATGCTATAAACCGCTGCTGACATATCCTCTATTTTGTGTCACGAGCGAGGAACACCATCAATGGCAAAAAAAATATTCATTGCGGCAACCGGACAAAACTGCGGCAAAACCACCACCAGTATCGGCTTGATGCATCTAGCCCGTAAAAAATATCGCAACGTCGGATTTTTCAAGCCGCTCGGCCCCAAGCCGGCCACGTACCATCGCCTCTCGGTAGACAAGGATGCCGCGCTGATTGCACAGGTCTTTGACCTGGAAAAAGAGCTGCGCTGGATGTCACCGGTTGTGGTTCATCCCGAGACGACACGTAAGGTGGTTGATGGAGAAATATCCCCCCATGAACTGCATGAACGAATCATGCGGGCCTATGAGGAGCTTGAAAAAAGATGTGATTTCATTATTATCGAGGGCTCAGGGCACCCCGGAGTCGGATCAGTGATGAAGACATCCAACGCTCACATTGCCCGGATGTTGAATGCTCCCGTGTTAATGGTGACCGGCGGCGGCCTGGGCAATGTTGTTGATAAAATCTATATGGGGTTGGCTCTGTTCGAGAAAGAGGGGGTCGAGGTACGGGCAGTGCTTGCCAATAAACTGATACCTGAAAAACGTGAGCGCACCCTTGATTATCTTACTCGCGCCCTTGCTGACGAGAAAATGAGAGTGATCGGCGGCGTTGACTATCATCCGGTTCTGGCCAATCCGACGCTCAGGCGCATCTCCCGACTGCTCGGACTGCCCATCCATGGTAACAGGCGCGAAGCGAGCAGAATAATACATCATATCCTCATCGGTGCCCCTTCAACTCAGCGGGTTACGGAACTTATCTGTGAACCATCACTGCTGATTGTTACCAGCAGTCGTGACGAGTTACTGGTAACTCTGGCAAACCTCTATAAAATTCCGGCATATCGCCAGCTGATTGTCGGCCTCGTCATCCCCGGGACGGCTCCGGTCAGCACGATCACGCAGATGATCCTTGATCGCAGTAATATTCCGTATATGCGCGCCGAGCAACTCTCCACGGCGGAACTCTACCGGATCGTCACTGAGGATGTGTCAAAAATAACCGCCGACGACACCGAAAAGCTGACCTTGATCAAAAGCCTTGCAGAGTCCTATCTCGATTTTGATCTCCTTGATACACTTTTCTGAACTGATTTTATCTCAAAGACAGTACTGCCCCGGTTGCACAACCGTAAAAAATATTATAGAAAGAGGGCGACTGCTTCCGGCACCCTTTTTTTGAATGGAACGGATCATGAATTTTCAACCGATTAAACCGAAAAAAGTTTCAACCCAGATAGCTGACCAGATTCGCGCCTCTATCCTGTCCGGTGAATTCGCCCCCGGGGATAAACTGCCGCCGGAACGGGAGCTTGCCGAAATGTTCGGCGTCTCCCGCCCGTCTGTCCGGGAAGCTCTCAATGTTCTCGCTTCATCCGGCCTGGTACTGTCTTATCAGGGGGGCGGCACCGTTGTTATGTCTCTGGTGGACACCTCCGCGACTAACACCTTGAGTGAACTGATTCGCGTGCAGCAAGACCGGGCACTGGATGTTATCGAGGTGCGCAAATGCATGGAATCATGGACCGCCTGGTATGCCGCAGAGCGGGCACTGCCGGAGGACATTCGCCGTCTGGAGGAGATAATCACCGGGATGGAGCGCAACCTCGATGGCCTGCTCCCCTCTGAAGATCTTGATGCCAATTTTCATATTGTCGTTGCCCGGGCCACCCACAACATTGTCTGGCTGCACCTGATGCAGAGTCTCTTCGACGCCATGAAGGAATTTCAGCAGAGTGTCTGGAGGGCGGTATATATTACCAGCGAAGATCATCATCAACTCTACCGGCATCACCGCAGCATTTTTGAAGCAATCCGCCAAAAGGATTCTGAAGCTGCCCGTAAAGCGATGATGGCTCATCTTACCTTTGCCGAACAGCGCAGCACCGCGTACGTTCTGAAAAATCAAACCCCCTGAAAATTCCGGAGACTGACATGCGGATTACACCTGCAACCATCCCTGACGTTTTGATCATTGAGCCGACCGTATTCGGTGACGAACGCGGCTTTTTTTTCGAAAGCTTCAATGAACGACGCTGGCGGGAATTGACCGGAGTCGATCTCCATTTCGTGCAGCACAATCATTCCCGCTCTGCAGGCGGTGTTTTGAGAGGACTACATTACCAGATCCGGCAGCCCCAGGGGAAACTGGTACGGGTGACAACTGGCGAGGTCTTTGATGTTGCTGTTGATATTCGCCGGAGTTCGCCAACATTCGGACAGTGGTTCGGCGCACTGCTGTCTGCTGACAACAAGCGCCAGATGTGGCTTCCACCCGGTTTTGCTCATGGTTTCTGCGTAACGTCTGACGCTGCTGAATTTCTCTATCTCACCACCGAATATTATGCCCCTGAACATGAACGCTGCATCGCCTGGAATGACCCCGAACTGTCTATTCAATGGCCGCTGAAAACTGCGCCGAATGTTTCTGCCAAAGATAGCCAGGGCATGTTATTCAAGGACGCCGACCTGTTCCCATGATTCGTTCAAATACCCGCTGGTTGATGCTTCTCTGCTGCTGTCAGCTCTTCATCATGCTGGTATTTATTAACTACTCCGCCGTTCTTCCCGTTCTTCGCCAGGAATGGGGTATGAACAACACCCGCGCCGGCATGATCTTTTCGGTCTACCAGCTCGGCTACATTGCCTCGGGCGTCCTCCTCAGTATCCTCTCGGACCGCATCAATATTAAACATATATTCATCACTGCAGCGTTCTGCTCAGCTGCCGGCAATCTCCTCTTCGCCCTCTACGCAGATGATTTTTACAGCGGCATGCTCTTTCGTGCCCTGACCGGCATCGGCATGGGCGGCACCTATATGCCGGGACTTAAACTTGTGGCTGAACGTTTTGAGCCGGGACAGCGGGGCAAAGCCATCGGCATGTATGTCGGCTCGCTGGTGCTCGGCGGTTCATTTTCTCTGGCGGTAACCGGCGTACTGACCGGAATCTATGGCTGGAGAGTCGCCTTCATATGCTGTTCTCTCGGCGTTTGTACCGGCGCGCTGCTCTCTTTCCCGCTTTTTGCCGGATATCGCCCGCCACTCCGTACCTGCAGTAAAGCCGGTTATACCGGGGAGGTCCTCAAAAACCGCCCGGCCCTGCTGATGATTTTCGGCTATGCTGCCCATATGTGGGAGATGTATGGCATGCGCAGCTGGCTGGCGCCCTTTTTCACGTCGGCACTTGTTGGCTGGGGCTATGAAACATCCCGGGCCACCGGACTCGCTTCGGCCATCGCGGCCGTTCTCATCGGAATCGGCGCCTTTTCAACCGCTATTACCGGCACCCTTTCCGACCGTTTTGGCCGGACAGCGACCATTACCGCCGTCATGTCTGCCAGTGCAATCCTCTCTTTCTCCTTCGGCTGGCTGATTAACACCAGCCTTCCGCTGACGCTGGCGATCGGTCTCGTCTACGGATATCTGATTGTCGCCGAGTCACCGGTGTTTTCAACCGGTTTAACCGAACTTGTTGCTCCCGGCTATCTTGGCGCCGCCATGGGGCTGCAATCGCTGATAGGCTATTCAATGGGCATGATTTCTCCGACCGTTTTCGGCTGGGCTCTCGACACATTTCGTGACTGGCAGATTCTCCCCGGAATCCGTTCGGAATGGGGAGTTGCCTTTGCCTGTATAGGCATTGGTGGACTAGCCGGGCCGGTTTTTATGTGGATGTTGCGGAGAACTCCGGAAAGCTGTAGGATGTCCGGCGGAAAGCGCTGATTGTAAGGAGATTGGAATGACCGAAAAAGTCCCGATACTTATTGTAGATGACCTGCCGCAAAACATCATGGCCATTGAAGCAGTTATTGCTGATGAAGGTTTTGATGTTATTACCGCCTCATCAGGAAATGACGCCCTGAGACTATCACTGAAACACGACTTTGCCTTGCTGCTTCTCGACGTACAGATGCCGGGCATGAACGGCTTTGAGGTAGCTCGTCTTATCCGCTCAAATCCGAAAACTCATCATTTTCCGATAATTTTTGTGACCGCCGGAATAAAGGATCTTCTTGACCAGATTGAAGGATATGAAACCGGGGCGGTTGATTATCTGATCAAACCGTTTGAGCCGATAATTCTGCGCAGCAAACTCCAGGTCTTTCGGGAACTGTACCTGCAGCGTAAAGTGATCGAACGGTTTTACACTAATCTTGAACAGCTGATTGAAGAGCGCACCTCGGAATTGAAGGAAGCAAACAAGACCATTTCACTTCTGGCAGCAACGGATGAACTGACGTCACTCTTCAATCGCCGGTATTTCAACGAATGTTTACATGGAGCGGTAAGTGCAGCACGGCGTCACACATACCCTCTTGCCATGATTATGATCGATCTTGACCATTTTAAAAGCGTCAATGACACTTATGGCCACAGTGCCGGAGACTTGATACTGAAAACTTTTTCCGACCTGTTGCGCGATATTATCAGGACGGAGGACGTTGCTGCCCGGTGGGGTGGTGAAGAGTTCATTGTTCTTCTGCCACACACCGCCAGTGAAGCTGCGGCAGCCCTGGCTGAACGGATACGGACCGCCTTTGAAAAGCAGACAGTCGGCGCCAAAGCGATTAATTTGTCAGCCAGCTTCGGTGTGGTGCAGCTTCAGGAGAGTGACGATGCCGACATCCTGATCAGAAGGGCGGATACCGCCCTGTATCAGGCAAAAAATGCAGGGCGCAACCGGGTGGTGCTGGGGTAAAAACCTTCCTGTGTCATGTACTTCAAGGAATAGTTCATGAATTTCTACCGCAACCTTACAATCAGGAACAAGTTGATTTTCGGCTTTTTAACGGTTGTTGCAATGACTCTGGCTGTCGGTATCTTCAGCTATGCGCAGATCAGTAAAATCGTTGCTGCCAATACCAGACTCTATGAAAAAGGGGTTCTGGCACTGGAACAGATCGGTATCGTCAGTTCGAATTTCCAGCGGGTACGCACTAATGTCCGTGAAATAATTCTGGAAAACAGTCCGGAGGAGATTGACGCCTGCGAGAAACGGGTCTGGTTATTTCGTGAAAAAGCCAACCTGGCGGCTGCGGATCTTGAAAAATCACTTCCGGATGAAGAGGCAAAAATTCTGTTTGACTCCTTCATCGAAACCAATAGGAAATACGGCGCAGACCTGATACATACCATTGAAATTGCAAAAAAAAATTTAGATGCAGAAGCGACATACTTCACTCTTCACACTACCCACAAAACCGAACGTGAAATGATCGCAGAGATCGATCTGTTATCCGGGTATTTATCATCATCGGCCAAACAACTTTCGGATCAGAATATTGCAGCGGCAAAAGCCTCCAGCCAAGTCATGCTGTTTCTTATCATAGGTTCAACATTGCTCGCGGCTCTGATGGCTCTGATTATAACGCGCAGTATCGCGACCCCTCTCAAACGGATACAGGTGGCCATGCTCATGCAGCAGAGGACCGTCAGAGAGAAGTCGCTCCTTGTGGAAGCAATCGCTGCCGGTGATCTGAGCCGCGAAGTTACTGTAGGTATGCCGCTGACACTTGATGAGGGCCAGGTCAGCAGCGATGAAACGGGGATGTTGCTGAGGGCCATTGTCGAAATGAGCGAGATGCAGCATCTCCAGGACCAGGCTTTTGTCAGTCTGACGGACGCGCTGCGAAACAGCCGTGACAAAGAGGCACTGAGAAACTGGTTCCGGGAGGGGCGGCTCAAGCTTGCAACGATCCTGCAGAGAGACACAAGTGCCGCTGAATTTACCGAACGCGCGCTCGCCTTTCTGGTTACCTATCTCCGGGCCGGAATCGGCGTTTTTTACCTGTTCGACGAAACGGAGAACGCTCTTACCGCTGCCGCTACCTTTGCGGTTTCCGGCCAGATTGCCCCGCGGCACCTGCATCTGGGTGAAGGCATTGCCGGACAGGCGGCGCTCGACCAGAAAATGATCTGCCTGAACTCGGTTCCTCCCGACCATCTCAGCTTCAGGTCAGGGCTCGATGCAGCGCAACCGGTCTCTATCATCGCCCTCCCCCTGGTACAGAGCGACGCTTTGACCGGTCTGCTGGAAATGGCATCTTTCTCTCCGTTCAGTGAAGATGACCAGGAATTCCTCCACCGGATTATGGAACCGCTTGCCGCCACCCTCACCATTACCAAATCCCGCCAGAAGGTCAACGAACTGCTGGAACTGACCCAGGCCAAAACAGAGGAGTTGCGTGTCCAGCAGGAAGAGCTGCAGCAGATTAATGAAGAGCTGGAAGAACGTTCCCGGACATTGGAGCAGCAGCGAGAAGAAATTCGTGCCAAAAACCGTGAAGTTGTGGCGACCAGCCTTGAACTCCAGCGCAAAGCCGATGAACTCGAGCGCGTCAGCACCTATAAATCTGAATTTCTGGCCAATATGTCGCATGAACTGCGCACCCCTCTCAATAGTTTAATGATCCTCTCCAGCTTGCTGAGAGATAATCGTGAAGGCAATCTGACATCCAAACAGGTTGATTTTGCCGCAACTATCAACAGTGCCGGACGCGATCTGCTGCTCTTGATCAATGATATCCTGGACCTCTCAAAAATAGAGTCAGGGCATATGAAATTTCACTATGAGCAATTGGTTCTTGCGGATATGTGTCTACATCTTCAGGCTGTTTTTAACCCCATCGCCAGTGAAAAAGGGATCGAACTCACGGTCTCTCGTGACGCTACACTTCCGGAGACCATCACCACTGATATCCTGAGAACCGAGCAGATTCTTAAAAATCTGCTTTCCAATGCCTGTAAATTCACCAGCCAGGGGTCGGTCTCACTCCATACATATACCCCGGGAGAGAAAGAGAACCCGTTACACAGTGAAGCCGTGGCCTTTGTCGTTACTGATACCGGTATCGGCATCCCTGCTGACAAGCAATCGCTGATTTTCAACGCGTTCCAACAGGCTGACGGCAGCACCAGCAGGACCTATGGCGGAACCGGCCTGGGACTTTCCATTTCACGGCGGCTTGCCCGCTCCATGGGTGGCGAAATTTTTGTAACCAGTGAGACCGGGACCGGAAGTTCCTTTACCCTGTATCTGCCGGTTACGGGGCTCTGCGATATCAATCAGGAAGCGGACAGAGCGGTCAGTCAGACCAGTGAACAGTCGGACACCGTTTTTGTCACGCTTGCGGCTGCGAATGACAACTCTATGAAAAAACTGCTGATTGTTGAAGACGACCAGCATCAGGCCGCTGCATTGACAGCTCTTTTAGGAGAGCGGAAAGTGACCGTCACTCTTGCTGATAACGGTGCCAAAGCGGTTGCATTTTTCTCCAATGAACGATTTGACTGCATTGTGCTCGATCTCGGCTTGGCCGACATGGGTGCGTATGAGTTACTGGAGGAACTGCAAAAAATTGACCCTGAGCGTCTCATTCCGGTCATTATCCACACCGGTCGCGAGCTGAATCACGAAGAGGAGAAACGCCTGCATCACTATGCCGTGAGTATCATTATCAAAGGGGTAAAAAGCCACGAACGGCTCTTGAATGAAGTAACACTTTTCCTCAATCTGGTTGAAACCTCGCTTGCCCCGAACAAACAGCACCTGATTTATTCTGCGCTCGACAAAGAGACTCTGTTGGCAGGTAAAAAAATCCTGATCGTTGATGACGATATGCGCAATATATTCTCACTCTCCAGCGCGCTTGCAGAAAAGGAGATAGTTATTTTTGAGGCGGAGAACGGACTTGAGGCACTTAATCGGCTCGATGAATTTCCAGATATTGATCTGGTGCTGATGGATATCATGATGCCTGAAATGGATGGCTACGAGGCAATGCGTGCTATCAGAAGTAATCCCCGTTTCCACGCACTGCCGATCATCGCCCTGACTGCCAAGGCGATGAAAGGGGATCGTGAAGAGTGCCTGAAGGCCGGAGCCAGCGACTACATTCCAAAGCCGGTTGATATGGAAAAATTGTTTTCCCTGTTGAGGGTCTGGCTGTATTCGCCAGAAGAGACCGTATGACGGCAGACGAGCTCATCGGCCTCGAAATAGAACTTTTGCTGGAAGGTGTTTTCCAGGTTTATGGCTATGATTTCAGGGGGTATGCCGAGGCGTCACTCCGGCGACGCCTTGCTCAGTGGCTTTCCGGTTCCGGATATGCAACCCTCTCTCTCGCTCAATCCGACCTGCTGCGGGACCGCACCCTGTTTGACACACTGCTGCGGGGAATCACGGTCAATGTTTCAGAGATGTTCCGTGATCCCGGCTTTTTTACGGCAATCAGAGAGCAGGTCGTACCGTATCTGAAAACCTATCCCTTCGTCAAAATCTGGCACGCCGGCTGCGCTACCGGGGAAGAAGCGTATTCAATGGCGATCCTCCTGCAGGAAGAGGGATTAAAGGGACGCTTCCGCATCTATGCTACCGATATTAACGAAGAGGTCATCCACAAGGCCGAGGAAGGTATCTACCCACTGCTGAATATGCAGCACTTTACCAGAAACTATCAGCATTCCGGCGGTACCGGCTCTTTTTCCGATTATTACACCGCCCGTTACAACCATGCAATTCTGTCCCCTTCACTGCGGGAACATATCGTCTTCGCTGCTCATAACCTGGCTGTTGATACCGATTTTGGCGAGATGAACCTGATCCTCTGCCGCAATGTCATGATCTATTTCAAACAAGCGCTGAAAGAGCGGGTGTTTGCTCTCTTTGACACCAGCCTGATACCGGGCGGCTTCCTCTGTCTCGGTACGAAAGAGAACCTTGAATTTCGCCACATCTCAGACCGGTATGAGGCGTTAACACCACGGATGCAGATTTATCGGAAACGCTATGCAAAAAAATAGCGGCAGATGAATCAAGGCTTACAGGAACTTCCGGAACTTCTGGTACGAATGGCACTGAAAATAATTTAATTTTTTTTAGAGGGGGAATAAATGCCAAGAGTTATTATGCCACTGGCACCAGGTTTTGAGGAGATTGAGGCGCTTGCAGTAGTAGACATACTTCGGAGAGCCGGGATTGAGGTTGTTATTGCCGGCCTTCTACCCGGACCGGTTACAGGTACCCACGCAATTACGGTTGTTCCCGACACGACCATAGACGCCATACATGCCGACTCATTCGACTTGATCGTCCTCCCGGGAGGTCAGCCGGGCACTGACAATCTCAACGCTGATCCCCGTATTCAAGCTCTATTGTTAGAGTTTTCGGCTCAAAATAAGCCTACCGGCGCAATCTGCGCGGCACCTATTGTGCTTGCCGCAGCGGGGCTGCTCAACGGAAAAAAAGTGACCTGCTATCCTACGTATGGTGACCGGTTGAATGGCGGTATCTATGAAGATACCACCGTTGTCAGTGACGGCACCATCATTACCAGTCAGGGGGTGGGTACTGCCATTGATTTTGGACTTGCTCTGGTCGCACGCCTTACCAATCAGGCCACTTCTGATAGCATTGCCCGCGCAATGCTCGTAAGTAATATGGCCACTCCATAACGGTGTAGCCTTTCTTGTATCTGGTGCACCTGTCATCCTCGATCTTGTGTTATGCAGATTCCATCATGAAATAGTCAACTACCCTACCGCACAACCTCCAGCGCTGTTTTAACCTTTCCGGTCATGGTTACGCTGCTATTGCTGGCCGCATCAAATCCGACGACCTTGTATGGTGAATAGCCGGTATTCAAGGCAAATATATCGTTTGGCGTAATCGCCGTACCTGCCCCGACAGTGTTTTGAGAGAGTTGCACTGGCAGGCACGGCATCAACCGGTGTGGAAGCGGTGGCACAGGCCCGGCTGCTTAAACCGGATTTGATCCTGATGGATCTGCGTATGCCGGATATGGATGGGGCGTGGAAGCGACGAAATGGATAAAAGCTGTTCAGCCGAAGATAAAGATTATCGCACTGACGGCGCTTGAAGATCCTCTCCAGATTACCCGGGCTTTGGAAGAAGGAATGGACGGTTTTCTGCTGAAACGGGCCTCCCCCCGCGAACTGAAGCTGGCTATCGAAACGGCAGTCGCCGGGGAGCAGTATCTGTCACCCCAGGTAAGCGCCATTATCGCCAAAGCCTATCTGGATGAACGGAACCGCAAACATGCCCCTGCACCGCTGCTGACGCCACGGGAAAAACAGGTGGTAACACGGATTGCCGATGACATGCGGGTAAAGCAGATTGCGGAGGAGATGGAAATAAGCGAACAGACAGTTACCCCTTCATTAGACGTGTGCTGTTTCGCCGATACAATCAGCTATCCAGGCATTAAGGCTTTTGCCGGCATGTTGCGCGGCAATGTAAGCTTTCCGGTGTAGATCCGGTGGAAGACGCAGCATGAGTTTTCCGGTGAAAGGCTTTTCGGGAGCATGACCAAGCTGAGCACAAAATTCAAGATAGTCCTCCACAGAATCATGGAATGCGGAGCGTATTTCTTCAACAGTGGTACCCTGAAAGGTAATTACGTCACGGGTGTTAATGACATCACCATGAAAAATACCCGCCTCATCATCAAATTCAACTTTGCCTACATACCCTTTATATTCCATCATGGTTCGATTCCTCCTGCTTTTAAAAAGTTCCGTACCGAAACAACAGCGCCCTTATCAGTTTCTTTGTGCGGATGTGGGCGGTGAAACGTCGCTTTGACGTCATTCAGCAAGAACCGGACACGGGAACCGTTCCCCTCGTATCGTTCAGCACCTAAAATCATAAAGAGCGCCTCAATATCCGCCCAGTTTATGCCGGATTGAATCGGAGTTGCAAACAGTGCCTGTAACGTTTTCCGGTGCTTGTTGTTCATGGCTATCCAGTATCATATTGTGATACTAATGTCAAACGAAACTACAACCCCTCCAGCAACACCCCAATCCCCTCCAACGTCCCATCCCGACCAGCCAACTCCAAAGCAGTCCCGATCCGCTCGGCATCCGCAATTCCCAGTGACATCCCCAGCCCCTTGATCCGGTGGCCTTCATACCTGACTACCTTGTTGTCACCACGCGTGAGTGCCTCCTTGATAATCGCAACCGAAGCGGCAATCCTGCTCCTGGCGGCAACACGTAAAAGATCAAGCTGCTGTTCAAGTTCATGTTGATTACCGCAATTATCCGGCGATGCCACAGCCATCACCCGTAACAGGCTGTTTGTGTCGAAGGGGCGCGACAGATAACTGTCACAGCCAGCCTCCAGTGCGGTGCGTTTGTCTTCGGGATAGGCATTGGCGGAAAGGGCGATGATGCGCAGCCTCTGCGTACCGGCCTGCTGTTCATCCCTCCGTATCGTCCGCACCAGAGTTAGGTTTTTCGGGGCATGCGTGTGTGTACCAGGATCATCACCATGGTCAGGACGTTGATGATGGTGAGGACAATTATGGTGGGGGTATCAAGTTTCATGATTGGGTATCTTTGGTGTGTCGTTGGTTAATTGGTACTCTTCTTTTCAAGAGCGTTATCAATCCACACGGATAACGCTCTGCCACTCTTCAATATTTCCTCCGCTATAACGAGACCGTTTTTCAGGGCAAGGCTGGCTGCAAATTTCAGCTGCGCTTCACTCGGCCCACCGCCCACCGCCCTGGCTGGCGGAACGGAGAAACCCATCTTGTTATGAACACCCCGGCAAAAGCGCTGCCAAGTCTCTTTGTTCTCTACAACCAGATCCAGGAAATTTTCCATCTTGCTGGTCAGCGCATAATCGATTACCCAGCCATGTTTGTCTCTCAGGTAGTCTATTAGCGTTTCCCCGGGAGGCAGCGGAACAACCTTGCCCTTCTCCTCCGTGACATAGCCACGATCAGTGATATTTTTAGTGATAGCGGCATACGTTGAAGGACGACCGATATCGAGACGCTCCAACTCCTTCACCAATGAGCCGAGCGTAAATCGTCCGGGCGGCTTGGTCTTTTTTTCGTCAAGAATTTCCTGCACCTTCGGCACCAATTCATCAACTTCTACCGGCGGAAGCAACTGCAGCCTGGCATCTTCATCCCCCTTCTTTTCCTTTTCCTCGTCCACCTCCGCGTACACTTTGAGAAAGCCATCAAAGGTCAACACGCGCCCGGCGGCCTTGAAACGCTCACCGGCAACAGTGAAATGCATGACGGTCGAGTCGTAGCGGGCTGCTGCCATCTGGCTGGCAACCGCACGTTTGAAGATCAACTCATACAGCCGGCCATGGTCGGGCGTGAGCCCCTCTTTTTTGATCATGGCCGCGATATCGGCACCTGAGTGCATATGGGTCGGACGGATACCTTCGTGAGCCTCTGCCTGAGAATTTTTTGATTTGTACTGGTACGGCTTATCAGGGAGGTAGTCGTTACCGAGCGTTTTACCGAGAAATTCCCGAATCTCAGCGACAAAGGCATCGTCCATCCGGACCGAATCGGTTCGGTGATAGGTAATGATGCCGTGGTCAAAAAGCGCCTGAGCCAGCTTCATGGTATGTTCCGGGGTGAACTTCAGGCGGGTGGCGGCAGCGGCCTGCAGATCAACCGTGGTGAACGGAGGCTTGGGGGACTGTTTGGCCTCTTTCTTTTCCACTTTTTCCGCAAGCGCATGAGTTTCGGCAGCGATGGCGGCACTGATCAGTTCGGCATCCGCTTTTTGGGCAAATTTACCGTTAACGTGACGGGCCAGAAAGGTTGTGCCGTCTTTATCCAACTGAATATCGAGCATCCAGTACGGGGATGAGTTAAACGCCCGGATCTCGCGCTCCCGGTCCACCACCAACCGGACCGCCGGGGATTGGACCCGGCCGACGCTGTAGCCTCTGCGGAGAGCCTTGCTGGTAAGCGGGGAGAGGATGTAGCCGACCAGGCGGTCGCCGATGCGGCGTCCGAGAAAGGCATTATAGAGGCCGCGGTTGGTCTGCTCGAACGGTACCGCCTTGGCAAGCGCCTCTTTCAGCCCCTTCTCGGTGACCTCAAAGATCTCCATACGCAGGCACTCTTTGGCAACCGACTTCACCTCATCATAAATATGGCAGCTGATGGCATACCCTTCACGATCCGGGTCGCCGGCGAGCATGACCGTTTCGCCGCGTGCTGCGGCGCGAAGCTCTTTCGGGAGGTGTGCCTTCTTTTCGTGGTAGACGAAAGTCGGTTCGTAGGTGGTGAGGTCAACACCAAGCGAGGCATCGGGCAGATCCTTGAAGTGTCCCACGGTAGACATGGCCTTGGTTTTCAGGATCGCCTGGATTTTTTTTGCCTTGGTGGGCGATTCGACAATTATGAGCATGAAGCTGCTGCCTTTACGCTGCTCATAGGTACTATTGTTCCGGCAGATACGCCGGAGTGTGAGCCGGGGCCGAGCGGACGTACTGGGCGGGCCAGGGGGCCGGATGACCGAGCTCACGGGCAGCGCGGAGCGGCCAGTGAGGATCACGGAGCAGTTCCCGGGCGAGCAGCACCAGATCGGCCTGGCCGGAGCGGATGATGTGGTCAGCCTGAGCCGGATCGGTAATCATCCCCACGGCACCGGTCCTGCTGCCGGTTTCCCGCCGAATTTGTTCGGCAAATTGTGTCTGATAGCCCGGCCCCACCGGTACTTTAGCCTGCGGTGCCGAGCCGCCGGAGGAGCAGTCAATCAGGTCAACCCCAAGGGGGAGCAGCTGGCGCACCAGTTCAAGAGATTGTTCGAGATCCCACCCCCCCTCGACCCAATCGGTTGCAGAAATCCTCACCAGGAGCGGCAGATGCTCCGGCCAGACGTTCCGGACGCCGGTCACAACCTCCCGGAGCAGCCGGATACGGTTCTCAAAGCTGCCGCCGTACCGGTCACTGCGTCGGTTACTGAGCGGTGAAAGAAACTGGTGCAGCAGGTAGCCGTGAGCGGCATGGATTTCGGCAACCAGAAACCCTGCCAGCAGCGCCCGGCGGGCGGCCCCGGCAAAGGCGGCCATTATCTCCTGTATCCCCGCTTCGGTCAATGCCGTCGGCACAATGCAGCCGTCGTCATAGGCAACAGCGCTCGGGGCGACAATCGGCCAGCCACCCTCCGCTTCCGTCAAGGTGATGCCCCGGTTCGTCCATGGCGGCGAAGTACTCGCCTTACGGCCGGCATGCGCCAGCTGAATGCCGGCAACGCTCCCCCGCCGGGAAATAAAAGTGACGATACGTGCCAATGGGTCGATCTGTTCATCACTCCAAAGCCCGAGATCATGCGGACTGATGCGCCCCTGCGGGGTTACGGCCACCGCCTCGGTCAGCACAAGGCCGGCGCCACCAATCGCCCGACTGCCGAGATGAACGAGGTGCCAATCATTAGCTGAACCGTCAACGCTTGAATACTGGCACATCGGGGATACGGCGATCCGGTTGGGAAGTGTAACACTGCGCAGGGTGAGTGGTTCAAAGAGATGGGGCATGATCTGTTCTCCGTACCGATGCCATGACTCGTGAACAGACTTCTTCATGAGTCAGGCCGGCGCATGTGATTGTGATGTCGGAATACTTGGTATAAAGGGTAAAGCGCTCGCTAAACATCTCTGCAAAGCTCTGGTCAGCTCTTTTTGCCAGGCCTCTTGTACTGTAGTCATGAATCCGTGCTTCAAGTGTCGTCATATCGGCATCAAGGAACAGGACAATACCGTTAGACTTCAGGTGAGCCATACCGGTTTCACTGTACACAGCACTCCCTCCGGTGGCAATAACGCAGTTACAGACAGAAAGCTCAAGCAGTACCTCTTCCTCAATTTTCCGCAGTACTGCGTAGCCGTCTCTGTCAACAATATCCTGCAACGGCCGTCCCGTAGACGTCTGAATGAGAAGGTCGGTATCGATAAAACCGCGTGAGGTGAGTTTTGCCAGGATGACACCGATAGTACTTTTGCCGGCGCCCGGCATACCGATCAAGATTAAATTCTGCTGTTTCTGAAGTAACGTCATGGCTCTGTATCAGTTGCTGTGCGCCGGGTAAATAAACCGGCGAATGGTACACGCGGCGGCGAAAAAGAGTAGATTGACCAACACGATGGTGGCACTGGCCGGGAGGTTGGCCATGATGGAAACAATAATACCGATAAGCACCGAGCTGCACCCCTGTACGGCGGCGAGCATGATACAGACTTTAAAACCACGCGCCAGCTGCAGAGCACCGGCCGCCGGGACAATCAGCAGGGATGAAATCAGCATGATGCCGACCAGCTTCATCGCGAGAACTACCGACAGCGCGGTCAGCAGCACCAGTAATGCATTGATGAATGAGGTGTGAATGCCGGATACTTTGGCAAGCTCGTCGCTGAAGGAAATAGCGAACAGCTCGTGATAATAGAGGGTCAGCATCAGCATGACTCCGAGGCAGAGCAGAGCCGCGATCACCACCTCTTCACTCCGGATCGAGAGAATGTTGCCGAACAGATAGCTCAGCAGATCAACATTATACCCCCCTCCGACACTGGCGAGAATGATCCCGGCCGAGATTCCGAGGGCTGACACCAGACCGATGGCGGCATCACCGCTTAAGCGCCCCTTTTCGGTCAACTTGAGAATGCCGAGAGACGCGAGCAGCACAATCGGCATGGTCACCAGCAGCGACATGACGGAATAGAACTTGAGCGCCAGGGCGATGGCGGTACTGCCGAAGGTGACGTGCGCCAGACCGTCGCCGATCAGCGATAAACGGCGTAAAACCAGGAACACCCCGAGTACCGAGCAGAGCAGAGCAATCAGGGTACCGGCGAGCAGCGCCCGTTGAATGAAGCCGTATGAGAGAATTTCAAGGAGATTCATGGTTAATGCCGGTGGCACATCAGGTGCTGGGAATGTTCGCCGAACAGCGACGACATCTCGGCTGAACAGCAGAATTGATCAAAACTGCCGAAAAAAAGCAGCTTTTTATCAAGATAGAGCATTTTGGAAGCATGCTCACCTATGGCGCCGCTGTCGTGTGTCACCAGTAGCACCGTAACGCCGCGTGTACGGTTGATATCGGCAATCATGGTATAAAAACGGCCTCTTGTTTCCGGATCAAGAGCTGCGGTCGGTTCATCGAGAACGAGCAGTTCCGGATTATTAACGATGGCCCGGGCAAGCAGCACGCGCTGCAGCTGACCACCTGACAGTTCACCAATCAGTTTATATTTAAGGTCTGAAATACCTAATTCATCTAACACTATATCTATTTTAGCGGTGTCATCACGATTCAACCGCTTCGGGAAGCATTTGAGACTTAACAGGCCGAGACCGACTGTTTCGTGTACCGTCGCAGGAAATACCGGATTAACCAGATGGAGGCTTTGGGGGAGATAGCCGACTTTGTGCCAGTCGCGAAATCCTGACAATGGGGTGCCAAAGAGCCGTGCGGAACCGGTGCCGATGCTTACCAGACCGAGCAGCGCCTTGATCAGTGTACTCTTGCCGGAACCATTCGGTCCCACAATGCCGACATAATCGCCACGCTCAACCTGGAAGGAAATGTCCTCAAGCACCCTCCCCTCCCGGTAACTGCATGACAGCGACTCGGTTGCCACTATTTCGCTCGACATGAGAGCCCCTTCTGCAACTGTTCGAGATTGCGCTCCATCAGATCAAAAAAGCTGACACTGCGGGAGAGATCGTCCCGTGAGACGTTATGAGCGCCATGAAGCATCAATACCCCGACACCCGCCTCCTTGGCCAGTGTTTCGGTCAGGCGTGGCGATAACAACTCTTCGGCAAACAGGTACCTGATGCCGGACGTTTTGATCTCCCGGACAAGGGCAATCATCCGCTCTGCCGAAGGCTCCGCATCAGACGAGAGACCGCTGAGCGCGTAATAATCGAGATTGTAGCGGCCTGCGAGATAGCCGAACGTATAATGCCCGCCATGGAGAAGTTTTCTGGTCGAGCAGGTGGAAAGGCTGCTCCGGTAGCGTTGGTCGAGTGCTGCCAATTGAACTTTCAATGCCTCCGCATTCTGCCGGTACAGTGTACCGTTACCTGGATCAGCAGCAACAAATCCGGCCAGAATGGTATCAACCATGAGCGAAGCGTTGCTGAAATCAAGCCAGATGTGTGGATCCATCCCTTTCCGGTCATGGCTATGCTCATCTTGTCCCGATGCTGTTCGATAGCTGGCCCGTTCACCGGCATTTACTACCCGCAGCGTTTTACTCTCTATACCACTGATAATTTTTTCCGCCCACGGTTCCATGTACTTACTGGTGTATATAAACAGCCCGGCTCGACCGATCCTGATCATCTCTTCCGGTTTTGGTTCGAAGGTATGCGGCTCGACGCCTGGCGGCAGCAGCATGGTCACCTGCGCCTTGTCTCCGGCAATCGTACGGGCAAAATCATAGAGCGGGAACAGAGTGGTAACAACCTGTAAGCCGGGGACAGGAGCGACTTCGGTTTTTTTGCAGCCGGAAAGAAACAGGGCACAATACACCATAAATATGACGACTACACTGATTCTCATGTTCACAACGCAGCCTTTGTTTGTACAGCTCTCAAGCGAACGCCATCTGGAAGCAGAGTTACCGCTCCCTCTTTATACAACCCGCCGAGCGCCTTTTTAAAGCTTTTCTTGCTCAGGCGGAGCAGCGTGGCGATCGCTTCCGGAGAACTTTTGTCGGTCAGCGGCAGAAAGCCGTTGCCCGCAGCCAACGCATCCAGAATGATTCTACGATCTTTCTCCGCCTCCTGCGCGCCACCCTGACGCAACGTGACATCAACCTTGCCATCCTCCCTGATCTTCTTCACATAGCCGCGCAGACGCTCTCCAGAGCCCGGCTTGACGACCAGTTCGGTATGGAAGATCAGTCCACCAAAGCGGTCATTGATTATCACCTTGGTACCAAGATCGGTGTGTGCATAGACCAGCAGATCTACTTCATCACCTTCAGCCAGAGTGTCATCAACCGGGGCGATAAATTTATCAAGTTTCGCCGACGCCGCAATCCGCCCGCTGGAATGACGATAAATCCGCACCAGCACCTGATTGCCGCGCCTGACCGGCTCCAGCTGTTCGCCAAACGGCAGCAGCAGATCCTTCTCCAGTCCCCAGTCAAGAAACGAACCGACCGTTGTCGATTCAATGACCTTGAGCAGGGCAAATTCCCCCACAACAGCGCGGGGCCGTTTCGTGGTGGCTGTCAGGCGCTCTTCAGAATCGACGTAGACAAAGACATCAAGATGAGTTCCTACCTCAGCCCCTTTCGGAACAAGACGCAGCGGCAGCAGCACATCACCCTCTTCTGTCTTGAAAACAGCTCCGGAGGCGGTGATACGGGCAATTTCGAGTTTATTGTAGTTTCCGATATTGAGCATCTATTCTCCCTCTCTGTTCTTTAATTCCCATCCTTCGGAGGGGAAAGCACCACCCCGTCAGGCTTCGCCTGCCACCCCTCCACAGGAGGGGAATTTAATTCCCCTCCTGTGGAGGGGTGCCCCGCAGGGGCGGGGTGATTGCCATTTTCCGTGTTTGCAGTTATGTAAAACAGTACCACATCAATGTCCTTTATTTTGCCAAGGATCGTTCTGATGTGGCCCCATATCATCTTTATGTTCAATCCCGGCAGCGTATTCCAACTGTTTTTTAAATTCTTCTTTGGATGGCAGATAGAGTTGATATTTTGATGCGAAGATGTTTGAGTCTTTAGGCAGGGTTACTTCGACCAGAGCATCGTTTTTGCGGTGACAAAGCACAATTCCGATAGTGGGCAGCTCGTCATCGGTTTTGACAAAGCGGTCAAAGTAGTTGACATACATCTGCATCTGCCCCAAATCCTGATGGGTCAATTTGTCGCGTTTCAGATCAATAAGGACATAGCAACGCAGCAGACGGTTGTAAAATACCAGATCCACATAAAAATGATCATTATCAAATGTGAAGCGTTTCTGTCGTGCTTCAAACAGAAAACCTTTTCCCAATTCCAGCAGAAAGTGTTCCAGCTTGTCAATGATAGCGGACTCCAGTTCGTGTTCTGAATAACCACTTTTTTCATCCAAATCCAAAAATTCAAGTACATATGGATTTTTTACTACATCGGAAGGTTTCTCAATAACAAGTCCCTTTTGCGAAAGCTTTTTTACCTCTGCTTTGTCACGACTTAATGTCAATCGTTCATAAAGTGATGAGGCAATCTGGCGTTCCAGTTCACGGGTTCCCCAACTATTTTCATACGCTTCAATTTCGTAGAAGCTACGTTCGTCAGGGCTTGAAATGGTGAGCAGCGAGACATAGTGTGTCCAGCCAAGAACGAATCGTTTTGTCAATTCGGTGGACACTGCCTGCAAAACTTCTAAATTTGCAGCAAAAGTCTCAAAAGATTCGCCAGTCAGTGCCTGACCAATCTCCTGCCGTGCAAGATTGTTCTCCAAAGATTGCGCAGGCAGTACCTGCGCAATCTCTTTGTATGAATCGTAGAAGCGGCGATACTGTTCCAGTGAACGCTTTGAAAATCCCCGCCCCAATTGTGCAGCAGTTAGTTCCTTGGAAAGCCGCTCTATTAGCCGTTTCCCGTACAATTCAGCGCGGTTGGCATTGCCTTGTTCAAACTCTACAATGTAGTAACCGAACAGCCAATTTCTAATTACCAGCGCAATATCAACAGATCGGGCGGCCCGTTTTTGCAACTCCAAGTGAGTACCATGAAAGAGAGTCAGTAGCTGTTCGAATTTCATGTTCGTTCCTTTTTTCTCATTCCCACGCGATGTAGTCCGGCGCTCTGCCCTGCGTTTTCATGATAATAATCGGGATTATGCTAACCGCTCGAATCGGGTAATTGGCGGTAGACGGACTTACACCGCCCAAAATCTGTATCCTTGACGGCTCTTGCCCACTCGTCAAGACCTAGTTTGACTTGTTTTTGTAGAGTTGGCAGGATTTATTGCCCACCGGTTTTGGTATTGATTTCTATTGTGTTACAACTTGCAATCTTGCAAGCCAGACCCTATGCGACTCACGGAACTACCCGCCAATAGTTAATTAGCAAGCAACGTCCCTCAAGGTTCCTCTCAAGAGAATCGAGTAGCTCAAACAATTCCTGGTCTGAATATCTCTTCATCGTTTTACCCCAGTCACCAGCGCCCCCGTATATTACCAGCCCCACATCACCCCAGTGATTCCTGCTCATGCTCACTCATAACGACTTGGTTTAGCTTGGTTTTGTAGGGTGGGCAGGATTTATTGCCCACCGGTTTTGGTGTTGATTTCTATAGTGGTGCAACTTGCAATCTTGCAAGCCAGACCCTATGCGACTCCAGGAACTCCACGCTAATAGTTAATTAGCAAGCAACGTCCCTCAAGTTACTCAAGTTACCTCCAATGACACTAAGTATTTTTAAATTTGTTTATAAAATCATTTTTTATGACAATCCTTACAGCCTGTTGGACCACGTTTACTTTCAGTATGGCAACCCTTACAGGTCTTGTGTGCCCAGTCCTTGCTAAGTTCTGGAATTCTGGCTTGCGTAGATCCTGTATGACAAGATGAACATGATTCGCTGGAATGCGTAGAGTGTTTAAATGTAACCGACCCCATTGAGGCACGTAAAACATTATCACCAGATGGTGTTGATAAATTAGCAGTAGTTGCTTGTTTTTCCCAATCTTCGAATACATTTTTTATTTGTACAGCACGAGCTATTGTTTCCGTCTCATTATACAAATACTTTTTGGACATTAGTATCGTCCCACCTATGGTATCTGGCTCCCATCTATGAACATTTATAAATTTTGAGAATTCAGCACCAAATGTTTTTTTTAAATCTCCAAAGCCAAAATTATCAAGCTGTCCAATAATCACTGTTGTAAGTAAACGCTCATTATTCCCATTTAGTCCGTATAGTAAAAACTCAACCTGTTCTGATTTTTGTCCTGTTACACTGCAACTTATTTCAACATCAACTATTGAGTTTTTTGCAATATCGTAATGGTTTGCCTGAAGCATTTTACAAGCATTTACTGATGGTTTGGGGGCTTCAATTTGAGCTACAGCAGGCTGTGACGGTCTGTATACTGGTATATCTTTTTGGGTTTTGTCCTTTTGTAATCCGTTACAAATAAGGTCGATTTTTTCAGGATATTCAATCATATAACAATCAGATGCGTATAAAATGCTGCAAGATGCGAGCAAAACAGTAAAAAATAGCATTATATAACCAGTCATAAATACGCTCGCTCCTTATTATAAGGTTCCTCACACAAACCTGTGCAAAGTAGTTGGCATGGTTAGATCGCCCATGCAGTGATACAAGTTGAGAATGAAGTTTTTTGCCGTTCTGAATCCATAGGCCCGGTGACTGATTACCTTGGCC
>DUZS01000003.1 GCA_013349405.1 Desulfuromonadales bacterium | reverse complement strand
ATTCGATGGCTTTCGGGTCCCACCCTTTGCTCTCCAGGAAACGCTTCGAGGTGGCGGCGCCGAGGACGATGGCGTTCTCGTTGGCAAGGGTCCCCTGCCATTTGACAAAGGGGGTGCTGTAGTAGCCGCGGTACGGGATGAAGGCTTTGGTTAACATTAAAACTCCTCTTGTTTAAAATTTAGACAGTTCGTCAATGAATAATGAATCTGTCTTGTGAACGACTTAAAACATGCCATTCTGATTCGCTGAAGAAACCGGAATCTCCTGAATCACATCCCAATGCTCCTCGTTTTTTCCGTTACTTGAAATCGGCGTGATCTTCCAGTTTCCAGGTGCCGTTTTCTACCCTCAGCAGACACATGCCGAGATCGTTGATCCCGGTATGATCGGCCTTGGTCATGGTGATTACCGCACCGGCGACTTTAAGACCCTTGGTGCTTTCAATTGCATCACGCAGGGCGGCGCGGAACTGCTCCGTACCCGGCTTGGCAACCTTCAGGGCTTTCGGAACAGCCGCCTCTACAACCTTAAGCGCGTTCCAGGCAAGCGAGCCAAAGAAGTTTCGAGTACCGAATTTGGCTTCATATGCCTTGACAAACTCCAGGGCTTCCTTTTTTCCCGGGTAACTATCGGGAAACTGCTCTGCCGCAAGAACGGGAGAGGCGAGCATGTACGAACCTTCGAGAGCTTTCCCGCCGACACGGAGAAATTCGGCATTAGCGGAACCGCCAGACTGGTAGATCTTCCCTTTGTAGCCGCGCTCAACAAGCGCCACGTGCGGAAGGGCACCCGGTGTACCGGCAGCGGCAATGTAGACCGCATCAGGATTACCCTGCATCGCCTTCAATACCTGGGCGGTAGCGCTGGTGTCTGAGCGCTTATACTTCTCGATCGTCAGTGTTTTGATCCCCGTTTTTTCCGCAAACCTCTTGAACGCAGCAACACAGTTCTCACCGTAGGCGTCATCAACCGCAATAATTGAAACTGTCTTGACCCCCTTTTTGGCAAAATGCTTGAACAGTGCCGCAGCGTAGACATCTTCTGACGGTGGAGCATTGAAGATCCAGCGCCGCTTCGGATCATCGTAAGAACCGCCCGGATTCGGTGAAAGCTGATACATGGGGGTCTTTGATTCCGCAACCGTGTCAATCACCGCTTTGGAGGTTGGAGATGAGGTGGGTCCGATCAAAACATCGGCCTTTGCCTCGGTAATCAGGCGTTTCACGTTCTGCACGGCATTGGTAGTGTCGGTTGCATCATCATACACGACATAGTTGACCTTCTGTCCGGCAATCACGGTAGGCCCAAGGGTAATGGCGTTCTTCTCCGCAATTCCAAGAGAAGCAGCCGGCCCGGTTGAGCCGAGGTTCACGCCGATCGTAATATCGGCCTGAGCAACCGTTCCTGCTGCCAAGACTGCAACAATACTGATTCCCGCCATAACTTTTTTCATCTGATACCTCCTTGTTTTTTGGGTGGCCTTGAAGAGCGCACCGGATTTTGTTCAATGTTCAATGTTCAATGTTCAAAGTTCGTTGTTCAAGGTTCAAACATCGAACCACGAACCACGAACCTTGAACCGCCTCTCACCTGTCCCCTCCACCAATCCCGAGATAGCTCTCGATAACGCGCGGATTGTCTGCCAGTTCAGCGCTCGGCCCCTCAAGGGCAATTTCTCCGTTTTCCAGAACATAGCCATAATCGGAGATCTGCAGGGCGGCCCGCGCATTCTGTTCGATGAGCAGAATACTGACGCCGGTGGAGCGCAGATCGCTGATGGTGTGTAAAATCTCTTTGACGATCAGCGGTGCCAGTCCGAGGCTCGGCTCGTCCAGCATCAGCAGGGTCGGTTTGCTCATCAGGGCCCGGCCGAGGGCGAGCATCTGCCGCTCGCCGCCGGAGAGGCTGCCGGCAAACTGGGTGCGGCGCTGTTCGAGGCGCGGGAACAGTTTGAAGATCTCCAGCAGGCTTGCCCGTATTCCTTTGTCCCCCTTCCGGTAGCGGGTGAAGGCGCCCAGCATGAGGTTGTCTTCTACGGTCATCTGCGCGAACAGTTCCCGGGTTTCCGGTACCAGGCAGAGCCCCTGGGTGACCCGGTTTTCGATGGTGATTTTAGCCATGTCCCGGCCGTTGAATACGACGGTGCCGCGCGAGGGGAGTACGCCCATCAAGGCGTTGAGCAGGGTCGATTTGCCGGCGCCGTTCGGGCCGATGACGCTGACGATGGTGCCCCGGTCGACGACCAGCGATGCGCCGAAGAGTGCTTCGACTTTGCCGTAGCTGACGTGCAGTTCGTTTACGGTGAGCAGTCGTTCCGACATTACACCCCTCCCAGATATGCTTCAAGTACGGCAGGATTGGAGCGGATCTCCTGCGGTAGTCCTTCAGCCAGTTTCTCGCCGAATTCCATGACGACGATCCGGTCAACGAGGTTCATCAGAAAGTCCATGTCATGTTCGACGATCAGGACGCTTAATCCTTCTTTTCTCAGGTCGGAGAGCAATCTGGCCAGTTCCTTTTTTTCCAGGTGGCGCAGGCCGGCGGCCGGTTCGTCAAGCAGCAGCAGCAGCGGGTCGGCGCAGAGTGCCCGGGCAATTTCAACAATGCGCTGGTTGCCGAGTGACAGGCTGCCGGCCGGTACGAACATGCTTTCTTCGAGCCCGACCCGGCGGAGCTGTTTTGCCGCTTCGGCACGGACGCGGTCATCGCTTGCCCGGTTCAGTTTGAGTCCGGCCGCTATGATGCCATCGCCGGTACGGAGGTAGGCGCCGATCATGACGTTTTCGAGGGTGGTCATGCCGGGGATCAGCCGGACGTGCTGAAAGGTGCGGCTGAGGCCCCGGCGGGCAATCTGCGCGGGGGGGAGGCCGCTGATGGTATGGGAACCAAAGTGTACGCTGCCGGCGGTGCGGGGGATTTCTCCGCTGATGAGGTTAAACATGGTTGATTTTCCGGCGCCGTTGGGGCCGATCAGGCCGACAATTTCGCCTGAGGATACTTCGAAGCTCATGTTCTTTACTGCGATCAGGCCACCGTAGGCTTTGGTGACGGCTTCGACCTTGAGCAGCGGGGTGCCGTGAGGCGGCTGGGTCCGCGTCTCCAGGTGCGATGAGGAGATGACGGGGCGGTGTTCTTTCGGCGGCAGCAGCTTCTCCACGAGAGCCCAGATGCCGCCCCGCATCCATTGCAGGACGATAACGATCATGACGCCGAAGACGATGATTTCGAAGTTCCCGGATTGGCTGATCAGTTTCGGCAGGATGCCCTGAAGGACTGTTTTCAGAAGGGTGATGACGGTGGCACCGGTTAAGGCGCCCCAGAAGCTGAAGGGGCCGCCGATGGTGATCATGAAGAGGAATTCGATGCCCTGGTTGAGGCCGAACGGGGACGGGTTGACGAAGCGCTGCATATGTGCGTAGAGCCAGCCGGCGAGGCAGGCGAGGACGGCGGAGTAGATGAAGACGATGTTCTTCAGGCGCAGGCCGCTGGCGCCGAAGGCTTCAACCATGGAGACTCCGCCTTTTAATGCCCGGATGGCGCGCCCTTCGCGGGAGTCAAGCAGGTTGGTGGAGATCCATAGGGCGGCGAGGCAGACGGCCCAGATGAGGTAGTAGTAGACCCGTTCGTCACGCAGTTCCCACCCGAACAGCCGCAGCGCCGCTACGTCAGATATGCCGGTTGATCCTCCCAAAAGCGGGATTGTGCCGAACAGGAAGTAGAGGCTGATGCCCCAGGCGATGGTGGCGAGTGGCAGATAGTGACCGCCCATACGCAGTGTTATTGCGCCGAGGATGAATGCTATCAGCATGGTGAGCGCCACTGCGATGAGGAGGGTCAACCAGGGGGACCAGGCGAGATGCGTGGTAAGGAGGGCTGAGGTGTAGGCGCCAAGTCCCATAAAGGCGGCCTGGCCAAAGGAGGTCAGTCCGGCAACTCCGGTTAGGAGGACCATGCCGATGGCGACCATGCTGTAGAGGCCGATGTAACTCCCCATGGTGAGATAGAAGGGGGGGAGCAGCGGTACAAGCAGCAGGATCAATAAAAACGTGATGGTTCCGACGCGGCGTATCATTCTTCTTCCTCGTAATGAACGCTGGAGAGTGACCGCCACAACAGGACCGGGATGATCATGGTAAAGACGACGACGTCTTTATAGCCACTGAGCCAGAATGATGAAAATGATTCTGAAAAGCCGACCATGAGAGCACCGGCTGCGGCGAGCGGATAGCTGGCGAGGCCGCCGACGATGGCACCGACGAAGCCTTTGAGGCCGATCAGAAAACCGGAGTCGTAGTAGATGGTGGTGATCGGCCCGATGAGTATTCCCGACAGACAGCCTATGAACGATGCCAGTGCGAAGGTGACGGTACCGGACAGATGAGGACTGATGCCGACCAGGCGGGCGCCGTTGCGGTTGAAGGCGACGGCGCGCAATGCTTTGCCGTAGAGGGTTTTGTTAAAGAACCAGGCGAGGAGTGCGAGGAACAGGAAGCTGGTGGCATAGACACAGAGGCTCTGTCCGGAGACGGCCAGGGTGCCGATTGTCAGTTGAGCATCCGAAAAAGGGGGGGTACGCACCCCCTCTGCGCCAAAAAAGAGCAGTCCGAGCCCGACCAGTACGAAGTGAACCGCTACAGCGGCTATCAGCAGTACGAGAGGGCTCGCATCCGCGAGTGGACGAAAGGCCACCCGGTAGATCAGTGGTCCCATCGGGATGACAATCAGCATGGTCAGCAGTACCTGCCAGCCGAGGGGAAGATGCAGCGGCGCACACAGTTTTACCAGGGCAGCGATGGCTAGTGGCGGCCCAAGGGTAACGACAAGAGCCTTGGGCAGCTGTCGACCAGCTCCTGATGACAGCAGACGGGCAGTTTCCATAACCGCCGCCAGGCACGCCAGGATGATCAGGAGCCAGACGGTGCCGGGAATGGCACCGAGTTGAAGACTGGCAATCGTCAAGGCACCGTAGGAGACAAATTCGCCCTGGGGAATAAAGACCACCCGCGTGACACCGAAAACAAGGATCAAAGCCATTGCCAGCAGGGCATAAATTGCGCTGTTGGTTACGGCATCCTGGGACAGTATTAATAAAATCGAAAAATCCATGGGATCCTTTCTGTTGATAGCATCACGCGGTTGGCTTGTCAGTGAAAGCCATGGTCACAGTCGAATGGGAGACAACCATGACCATGGCCTCAAATAACTTCCGTCATCACATGATGCGGTCGTTATTTAACCCACTTTATTGCATTTTCAGTTCGGGCACGTCAATTAACACCGTTACTTCAACAAATAGGCGTCATAGACCACTGCGCTGCCCAGGCGCATGGCACTCCCGACGCCGACCTGCCGGTTAAGGTAGTCATATTTTTTGGCTCCGGTCTCAAACTGCATGGTTATCCTGAAATGGTACAGCGCCGGGTCGACGGACTCACCTTTCACAACCCTCGTCATAACATCCGGAGGACCGAAGCGAAAGCCTTTTGTCTGCAGATAGACGTACTGTTCGTCATCGGTCTGCAGCAGGTACCTGGTGTCGATGATCGCCACTCCATCCCCCGTCACAACCTGCCAGTCGGCACCATTATTGAGTATCTTTCCCCTGAAATCAGGTCCTTCAAAGGTACCGCCGGTGATGGGGATGATGCGGCGTCTGCCGAGAGCGGAAGTCTCCCCCAGTTCCCATGCCGGAGCCGTCAGATCGACATGCAGTCGCCCCAGAAACTCCAGAACCGGCTTGGATGGTTCGAATTGCATATTTTAATCGTTGTACTTTTTCAAAAGTGCTTTGGCGTCATTTATCAGCGCCTGGCCGTTGCCACCCTTGGCAGCAACCTCCTTCATCCACTCATCATCAACTGTTTCCGTCGCCTTTATCCAGCGACTGTACTCTGCATCGGTCAGATAGTTGATGGTGTTGTGGCGGTCCTGCGCGATTTTACGTGCCGGGGGCTGGAAGCTGTCCCATAATTTGCCGGCCCATTTGGACGCTTCACGACCGCTGTTCTGGTCGATAACCTTTTTCAGTTCCGGAGAGAGGCTGTTGTATTTGGCCAGGTTCATGGCAAAAACCAAAAACGTATTGGAGACAGTCGCATGTCCCGGCCCGGTTTCTGTGTGGGTCTTACAGATCTCCTGCATTTTGAGACCGGTCATTGCCTCCCAGGGAAGACTGGCACCATCGACGACACTCTTGGCGACCGACTCCGGCACAGCGGGCGCCGGCATCTGCACCGGAACGGCACCGAGCGCGGCCAGAGTCTTGGAACCAAGACGACCGGGGGCACGGACCTTCAAACCTTTCAGATCTTCCAGATTTTTGACTGACTTCTTGCCAAAATGGAGGGGGGCACCGTCGTGCATATGGGTGAGAATCAGCTTGGTCCCTTTAAACTCGTCCAGGGAATTTTTCTGAATGTAGTCCCAAAGGGCCTGGCTCGCCGTTTCCGCTTTTTTCACCATAAACGGCAGTTCGAATACCTCCGTTTTGGTAAAGCGTCCCGCCTGATATGCCGGAGCTGTCCAGACTATGTCGGCAACCCCGTCGCGCGCCTGGTCAAAAAGCTGTGCCGGAGTTCCACCCAACTGCATGGAAGGATACAGCTGACACTTAAGCTTCCCCTCCGACTCCTTGCTGATCTTATCACACCACGGAATGACGAATTTTTGCTGCGTGTTGGAACTGGACGGCATGAAGTGAGCAATTTTAAGCGTCACCACCTCCTGAGCTGCACCGGCACCGCCGGATAAAACTGTCATAAATACTGCTGCCATAAAAAGTGTGACAAAAACCTGTTTCATGCTAACGCTCCTTCAGCTTGTTTTGTTTGTACCAATCGACGTCCGGCATGCTACCGGCGCAATTAATCCCAGTTATCAACCTTCATGGTGCCATGCTGCTTGAGATGACTGTGCATCTTGAAAACTCTGTCCAGCAACTGCGGTTCGTGAGCGCTGCCACTTGCGATGCACTCCTTCAGGGCACGATCATAGTAATCCCGCAATATTGGTTTATAATCAGGGTGCGCGCAGTTATCGATGATGCATTTTGCTCTCTGCCGGGGTGCCAGACCACGCAGATCGGCAAGCCCCTGTTCAGTCACCAGTACATCCATATCATGCTCGGTATGATCAACATGAGTCACCATCGGCAGAACACAACTGACTCCATTCGGGTCCATTTTTGAAGGGCGGGTCGAATGTGTGTGCATTATGGAAAGATAGGCGTTACGCATGAAATCTCCCGAACCGCCGATGCCGTTGATGATACGCGAACCGTTAATGATCGATGAATTGACATGGCCGTAAATATCGAACTCAACAGGCGTGTTCATAGCAATCAGCCCGAGGCGACGGATCGGTTCGGCATGGTTGCTGATCTGTTGCGGTCGCAGCACAATTTTATCCTTGTACTGCTCCCAGTTGGCGAACAACCGGTTGATCGCCTGTTCGGAGAAGGCAAAAGAGGCGGCCGAGACAAAATCGAGTTTGCCCGAGTCGAACAGATCGAGCAGAATGTCCTGAAAAACTTCCGTCCAGACGGTAAGATGACTGAAGGGACTGTCAATCAGGCCACCGAAAACTGCGTTGGCGATGTTGCCGACACCGGACTGCAGCGGCAGCAGGTTAGCGGGCAGGCGGCCGAGCTTTACCTCTGATTTGAGAAAATCGACGATGTGTTCCGCTATCTGTATTGACTTATTGTCATTCGGTCCGTAGAGCCGCCCGAGCGGGAAGCGTTGTGATTCAACGATGGCAACAATTTTCCCCGGATCGCAGGGAATGGAAGTTGAGCCGATCCGGTCCCGGACATTTTGAATATCATACACCTTCTTGTTGGGGGGGGGGGCCACACCGAGGCAATCATGAATTCCTTCAAGAGAGGGAATGCAGGTATTAATCTCGATGATGACTTTTTCCGCCCTCTCTATGAGTTGAGGCGTAATGCCAACTGAGAGCGTCGGGACAATCGAGCCATCCTCGGTAATGCAGCTGGCTTCGATCACGGCGATATCAATCTTCCCGCCGTTGTCAAGGGTATAAAACCCGTACGCAAAATCCTGAGCGTACATACCAAGGTGTCGATCGCCAAAATTGATCTCCGCCTTGTTGATCCCCTTACGGATCGAATCCCCCTGCTGATGCGGCCAGCGGCGGTCAAGCATGTTCAGTTCAGCCCACCGGTCATCGACATCGATACCGATGGAGGCACCGGTAAACACATTGAAGCGCAGCTTCCCCTGCAAACCATGCTTTTCCACATGATCAGCCAGTACTTTCGGCACAACCTTCGGATTTCCCTCGGCAAAACCGGAAAAGCCGAGATACATGCCGTCTTTGAACAGAGGAACAGTGGCATCAGCCTGCACAATCTTCGCATGGAGGTCAGAGCACCTGATTCTCTTCTTCAGTTCACTATCACACAAAACTGTCATTTAAGAGGTCTCCTTTTATAGATGCTCTTGATGGTTCAATTCAGCCGAAACTGGCGGAAACCAGGAGCCACATTATCTATAAAAGTGTTTTGCAAATTGGGTGCCCATTACATGATAAATGCGTTATAGAAATTGTAACATACTTATAATATTGATTATTTAATACTATAAAATTTTTCTATATTTTTTGTTATCTGTCGACATGACTTTTATATACGATATGTCGTACCGAATTACCACAAAAGAATTCATGAGTGAGGTGAAAAATATTATAAGTGACTGGAATATCTCGGAATGAGGGAAACAGCCGGTTATGCACGATATATCGTGCAACACCTTATATATCGTGCATTGGGATTTTGCATTTTAGATATGGAGTTTTAGCATCTTTGATTCGAGAATAGAAGCTAACGGGCTTGGCAGACAACTATATAAGAAACCTGACTTTCACTTGAACTTTATTGTCTACGAGGTCGACTGCGCATAACTGACAGCGTCAAGCTGATCACCAATCTTCAAACCACTATTGAAAACCTTGTAAAAAGAGTCGCCTAGCTGGCAAGCAGTGTAGCTGTGTCAGGTCCTGCTGATTCACTCCCACCCTGACGACCTAAGCGATAGGCTAGTTGTGGCCTGGACATTCCGAGTACTCTGGCAGCGGCAGAGAGATTGCCATTGGACCTTCTTACTGCCGTTTCGATAAGTGCACGCTCCATCTGATCCAGCGTCATGGCGCTATTCAAAATTTCCTCGATGAGAGAATTTCCCGATTTAGTTGTTTGGTCTATATTGAGCCCCCCGTTGGCATCAAGCCCGAACTCCAGTGCGTTGCCATCGTTATATGACGAAAACATCTGATCTACTTCAATACGCGTGCCGCTTGGGGCGAGAATGACGCCTCGTTCGATCACATTTTGTAACTCCCGGATGTTACCAGGCCATGAATAGGCGAGAAGAGCCCTTTTTGCCTTGTCAGTAAACCCACGCAGCTTTTTGTCATTCACCGCTGAATATTTTCCCATAAAACGCTCGGCGAGCAGCAAAACATCCTGCATGCGCTCTCTGAGGGGCGGGATGCTAATTTGGTAGGCGTTGAGACGGTAGTAGAGATCAGAGCGAAACTTTCCTTCTCTGACCAGATGTTTAAGATCGGCGTTGGTTGCCGCCACCAGACGCACATTGACCTTGCGTATCTTCAGGTCGCCAAGCCGCTCAATTTCGCCTTCCTGTAGAACGCGTAAAAGTTTTGCTTGTGCGGAAAGCGGTAGGTCACCGATCTCGTCAAGGAACAGAGTGCCGCCGTTGGCTCTTTCAAAGCGCCCGGGACGAGAGGAGAGTGCACCGGTAAAGGCCCCTTTTTCAACGCCAAACAGCTCCGCTTCCACTAGATCATGGGGGATGGCAGCACAATTTATGGCAATGAATGACTCATTACAGCGCGAGCCCGATTCGTGCAATGTTCGAGCAAATACCTCTTTTCCAACCCCGGTCTCCCCTAGCAGAAGCACGGTTATCTGACTCTTTGCAGCCTGATGGAGCAGTTTATAGGCAGAGAGAAAAACCGGTGAATTACCGACAATATCAGCCGGCAGCTTTTCTTTCTCATTAATAGCTGAACGTAATTGTACAACCTGCGTTTGCAGGTCAATGAGCTTTTCAGCTATTGACTCTCGGCTCAAGAAACGCGAATAGTCAGCCGCATCCTCCCACTCCTCAATCGGTTTACCGATGATACGGCAGTTGTTGGCCCCCATGCCTACGCATTCAACCTCTTTGTATAGAATCGGACGCCCCATTAAAGCGGAGGTATACCCACAGGCATAACCGATCTGGCTCCAGCAGACCGGTTCGGAGTACGTTCCGTAGTGAAGCCGGTGCCATTGGCCTTCCCAGGAGTTCTCCCAGAGGAATTCACCATAATATGTGCCGGCTGCACGGTCAGCTTCAAGTTTGATTGTGGTGACCTTAACGATCCCTTCCAGGGTGTGCAGTTGGGTGCCAGCGACAAACACATCTTTAAATTTTTCACCTTCAGGGCGTGAGCGAGCGAATTCGGCATCATGGCTACCAGCCTCGTAGCCCATACGCATAAGAAGTCCGCGAGCACGGTCCAAGCCGAGAGTATCGATCAGTTCTCTGCGCATGGTAGCCTGTGCCTCAGCATGAATTAGCAGCATACGATGCTCATGCAACCATATCTGTCCGGTATCGGGACAAAAGCGTAAGCGGGTACGCAGATCTTCTTTTTTTATGTCGTTTACGTCCTTTTTTTTGATACTGCTCATTATATCCAGCCCCTTATTTATTGGAGTACGCCCAATTTTTTATTATTTTAAACACTGTTACATTACTATGTGTTGGCAGCGCTGGCAAGCAAGAACATACAGTCGATTCAGTTATTGGTACCGCTGTCATCTAATAGTATATTTACAACTAGTACAATAAAATTAGAAACATATGCATATATTATATCAATAAAATTACAATGACCCCGTTGTCACTGCATTGTAAATCACTGTAAAACATTATTCCATGATTGTGTAACATATTTATCAAATGATTATAAAACAAAATATTAGCTGCTAAATTTCACCAAATGATTAAATTGAAGCCCTCCTCTTCAAACTCGCAAACACCCCCACACTGCATGTATGAAAATTTTACCTCCCCGGATGTCTTGATTAATACAGGGATTATCGGCACTAATTCGTAGTCAATATTTTTTTGAAACGATGTTTGGCACATATTATGCTCATTAATAGCAGCGTTAGTGCATCGCCAGCAATAATCTGTGATTCAACTCCATAAAAAATAAGTAATGCAGTTATGACAAATAATAAGCTGTTGTAAATTGAAAACTTGTAGAACCAAGCATCTATAGTCGACACAGGACACCGTTATTCGGGAAGAGGAGACGACGTATGAGTTCACAGGAAGAAGCAAACATGGGAGTTCCCGGTGTCGGGCAACTCGGGCTCTATCTGGTGGTATTCATGGCCGCAAGTTGGGGTTTGATGTATTTCATTCCGACGATGTTCCTTTTTACCATCCTATTGCCGGCCTCTTTTTACGCGCTTTACAGCCTGGTAGTTTTTTGTCCTCTTATTTCGGGTGGTTGGCCATTCGCACCGCCGCTTGGTAATTGGAAACCAGGTCAAGGCATCTGGAAGCCGGGACTCGGTACAACGGCTCTTATTATCGCTGCTGCAGTTGCAGGACCGCTCTTTACAACGCACATCTATCCAAAATTTCCTCTTTTTCCGGTTGGCTTTTGGTGGGGCATAATTCTTTTTACCGTCACCCTCTGGTATGCATTTATCTGGAATGGCTGGCCTCTCAATCAGAAGTGTACTCCCGCGGTGCGCGGTATTGGGGGCGGCCTGATTATTCTGCTTATCACAGCACTGCTTTGGAAACTGGTTAACCTGAGTGGTACCCCCTTTGCGGGAGCTGCTTTTGATCCAAAGGGGCCGTTTCAGGCTGAGTGGTTTTTTGGTTTACTTGTCTGGATTATCGTCTGGATACAAGCTTTTTCAAATGTTCTCACGTTCCAGCAGTGGCCTTTTTATAAGCTTGGCCACCCATGGGGTGAGATTGCCAATACCCTGCTGTCGATTCTCCTTGGTTGGGCTTGCTGGGTGGGGAGCCTCCAGTTCATGAGCCCGACATTCTCCTTCGCTGCTGTGGGCGGTTCAATTATCGGAATGCAGAATTTTCACGGGGCGATTTTCGGCTACTACCCTTTTCTTAAGTTCAAGCAACCGGTCAGGGGTATATGCAACTTCTGTACTGAAATTGCCTTGGCGTTTGTCTGGATCGCTCTTCTGCGCGTTCTCATGAAGCCTATTGTCGCAAAAGTACAAGCAGCCGGATTGCCGTTTGATATCAACGTCGTTTCTGTCCTTTACACCTTGCATTTTATCGCCCTGCTGACGCTGATTCATAATTTTTATTTCCTCCGGGCACCGCTGCCGCCATCCGGACCGCCCCCTTCTCCGGAGTGAATTAAATGAAATGCAATTTCTGGAAAGGAGGGATTGCCAGGTTATAGGTATGTTTTTATTGGGAACGTTCACGTGTCGGCAGTAAATAACGAACAAGGAGGGTTAGATGATGAGACAAGACAGCAGGAAATGGGTACAGATACCTCAGATCAGTTTGGCTGTGGTTACGGCGATGACTGTGATGGGTGTGTGCGGCAGCGTTAGTGCCTTCGAGATTCATACAGGAAACGAGGATATTGTCATCAATTGGGACAACACCCTGCGCTACACCCTGGCTCAGCGCCTCAAAGGTCAGAGTAAGGATATTGTAAACAGCGTCAACCACAATGATGGGGACCGGAATTTTGACGTCGGCATCGTGTCCAGCCGTCTGGATCTCCTCTCAGAGATGGATGCGGTCTACAAAAAGAATTATGGTGTGCGTTTGAGCGGTGCAGGCTGGTATGACCCGATCTACCACGCAAAGCTGGATGGTAACGACACCTTGTTTTACAACCATTTAGGGAGCAACGGTGCACCGGCCCCCGGCTTAAACACGAAAACGAAGGATCGATTCGGCGGAGTGGATGGTGAACTGCTGGACGCCTTCGGCTTTGCCAAATTTGATGTCGGTGAAACAACGGTCGGCATCCGAGCCGGGCGGCACACGATTTATTGGGGTGAAGCATTTTTCCCCGGGGCTGGTAACAACGGGATTTCCTATTCTCAATCCCCGATAGACATGGCCAAGGCCCTGGCCATGCCGGGCGTTGAGCTGAAAGAGATCTTTCGTCCACTGAATCAGGTGTCCATGACCGTTCAGCCGACTAAAGAGCTTATCATCGCCGGTCAATACTATCTGCAGTGGGAAGCGAACAAATTTCCTGAGACCGGCAGTTACCTCGGTATGGTTGATGGTCTAATGAACAACGGCGAATTTTACTATTTCCCGTGGATAGTACCGGGAGCTTTTAATGGTATAGCCCGGAATGCTGGCGACCACACGCCAAAAAATTCTGGCGACTGGGGACTTAAGGTTGCCTATAGTCCTGAAGCACTGGGTGCCACTATTGGTCTCCACTATCGCAACTTCTCCGACAAAATGCCGCAGGTCCTCTCGTCAAGAAATCTACAGACTGAATTACCGGGTGCTCCTGTCCCCGCACTACCGACCAATTTTTACTACGACTACAAATCCAACATCCAGCTGTACGGCATCAGCTTTGCCAAGAGCATACAGGGCATCAGCGTCGGTTCCGAAATTTCCTATCGCAAAAACATGCCGCTGACCAGCCAATGGTTTGCCCCCGAGGGTGCCCGTGGTGACACTATGCATGCGGTCATTAACTTTCTGACACTTCTGCCGAAAACCCCGGTATTTGATACCGGCTCCGCCATACTGGAGTTTTCCTACGGTCGCTGGAACAAAGTCACATCGGGTGCCCAGTATTTCACCGGTATGGGCGGGCTTAACCCGACAGGGTTCCCGGTCAATCAAGGTGACGATGCCGCGACCAGAGACAACTCAGTTGTAACCGTCAACCTCGTGCCGGAATGGAAACAGATCCTTCCGGGCGTAGATCTGGCCATGCCGATTAACTTCTCCATGGGGATGCACGGTAACTCGGCCACTCTCACCGGCGGCACAAAGGGAACCGGTTCGTACAGTGCCGGCCTCTCCTTTGACATCTTCGCCAAATACAAAGTCGATCTGACCTATGCCAGCTTCTTTGGCAATGTCCATCCGGGATCAGATGGCCAGATTGTACCACCCGGTTTTGGATCAGCAACAAATCCTGCGGTCAACGGCAGTCTCGGCGCTGCAGACGCGATTGCCTTACTCAGGGACCGCGATCTGCTCTCCTTGACATTAAAAGCATCATTCTAACAAATAAGGAGGAATATTATGAAATTACGTACCAGTCTGATTGCACTCGGATTATCCATGTCATACGCGGGCCTCGCCTTTGGTGCGGTCTCTGCTGAAAAGGCTGCCCAGCTCGGCAAAAACCTGACTCTCGTTGGCGCTGAAAAAGCCGGTAACAAGGAAGGCACCATTCCTGAATTTACCGGCGGTCTCAGCAAGGCGCCTGCCAACTACACCAAGAAGGGGTGGCGACCAGACCCGTTTGAAGGGGAAAAGCCGCAGTTCTCGATCAGCGCCAAAAACATGGACCAGTACAACGATAAACTCTCCGAAGGTATCAAGGCCATGCTGAAGAAGTATCCGACGTTCCGGCTTGATGTCTACCCGACCCACCGTACTGCAACGTATCCAAAATACGTTCTGGATAATACCGTGAAAGCAGCGACTGCAGCCAAGACCATCGGCGGCGGTCTGTCGTTCACCGGTGCCCATGCCGGTCTGCCATTCCCTATCCCGAATGACGGCTATGAAGCCATGTGGAACCACTTGCTCCATTTCAATGGTCTTGCCTTTGAAATCAGGTATAAGGCCTACACTGTTGACTCCGCTGGTCGCATAACCATGCAGGCCGATGGTGATGTCACCCAGGAATACCCCTATTACGATCCGGCCAAACCTGACACAAAAGACTTCTATGCGCTCAAGGATCTGTTTCTGGGGCCAGCCCGGCGTGTTGGCGAGGCGGTGCTGATCATTGATCCGATTGATTTTACTAAAAGCGCACGACAGGGATGGCAGTATCTGCCCGGCCAGCGGCGAACAAAGCTTGCTCCGGACCTTTCCTTTGACACCCCCAGTTCACTGTTCGGCGGCCAGACCACCTGGGACGACCTGTTCCTGTTCAGCGGCTCGCTCGAGCGCTATAACTTCAAGATTATCGGCAAGAAAGAGATGTACATACCGTACAACGAATACAAGATGCTCTATTGGGCTGATCCCGAGAAGGATCTGCTGAAGGCAAACCACCTTAACCCGGATCTCGTCCGTTGGGAACTGCACCGGGTCTGGGTTGTTGAAGGCACCTTAAAACCGGGTAAACGTCATCTCTACGGCAAGCAGGTGTTTTACCTGGATGAAGATTCCTGGGCAGCTTCCCTGGCCGACAAGTACGATGGTCGCGGTCAACTGTACCGTGTAGGCATGAACTACATCACCCAGCAGTACGATGTGCCTTGCCCGTTCCCGGATTCTTTTTCCATAACCGATCTGGTAACCAACTCCTATGCAATCAACGCCATACCGACGCGGGGCAAGAAAGGAATTCTCTACCACACTACTCCGTTTCCTGCCAAAGATTGGACGGCTGATTCACTGGCAACCGGTGGGGTTCGTTAAGTTTTGGCACACCGAGCGCTCCCGGCCACCACGACCGGTGGTCGGGAGCGCCTCAGATAACACTATTCATATAAGTACGTGACACCAAAGTGCAGGAAGAAGCAGCTGTGATTTATGCAGTACCGCATTCGGAGGAAAATCCATGAAATACAGAATACTACTGATAGCGCTGATAACAGCCGTAGTGTTGTCTTCCTCACTGGCCTTTGCCGCCAAATTCTGGGATGGTTTCGGTGCATTGATGGGACAAAAAGACGACAAAGCTGCCGTTGAAGCACCCTATCAGGATATTCTCGACACACCGGCACCCAAAAGCAGATTTGCCAATAAAGCCGTCCTTAACGGTGTTGCCATGGCCGGCAAACGCATTATCAGTGTCGGCCAACTCGGCCAGATTGTCTCCACGGATGATAACGGTAAAAGCTGGTCTCAGGCCGGCGTACCGGTCAGTTCCGATCTGCTGGCGGTTCATTTCCCCACACCACAGAGAGGGTGGGCGGTCGGGCATGACGGCGTTGTGCTGCATAGCGAAGACAGTGGCACCACCTGGATCAAACAGTTTGACGGTCGTGCCGCCGCTCAGGTTATGGAAAGTCACTACATGGGTACTAAATCATGCACCGGCTGTCACGTCGCCCCCGAACTGCCAAAGATCGGCAAGCCGGAGAAGTACGAAGTGGTTGGCCTGATGGAAGAACTTAAAAAATTCACCGATCAGGGGCCGGACAAGCCGTTCCTGGACGTCTGGTTTGAAAACGAAAATACCGGATATATAGTCGGTGCCTTCAGCCTGATATTCCGAACAAATAATGGCGGTAAAAGCTGGGTGCCCCTATATGACCGCATCGATAATCCGAAGCGCTATCACCTGTACTCAATACGGCCAGTAGGGAAGGATCTCTTCATTACTGCCGAGCAGGGCGTTATTTTTAAGCTGGATCAAAAAACCGGGCGATTTATTGCAATCAAAACCTCCTACAACGGAACTTTCTTCGGGGTTACCGGCAAACAGGGGGCTGCCGTTGCCTTTGGTATGCGTGGCAACGTATTCCGCAGCAGTGATGACGGTGCCAGCTGGAATAAAATTGAAACCGGCGTACCGGCAGGATTGGTGAGCGGAACAATTACCACTGAAGGAAAGTTTGTGCTGGTTAGCCAGGGTGGTCAGATTCTCGTTAGCAGCGACAGTGGTTCAAGCTTCAAAATTGTTCCGGTTGAACGGCCAACTCCTGCATCAGCAGTCACCACCGTTGACAATACCACCATAGCATTGGTCGGTCCGCTCGGAGCAACGCTTCAAACAATCAAATAATTAGACGTTGTTATGCCTGACAGGGAGAACTAGATATGGCTGCTGGAACAGGTAAAATTGAAGAGATGCCGGTTGTTACGGATCCCAAGGACTTTGACAACAATTCCGGCAACTTGTTAGAGCGTCTGATTTTCAATAACCGCATGGCGGTGATGGTCGCCTGTGTGGTTATGACCTTGCTGCTGGCCTACCAGACAACGAAAACCGTCTTTAACGCCAGTTTCGAGAAGATGCTGCCGC
This sequence comes from Desulfuromonadales bacterium, assembly GCA_013349405.1. Classification (GTDB taxonomy): domain Bacteria; phylum Desulfobacterota; class Desulfuromonadia; order Geobacterales; family Pseudopelobacteraceae; genus JACRCG01. Next base: position 180,970 of record DUZS01000003.1, on the reverse strand, counting down.
AGAGTCATCCGTATATCAAAAACTATCTCGCCAACAAAAAAGATTTACCCGGTCTTGGCAACTCGATCCGCGTGGTTGTCGAGAATACTCAGGGTGACATCTTTGACCCGCAGTATCTGGACGTTCTCAGACAGATCAATGATGACCTTGTTCTCACCACCGGCGTTGACCGCGCCTGGGTGAAATCGATCTGGACCCCCGCAGTACGCTGGAACGAGGTGACCGAAGAGGGCTTTCAGGGAGGGCCGGTCATGCCGGACAACTTCGACGGCTCTCCGGAGAAGGTAGCACAACTCAAGCAGAACATTACCCGTTCCGGCATCGTCGGCAGTCTTCTGGGGACAAACTACAAGTCAGCCCTCGTCTTTGTCCCGCTGCTGGATAACGATCCCAATACCGGAAAACGACTGGACTACAGTGTCTTCTCCAAACAGATCGAAGAGAGTATCCGCAAGAAGTATGAAGCCGCTACAACTGATGGTAAGCAACCGGCCGGGAAGATAAAGATACACATAGTCGGCTTCGCCAAGATGGTGGGAGACCTGATTGACGGCTTAATGCAGGTAATGACCTATTTTGGCATTGCTGCCCTGATTGCCACAATTGTCATATTTCTCTACACCCGCTGCATACGGAGCACGGCCCTGGTGATTCTCTGCTCAGTAGTCGCGGTCATCTGGCAATTAGGTATCGTTGCCACCTTCGGCTACGAGCTCGATCCCTACTCGATCCTCGTCCCGTTTTTGGTCTTTGCCATCGGTGTTTCCCACGGCGTACAGAAAATGAACGGCATCATGCAGGACGTCGGACGTGGCACCCACAAGCAGATTGCAGCACGTTACACTTTCCGCAGACTCTTTGTCGCCGGCCTGACCGCGCTGATGGCCGATGCGGTCGGTTTTGCCGTACTGATGATGATCGATATACCGGTGATCAAGGACCTGGCAATTACCGCCAGCATCGGGGTAGCCGGACTGATAGTCACCAACCTGCTGCTCCTGCCGGTATTCCTCTCCTTCACCGGAGTCAGTCTCACAGCAGCGAAACAGAGTCTGCAGGAAGAGACCGAAGAGAGCAAAGGCAAAGGTGCCGGTGCCATCTGGAGTCTGCTGGACCATTTCACTGAACGGCGCTGGGCGACCCGTGCGTTACTGATATCCGCCGTGCTGGCAGTGGGCGGCTTTATCGTCAGCCTCAATCTCAAAATCGGCGATCTCGATCCGGGTGCCCCCGAACTCCGTCCGAATTCCCGTTACAACAAGGATAACACCTACATCACTTCGAACTATTCGCTTTCCAGTGACCAATTTGCCGTGATCATGAAGACACCGGTCGAAGGCGCCATCAAGTATGAACCTCTGATCGAAGCCGACCGACTGGCCTTTGCCCTCAGGCAGGTGCCGGGTGTGCAGGCCACCGTAACATTAGGCGACTCAATACGGATGGTTACCGCCGGCACCTACGACGGCAACCCCAAATGGTACACCCTGAACCGGAGCCAGGAAGTTCTTAACTTCGGTGGTCAGCAGTCCTGCTTTGACAATCCGGAAATGATCAACAGCACCATATCAGTCATGCCGATCATCGCCTATCTGACCGATCACAAGGCCGAGACGCTGGATCGGGTGCTGACGGTAGCGGAAGAATTTGTCAGTAAGCACAGCACCAAAGATCGGCAGTTTCTGCTTGCCGCCGGCAGTTCCGGAATCGAGGCTGCCACCAACATAGTGGTCAAGCAGGCCAATCGCACCATGTTGCTCTACGTCTACGGCGCGGTCATAATCCTCTGCTTCATCACTTTCCGCAGTTGGCGGGCGGTGATCGTGGCGGTACTGCCGCTGATCTTGACCTCGATCCTCTGCGAGGCGCTGATGGTTGCACTCGGCATCGGCGTCAAGGTTGCCACGCTGCCGGTTATCGCACTCGGGGTCGGCATCGGAATCGACTACGCGCTCTACCTGCTCAGTATGCAGCTCAAGTACCAGCGGGATGGTCTGTCACTGGGTGAGGCCTACAAAAAGGCGGTGCAGTTCACCGGCAAGGTTGTCGCTCTGGTCGGTATCACCCTGGCCGGCGGAGTTATCACCTGGGCGCTCTCCCCGATCAAGTTCCAGGCCGATATGGGTATCCTGCTGACGTTCATGTTTCTCTGGAACATGATTGGTGCTCTGGTATTGATCCCCTCTCTGTCTCACTTCCTGCTGAAAAACGAGCATGAGTCTGTGGAAGCACCCGCCGCAGAAAAAGCAGCAGTCCCGGAAAACGTTATTGTTGAATATTAGAGTGGTGTTAGAGAGGAGGAGAACATGGGCGACCAGACCGGCAAATATCAGGTAAAGATTCTGGGTATCGACGACTATCAGGCTCTGGTGGCATGTCAAAGCGCGTGCCCACTGGCGACAGATACCAAGAGATATGTACGCGCCATTTCCGTAGGTGATTACGAGAAAGCCTACCTCATCGCCCGGCAGACAAACCCTCTGGTTTCCGTATGCAGTCGTGTCTGCACCGCCCCCTGCGAGAAAACCTGCCGTAAAACCGGTGAGGGCAACCCGGTAGACATTCGCGCCTTAAAGCGTTTTGCCTGCGACCGTCACGGTGTTGCTTCACCCATTTCCGTTATAAAAAAACTCGATCTCTACTCTCAGCAGGATCAGTGGATGAGCGACCGGACCGGTAACCACCTCCTGACCATGTCACGGTTCAGAAGGGCTAAAAATGAAAAAACGGGTTCCCAAAGGCCTCCTGCCCGGGTTGCCGTAGTCGGTTCCGGTCCAACCGGTTTGACTGCCGCTCACGATCTTGCCGTGCTTGGCTACCAGGTCGTAATTTATGAGGCAGCTCCCCTGCCGGGCGGCATGCTGCGGACCGGGATTCCGGCCTTTCGCTTGCCGAAGGAAATACTCCAGCTGGAGATCGAGGCAATTCTTGAACTGGGAGTGGATCTCAAATTGAACAGCCCCGTCGGAGGAGATCTGACGCTGGCCAATCTTCGCGAGCAGGGCTACGAAGCCGTGTTTATTACCATTGGTCTTCAGGATCCCATGGTGCTTGATCTGAAAGGCACCGAACTGAAGGGGGTCTACCATGGAGTAGATTATGTGCGGGACCATGATAAAATTTCGTTAGGGAAGCGCTGCCTCGTCATCGGGGGTGGCGGAGTGGCAATAGACTGTGCCCAGCATGCCGTGCGTCAGGGGGCCGAACAGGTAATGATCGCCTGTCTGGAGTCCTGGGAGTCCATGCCCGCCAGTCTGTCGGAGAAAGAGGATGCCCAGGAAGAAGGCATCACCTTTCATCCTTCCCTCGGACCACAGCGGATCACAGGAAAGGAAGGTCGGGTGACTGGAGTCGAATTTCTAGATGTGAAATCGGTCTTCGATAGTGAGGGAAAATTCAGCCCCACCTATGTTTCGGGCAGCACAACCAACATGGAAGTAGACTCTGTAATCCTCGCCGTAGGTCAGTCCTCTACCATACCATCGCTCGCGGGTCTGAAAGGTCTTGACATCACCCCCGCCGGACTGATTCGCGCAAACGAAGATATGTCCACAAACCTTCCCGGCGTCTTCGCCGGAGGGGATGTGCGCTGGCGTTTCGCCAGGAATGCAACCGACGCCATCGCTGACGGTCAACGTGCGGCTCGTGCCATTCATGGGTACCTTCGCGGTAAAAAACTGCACCTGAGTAAGAAAGGCTATATGAGGCCAGTGGCACCTGACTTCGAGAATACCCGCTGCGAAACCATACCTTCGGTGAAGATTCCGAAACGGGCTGCAGTCGAAAGAATCAAGAGCCAGGAAGAGATCACTATCGGCTTTGATGAAGCCCAGGCACGCCAGCAGGCAGCCAGATGCCGACAGTGCAGCATCCAGACCGTATTTGACCGATCGCGCTGTATCCTGTGCGGAACCTGCGCAGACACCTGTGTCTACGGTGCCCTGAAATTGGTCCGACTGGCAGATATCCAGGGTGATACAAATCTCGAAAAACTGACTGGTACGCTGGCACGGATGTCGCCCCGCAGCAAGGGGATGACCGCCATCATCAAGGACGAGAGCCGCTGCGTCAACTGCGGCATGTGCGCCCGCCGCTGTCCGACGGGAGCGATAACAATGGCCGAATTTTACAGTCAAGAAGAATGGGAATAGCGAACTCACCTGAGCATATCGTGGAGACTATTTATGAGTGAATCAGCAGGCAGTTTCAGAGAAACCATCCGTCAACTTCCCAGGAACATCAAGGAATCCGTTTTCAGGCCGGAAGAAGGAACTCCGGAACAGGAACGCGCTGCCGCCATATTCGGCAACATCTTCCTGCATCTTCACCCGGTACGGGTCCATATCAACTCCCTGCGCCTGAGCTATACCTTCGGCCTGGGCCTGATCTCCTTTTACCTCTTTCTGATTCTGACCGTTTCCGGGGTACTGCTGATGTTCTATTACACCCCCTCTACCCAGTTGGCCTACAGAAACATGAAAGACCTTGAGTATGTCGTCTCCTTCGGTGTGGTACTGCGCAATATTCACCGCTGGTCGGCCCATGCCATGGTCGCATTTGTTTTTCTGCATATGTGCCGGGTCTTTTTTACCGGATCCTACAAAGCCCCCCGTGAATTCAACTGGGTAATCGGGGTCTGCCTGCTGCTGCTGACGCTCTTTCTCAGTTTCACCGGATACCTGCTCCCCTGGGATCAACTGGCCTTCTGGGCAATCACCGTCGGGTCCAACATTGCCGCCTATATGCCTGGGGTCGGAGATAACGTGCGCTTCCTGATACTGGGGGGTAATGAAGTCGGTCAGATGGCCCTGTTGCGCTTCTATGTGCTGCATGTTGCGCTGCTTCCTCTTGTTGCAGCCATCCTGCTGGCGGTCCATTTTTGGAGAATCCGCAAAGACGGCGGCCTGTCACGACCGCAGGCTGACTGAGTTCGTTGAGAAACCTGAGAGAAGACTGAGGAGGATTCGTCATGCAAGAAAATGAGAAAGAAGAGATATTCCCGAGAGATCCCAACAAGACCTATTCCCTGATGACAATTGTCGAAGGCGACTCCTTCCAGGTCGAACAGGGTCCCGATACCACACTGCAAAGCTGGCCGCACCTGATGGTGCGCGAGTTGTTGCTCTTCCTGGTGGTCACCATCGTAATTCTCGGCGTTTCACTGATATTCAATGCCCCTCTTGAAGAGGCAGCCAACCCTCTGCACTCGACCAATCCAGCCAAGGCCCCGTGGTATTTCGTCGGAATCCAGGAATTGGTCAGCTATTCGGCCTTTCTGGGCGGGATCGTAGCCCCTGTCATAATCGTGCTGACCCTGCTGCTGCTGCCCTATCTGGACAGGAACCCGAAAGGAACGGGTATCTGGTTTTCCAGGGATCGTAAAATAGCCACAACACTGTTTACCTTATTTGTCATTACCATGGTCGTCCTGATTCTGATCGGCCAGTTTGTACGGGGACCGAACTGGGGCTTGTACTGGCCGTGGCTGTAACTCAAGCCGAAGCGAACTACCGTTAAAAGGAGAAGTGATATGGATTCAGGAACCAATTCCACAGCGGCAGCTCTGGCTGTAAATGCGCCTGACGAAGCAGCTGATGAGAGCCGCAGGGGCTTTGTAAAAAAACTAACCGTAACGACCCTGGGCCTGGGGTTTGTGGCTGCGGTAGTCGAGAGTTTTCGCTTTCTGAAACCCAATGTTCTGTACGAACCGTCGCGGATCTTCAAAGTCGGCGAGGTGAGTCAGTTTCCATTCGGAAGCCGTACCGTCATTGAAGGAAAAGGCGTTGAGATCATCAGGGAGAAAGACGGTATTCATGCAATTTCTCTTGTCTGTACGCATTTGGGATGCCTGCTGAACTCTATCGGGAACGATCCTGAGATCGGCTATGCCTGTCCTTGTCACGGCTCAAATTTCACTCTCAAGGGCGAAGTTCTGGGGGGCCCGGCCCCCCGGGATCTTCCTTGGTACGAAATGTATATGGACAACACGGGAACTCTCGTGGTGGATGCGTCCAAGGTGAACCACAAGCGGACCAAACTTGCAGTCTAATGGAGGATACGCAGATGGAAAAGGCAGTTTTGCGCAAGCTTACCGTACTCTGCATCATATGCGGGCTGGCCGGTATAGCCCTTGTCGGCACGATGGTAATCCGTGATGACAATCGGGAATGGAAGCCGTATCAGGCCGACTATAAAGAACAGCTTCTGAAAAAGATCAGCCGTGACCGCAATCCGGCGTTCTATGAGAGGGTTGCCGGCATGCAGCCGGAGGTCAGGCAGGTCGTTATTGATGAGTGGGGTGCGGTTGATCGCTGTGTCTCCTGTCACGTGGGGATTGAAGACCCGCTTTTTGCAGATGCCAGGCAGCCTTTCACAAAGCATCCGAATCCGGAACTGTTAAAGAACCATCCGGTGGAAAAATACGGCTGCACCATCTGCCACGGGGGTCAGGGTTTGTCCACAACATTCGCTGGAGCTGCCCACAAGTCCATCGCCCATTGGCCTGTCCCGATGGTTAGTAAAGGATTGATGCAATCACGCTGTGGAGTCTGCCACAAGGATTTTGAGGCGATCGGAGCGGACAGGTTGATCAAGGGGCGCGAAATCTTCAAGGAAATGCATTGCGCCGGTTGCCACCAGATCGAGCGTCAGGGGGGGGCCGTCGGCCCGGATTTGAGCGCCTTTGCCGACAAGGATCCAGGCAGCTTCACGTATGCCAATCTTGAAGGGGGACACTCGAAACAAAATTGGGTCATAGAACATTTCAAAAACCCCAAGAAGGTCAGTCCGAGCTCTCCGATGCATCTTCCGGCAATGAGCGACTATCAGATCGAATGCCTGGCGAGCTATGTATTGAGCCTGAGCCAGCGGGATTTCCCTCGGCAGTATACCCCCAAGTTGAGGGCCGGTTTTGTGCCGCCAAGGGTGGACGTTACTGTACCGGAGTTAGAATTGTCCTCTGATGCAGAGAATAATCAAGGTAGCGAGTAGAGTTCAAACCCTGGTGCTAGGAAACCTTTCTAATGAGGAGTGAGAGAATGAACCGTAAAAATTTGTTACAAGTGGTGGCAGTTCTGGTCTTTGGGATGCTCTTGCCGGGCTCAAGAGCCCAGGCACAGGAACCGCCGAAAATGCCATACGTCTTTGCCATGTACTGTTTCATGTGCCACAAGGAAGGTGTGCAGATAGGCCCGGTGGGAATTTTTGACATGGTGTCGAAGAGCGGCAACCCGCTCCACGAACAGTTTATCCGTAACAATACACGCTTCGGCATTAATGCAATGCCGGCGTTCAGGATTTCGGAAGTCAGCCCCAAAGAGTTGAATGCCATCGTCACCTATCTGAAAGATGTCGCTGCATACCGCAAAACCAATCCAGAGTACAAACCGGCGCCTGCGCAGGAAGGAAAGGTAAAAAAATGATGAACACGAGCAGAAGGGCTTTTTTTAAGACGTTTCTTTCTGCCGGGGCGGCCCTGGCGGTCTCCGGAACCGTCGCTCATACCGGTCCGGCTGAAGCCGCCATTCAAGGGCAGATTACCGGGGTATGCCTGTATGTCCCCAGTCTGGGCAAGGCGAGCGAATTTGTTGAGATGATGAACAATAATGCTCCGGGCAACTGGACGGTTCACCCCCTGCAAGGAACGTTGACGGAGTACTATTTCACAACCAGGCTCCTGTACGAAGAGGCACGGGGTTCGGCCAATACCTTTGTCGGTGTGGTCGACCCGGCGACCTTTGCCGTTGTCCACGAGGCGATAGTGGATAGCAGTGGCAGTTTCCACTACATAACGTATCAAGACAGCAACCGGATAACGTTTTCCGTACAGCTGTAACCGAGGAGGTTCGAATATGAGTAGTTTCATTGCACTACCGAAGGGCGTGTCGGAAGAATCCTTTGCCAAAGCAATCAAGGAATATCGCGCACTTTTGGGCGATGACAGGGTCCGCACTGATTCGGCTTCCCTGCAGTCCTATCTGAAAATAATGATCCCGGAAAGTGAGGAGCTGCATAAGCCTTCGGCAGCCATGTACCCCCGGACAGTGCAAGAGATTCAGGCCATTGTCGCTATCGCCAATAAGTACAAGACACCTCTCTGGACCGTCAGCACCGGCAAGAATATGGGTTACGGCTCTGCCGCCCCGGCCACCCGCGGGCAGATTGTCCTCGATCTGAAAACCATGAAGAAGATTATTCATGTGGATGAAGAGCTGGGGCACTGTCTGGTGGAACCGGGTGTTACCTACTACGACCTGCAGCAGTATTTCAAGAAGCATAAGATGAATCTGTGGGTTGATGTACCGGCCCCCTCATCAATGGCCAGCCCGGTCGGTAACACGGCAGACCGGGGGGTCGGTTACACCCCATATGGCGAGCATTTCCTTGTTTCCTGCGGAATGGAAGTAGTTTTAGCAAACGGGGATGTAATCCGCACCGGCACGGGAGGGGTACAAAACTCCACCAGCTGGCAGTCCTACAAATGGGGCTATGGTCCTTACGTCGATGGCCTTTTCACCCAGTCCAACTACGGGATTATCACCAAAATGGGCGTATGGCTTTTGAAAGGCCCGCCGCCAGGGGGGTATATGCCCTTCCTGATGAAGTTCCCCAAAGTTGAGATGCTTGCCGATATCGTCAAGACCTTCATGCCGCTGCGCCTGGCTCAGATTATTCCAAACGCCTGCGTCGTGGTTAACGCCGGCTGGGAAGCGGCCGGTTACTTCACGTACGACAAAAGCGGCAAAGGGACCAACCGGAGTACCTTCTTTAAAGGTAAAGGGAGTCTCCCCCCCAAGGTCTTTCAGGAAATCATGGACAAGTACAAGGTCGGTGCCTGGAACTTTTATGCCGCCCTCTATGGTTCTCCCGAACAGGTGGCGCTGAACTGGAAATATGTCTCCGGCTCCTTCAAGGCAAAGTTCGGTAATCAGGTAGAAATTTTTACCGAAAAGGAGGCCAAGGATGATCCTATCTTCGAATATCGCAAACAGTTGATGATGGGGGGCAGTACGCTGCAGGAGTTTGGCCTCTACAACTGGCGCGGAGGCGGCGGTTCCATGTGGTTTGCCCCGGTTGCGGCCGCCCGGCCGTCCGAGTGCGACAAACAGATGAGGCTGGCCACCGAAATTCTCAACAAGCACGGCTTTGACTATGTCTCCGAGTTTATTGTCGGCTGGCGTGAAATGCATCATATCATCGATCTGCTTTACGATCGTACCCAGCCGGATGAGATGCACAAGGCCTACAGATGCTTCGACGAATTGCTGAAGGTGTTTACCAAGAACGGCTATGGAACCTATCGAACCAATATTGCCTTCATGGAAAAAGCGGCTAATACCTATGGTCCCGAAATGAGAAAAATCCATCGTGACTTGAAAAAGGCGCTGGATCCCAACAATATCCTGGCACCCGGCAAATCGGGAATTAATCTGGATATTCCTCTGTAATGACAAAAGTTGAGGAGGTTTTATAATGAGCAGTTTTATCGCACTACCCAAAGGAATTACCGAGCAGGTATTCGCCAAGGCTATTCAGGAGTATCGTACCCTGCTGGGCGCGGATCGGGTCCGTACCGATCAGGCTTCCCTGCAGCCCTACCTTGCAATCACAATTGCCGAAAGCGAGTCATTGCACACGCCTTCCGCTGCAATATTCCCAACGACACCCCAAGAGATTCAGGCCATCGTCGCTATTGCCAACAAATACAAGACGCCGCTCTGGACGGTATGTAACGGGGAGAATGAGGGTTACGGTTCCTCTGCGCCGGCCACCAGCGGCCAGATCGTGCTTGATCTGAGGAATATGAAAAAGATCATCGAGGTAGATAGTGAGTTGGGCTACTGCCTGGTGGAGCCGGGGGTGACCTATTCCGAACTGCAGCAGCATCTCACAAAGAACAAGATCAATTTGTGGCTCGACACCCCCGCCCCTTCGGCGAATGTCAGCATTGTTGGTAATATCCTCGAGCGTGGGAACGGTTCTACGCCATACAGCGAAGACTTTCTCTTCTCCTGTGGGATGGAGGTTGTTCTGGCTGACGGAACCCTGCTCAAGACCGGAATGGGGGGAATTCCCAACTCCACCAGCTGGCAGGTTTTCAAGTGGGGCTTCGGACCCTACGTTGACGGTCTCTTTTCCCAGGCTAACAACGGTATCGTCACCAAATTGGGTTCCTGGCTGATGGGAGCGCCGCCGCCAGGGGGCTATATGCCCTTTTGCATCAAATTTCCGAGAAACGAGATGATTTCCGACATCATCAAGCCGTTGATGTTTTTGCGCCAGGCCCAGATCGTTCCCAACGCCTGTGTCCTTGTTAATGCCGGATGGGAAGCGGCCACCGGTTTTGCAAACAATAAGAAGAATAATGGTAACTTCCTTAATAAGGGAACCGGAGCCATACCTACCAAAAAACTGATGGACAGTTACGACGTCGGAGCCTGGAATCTCTACGGCGCGGTATATGGCTCTCCAGAGCAGGTGGCGTTGAACTGGATGTATGTATCCGGCACCTTCAAGGCGGCCTTCGGCGACAAAATTCGCATCATAACAGAAAAGGAGGCCAAGGGTGATCCGGCTTTCGAGTATCGCAAGCAGTTGATGATGGGCGGAGTCACCCAGCAGAGTCCTCTTGACATGTGGCGAGCCGGTGGCGGTTCCATGAAGTTCTCCGCTTCGGCAGCTGCTCGCTCAACCGAGTGTTACCAGCAGGCGAAGACCGCCTCTGATATCCTTGGCAAGCATGGTTTCGACTATCTCAGCGAGTTCAGCTTCTTTTGGTACGATGCACGTCATACTGTTGATATCCGCTTTGATCGCACCAAGCCGGAAGAGGTAAAACGTGCCTATAAATGTTTTGAGGAGTTGGGGAGCGTCTTTGCCAAAAATGGCTGGGCCATCAATCGAACCAACACTGCTTTCATGAATAAGGTGGCTGATACGTATGGGCCGGCAATGCGGAGACTTAATCGCACCATAAAAAAGGCACTTGATCCGAATAATATTCTGGCGCCGGGCAAATCAGGAATCAGTCTGGACTGACAACACTCGTTACAAAGGGGGCTCTATGGATTTTGAACGAAAACAATTCCCGCTACTGTATGTCAATCAGCATTCCAGAGGTGTCGTCGGCTGGGGCGCCAGCAAGGTAGCGGGGCAGGAGTGTCAGAGGTATGGCATAACTCACGCCCTGTTGGTTACAACCGGCCTTAAAGGTACCGGAATCATCGATGAAGTGGAGGGGATTCTGAAGAATGCCGGAGTAGCAGTTACGGTATTTGCAGGCGTCACCTCAAACCCGAAATGTGAGGAGGTTGCAGAAGGTACCAGAATGTATCTGGAGGCGGGCTGCAACGGGATTGTTTCCGTTGGCGGCGGCAGTTCACACGATGCCGGCAAGGGCATTCGCATCATGCTCACCAACAATGGGGCAGCGACTGATCTGCGCGCATTCAGGGCGGTTCTTGATCCCCATTTTACCACCATGATTCCAACCTACAAGGTGGTGAACATTCCTCATGTGGCACTCAATACAACCACCGGGACAGGCGCAGATTGCACGTCCTTTGCGATCATCAACGACGAGGAGTGGAAGTATAAGCTGATACTTATCGTTCCTGGAGTCGATCCTTCCGTAGGCATCAATGATCCGGCTTTTATGAGATGTCAGCCGGCGAATCTGATCGCCTGGACAGGAATGGATGCCTTCTGTCACGCCATGGAACCGTTCATCGGCAGACTTAACCTGCCGGTCTCCCATGCCACCAGCCTGCGGGCGATCAAGCTTCTCAGTGAAAACCTGCGCCAGGGGTATGCCAATCCGAAAAATGATGTGGCCATGGAAAACCTGCTCTGGGCCCAATTCCTTGCATCCATGTCCTATAACATGGGTGGTGGAATGGGCATGGTGCATGGTTTGGCCCATATGGTCTCCGTGCTCAAGAACCTGCACCATGGCTATGCCAATGCCCTGATGATGCTGCCGGTAGAACGTTTTAATTCCCTTGCCTGCCCTGAAAGATTCAAAGAGATCGGAGAGGCAATGGGACTGGATATACATCACCTGAGTCCGGTTCCTGCCGCAGACAAAACATTGGCAGAGATCGAACGGCTTCGTAATGATGTCGGTATTCCGCAGGTATCATTGAAAGAGTTCGATTTCAGCGAAGCGGATATTGAACATACCGCGCGCTGGGCGAGTAACGATATCTCTCTGGAAGCAAACCCGCGGGATATGTCTCCGGATCAGATCAAGTCCATTATGCGCTCCTGCTTGTAGTATATTCGTCTTTTCATGTTGAAGAAGCTGTCGTGAATAGTGTCACATCTGAGAATAACGGAACTTATAGCGGAGCCCACCATGAGCAATGATAAAACAATACTGATTATCAATCCCGGATCCACATCGACCAAGGTGGGCATTTTCTCAGCCGGTGAAATGAAGGTAAATATATCGGTAAAACATGCAGATGAGGAAATACGAAAGTTTGCAACCATCTGGGATCAATATGATTACCGCAGGGATGCAGTACTACAGGTACTCAAAGACAGCAACCTCTCTATGGGGGAAATGGACGCTATTGCCTGTCGCGGTGGCAATGTCAAGCCGCTTCCAGGCGGCACCTACCGGGTCTGTCCGAAAATGATTGCAGACATGAAAAGCGGCATCTATGGCGGCCACCCCATCAACGTTGGAGGTCTGGTCGCCTTTGATCTGGGGAACCAGTTCAACATTCCGGTATTAACCGCTGACCCGCCCATGACCGATGAATTGTGCATCTCAGCTCGCTATTCAGGCATACCGCAGATCACACGGCAAAGCAGTTTTCATGCCTTGAACCAGAAAGCAACTGCTCGTAAAATTGCTGCCGAACTTGGCAGGAAGTATGACGAAGTCAACTTAATCGTTGTACATCTGGGCGGCGGTATCTCTGTCGGGGCTCATAAAAAAGGCAAGATTGTCGATGTCAACAACGCCCTGGACGGAGATGGCCCCTTTTCACCGGAACGGGCCGGGTCACTGCCGGCTGGAGACCTGGTTAAGATGTGTTTCAGAGGTGAGTTCAGCAAAGAACAGATCTTGAAGCTGCTCACCGGAGGTGGCGGATTATATGCGTATTTGGGCACGACCAATGCCATTGAAATTGAAAAGCGGATTGCCGAGGGTGACCGTAAAGCGGCGGAAGTGTATGAAGCGATGATCTATCAGGTCGCCAAAGAGATCGGCGCCTCTGCTACGGTGTTGGAAGGGAAGGTGGATGCAATTGCTCTGACAGGAAGTCTTGTTTATTCCCAAAAGCTACTGGAGAGCTTGAAAGCTAAAATATCATTTATCGCTCCCGTGCACCTGAATCCTGGCGAGAACGAGATGGAAGCCCTGGCGGATGCTACGATGCGCTACTTCAACAAAGAAGAAGAGTTGTCAATTTATAGAGCGGGAGAAGAGGTTGGTGACGGGGCCCTGTAGCCAGCTGACGCTGGTTGCACAGTTGAAAAAATAATTAAAATTAAAAGGAGAAAGACAGATGGGAAGACTAACGGGAAAAGTAGCAATCATAACGGGAGCAGCACAGGGAATAGGTGCAGCATATGCCTTGGGAATGGCAAAAGAGGGGGCAAAAATAGTTATTGCCGATGTGCTTGACGGCCAGAAAGCGGTGGAGGCGGTTAAAGCCGCGGGCAGCGATGCCATCTTCGTGAAAACCGACGTCAGTAATCTTGCGCAGTGTGAGGCCTTGGCAAAAACGGCTCAGGACACGTTTGGCTCTGTTGACATTTTGCTCAATAATGCTGCTATTTTTGGCAGCATCGTCTTGAAACCTTTCATGGAATGCAGTACGGAAGAATTTATGAAAGTGCTGGAAATTAACGTATTGGGTCAGTTCAACTGTATGAAGGCGGTCTTTCCCTACATGAAAGCCAAAGGGGGCAAGATCATTAATATCGGCTCGTCATCGATCAATGAAGGTGTCCCGGGTATGCCGCATTATGTGGCTTCCAAGGGTGCTATTATGGCGTTGACCCGTTCTATGGCTCGTGAACTTGGTGATTTCAAGATCAACGTAAACACGATCGCCCCGGGATTTACCCATTCTGATGGCGGCAACAACTTCGACAAGATCAAGAAACTGGACCTGCCACCACTCGAAGAGCTTCAGCTCAATGCCCGTTGTCTCAAAAGAGAGGCTGTGCCTGAGGACCTTATCGGCCTGGCGCTGTTCCTTTCCACCGATGACAGTGCGTTTATCACCGGCCAGATGATCGTTCACGATGGCGGCTTGTCGTTTCACTAATCAGAATATCGAGTTTCAGAAAGGATACGTATACATGAGAGAATATAAGCTTTTTATTGATGGTGAGTGGGTCGCTTCCTCGAACGGCACAGTGGTTGATGACATGAACCCGGCCACGGGGGAAATCTACGCCAAGGTTCATCAGGCCAGCCATGATGATGTAGAAAGAGCCATAGCTTCCGCCTACCGGGTTAGGAACGATTGGGGTGGCACGGTGCCGGCTCAGCGGGAGGGTGTGCTGCTCAAGGCTGCCAGCATTCTCGAAGGGCGGATCAGTGAGTTTGCCGATGTGCTTATCGATGAGGGTGGGGCAACCTTCGGCAAAGCGATGTTTGAAACAACGTTCGTCGTTAATATGCTGCGTAGCGCTGCGGGAGAGTGCCGGCGTATCACGGGTGAGACGATGCCATCCGACCTTCCAGGCGTTTTTTCGATGAGTGTTCGCCGTCCCTTAGGTGTCATTGCCGGAATATCTCCGTTCAATTTCCCGTTTTTGTTGGCAATGAAAAAGGTCTGTCTGGCGCTGGCTGCCGGGAACACCTTCGTTCTCAAGCCTGCCTCGCCAACTCCGGTTATCGGGCTGAAGATAGCCGAACTTTTTGAGGCGGCCGGTCTGCCAAAAGGAGTTCTGAACGTCATTCCTGTCAAAGGAAGCACCCTCGGTGATACCCTGGTTGAAGATCCGAGAATTCGTATGGTAACGTTCACCGGTTCTACCGAAGTCGGCAAACAACTTGCGGAGGTGGCTGGTCGTCACCAGAAGAAGATTACCCTTGAAATGGGCGGCAAAAGCCCGCTTATCGTACTCAAGGACGCCGACCTCGATTATGCGGTTAATGCCGCTGCTTTCGGCATATTTCTCCACCAGGGCCAGGTCTGTATGGCCAACTCCCGGCTGATAGTCGAGGCCGATGTCTACGACCAGTTCTGTGAAAAGCTTGCAGTCAAAGCGAAGGGGTTGAAGGTTGGCAATCCGCGCGATCACGATACGGTTATCGGACCGCTTGTTGACAGTAAGCAGTGCGGTTTTATTGATACCCAGGTCAAGGATGCTCTTGCCAAAGGAGGCCGTGTTCTCTTCGGGGGGACATCAGAAGGGGGCTTCTATCAGCCGACAATCGTTGCAGATGTAACGAGGGAAATGCGTATTTTTGATGAAGAGAGTTTTGGCCCCGTGGTCTGCGTCATCAAGGTGGCCGATAGCGAAGAGGCCCTCGTCTTCGCCAATGAATCTTCTTTCGGTCTTTCCGCAGGATTAATCACCAACGACCTGCAAAAAGCTTTTGACCTTTCACTGCGACTAGAGACCGGGATGGTGCACATCAACGACTGCAGCGTCATGGACGAACCTCACGTTCCTTTTGGAGGGGTCAAGGATAGTGGGGTCGGGCGTGAAGGCGGCCATTATTCAATGGATGAGATGACGGAAGTGAAATGGATTACAATACAGATGGGCCAGCGGCATTTCCCTTTTTAGCTTGCAGCATATATTTCATGAATTTGTGGCTCTGAGGTGAACTAAAATGAATATCGAATCCAAAACAGTTTCGACTCTGTTGAAAATCTGCTTTTCCCGTATCATTTTAGTTTCACTCGCGTTAATTCCTTTGTTGGCGGCCGGCACAGCGTCTGCCGCCAACACCCCTCCTCTGAAAACGGAAGCCGCAAACATACAAAATGATGCAAAACGTGCCAAGGAACTGCTTGATCGCGCCGTTGCATATTACGAAGAGAAAAAGGACCAGGCCCTGGCTGCGTTTAACCGTCAGGGGGAATTCATTCAGGGGGATCTGTATGTTTATGCGATCAACACGACCGGTGTCATGCTGGCAAGCGGCGGATCTTCCTCAGTTTTGATCGATCGCATCGTTTTAGGCTTGAGCGATATGGACGGGAAACCGATCTTTAAGGAGATGCTGGAAATTGCACAAAGTAAGGGATCAGGCACATTAGAATATCGTTGGCTGAATCGTGTCGATCGCAAGGTGGAGCGCAAGGTAACCTATTTCAAAAAAGTGGGGGATGTGATTATTGCTGTAGGGTATTATATTCCGCGTGCCTCGGCTGAACAGGCCAGAGGTTTGCTCGACAAAGCTTCAATAGCGGTAAAAAATGATTCAAAAGGTGCATTTAAAGCATTCGGGGATCTAAGCGGCAAATATGTAGAGGACGATTTATATGTATTCGCTATCGGCATTGATGACCTGCGCTTTCGTGCCCATGGAGCGACCCCTCGCCTTGTCGGTAGCGACGCAAAGACCCTGACCGATCCCAACGGCAAGCCGATAATTCAGGAAATGATCGCTATCGTCAAGTCAAAGGGACAGGGTGAACTTGGTTATGCGTGGCGTAACCCGGTTACGAACAAAATTGAGAAAAAGCACACGTATGTGCGCAAAGTGGATAATTATCTTGTTGGAGTAGGATACTACACCAGATAAGCGGCGGATTGGTGATAAGCAGCGTATCTTACATTCCGTTACCGTTTGCGGGCAATTCCTTAGATTAACTGGACTGATTAAAAAAAGAGGGCACATCCCGGTAAAAAAAGGATGTGCCCTATGGCAATAATTACAGCTATGTCGGGACTTCACTCAAGTAGATCAGATCTTGCCCCGATGGCTTATTGCACTCACGCCCGTACCGATTTAGAAAAAATACATGGCGCAAAGCCGGAAAGTATTGATCTGGCCGTTGTCAGCTGTGGCACCGACATTTCCACCAGTAGTCGGAGTCCCAAAGAAATTGCTTTTGGCATGCTCGTACTCAGCGGCAACCCGCACTGCTGCATTGAAGTCATATGCTGTGTTAACAAATGCAAGATACTGGTTACGTTCAGTGCCACGATCACGAGGTGCACTGCCAATCACACTGCGGTAACCGTATCCGGCGGTCACGCCCCATTCCTGTGTCGGATAGAGAACACCTTGAGTTAAAACTCCCAAGGCTTTCGGCATTTCCTTCATGCCTGGGGCACCTGACAGTTGGGCCGTGTTGACGCCTTGAACAGCCAGGCCTTTGCCTGTGTATGCCTGCGCTTCCAGAGATGCCGTCATCGCGCGACTCTTGCCGTCAGATGACTTAAGCACCGGAACGAACGCAAAGGCACCAAGCCCTGACACGGTAGCATCTTTGTCCCTATAAATTGTAGGGCTGGCACCTACTGTGTATGGCGAGAATTTCTGCTTACCGACAATGCCGAAGAGACCAATCTCCAGTGGCTTCATCGGCATACCCCAGAATCCGGGAGCAGCGCCGAGAGCCTTACTGATGAAGGAAAGCTGGAAACCGGCATTTGGAGCCTGCCCGTAACTGTTGATAGTTCCTAGCGAGGGGTCATTGGCTGTGGGAACCGATGGCCCGTAGGGAGTTGAAGGCGTAACACCCTCTGGAGCATTTTGTGACGGATTCTGTACAGCAACAGCCAGCTTGATCATATTACTGTCACTCAGATTGAATTTCTGAGTGATACGAACCTGCGGTACTCGCGGGTTTGCTGCAGCGCCATCCGGACCGGCCTGCCGGAAGTCAAGAGTATTACCCGGAACCGGTGCCCAGATATCCCAAAACTGGCCAAACAGTACCTGTGTGTCAGGCCAGTCAAGAGTGGCGTATGCAAGGCGCATACGCATATTGCCAAACTCGTTTGACAATGAGCTGTAACCGAAAAAGTCTGCTTCGATCAGCGAACCGGTCTTGGCACCAAGCAGATCCGGTCCACTCGCCTTCAGCCAGAAGCGTGACTGCCTGGCAGTTAGTAATGATTCTGGCCTCTGTTCTAGAGCCCCCCCCTTGCGGGCAAAGAATTTTGCGGATAAAAGGGTCCGACCGCGGAGGAGTTGTAGACATAATCCATTTTGACAAATCCGCCTAGAGAGAGCTTGAATTTGCTTTCCACCGGTTCAGCTGCCAAAGCATGTACAGCGAGCATCGGTACTACTGCAGCAATCGTAATACACATTTTTTTCAACATTTCTACCTCCAGATTTCATTTGGAATTAACACCTTTGTTTGACTTCGGCTTATTAAAACCACTGAATTACCGTTCTTCACCTCCTTTCATCAAGCTTCAGACAGCTTCTTCATTTATAGCAGCTTGTTATTCGATACCAACCAGATCGTTTATGCGTACCGGACCACCTTGCTTCAGAGTTCCATATCCGCCATTCGTGCCGACGTAGCCCAATACCTCGACCTTGCCGATCAATTCACCAGGCGCAAGCCCAAGTCCTTCGATAACCGTACCGCCCCGGTGTACTTTCAGAGTCTGGCCATAAAAATAGCCGGCTTCCCTGCCAAGGTTGAAATAAACCTTATCTCCATCCACGGCAACCACCAATCCGAATTTCTGCACAATATTTGCTGACTTACCTGCCGGTTCAGTGATTCCGGCTTGAGAGGGGGTAAGATTCGGCGCCAGGGATTGTTCAGGCGTAGTTGACACTGTCCCCTTCAGTGACTCATAGCCTCTTTTGATAACTTCTCCACCTCGTGGAACCCCTTTTTCGACGTCTTCACGCGGCACCCATATCTTTTCCGGTGAACCGGGAGACATAGTGAATGACGGATTATTGATTTCAACGTAGCCGTTCTGATTCGCGGGTGCAGAAGTGCGGCCTGCACACCCGGACAAAAGTATTGTCAGGCCCAACGTGGGCAGTATTCGCAAAAAGCTCGATACGGTTGTTTTCTCGAGTTGCATTGTTAATCTCCTTCTTGCGGATATAATTTCACACTGTTACCCAGAGAATCTCCTTTTATGGATACCTGCGGCAACCGGAAGCCACATTATCTATAAAAGCGTTTTGCAAAATAAGTGCCTACTGTAAACTACGGAGTCATTATTGTGATAATATACTTATATTATTGATAATTTCATACTATAAAATATTTCTATATTTTTATTATCAGTCGTAATGGCTATGTATGTACGATATGTCGTACCGAATTACCACAAAAAAATTCATGGGAGAGGCAAAAAATAGTGTAAGTGGCCGGAATATCTTTGAAGGAAGGGATTGTCGCACGCACACGATATAGCGTGCATACACTCTATATTTCGTGTATTGGGGGTTTACGTTTGATACCGAGTTTTTTCATCTTTGATTCAAGCGTAGAAGGCTTGAGACATAATCTCTCCGCAGCGCCCAGTTTGCCGCGCACGCGCCAGCCAGTGCTGTCGAGAACAGAGACAATGTGCATACGCTCCATATCTTCAAATGACATCGCCACGGAAGGAATTACGGCGGCATGATCCGGCAGGTCAACCACCAGAGTTATGCCGTTACTCAAAATCATGCCTCTCTCGACAACATTGCGCAGTTCACGGATGTTTCCCGGCCAGTGGTAGCCCTCCAGGGAATCCATGTTTTTTTTCGGGATCCGCTCGATATTTTTTCCAAAAGTGGCTCCGAACTCCTGGATCATGGCCCGGACCAGTGCCGGTATATCCTCCCTGCGCTCCCGTAATGGGGGAACCAATATTGGAAATACATTCAGGCGATAGTACAAATCTTCCCTGAATCGCCCCTCTTTGACCTCCAGTGCCAGATTGCGGTTTGTAGCGGTAATAACCCTGACATCGACTTTTATCGGTTTTGTGCTGCCAAGTCTTTCAAACTGGGAATCCTGAAGCACCCTGAGCAGCTTCGACTGTAATTCAAGTGGCAACTCTCCGATTTCATCGAGAAAAATTGTCGAGCCGTTGGCTGCTTCAAATCGTCCGATTTGCGTTGAGGTGGCACCGGTGTACGCCCCTTTTTCCCGGCCAAAAAGCTCCGCCTCTATCAGAGACGCCGGCAAAGCAGCGCAATTCAGCTTGATCATAGCCCGGGTCTTGCGACCACTCATATTATGAATTGCGCGCGCCATCAACTCTTTGCCGGTTCCGGTCTCACCAAGTATCAGCACAGTGGAATCTGTGTCGGCAACCTGTTCTACCTGCTGGAGAACTTTTCGGATGGCAGGCGATTGTCCTATGATCTCTTCATGCTTGTACTCGAAATCGATCTGGTCACGCAGGTAGAGGTTTTCTGCCTCCAGGCGGTCTTTTAAGGTCTGTATCTCGGCAAGCGCCTTTTGAATGGTCTGATCAGCCCGTTTGCGCTCCAGAGCGTTGCCGAAAATTTCCCAGATGAGGCGTAACCGTTGGATGAGCAGGTCCGGCCAGGTTCTTTTGACCCGGCACGACGCAAAAGAGAGGAGACCGAAGACATTGCCGCCAACATTTAGTGGTATGAAAAGAAATGACTTAATGCCGCCCATTTCCATGCAGTACTTCTTTTCGCGCCAGAATTCTTCACCCAGCTCATTTACGTCCGATACGCTGAAGATCTCGCCACGCCGGGTTATGCTGGTCCAGACCGGCACCGCTTCATCCACTATCAAAGGTGGTTGCTTAATACCGGGGAGAGCGTAGGAATGAGTTCTGCGCAGACGCCCGTCGTCGTCGGAAAACTGCCAGATGGTGCTCCGATCGAAACCAAGAAATTCAACAATTCTTTTAAGTCCCTGCTCAATTTTCCAGTCAACTTCACTGACCGGTATATTAATGAAGGCTGCCGAGAGGTCAGAGAGGAGTTCCTCGAGCTTCAGCAGCTCATCCTGGGCAGTATTCCTCAACTTAAGGGCACTGATATCACTGACAAGTGCCAGAGCCCCCAGCACGTCTCCTGCCTTATCCATCAGCGGGTAACAACTGGTCAGAAAACAACTGACCACCAACGTTTCAGCGGTTGAGGAGATAGATACTTCCGTTTCAATTTCCAGCTGTGACTGACCGGATTCGATAACATTTTTTAAAATGACCTCCAGAGCCAAAGCGATCCGGGGATTAATCTCCTGCAGTGACATACCGGCATGCTGGTCAACAGATTTACCGGTAATCTCTGCCATCCGCTTGTTGACATGAACATACTTCACATTTCTGTCGAACACGGCGAGACCTATTGTAATATCTTGATAAATCTGCGCCAGATTAGCAGACGCCTCAATCAGGCCCAGGATATGTGGCAGTGCAGTATGTGTATTCAGCAGCATATTCACCCTTTAATGGAGCTGTTAATAATTCAATTAATCCTGACTATTATATGCTCCGAAAATTGTCAATAACACTCCGAAAAGCCCTGATGTGTTCCGGGGTGGTGCCGCAACAGCCCCCGATGATCTGAACCCCGATCTCCAGAAGTTCCACCGTTTTTTCAGCCATAAACGCAGGCGATTCCGGGTACGTGGTCTGACCGTCAAGCATGAGAGGAAGTCCTGCATTGGCCTGAATCGCTATCGGAAGATGTGTATGATCCTTGAATGCTCTGGCGATTTTGATCATTTTTTCAATTCCGTTGCCACAGTTGGAACCGATAATCGTTGCGCCGGCCGCTTCAAGTCCTAGTGCCGCTTTTTCAATTGATACACCCATGATGGTGAAAAAACCACGCGGTTTTTCGTCAAAAGTCATGGTTGCCATAATCGGAATCTCAGCGGAAAGGGAGCGGACGGCTTTAATGGCGAGCAAAGCCTCCTGGAGGTCGGTCATGGTTTCTACGCAAATCAAGTCAGAGCCTGCGGCGAGCAGTTCTCTGATCTGGTTGACAAAGCTGAGGTACACCTCATCCGGTGTTGTTTTTCCGTACGGGGCAATAAGCGTACCTGTCGGACCGACCGACGCGGATACATACGCTCGCCCCGCTGTCTCATTGCGGATGATCTCAACTCCTGTGCGATTGATTTCATCGGCCTTATCCTCAAGAGATGCCAAGTGCAGGCGCAATGAAGACCCTCCGAACGTATTGGTCGTAATGATTTCAGCCCCGGCATCAAGATAGAGATCGGCAATGGTAGCGAGAATATCAGGGTTCGAGAGATTCATCATTTCCGGCACCTCTCCGTGCTTTAAACCACGCTGCATGAGCATTGTGCCCCAGCCGCCGTCTCCGACTATCACATCACCATTTTTCAGTCGAACCGCAATATTCTGCATAGCTTTCTCCTTGGACATGGTTATTTATTGTATTTTTCCAACAATAATTTCGCGTCATTCAGGAGCGCTTTGCCATTAATCCCTCTGACACCTACTTCCTTGATCCAATCATCATCGACACTCTCGGTTGCCTTTACCCACCGTTTATATTCCGCGGGGGTCACCGATATGAACGTATTATGGCGATCCTGGGCAATTTTGCGTCCCGGCGCGGTTGTCGTGTCCCATATCTGACCCGCCCATTTTGACATCTCAACACCGCTGTTAGTATCGATAACGCTCTTTAACTCGGGTGCAAGACTGTCGTATTTGGCCTTATTCATTGCCATTACAAAAATTGTATTGGAAACTTTGGGGAGGTCCGCAGGAGTTTCAACATGAATTTTGGCTATCTCCTGCATCTTGAATGCCGTCATAATCTCCCACGGCAGCATCGCACCATCGACTACCCCCTTGGCGACCGCCTCCGGTACTGACGGCACCGGCATCTGAACCGGTATCGAGCCAAGCGCGGCCACTATCCTGGAGCCGATACGGGTAGGCGCACGCAGCTTGAGCCCATTGAAATCCTCCAGGGTTTTGATCGTCTTACTGCGTAACTGTATCTGGGTACCGTCGTGCAGATGCGCAAAGATGAGTTTTGTCCCTTTAAATTCGTCGAGCGAATTTTTCTGGATGTAGTCCCAAAGTGCCGGGCTGCCTTTTTCCGCATTTATCGTCATAAAAGGGAGTTCAAACACTTCGGTCTTGAGAAAGCGCCCCGCCTGATATGTCGGTACCGTCCAGATAATATCAGCCACTCCGTCACGGGCCTGGTCGAAGAGCTGAGCTGGAGTTCCTCCCAACTGCATGGAAGGATATATCTGGCACTTGAGCCTGCCGTTAGACTCCTTGTTGATTTTATTGCACCACGGTGTGATCAGGAGCTGATTCGCTGTCGAGGTCGGCGGATTGGGGTGAGCAACCTTGAGTATGATCACGTCAGGTGCAGCAGCAGCCGCGCCGGCTCCCAAAGCAGTTATAACTACGGAAAGAATCATGCAGATTTTGAATAGTTTCATGTTACGGTACCTCCTGATATTGGTTAGAGTTGACGTGAACGAAGGACGGGAGAAACAAAACACTGGAGTATCGGGCATAATAGACGGCATCACCTCCTTAAACGTCAGGTCAACACTGCGTATCTGGCTGAAAAGCTCTCCGGTATCTACCTGAATACCGCTTTCACCGAATATAGATGGCGCGGATCATCGCACGGGCTGCCGGAAAGTGCAATAACATCGGCCTTATAACCCATTTCAATCTTTGCTGATTCGGCCCCCCACCGTATTCGCGGCAGCGAAGTGGCCGATCTCAATACTGTTGACATGGGAAGTCCCGCCTTGAGAAAAAAAACCAGTTCTTCGATCAGGCTTTTACCGTGGGGCACGCCATGACTGCCCGCATCTGACCCGGCTATCAGCGGAACGCCCAGATCGGCAGCCATGGCGATATGGCAGAGGTGCGAGGCGACGATACGGCGAAGGTTTGTCACCGTCTGCTCATCCCAGCCGGCAAGCTCCGGCCGTTGCAGTTGGAAATTGACCGGTGATACCGTCGGAACCCAGGCAATGCCCTGATCGGCCATGGATTTCAGATGAGCGCTGGTCATGAAAAAGCCGTGTTCAATCGAATCAACCCCTGCAACTACCGCAACATCCAGCCCCGCAACGCCACTGCAGTGAACAAAGGTGCGCAGGCCGAGTTCACGAGCCAGAGATACTATAAAACGCAACTCTTCGACATTAAATTGTGGTTCTCCCTTCACGAGTCCCGCCTTGAAGTCGATAATCCCGGTCAGGATTACTTTGAGATCATCGGCAGTTCTGCTGATTTCGCGGACAGCTGCTGCTATTTCGTCACGGGAACCGACTTCTCGGGCCATGAAGCCGCCGTATCTTCCCGGCCGCCTGAGCGCCCATCCGGCAGAGCGCACCGTCACCAAACGGGATTCAAGCCGGATATCATGATTCACTCCATACCGATCACCGGCATCCATTACCAGGGTAACGCCGGCAGCGAGGTTCGCGGCGATGTTGCTGCGGGCTACGGCCAGCATCTCTTCACCGGAAACGTTCAGGTACTCAGTGCGGGCATTGAATTCAAGCTGACCGCCGTCCAGAAAGAGGTGGCAGTGGGCCTCCACCAGCCCGGGCATGATGAAGGCCGCTTTCTTAACGGGAATATCCTGGTTACCCAGTTCCCGGGAAGAATCTCCCGCTACGATGGCGGTGATTTTGCCCTGCTCAATGACAACAGTATACGGACAGTCGGTATGATGCCGTTCCCCGTCAAAATAGGAGTCGGTCACAACCGCATAGCGGCTCATGTCATCTCTGCCGCTCATGCCTTGTAAAACTTTCGCACCTGCCGCAGGGCATTGCTGCCGGTCAGGTCTATGAAGCCTTTGAAGGTGTTCAGGACAAAATTGTCATCGTCAAGCGGCTTATAGGCACGCCAGGGGGTGCCCAGGACGGTATTCATGCCGGAGGGGACTGCAAGCGTCAGGAAGGCGAATTCCAGCTGCTCCTTCAGATTTGAGCCGTCAGCGGCATTGACCGGAAGCTGCTGGCCGATATTGCTGAGACCGCCGGAGATATTGATCCCTTTCAGCTCGGGATCACTGCTGATAAGCCGGATACCGTCGAGTGTGGCGCGGGTCATGCCGGTGGTGTCAGCGATGAGGGCACTGACGGAAATATCGACGTAGACATCGCTGACTGTCATGCCATGGTCTCGCACCATGCGCAGGGTCGCCCTCTTGGCAGTGGCGGCAATCTCTGCTCCGGTTTTGTTCGGCTTTGCCACGCCGTCTTCCAGTCGCTCCGTCCCCATGAGGATCACCTTGAACGGCCGTATCTTGAGCAGATCCAGCAGGTCCCAGCGGGTTTCCGCTATCGAGTTGATGATCGGCAGCTGTCCACTCGCCTTCCCCTGGTCGTAGGCTTTGAGGCAGACCTCCTGAACATCGGCACCCGGAAAGTCAAAGGAGAGCGGCACCGACACGACCGCCTGGATGGCCCTGATCACTTCCGCCATGAACTGCGGGTCACTTTTCGCCCGGGGGCCGACGTTGACGTTCAGGGCAAAGGCGCCCGCCTCAACCTGCTTGACGGCCAGAGCCTGGATGCCGGCAAAATCTTCCGTATCAAAGAGTGCCCGGGTGCTTTTGAAACCGGGATTGATGCGTTCTCCGAGAATGTTGAGGTGAAACTTTTTCATAGGTGCTCCTTATAGGTGTATCCTGCCGATAAATGCTTTCTGGAAACCGGCCATGCTGTTCAATTCGAGATGCCTGCACCGTTTGGCCAACCCTGCTGCCTTGCCCCGCATAGCTGGAGAGATAAGGGCCATCCGTACACCGGTGCCGGCTGCATTGCCTACCTGGGTAAAACGTTCCAGCGGGAGATCGGGAAACAGGCCGATATTTATTGCACTCGAAATGTCGATGTAGGCACCAAATGCCCCGGCGATCAGTATTCGTTGCATGGCTTGTTCAGTCAGTCCCGCGTCCGCCAGAAGCATATCCTGACCGGCACGGATTGCCGCTTTGGCAAGCATGACCGCACGGACGTCGCTCTGAGTCATTACGACATCAGGGGCAAAAGAGTATTTCCGGATACCACCCGTTTCTGCGACTGTGGGGCTGCCGGGAGAAATATAGCCGCGCCGGTTGATGATACCGGCCTGGCGCAGCGCATTGAGAGCATCAAGGACTCCCGAGCCGCAGATGCCGAGGGGAGATCCGCCACCGATCACGCGGGTAATTATTTCCCCTTCACTCAGCCAGACCTTTTCAATGGCACCTTCAGCAGCGCGCATGCCGCAGGAGATGTTGCCCCCCTCCAGCGCCGGTCCGGAGGCGGTTGAGGCCGTGCTGATCGTGCCATTATGGATCAGTGACAACTCCGTGTTGGTACCGATGTCGATGACCATGCTGGTACCGGTGTTCCACAAATGTTCCGTGGCCAGAAGTGCCGCCACATGATCGCCGCCGACAAACCCGCCGATATTGGGGAGAAGGTGCACCGAAGCCCCCGGCATACTGTCCAGGCCGAGATCACGTGCCGTGGTATCGATGGCACTGCAGGTGTCAGGAATGAACGGGGCACGCCCTAACCGGAACACCGGCAGTCCCAGCAGCAGATGGTGCATGGCGGTGTTGCCGCAGAGTGCGATTTCGATGATGTTGGTTGGAACAACGGCAATTTCTGCGCAGAGCAACTCTGCAAGGGATTCAATCCCTTGAATGACGATTGACTGCAGTTCACGGGCACCGTCCGGGGTGCGGATGGCGTGGCTGAGGCGACTGATGAGGTCCGCTCCATAGGCTGACTGCGGGTTTTCAATACCAAGGCTGACCAGGCGTTTCCCGCTTTCAAGGTCGGTCAGCGAACCGGCCATGTTGGTCGTGCCGAGATCAATTGCAAACCCGAGAGCCCCTCTGCGGCCGGGAACAAAGCCGGTAATTTCCTGATCATCACCAAGGCATTGAACGTCTGCCCTGACTTGTGCAGCACGCGCGCGGGGCGACACCTCCACAACCAGGTCACTGAGCGGCTCAACCTGACAGGCTCGAATCCATGTGGTGCCGTTTTCGGGTTGTTCCTGCTGCCCAGGGTGGATACCGGTCTGACCGGAAAGGATCCTGACGTGACAGCTGCCGCAGACGCCACGGCCGCCACAGGCACCGGCAATGCGAACGCCCGCTCGGCGGGCGCTCTGCAGGAGGGTTTCCCCTTCGAATGCCGCAATGACGCGATCAAGGTTGGCAAACCTGACCATATGACGTGCCGGATGTTTTTTCATAAGCCCTGGTACCGGCACTGTTTCCGTGATGAACAGTCGTCACAGCGCCTGTGGAGCGGCTGGGCAGAGAGCCCGGCACCGATGGGAACAATCAGCGAGCGGGATTTAACCGGGGTCAGCATGCCGTGTGATGTCACGGAGATGCCGAGGCGGTCACCACCGGCCAGGACGACGACTCCCGTCTGCTGGTCGAGACTGAATCCGCTGCAGCCGGGAGAAAACGAGTTACCCGAGGAGAGACATTGCCGCCGGGCCTCGCGGCGTATCTGCAGCAGCGCCTGGCGGACAGAATTCAGCAGCAGTTCGTTGCCGACTTCGTCGAGGGCGAGCGCAAGCGATAACTTACGTTCGACACAGAGGGCTGAAACACGTGCTTCCAGTGATCTGCCGAGCGTGCAGACGACTGAGGCCACGGCAGACACGTTCGCTGCAACATCCGCCAGAGCCGGAACTCGCAGTCTGCTCTCGCCAAAAGCAAAATCAGCAGCGCTCGAGGTGTGCACCGGCACGATGCGAAAGCTGAACGCAGGCTGTGCCAGTGCCCCCGCCCGGATCATCGTTACTGCGGCATGACGGAGCTTTGGCGCCGTGCCGGCTCGGGAAGGCCGTTTTTCCAAAACCGCAAGCGCTGCCGGAATATCTATTGTACCGATTACTGGCATGGATTCTCTCAGGCGTTATATTTTTGCACGGATTGATACATGGCCCGCACATTTTCAAGCGGCGTTTCATCCGGAATACCGAAGGCACAATCGAGAATAAACCCCCCTCCCTTGCCGACCGTTTCGATCAGATGACGGCAGGATGCGTCCACTTCTTCGGGAGACCCTGTTGTCATCAGTGAAGGCGACACATTGCCGCGCAGACAGACGACATCTCCCAGAACCTCTTTTGCCGTTACCAGATCTGATCGCTCAAACCAGTAGATCGCCTTGCCGGCGGGAATATCGCCGATCGCTTCCATCCGCTTGGTGCAGACCGATTCCCAGAGACAGATCGGTATCAGATCATTTTCTATCAACCCGAGGATAATCTTCCGGCATTGCGGCCACCAGAACTTCAGAAACTGCTCCTGAGACATGAACGAGTCCGGAGCCCAGTGTATCGGTATGAATACGAAGGCATTGCCGCTTGCCTTGGCGTTTGCGAGCGCATGGCGCAGAAGCAGCACTCCGGCCTTTTCCATCGCTTCGAGCAGCTTGTCGGGGCGACGGCGCATATCGGTCAGGATACCCTTGGCGCCACGGAAGTAATCACCGAAGTAATCAAACGGCGCATTCGTCGCCGCTCCATGGGTAACCGGAAAACCGAGGCTCGCCATATCTTTTTCGAAGCCGATCTTGTGCATGATGAACCGCTGTGATTCCTCAGCCATCTTCTGCAGGGCCGCCAGAGCGCGGACCGCGCCGGGGTTGCCGAAGTGGCGCATCTGGGCGAGCAGATGGTTATAGTACAGTCCGGCAAACTTCGGCAGCTCTTCCAACCCTTCGAACGCCTCTCCGACTCGCGGCAGATATTTATTCAGGTAAAATCCGGTCGGGTCAAAAATGTAATCGTCATATTCATCTGCCGTCATGTATTCGCGGTCGAGATACTGGAACGGCTGGTTGTCACCGACACCATGCCCCGGCCACTGGATCTGCTTGAAGCCCATCGCTTCGCTCACCCTGCCGATCGTGGTCGCATGAACCGGATAATACTGATCAGGGTCGAATTCAATCAGAGCGCTGCGCATTATTTCAGCCGCTTTGTCGTAGTTGTACATCAGCTCGCGATAACTGATACCGCCATACCTGGCAAGCCAGAAGCTGGCCTGGAAAGCGACCGGTACCCGGTCCGGCTGCCGTAGTTCGACTGCGTCCATGATCCGTTTCATTTTTTCATTGTATCGAGTGGTTCCGGTCGCATCAGGCATGGCTGAAATCTCCTGTCCATTTCCGGCTGAACGTGACGGCATCAACCGCATTCAGGCCAAAGCCGTCGGCGCCGGTATAGGCACGGATAGTTTCGTCGATCTGGCCGCCCCCTATCTGGATTTTCAGCTGATCACGCAACCCTGCCGCCGTGATCGCTTCGATCGTCTCCTTCATGGAATCGAAGGCGAGCGTCAGAAAGCCGCTCAAGGCAACAATCTGCGGCTTGAACTCCTTAATTTCTTCGATAAACCTGGCTACCGGCACGTCAATCCCGATATCTTTCACTTCAAAACCGTTGATGTCGAGCATGAACGTGACGATGTTTTTACCGATATCGTGCAGATCGCCGTGCACCGTGCCGATAAGAACTTTCGGCAGTTTTACTGCAGGCTTGTCAGACGTTTGGATGATCAACGGCTTGGCCATTGCGCCGATCTGGTCAAGCACTTCTCCGGCCAGGATCAGCTCCGGCAGAAAATACTCCCCCTGTTCGAAACGCTTCCCGACGATATCCATCGCTGTGCGGCACAGGTCAAGCACCCGCAACGGATTGACACCGGAATCCAGCATCTCCCTGGCACACGCAAGCGCGTCATCCTCTTCCATATCTGCAACCAGATCTACCAACCGCTTTTCGTTTTCTTCCATCGCTGACCTCCTTTTACCATTTTCAGGCAACCAGCCTGTCTTCCATATTGTCTCTGTAGTGAGACGATTCATTGGCATCGGACCGGTCTGCCAGTCCCGTATCCACAATTATTTCGGCAAGTAGTTGTTCATTTTTGTGCCCCATGAGATGATACCCGGCTACCCCCTCGATCTCCTTGAGTGCCCGGATGATCTCTTTACAGATGGCAACTCCCTCTCGTTTCTGATCTTCAGCGTACGCCATCCGGGCTATGAGTGCATCCGGTATGTGTACACCCGGAACATGCGTTTTCAGCCAGCGGGCGGTGCGCGCCGACGGCAACGGACCAACGCCGGCAAGGATATGACTCTGACGATCAAGCCCGCGCAGTCGGACTTCTCGCATAAATGAGGCAAACATCTTCACATCAAAACAGAACTGGGTCTGGATAAATTGAGCTCCGGCAGCTATTTTTTTCTCCAGATTGATAATGCGATCATCATATGGCGGTGCAAAGGGATTCATCGTTGCACCGAGAAACAGTTCCGGGCGCGAGTGCAGTTTTCTACCTGAGGCATACGTGCCGTGATCCCGCATCCCCCGGGCGATACCCAGCATTGAAACGGAATCAAGATCAAAGACCGGGAGGGCTTGCGGGTGATCGCCGGAACCGACGCCATCGCCGGTGATACAGAGAATATTTTGTACTCCGAGCGCCGCCGCACCCATAATATCTGCCTGTACCGCAATCCTGTTACGGTCGCGGCAGGCCGACTGAAAGACAGGGGCATGACCGGCGGAGGCCAGTATTGCGCTCGCCGCCAGACTTGACATATGGCAGTTTGCTCCGGCATTGTCGGTAACATTAATGGCGTCAACCAATCCCCGGAATACTTCCGCACGATGCAGCAGGTCCTGAGGATTGACGGAATCGGGCGGCGATATTTCAACGGTGACAACCGGGCGCCCCGAGTTGCACGCGCGTTCCAGACTCCCGACAGCATGAGCTTTCATCGGCACACGTTCGTGCGCACCTTTTTTGGCAGCGTCCGGTTCATTGACGATAATCTTCAGCCACGTCGATGAACCGCGTTTGCTATGGTCGACCGGTGGCTGAACCTGCCTGCCGGCAGCACTGTTCGCCATGAGTCGTGACCCGTCAAGGGCTTCAATCCAGACACAGTGCATCTCAGGGAAGATCTCACAGCCGCCGCTTGCCGTAACCCCTCCGCACGGGCCGTTGCGAAGTTGCTTTCCGCAGTTCATCGGGCAGGCCATGCCACTGGCGGACAAGGTACACTCACCGCACATACGGCAGTCGAAAAGAGTCCCTTTGATACCCTGTTCAAGCCTCGCCAGCAACGGCTCGGCCTGTTTTTTCCCTATCATGGCAATCATCGGACGGAAAACTGGCGCGACGCTGCAGAATCCATTGTAGAGCGATTCCATGGTACGCGCGTGCCGTGCCGACCAGTGACGGATACGTTTCATAAGCGCAACTGTTTCATTCGTGCCACCTTGAATTCAAAGTACTTTAAATCATTGTTTGTGATAATTTCAAAAGAGAGATAAAGCGACGAATTCAAATAATGCGCGTATCCGGACATAGTAAAGCAAAAGAGGTGCCAACAATAATTCCATATTTAACTACGTGAAAATACGTTGTTTGATTTTTTAGCTTGAACGTAAATGCGATATTTGGTACTATTTTTTGCCATATATTGCTATTAAACGGTATTTTGCTAAATAATGCTATTTGCCTTCACAGAGGTTACGCTTATGATCGACAAGAATGAATTTTACCGCGAGTTCTCGTCTAAAATCTTCAGCAGCCCGCTCATTGACACCGCCTTGGAGAGTATAAGGGACTACCTGAAAAATATTTTACCTCTTGAGGTCATCTCTCTGGTGCGACGCGACGAGACTCAAGAGTCATTGCGAGTGATTGCTCACGCTACCGTCGGCACAGCAGCTTCAAGGAAAGAAATCATTGCCACACCTCAGCCCCTCTGGCTCAGACTGCGAGCCTTTGACCGGCATTCACCGTACCTTGAGGATGAAAATGATGAACTTTCACGCCACCTGTTACAAGGCACACATTTGTCACCGTTTTCACATCTGATCGTGCCTCTCTGGCGCGACAGGAATTTGATCGGTTTTCTCTCGATGATTGCCAAGGGGAGCGGTCAGTACGGTATGGAGCACGTCGATCTGTTCCATGCCGTTGCCTCTCCTGCCTCCGTCGCACTCGCCAATGCTATTGCTCACGAGAATCTGCTCCGCTTCCGGGACAGGTTGATCGACGAAAACCGGTTTTTGAGTAACGAACTGCTACACACCGGGGAGAGTGAAATTATTGGCGCAAATGGCGGGATGAAACACGTTATTGAACTGGTCAATCAGGTTGCCCCGCTCAATAATTCGGTGCTCCTGTTGGGGGAAACCGGAACGGGCAAAGAAGTTATTGCAAACGCTATCCATTTTGCCTCGCCACGCAAGGGAGGGCCATTTATCAAAGTCAATTGCGGAGCAATCCCTGAAAGCCTGATCGACTCAGAATTGTTCGGTCATGAGAAAGGCGCCTTTACCGGTGCAGCAGGCGAGAAGCGAGGACGTTTTGAACGTGCTGACGGCGGCACGATTTTTCTGGATGAAATTGGAGAATTGCCGCTGCAGGCCCAGGTACGTCTGCTACGGGTGATTCAGAACAGGGAAATTGAACGGGTTGGAGGCACCAGACCGATCCCGGTGGATATACGGATTATTGCCGCTACGCACCGCAATCTTGAAGCAATGATTTCCGAAAACAGGTTCCGGGCAGACCTCTGGTTCCGCCTCAATGTGTTCCCGCTCTTCATTCCGCCACTGCGGCAACGCCCGGAAGACATCCCCGGCCTGACACAGTATTTCCTCACGCGTAAATCTCGCGAGCTCGGACTGGGGAAAGTGCCCGCCATCGCCCCCGGCGCCCTGAATCGACTGGCAGAGTACGATTGGCCCGGCAATGTGCGTGAGCTTGAGAATCTCATCGAGCGTGAGTTGATTCGTAACCAGGGTGGGAGCATTTTATTCGACACGTTGGTGCCAACAAAATCATCCTCTTCGGCACCCGTAGAAAAATCAATGAACAACGGAGACACAACAAACCTCGATGAAGTAATAGCAAACCACATCAGCATGATTCTGCAAATGACTGGAGGAAAGGTCCATGGGCCGCATGGTGCGGCAGTACTCTTGGGGATTAAGTCCAGCACGCTGAGAGCGCGAATGGATAAATTGGGGATACACTACGGGCGGAATCGTCGCGACACGTAATGTGATTATGAATGTTTGAATATGGCTGGTTGAAGAAGTTCGTTAATGCGAGTGGTAATGTTCGTTAGAGGAAAAAACCGTTTATTATTGTGCTGTCTGTTTTCATAGTCGCATTCTATAGATCGTGTCGATATTTGATCAACAGGTAAAAGCCGCCGACACCGCCTGCAGCCATGAGCAGATCGCGCGTCCACGGAATAGGCATATCAAGCATTGAATATATTATCGGATCGAGTATGGCCGTGGTTAGTAGCCCGACTGCACCCCATGTGAGAAGTTTTTTCACTCAGTTATTCCTTACAGAAAGGGGTTCTTCACAGTTTTTGCCTGAGTTGATGAAACCTTGACTTCCTCATGTTCACGTTCGCAGCGCCGCGCCACGCAAAATCTGCTTCAACCATCCATAGCCGCTTACCAGTATGATCCCGGCAAGGACAAATAATGCACCGGTAAAAAAGCTCGGTTCAAGAGTTTCGTTTAATAACCACACCCCAAAACCCATACCAAAAAGAGGAGTCATAAACGAAAACACCCCCAACCGGGATGCAATATATTTGCGCAACAACCAGAACCAGACAAGAAAGCTCGCAAAAGACACCACCACCGAATGGAAAATAAGGCTCCCCCACGCAAGAGGCGTACTATTGAAACCGGATTGCCCAAGCCCGATGGCGGCAGGCATCAACAGGATAAATGCTCCGAGAAGCTGATACAGCAATGTCTGAGTTGCTGAAGCTGTGGAGAGACGTGAGCAGCGTATTACCACCGTTGTTGCTCCCCACGCAATCCCGGCGAGGAGGGCAAGGAAGTCTCCCCATTGGGTGTTTAATAGTGTGCCGCCTGAAGCAGGGCCACGTCCGAAAAAAGCGATGGCAATACCGGCAAAGGCGAGCAAAATTCCAAGCCATTGGAATAGCTGCAGTCGTTCCACAGGTAATTTCACGTGAAGACCAAGAGCTGCAAAAAGGGGAGCGGTGTACAGAAAAACCACCACGTGGGAGGCGCTGGTATGGCGTAATCCTTCGCCTATAAAAAGGAATTCAAGCGCAAAAAGCAATCCGACGAGTAATCCAGGGCGCCATGTGCCATCATTAAGTAACAGCCGCTCCCCTCGAAAGATCATCAGCATTCCCACCAGGAGCGCAGCAATACCCGATCGTAGTGCGATCTGAAAGAGTGGAGCAATATCCGGTGCAGCGGCCTTAAGTACGACTTGTTGCAGCCCCCATATCATGCAAAGAATAAACATTATCCCAATTGCCTGACCGTCTATCACTTTACGGGTGTCTATGATTGACTCCTTGGTGTGTACTTCTCATTTAGAGGCCCCTGGTAACAGCAGTCGCTGTAACTTCGGCTAATTCAGCCACAGTTAATTCCGGTTTGGGTGTCCAGTGTACTCCGGATTTTGCAGACACTTTGAACGGGGCGAAGAATCACCAGATTCCCCTGCACTTCAATATCGACTGTTGTTGAATTAAGAAATTTAAGAAACATGAGAGGTGGTTGCACAAGAGGTTGCAATAAAAATAAAAAGCACCTACGGCATTCCGTAAGTGCCTGAAATTTATTTGGCAGGGGTACCTGGATTCGAACCAAGAGATGACGGCGTCAGAGGCCGTTGCCTTACCGTTTGGCTATACCCCTATATTGAAGAGCACCCCTTTTAGCAAATCAGACAGGCAACGTCAAGACTTTTCAGCCTCGTGCCGCCAGAGCACCCGCCTCCATTGCCTGGACGTTGGCCGGTATCAACTTGTGATTTCTCTCCGGCAGCGCCTTTTTCAATGCCGCTTCCAGAGATTCTTTCAACAATGCCCCCGATTTTTCGATATACGCCCCGCAGGCGACCATATTGACCATGCGTACATCTCCCATATCAAGAGCAATCTGATTCATCGGAACCATTATAATTTCTACTCCCGGCAGAGCCACTGCTGACGTATCAACCAGACTGGAGTTGACGATGCAAATCCCCCCCTGCTTCACTTTGGCAGCATATTTATCAAACGAAAGCTGATTGAGCAACACCGAGACCGAAGGATTGCCGACGACCGGCGAACCGGTGTCGCCGTCGGCAAAGACGATCGTACACATGGCGGCCCCACCGCGCTTTTCCACTCCGTAGGCCGGAAAGAACGACACATTTTTCCCTTCGTGGATGGCCGCGTATGAAAGAAGGTTACCGGCCAGCAGTACACCCTGCCCCCCGTAACCGGCAAAAAAAACATCGTAGCGCATTGATTATATCTCCTGATTACAGATTGGCACTGTTTTTATAGACAGCGAGCGGAAAGCAGGGGATCATCTCGTCGGTGACCCGCTGGTTGGCGTCAAGTGCACTCATCCCCCAGTTGGTGGGGCAGGAGGCAAGCGCTTCAACAAAGGAGAATCCCTTTTTTTCAACCTGGTAACGGAAAGCGGTTTTGATCTGCTTTCTGGCATTAAGCACATTCTTGGGGTTATTGAGCGCCACCCGTGCTGAAAAGGCCACGCCATCGAGAGTGGCGAGAAGTTCCGCCATCTTGAAAGGCGAGCCGTCTTTAGCAGTGTCCCGGCCATAGGGTGAAGTGGAGGTTTTTTGCCCCGGCAGGGTCGTCGGCGCCATCTGACCGCCGGTCATGCCATAGGTGGTATTATTGACAAATATCACCGTAATGTCTTCGCCGCGATTGGCGGCATGGATAATTTCCGACATGCCGATGGCCGCAAGGTCGCCGTCTCCCTGATAGGTAAAGATGATCCGGTCGGGCCTGGCCCGCTTGGCGCCGGTAGCAACGGCCGGAGCACGGCCATGAGGCGCTTCAATGACATCAACGTCAAAATAGCCATAGAGGAATACCGAACAGCCGACAGAGGCGACTCCGATTGTCTGGCTGCGGATACCAAGATCATCGAGGATTTCCGCGACCAGGCGGTGAACCGAGCCATGGTGGCAGCCGGGACAGAAATGGGTTGCAACATCTTTCAGGCTTTCCGGCCTGGTAAATATCTGTTTCATATGTTTCCCTCAACGACTCAGGCGTGAGTCGGATAATTTTTCCTGATCTGCTCGAACAGCTCTTCCGGTGTCGGTAATGAACCAGCTCCCGGCGGCCTCCCATAGAACGCCACCTCAGCATCCCGGGCTATGGCAAGCCGGACGTCATCAATCATCTGGCCTGTGGAGAGCTCAATATCCAAAAACAGCTTGCACCGTTCAGAAAGCGCAGCATATGCTTTTTTGGGAAACGGAAACAGGGTAATCGGCCGCATCAGCCCAACCTTCATACCGGCCTCCCGTGCCATGGCAATAGCTGTCTTGGCAATCCGGGCGACTGAGCCGAAAGCGGTTACAATCAGTTCAGCGTCTGCTGTCTGCACCTCTTCCCAACGACACTCTTTTTCAGCCAGCTCCTCATAGCGGGCCGCCATCTTCCAGTGGAATTTTTCCATTTCCCCGTCACCGAGGTACAGTGACTTGACGACGTTTTGCGCTTCCCCGGCTTCCCGTCCGCGCACGACCCACTCTTTGGGCGGCAGCACCGTAACCGGTCGGGGGTTGGGAATCACCGACTCTTTCATCTGGCCGATAACGGAATCAGCGAGAACCATGGCCGGTATACGGTAGATGTCAGAGAGGTCAAAGGCCATCATGGTCAGGTCGTACATCTCCTGCACCGAGGCCGGAGCAAGAACGATAATCCGGTAGCCGCCATGACCGCCGCCCCGTGTTGCCTGCCAGTAATCCGCCTGAGAGGCATCTATGCCGCCGAGACCGGGACCGGCACGCATAATGTCAACAATGACCCCCGGCAGTTCTGAGCCGGCCATATACGAAATGCCTTCCTGCTTGAGGGAGATGCCGGGGCCGGAGGATGACGTCATGGCGCGGACACCGGTTGCTGACGCGCCAAGCAGCATATTGATGGCGCCGATCTCGCTCTCGGCCTGGATGAATTCCCCGCCCCGGCGCGGCAGTTCGCGCGACAGGTATTCCGGGATATCGCTCTGCGGCGTAATCGGGTAGCCGAAATAGCAGCGACAGCCGGCTTCCAGAGCCGCCATGGCGACCGCTTCGTTCCCTTTGACAAATATTTTTTCCAGTGCAGCAGCTTGCATGCCCGTCACTCCTTAAAAACCGTGATGGCAACGTCAGGACACATCTGTGCGCAGAGCGTGCAACCGGTACATTTTTCAGGATCCGAAAAAACTGCCATGGCATAGCCAAGGCTGTTAGGGGAATCACTCAAGGCGACCAGTTTTTTTGGACACCCCGTGGTACAGAGCCCACACCCCTTGCAACGTGTCTCATCTATCACAATATACGGCATTGTTGTTCATCCTTTGTTGAAAATTGCTACCCCTTTTTGACTTTGGGAATAAAGATTTCATCCGGGTCAAGCACTTCATGAATAATGCGCAGCTCTTCCAGAGTAGGCGCCACTGTTTCGCCTTTAACGCGGGAAATGTCAAGATCAAACTGGCAGAGGTCTCTGATCTCCTCCGGCGTTTTGCCGGGATGACAGCTGTCCAGATACATCAGGCCGGTCTCTTCATCAAAGCGGAACACCCCGGCGGTGCTGATAACCGCAGACGGTCCCCCACGGAAAGCGGCACCATAGAGTTCCCGGCGATGGACAAATTCGCCGCCGGGCCATTTTTTAACCCGCCATCCCGGGCTGGTGATGTAACTGACATGCTCCACAAAGCGCCGCTTTTCGTGCACCATGATGAACACCGTCCGTTTGGCAAAGGAGTTGATATCCGGATTACCGCCGCTGCCGGTCAGGCGCAGTTCAGGGTCAAGATAGTCACCGATGCAGGTGGTGTTGACATTGCCGTACTGATCAACCTCCGCCCCACCCAGATAGCCGAGATCGACATAGCCTCTCTGGGCGATGGAGAAGGCATCATAAAGCCCTGAAGCCCGTGATGCGCCCATTTCACAGCGGGCATCACCGACAGAGGTGGGCAGTTCCGGCGGTCGGCCGTCAAGGGTGCCCGCCTCAAAGATCAGTTTCAGGTTGGGAGCATGAGTGTTTTGCGCCAGCATAATGGCAACCATCGGCAGACCGGTGCCGGCAAAGACGATTTCGTTATTGCCTACTTCACGTGAAGCGGCGCAGCAGAGGAGATCTGCCAGGCCATACTGTTCAGGTTGTGCGAACTCTGACATATCATTTACCTCCTTTTTTTTCACGCGGAGCGTAATTCATGGCGCTGTTTGCCTTGAGATTCAGCATGCGCGGCCACCCGAGCTTTTCCAGATAACTCAAATGATTCCGGCCATGAATCCACTCGTTGGCAAAATCGTCAAAACCTTCCTGGGTGCGACTGCGCCCGTAAAATTCTTTCAGGAACGCGCCATCAACGTCATAGCGGCCGAACATTCCGGTCGGGTGCGCACCATACGGGCATTCGAGTATATGGTCGACTTCGAAACTGACGATGGTGTTCTGATCGGCATTACGGCGCAGGTACTCTTCAGGGACAATCTCTTCGGCCATGACAATCGTGATATCGGCAGCCCGGGCAGCCTCCGGATCTGAGTAATACTGGCCGTTGACCCGTACCGTCCCCTCTTCGCCAACCTGCTGGACGCACATAACGGCAATATCCACCTTGGCAGCCGGAACAAGAACCTGAGAACCGGCGCCGAAGAAGGGATCTTCGGTAAACTGGTATTTATGCCGCGCAATTCTTTTGCCGTCACGCAGCCCGGCACGACCAAGCATGTCGTATTCAGGATTATGGATGTCAGTGCCGAGCGCCGTCTGAGTGACGGCGTACGGTGCCCCGGAGGCGGCGGCAGCAAAGCGGAACATCATTTCGGCATGACTGTAGTCTTCGACAATAAGTTTTTTCTCCGCAACCTTGCGGGAGAGGTTGGCGCCATACTTGCCATACAGCTCATGACCGACCCAGCATGATTCCCAGATATCCACACACCCCCCGCCAACGAGGAATTCGGTGTGGGAGCCCCCCTGTACCTCAATCAGATGGAGATGTTTGCGATGCTGGCGAATCAGCTCAAAGACTATTGCCATCGGCCGACGCCAGATGGTGAACCCGGAAAAAGTGAGGCGGGAACCGTCCTTGATAATTTCGGCGGCGTGCTGCAGGGTAATGCGCTTATCGGTACTCATGCCGACCTCCTGTTCAGCTGAAATTTCGTAAAATCTCCCGGGAGATTATGAGGCGCTGCACCTCACTGGTCCCCTCATAAATGGTAGTGATCCGTGCATCGCGGGTATACCGTTCCAGCGGATAGTCCTCGGTATACCCGTAGCCGCCGAGCATCTGCAGGGCACTGTAGCAGGCCCTGTTGGCAGTCTCAGTGGCAAACAGCTTGGCCATGGAAGCCTCTTTGGCAAAGCTCTTGCCGTTTTCCTTGCGCCAGGCGGCACTCATCAGGAGCAGTCGCGACGCTTCTAGTTCGGTGTAGCCATCCGCCATCATCCACTGCAGCGCCTGAAAATTGCTGATCTTCTGGCTGAACTGCACCCGCTCGGTCGCATAACCGGTAGCGTAATCCATCGCGGCAAGGCCGACCCCCAGGGCAAGCGAGCCGATGCCGATACGTCCGCCGGTCAGCTCAGCAACAGCAATGCGGAAACCGTCGTTCAGCTTCCCCATCATGGCAGTGGCAGGCACCCGGCAGCTATCAAAGATCAGCTCATTGGTCGCGGAGGCGTGCTGCCCCATTTTCTTCTCTTCCTTGCCGACAATCAGGCCGGGGGTACCGCCCTCCACAAGGAAGCAGCTGATCCCCTTCCCTTTCGGGGCATCCTTGTCGGTCACCGCCCATACGACAAACACGCCGGCGTAGGGAGCACTGGTGATAAAAATTTTGGAACCGTTCAGCACGTACTCATCACCGTCACGGACCGCCTGCGTCGTCATGCCGGACGGGTCGGAACCGGCACCCGATTCAGTCAGGGCAAAGCCGCCGGCGGGATATTCTCCGGAGCATATTTTGGGGATATAGGCATTTTTCTGTGCTTCGGTACCGACCGCCTGAATCACCTCACAGACCATGTTGCTGACCGACAGTGTAACGGCTGTGGAGGCGCAGGCGCGGGCAATTTCGGTTATGGCGAGGCTGAAGGCAACAACCCCCGCTTCTGATCCTCCGTACTGCCCCTTGACGTTCAGTCCCATAAAACCGAGTTCCGCCAGCTTTTTGAGATTTTTCAGCAGCGGTGTCCGATCATGGCTCTGGTCAAGCGCGGCGGCAACAGGCTCCAGCTCCGCCCGGGCAAATTCGCGGGCAGTATTCTGAATCAACTTCTGCTCTTCAGTGAGATCGAGAAACATTTCGTCCCTCCTTGAAATGAAACTACTTTGCCAGCTTCGCCGTCAACGCCGGAACGAACTGCATGACATCGGCGACCACCAGCACATCGGCAACTTCGCCGATCGGGGCGTCCTTGTCTTTGTTGATGGCGAGGATGAAGTCCGATTTCTTCATACCGGCCAGATGCTGGATGGCGCCACTGACGCCGCAGGCTACGTAAAGCTTGGGGCTGACCGTCTGACCGGTGGTGCCGACCTGATGGCTGTGCTCCACCCAGCCGGCATCAACGACCGGACGACTGGCGCCCAGTTCGCCGCCGAGGGCTCTGGCCAGGGCCTGGATGACCGGGACGTTGTCTTTTTTGCCGATACCGCGACCGGCGGTGACGATGATTTCTGCTTTGCCGAGGTCGACGTCTTTCTTTTCGGCCGGTTCATAGCCGATGAATTCAAGAGCGGCACTGCCGGTTGCGCTCAGCTTTTTGATTGTTGGCGAGCCGCCCGGCTGCAGAACGGGGAAGGCGCCGGCCTGTATTGTCAGGACGGTGGTGCCGGTATTCGTTTTGACGCTGCGGCGCATTTTGGCGTTGCAGCAGCCGACTTCAAAGCTGCCGTCGGCGGCGGCAATGATTTCGGATATCTGGGCAACCTTGAGTGAGGCGGCGACGCGCGGGGCAAGATCCCAGCCGTAGGAGGAGTGGAGAAAGACGATGTAGTCAGGTTTTTCCTGTCCTGCGGCGTCAAGGATCAGCTGTTTGTGCAGGTCGGGGTTGTATTCGCCGCAGGTTGTTGCGTCGCCAAGATAGAGAGTGCCGCCGTAGAGGGGGAGCTGGCTGTCGCTGCCGACGAGGAGCAGGGCGGTTTCTGCGCCGAGTTGATCGGCAAAGCCGAGCAGTTCATAGGTGGATTCAAGCAGTTTGCCGTCGCGGTATTCGCCGATTAATAGTGTTTTCATGGTGGTCTCCTATCGCAGTACTGCTGTTTTGTCTTTGAGGATTGCTATGACCTTCTCAACAAGATCTGCCACATCCCCTTCAAGGACGATGCCGCCACCTTTTTTGGCGGGGGGGTGAAAGCTGGTGGTGGTTGCCAGGGCGGCTTCTTTGAGGAGGTCGGCTACCGGAATGGCGGTGATCTCTTTTTTCTTGGCTTTCATGATGTTCGGCAGGGTCGGGTAGCGCGGGGTGTTGAGGCCGAGCTGACAGGTGACGAGCGCCGGGGTTTTCAGTTTGACGGCGGCTTTGATGCCCCCCTCGAGTTCACGTTTGGCAGTAACCGTGCCGCCGTCATAGGCGAAGCCGATGATGGTGGTGGTGCAGGCGAACCCTAACTGTTCGGCAACGGTGACGCCGACCTGGGCGGAGCCGCGGTCCTGGCTCTGCATGCCGGTGAAGATGATGTCGAAGCCTTTGTCTTTGGCGTAGGCGGAGATGATTGAGGCGATCTGCCACGGGTCTTTGGAGGATGCGGCGCTGTCCTGAATGTGGGCGGCGTTGTCGCACCCCATGGCGAGGGCTTTTTTGATCGCTTCGACGACGCGGTCGGGGCCGATGGAAAGTACGGTCAGTTCGCAGCCGTCACCCAGTTTCTCGCGCAGCTGTACAGCCTGCTCCACCGCATATTCGTCATATTCGTTCATGCGGAAGGCAAGGTCGGTTTCGTTGTACCAGACCCCTTCGGCGTTGGCTTTGAAGCGCGATTCAAGATCCGGTACCTGTTTGATGCAGACAAGCAGTTTCATGGTGATACCTCCCTATTAGTTATTTGAGTACCGAAATACCGATTTAAATTTTGGACGCAATTTACACCGACTTTACGTGCCGTGTCAATGACAAAAATACCATAAAAACAACCCGACTGATTTTTTTAGCGGGGCATTCCTGCCCATTTTTCAACGACCTTCGCCAGCGCATCAACCTTTACCGGAGTGGTCAGAAAATCATCCATACCGGCCGCACGGCTGCGCTCACGGTCGCTCTTCATGTCGTCGCGGTCATGGCGATTCATATAGCGCACCAACAGTCACCTTCGCCACCTGCTCCAACTCGGGGAGCATCGCCCGTGCACGTTCCAGATTGCCATCTTTTGCCGCTGATTCGACTTTTGCGCAGCTTTCCCGCAACTCCGCAGCATATAAATCGGCAGCAATACTTTTAATGCCATGCGCTTGAATCCGGATTGCCTCAGTATCGCTGCCAGCGCAACAAACCCGTAATTTTTCAACTTCTTTCGGGATTTCAAGCGCCGCGCAATCCAATACTTTTTGAACCAACTCGTCGTCGCCGCCAATGTCATCCAGCAGTTGTTCCTTGTCAAATAACATCCTGACCCCCACTCTTCTGTTTTTGTACCCGCCCATTATCACTGTTCAGCCACTTTTCCAGCGCTGCAGCGAGCGCTTCAATCTTCACCGGCTTGGTCAGGAAATCATTCATGCCGGCCTCGTGGCAGCTATCGCGGTCGCTCTTCATGTCGTTAGCGGTCATGGCGATGATCGGCACGGCGTGGTTGAGGACTTTTGAGCCGGTGTCACGAATCATTCTGGTCGCTGCGAAGCCGTCCATTTCCGGCATATGGCAATCCATCAGCACCAGGTCATACTCGGTCTGCTCCAGTGCTTTGAGAGCTTCAATGCCGTTAGAGGCAACATCGGCTGCGTAACCGAGAGTCCGAATTTTGCCCCGGGCAACCTGTTGATTGATAAGGTTGTCATCCACCAGCAGGATGCGGAAATCATGATATTCTCCGGCAACAGGCGGGGTGTGAGCCTCAGGAGTGCCGGGTGCCTGCTTGTTTATGAGCACCAGGCCTCCCTCAGTTTTTCACTTTTGACCTGCCGCATCATATCGAGACCGCTTCCCGATCCGTTGATGCGGATGGTATCCTGCGCGCACACAACTGACGGCAGGGCACTTGCCATCACGCACATCACGATGAGGCTCAATAACGACGCTGTTATCCGCTTCATTGGTTTTCTCCCTGTCCGGTTCTGGTTTCTTTTATTGAACTGCCGGTACCCTGCAGCCAGGCTTCCACCTCGCCAGCCGGCATCGGCCGGGCAACCAGATATCCCTGGAACTGGTCGCACCCCTTTTCCCGGAGCAGGGCGGCCTCCTCGGCCGTCTCCACCCCCTCGGCGATCACGGTGAGATGGACCGCGTGCGCCAGCGAGATGATTGCCTCCACGATGGCGAAAGTAGCCTCGTCATCGGTGATCCGGCGCACGAATGACTGGTCGATCTTGAGCTTGTCGAACGGGTAGCGCATGAGGTAGGCGAGGCTTGAGTAACCGGTGCCAAAATCATCGAGTGACATTGTAAACCCCATCTCTTTGAGGGCGTACATCTTGAGGCGGGTGTCATTCGCGTTGTCGATCATGAGGCTCTCGGTGATCTCGATCTCCAGGCTGCCTGGATGCATGCCTTCGGAGCCGAAGCAGGCGGACAACTGCGCGACGAAATTGTCCTGGCGAAAGTGCAGGGGAGAGATATTCACCGCAATCGGCACCGTCTCAAAACCGCGTTGGCGCCACGCCGAGGCCTGTCGCGCCGCCTCACCGAGCACCCATTCTCCGATATCGATGATGAGCCGCGAGCCTTCGATCACCGGAATGAACACGCCCGGGCTCACCATGCCGCTCTGCGGATTTTTCCAGCGGATCAGGGCCTCCAGACCACACAGCCGTCCGCTGCCGGCCTCAATCTGGGGCTGGTAGTAAAGCTCGAACTCGTTGCGCGCCAGCCCG
The DNA here is from genome assembly GCA_013349405.1 of Desulfuromonadales bacterium. Classification (GTDB taxonomy): domain Bacteria; phylum Desulfobacterota; class Desulfuromonadia; order Geobacterales; family Pseudopelobacteraceae; genus JACRCG01. Next base: position 136,974 of record DUZS01000003.1, on the reverse strand, counting down.
AGCCTGACCGCATTGGTCAGTTCGAGACGGGCGGATGCGCCGCTGTTCATGGCCGACGAAAAAAACTGGAAGTTGGCCCGGCCGTTGTTCTTTGCGCTGTACATGGCCGTGTCCGCATTGGAAAGCAGATCGTCCACCGTGTCGCCATCGGAGGGAAATATGCTGATGCCGATGCTCGGAGTGAGCAGGAACTCCCGCCCCTCCAAAAAGTATGGTTCGCTCAGTTGCTTGATGAGCTTGTCCGCGACAATTGCCGCGTCGTTAGTGTCGGATCGATCCGGCAGCACAACCACAAATTCGTCACCTGCCAGCCTGCTGACCAGGTCGTCTTCACGCATGTTCTGCGTCAGGCGCTGCGCAACCTTGATCAGCACCAGGTCACCGGCGGCGTGCCCCAAGGTGTCGTTGATCATCTTGAAGTGATCGAGATCAATGAACAAAACGCCCACCGTGCCACCGCGACGCCGGGCGCCGGTGAAAATCCGCGCCATGTTTTCACGCAACATTGCCCGGTTCTGCAAGCCGGTGAGCGAATCGTGCTGGGCAAGCTGGCGGATGTGCTCCTCGCTGCGGACCCGTTCGGTCACGTCGGAGAAACTGCCGACGATATGCTTGGGGTAACCGGCGGCATCGACGACCAGGCTAATGTTGAGCCAAATCGCAAACGCCTGCATATCTTTCCGGCGGCTCCAGAATTGGCCACGCCAGGAACCATCCCGAACCAGGACCGATGTCATTTCACGGTAACCGGCTTCATCGAGGCTCGCGCCGCTGAGTTCCCACACGTCGCGCCCGATCAACTCCTCGGCCGAGTAGCCGGTGATTGTGCTGAATGCCTGGTTGACATAGAGCAACCGCTTGCGGGCATCGGCGACAAAGATCGCGTCTGCGGTGCTCTGGAAGGCCCGGTCGGTAAGCAACAGGCGCTCCTGTACGCGGACCGACTCGGTTTCATCCTCGAACGAGGCCACTACCAGGCGCGGGCTGCCTTCGCCGGACACAATCGCCTGTGCATGCATCTGCAGCCACTGGATGGGTTTCCCGGGGTGCTGCAGGCCAAGCTGAACGTCAACCTGGGGCTCTCCGCTGGTAAGTGCCAGATTGACCGGCCACAGCGCAGCGTCGAGCGGAACGGCGTCGCTCCCCACCATGAGGCCATCGAACAGTTTCGTGAGATCGGCGCCGATCAACTCCGTCTCCGGTACGCCGAGGATGCGCGAGGCGGCGGGGTTGGTCGCAAGCACCCGTAAGCTCGCATCGGCAAGCAGGACGCCCTCGCGCAGACCGTTGACCACGGTGCGGTTACGCTCTTCGCTGTCAGCGAGCGCCTCATCGGCGTGACGCACGGCTGCGAGCGGTATGCGCCGCAAGGGCAAGTACAGGAAGCCGCCCACCAGGGTGCTGACCAGAAAAAGGGTGAATGTGCGCTCCAGTGCGTCACGGAAGGAGGCCTCGACCCGGACAACACCTGCGGACACGCCGAAGTCGAAGAACTCTGCCTCGCGCATCAGCACCGGCCATTGCAGCGATGCCGGAAATTCAGCAAGCAGGAGACCCTTGGCATTGGTAATGCGGGTACGACGCCTCGGATCTCTTACCTCCTGCAGGCCGCCCTTCAGGCGTTCCTGAGCGAACTGCCAGACTCCCGGGTTGCGGCTGACGGTCTGCGAGACAATCGCGGCCTGGGCGCGCGCGTCGGCTTCCAGGGCCCCATGGAGCTGCTGGTAGTCGCCAAGCAGGTAGGCGAGCGCCGGCACCACGGCGATCAAGCCGGCAGTGACGCCCGCCAGGCGGCTGATCAGCCGCACGATGCGATTGCCGTCCCGGTCGCTCACTTGCTTGCCGGTAGGTATTCGTGACGCAACATGATTTCCCGGGCCCTCGGCGTACGCAGAAAGTCTACGAACCCCTTGACTGCCGGTCCGGGCTCCTTGCCGATCACCACATACAAGGATTTTGACCACGGATAACTGCCGTTGGCGAGTGCTTTGGCTGATGGAGTCAGGCCATCCAGCGGCAGGACGCGCGTGTTCTTGCCGAGGGTGCTGATCAGACCGAGGGTGGTGGGTGCCATCGCGCCCGGGATACGTTCTACCAGATCGAGGGTATCGAGGTCATTCTCGCCGATCGGCATGCCCTTGCGCTCGAAGGCGGCCTGTACAGCGCGATCCATGTCTGCGGACATGTGTCGCAGTATTTCGGTGTCGCTCTCGAAGGCCGAGCGCAGGATGAGGCGCAGCGGTACCCCGTTGTCCCAGTGGAGAATCTTGCCTCTGTAGACATCGGCAAGTTCCTGCAGTGAAAACCCTTTCGGGCGGGAACCATCACGTGTGACCAGCACAAAGGGCGTTCTGGCCAGTTCGATCGATCGCCCCACCGCCGCGATCTCGTCGCTCTTGAGCGGGCGACCGCTGACAGCGAGCTCGATAGTGCCGGAGGCGAGCGCCCTCACCGCACCGCCACTGCCCAGGGGTGGCTCGACCTGTTTCAGTCGAAAACCGGGCGCCGTTTTGGCGTACTCAGTGGCAAGCAGTCGCAGCAACGGCGCTGACGAACCGGTACCTCCTGCGTTGATCTCAACTGCCAGCGCCGACGCTGCCATCGACACGATTACAGCGCAGATGCTGACAACCCGCTTCCAGTCAAAAATTCCGCTTACTGACATATGAAGTCCTCCAATGGAAGATTCTCTCCAGAGTAATGTAACGCGTTTACTGCTCCAGAACGCACGTAACAATACATGACACGCAGCATTCATGAAAATGACGCGTGTTACAACTGCCAGCCGGGCACTAATGGTGAAAATGTCACCGGAGTCACGAATTCCGTGCTGACAGACTCCGTGCCTGACGCATCAATGGCATGTATGGTGTAGCGAAGGGCAGAAGCATCCGGCACCACTTCAGGCAGGGTTGCCGTGTAGGTGAAGCGGGAACCGTCCACTTTTGCCATCTTTACCAGAGAGAGTGCCCCTGTCTCCGCGACACGGATCCTGCAGTTCACCGCCTGCAGATCGACAGCCTCCCGGTAAATGACCGCTTTTATGACGGTGCTCTTGCCGGTCACCACAAAACTGTACGGGACATTGAATATCCGGTAAGGCTGTGTCGCCTCAGGCTGAAGAGCGCTGTTTTGAGCTTGAATCGAACTGGCGGGCGCTTTTCCCTGAGCTGCCCGCTGAGCAGAAGCAGCCGCAGCGGCCTTTGAACCCCGGGCTTTGGCAGCGCTCTTTTTCCTGATTTTGGCTTTGCGTGCCACCGTTTTTGCCGGAGACTCTTGCTGCTCCCTGCTCAGCTCGTTCATAGGTATCTCGAAGTCCGTTGCGCCGGAACCGGCCGATTTTGCCGCCACGGCAGACATCGGCATGATGACGAGCAGCAGCGTCACGGCGCAAAGAAGAATCCCCGCATGATACATGGAGAAACAGACTGTTTTTTTCTCTTTCATACTACTACTCAACCGCTTCATAAGCGTATCTCCCTCGTGGTTTCACAACAAGCAATACTCTTCAGCTTCAGACCCGTGTCGCTGCCGTCCGGATTTTTTCCAGCGTCTTCACTGCAATTTTCTCAAGTTCCGGCAACAATCCCCGCGTGGAGTCGAGATCACCCACTTGTGCGGCTGATTCTACTTTAGCGCAGATCTCCTGGAGTGCCGGTGTGAATGTGCATGAGACAAGACCCGTCATTGTATTGGCCTGCAGACCGATGGCGTACAGATCGCTACCATTAACAAGTTCTTTCAGCGTTTCGACATGTTCAGGGAATGTTTTCAGAACGTAATTCAATACTTTTTTCGCATATTTGACGTCGCCGTTCAGAAATTCAAGCAGTTCCCGTTCCTCAAACAGCGGGAGCGCAAACTGTATCAGCGGGGCGCCCGGCATGAGCCATTTATCCAAAACCATCGCCAGTTTTTCCATCCTGACCGGCTTGGTAAGATAGTCATTCATACCGGCATCAAGGCAGCGCTCACGATCCTGGTCGAAGGCATTGGCGGTCAGGGCGATGATCGGCACGGCATGATTGAACACTTTTGAACTGCTGCTGCGGATCAGAGCGGTGGCTTCAAAGCCGTTCATCTTCGGCATTTCACAATCCATCAGCACCAGATCGTAGTTTCTGCTTTCAAGTGCCGCGACCGCTTCCAGGCCGTTCATTACCGCATCCGCCTGGTAGCCGAGTTTGTTCAGTATGATCATGGCCACCTGCTGGTTGGTCAGGTAGTCTTCGGCCATGAGGATGCGAATCCCTTTTTTGGCGGCGTCCGACATGGTGGGGCGGGCAGCGCCGGGCGCTGCACCCTCCGTGGCCTTACCTGTGCCGACACTCTGCGGCACTGCCCCGGCGGCCTGCTTTTCAAGCTGGGCGGTAAACCAGAAGGTGGTGCCTTTCCCCTCGACACTGTCGACACCGATCTTGCCGCCCATCAGATCGACCAGCAGCTTGCACATCGCCAGCCCGAGACTGGCGTCGCCGTAATTGCGCGTTGCCGAACCTTCAAGAAGCACCGCCGGATCGTAGAGGGCTATCTGGCGCTCATCCGGTTTACCGCTGCCGGTGTCTTTCACGGAAATGCGCAGCATGACCGAGTCACCATGGACGGAATCAATCGTGGCACTGATAACAATTTTCCCCTTACGGGTAAACACGATCGCGTTACTGGCAATGTTGGCAATGATCTCACGGATCCGTTTCGGATCACCCCTCAGATGAGCCGGTACGGCGGAATCAATCCGGCACGTCAGTTCCAGTCCACTGTCGGCGGCCTTTGCCGCCAGAATCTCTGCAGTGTTTTCCAGCAGCGCCTTCACATCAAAGTCGGATTTCTCGATCTCCAGAACGCCTGCCTCGATATTGGAAAAATCGACAATATCATTGATGTATTCGAGCAGGCTCTCGCCCCCTTTATAGGCTATTTCGGCAAAGTGGCGCTGTTCCTTGCTCAGATTGGTATCGAGCAGAAACGCATTCATGTTGATGATACTGTTGGTTTCGGTACGAATTTCACGGCTCATATTCGCCAGGATTGCGCTCTTGGTCTTGCGCCCGGTGATGTCGCGGCCTACCGGCACCAGTAACGACCGGCCATCCTCGGTGTGAATCGCGGTGACACCGTATTCGTACGGAACGCGTATGCCGCTCTTGGTGAGCAGCGTCAGTTCGGCAACTCCTTTTTTCCCGGCAGAAATCCTGACCAATGCCTCTTTGGCACTGTCGGGAGTCTCTTCATCATAAAAAGCGTCCGGAAATTTCATCTGCGCGATCTCTGCGTCACTGTAGCCGCAGACCTCGGTAAAGCGCGGGTTCCACCTGATCATTTCGCCCGTGGCGACATCAAACATATGCACCGTGTCAAGCGGTGAATTGAATAACAGATCGGCAAACTCTTTTGCCCGTTCCAGACTGCTTTTCACCCGCAGCAGTGCGGCCTGCTCGGCCTGCAGTTTCTGGTTGGCGGCCTCGACCTCTTTTCTGGCCGCTTCAGTGACGGCTCTGCCCCGCTCAAGCTCCTCCCCGGCCGCTGCGCGCTCCGCCTCTGCCGCCTGCAGCAGCCCGGCGGTTTTTTCCAGCTCCTCAGTGCGCTCGGCAATTCTCTGCTCGAGAATGTTTTTGACCTGCATGCGTTTGCCATGTTCAGCCTGGAGCAGCTCCGTGGCTTTCTCCAGTTCCTCTGTGCGCTGCGCAACCGCCTGTTCCAGCAGCTCACAGCTCTCTTTACAGCTGCGCACGGTCTCTTCCAGCTGCTTTCGAGCGGTAATATCCTGCAGGAAAACGGCTCTCTGGCCATCTTCGTCAGCGGTCAGCCGGGAACGGATTTCGACATCAAAGACGCTCCCGTCCTTGCGGCGGTGCTGTGTCTCAAAACGGTCATCACTGTCAGTGACGACATTCTGTATGAACGAGGTGATATCCGCGGTCGGGTTACCTGTTTCAAGATCATTGACATGCATCGCCAGCAGTTCCTGCTCGCTGTAACCGCTCATCTGGCAGTAGGCGTCATTGACTTCCAGCAGAAGGCCGTCCCGGTCGATCAGCCAGAAACCGTCCATATCAGCCTGCATGATGCCACGGTGCTTGAATTCTGATTTATTGAGCGCCTGTTCAGCGCGCTCGTGTTCCAGGCGCTCGGCCTGCAGCAGCTCATTGCTGCTTACCAGCTCCGCCGCGAGCTTCGTGACCCGCTGCTCCAGACTGTTTTCCACCTGCTGCCGCTCGGCAATTTCAGCCTTCAGGCTTGTGTCGAGAGCTTCAACCTGCAGCTGCCCGGCAGCCACTTCACCCCGCAGCTTTTCGATATCCGCTTCCGCTGCCTGCCGTGCCCGTTCCAGTTTTTCTTCGCCATTTATTCTCTCGCTGCGTTCACTGTGCAACTGTTCGCTGGTGTCCGCCAACTCCTGCCTCCGTGCGTCAAGCTCACGCTGCAGCTGCTCAACCACCGCCTCGGTGGCCAGTTTCTCCTGTTCCAGCTGCTGTGCGGAAGTTTCGGCGCTCTGCAGCGCCAGTTCCAGCCGCGCTATGGTCTCGTTGCACCCGGTGCACTCAGCCTGCAGCTGCTCGTTGACGGCGTCGCGCTCCCTGCGTTCGGCAGCAAAGCCGCTCTGCATCTCTGCGATGACCGCTTCGGCAGCGATTCTCGCCTGTTCCCGGGCATTTTCCACCTGCTGCCGCTCGGCGCGTTCACTCTGCAGCTGTTCAGCGAGACTCTCCCGTTCGTGGGTGAGTCCGGAAGCGGTGAGTTCAAGACGGCTTTCCGTCTGCCTGCACTCGGCAAGCTCATTCTGCAGCTGCTCAATCGCTGCTTCGGCAGCCAGTCGCGCCTCTGTCTGTTGCTCCGCTGCATTTTTGCGCACGGCATCGAGCTCCATACGCAATTTTTCAATGACCGTTTCCGCGGCGCGCCTCGCCTGCTCCATGCGGCTTTCCACAAGTTGGCGCTCAGAACGTTCAGCCTGCAGCTTTTCAGTGACAGTTGCCAGTTCCTGCACCCGTTCGGCAACAGTCTGTTCAAGGCCGCTTTCCACACGTTTATGCTCAGCGAGCTCCTCTTTGAGCGTGTCAATTAACGCCTCAAACTCCCGCGTTTGCTCGGCAGCGGTCGTTTCCAGCCGTACCTCCACCCGGCACCGCTCATCCCGTTCCGCCTGCAGCTCCCCTCTGGCACGCTCCAGCTCCTGGCTGCGCTCGGATATGGCCTGTTCCAGGCAGTTTTCCGCCTGCCTGCGTTCGGCAAGCTCAGCCTGATACTGCTCAGCAGCGGCTGCGGCGGCCAGCCTGGCCTGCTCCAGCTTCTCTTCGGTCTCCTCGCGCGCAGTCAGTTCTGCCTGCAGTTGCCCGGTGACAGATTCGAGCTGAATCTGTTCGGCAGTAATTTCAGACTGCATCTTTTCAAGGGCAGATTTCGCGGAAAGTCTCAGCTGTTCGAGCCGCTCTTCGGTTTGACTGCGCTCGTCACGTTCAGCCGTCAGCCGTTCGTTCACCTGAGCCAATTCCCCGGTGAGTTCGGCAACGGTCTGTTCGAGTGTGCTTTCAGCCCACTTACGCTCGGCCAGTTCCGCCTGGTACTGCTCAGCTGCCGCTGCAGCGGCTATCCTGGCCTGTTCCCGCTGCTCTTCGGCTTCTGTACGCTCGGCAGCACGTTCAGACTGCAGCTGTTCAATGGCAGCTTCAGCCGCCAATCGGGCCTGCTCGAGAGTACTCTCCACCTGCTGCCGCTCACTGCGTTCACTCTCCAGCTGGGTGGTGACACTCACCAGCTGTTCGGTAACACTCGCCAATTCCTGCGCCCGTTCGGCAACACTCTGTTCAAGGCTGCTTTCCGCCTGTCGGCGCTCGGCCAGTTCACTCTTCAACTGCTCGACTAAAGATTCAAACTCCTGCGTGCGCTCGGTTGCAGTCTGTTCCAGCCTTAACTCCACCTGATGCCGCTCTGTGCGTTCGGCGGCAAGCTCGGCGCGCAGCTGTTCAATGGCATCTTCGGCGGCGCGGCGCGCCTGCTCCAGAGTCTCTTCAGTCTGGTGGTGTCCGTCACGTTCCGCCTGCAGCTGTTCGGTGAGACGTGCCACCTCCTGAGTCCGTTCAGCAACTGCCTGCTCAAGGCCGCTTTCCGCCTGCTTACGAGCGGCTATTTCTCCCGTGAGCTCTTCAATGACGGCTTCTGCAGCCCGCCCGGCCTGCTCCAGACTTTCACATAGCCGATGAGCTTCCTCCAGTCGCTTTTGATCGATTATATCACGCAGGAAAACCACAATGTGCCCATCTTCATCAGCGGGATACTGGGCGCGGATTTCGACAGTAAAAACAGTCCCGTCTTTGCGACGCTGCTGCGCCTCAAAATGATCAGTGCCATCTGTTATGAGATTCTGCATGTGGAGAGAGGGCTCTGCGGCGGGGTCAGCAGCGTCAAGATCATTGATATGCATGGCCAGCAGTTCCTGCTCGCTGTAGCCGCTCATCAGGCAGTAGGCGTTATTGACTTCCAGCAGGTGGCCCGCCCGCCCCATCAGCCAGAAGCCATCCATATCGGCCTGGATGATGCTTTGGTGTTTGTATTCGGATTCGCTGAGCGACTTCTCGGCGTGCAGGTACCTGTCAGTTTCTTCCTGCAGCTGCCGGCTGACACTTTCCAACTCCTCCATGCGCTCAGAGAGCAACTGTTCAAGGCTTTCACTCTGATGGAGAGTCTCCTTGAGACGGTTTTCCACCTGCTGCCTCTCGGCAATCTCATCCTGCAGCTGCGTATTGACCGCTTCGGCAGCTATCCTGGCCTGCTCCAGCTGTTCTTCGGCACCCTGGCGCTCGGCAAATTCAATCTGCAGCTGCTCAGCAACTGTCTGCACTTCCTGTTTCCGCTCGGCAAGTTTCGCCTGCATCTGTTCATTGGCAGCTTCGGCGGCCACCCTGAACTGTTCGAGCTGTTCTTCGAAAGCGTGGCGCTCGGCTGCACGTTCAGCCTCCATCTGCTCAATGACACTCTGTAATGCCGATGTGCTTTCTGCAACAGTGAGCTGCAGACGGCTTTCCAGCTGCTGCCGCCCGGCTATTTCAGACTGCAGCTGCCCGTTGACCGCCTCGGTAGCAGCCAGCGCCAGTTTCAACTGCTCTTCGGCTGCCTGACGCTCGGTAAATTCAACCTGCAGCTGTTCCGTGACATTCTGCCATTCCTGTTTACGCTCGTCATGTTTCGCCTGCATCTGTTTAATAGCTGCGTCAGCCGTTACCCTCGCCTGCTCCAGCGTCTCTTCGGACTGCGTGCGCACGGCGGCCAGTTCAACCCGCAACCGCTCTGCGACAGCCTGCAATTCCAGCGTGTGTTCTACTGCAGCCTGCTGCAGGCTGATTTCCAGCTGCTGCCGTTCGGCAATTTCACTGTGCAACTGCTCATTAACAGCTTCAGTAGCTATCCTCGCCTGCTTCAACAGCTCTTCTGCAGCCTGACGCTCGGTGAATTCAATCTGCAACTGTTCCGTAACAGTCTGCCATTCCTTCTTCCGCTCTGCGTGCTTATCCTGCAGCTGTTCAATGGCAGCGTCAGCGGCGGCTTGTGCCTGCTCCAGTTTTTCTTGTGCAGCTTTACGCTCGGCAGCCAACTCCGCCTGCAGACGTTCTTTATCAGCTTCTGCGGCCGTGCGTGCCTGTTCCAGCTGCTCTTCGGCGTACGCACGCTCGGCAGCGCGTTGAGCCTGCAACTGTTCCACAACAGTTTGCAATTCCAGCGTGCGCTCTGTATTTGTCTGGCGCAGGCTGCTTTCCAGCTGCTGCCGCTCGACAATCTCAGTCTGAAACAGAGCAACGGCAGCTTCGGCGTGTCGGCGTTCGGCAGCAAGTTCAGTCTGCAACTGATCAATGGTTGCTGCGGTGGCAGCCCGAACCAGCTCAAGCTGTTCTGCAGCAGCGGTACGTTCGGCCAGTTCTGTCCGCAGCTGCACGTTGGCGGCTTCGGCAGTGATACAGGTCTGTTCCAGTTGTTCTTCAACATCTCTGTGCTCAACGAGCTGAGCCTGCAGCTGAGAAACAACCGCTTGCAATTCCAACGCACGCTCTGCAGCGGTCTGGTGAAGGGTGCCTGCCATCTGCAGCTGCTCAGCGTGCTCGCTCTGCAACTGCTTGACCACGGTTTCAGCCTGACTGCGTTCGGCAGCCAGTCCGGCTTGCAGCAGTTCATTGGCATCTTCAGCGGCGGTTCTGGCCTGCTTCAGTTTCTCTTCGAACTCTTTGCGCTCGGCCAGTTCGGCCAGCAGCTGTTCAATAACCGTCTGCAATTCCGCTGTGCGCTCTGCAGCGGCCTGTTGCAGCCTGTTTTCCACCTGCTGACGCTCGGCATTTTCAGCCAGTAACTGTTCGTTGGCAGCCTCAGCAGCACACCTGGCCTGTTCCAGCTGAGATCCTGCCGCCTTAAGTTCGGCAAGTTCCGCCTGCAGCTTTGTGTTGACAGCTTCAACGGCTGCCCTGCCCTGCTCCAGTTTTTCCTCCGCAGCAAGGTGCCCGGCAACCTCCACCCGTAACTGTGCAGCGGCAGCCTCCGATTCCAGGGTCTTCCCGATAACCGTCTGCTCCAGCTCGGCACGGTAGTTTTTCTCCAGACGCAGCAGCCTGTCATGATTGACGGCACGTTCAACTATTTTTTCCAGAAGGATAAAATCGAGCGGTTTTAGGACAGAATCGAAGGCACCATGCTTTATGGCAGCGTGAGCCAACTGTACATCACTCTGGTCGGCCATCAGGATGACCGGAATGTCCGGCCGGATTTTGCGGATACGGACGAGGAGCGAAATACCGTCTTCGCCCGGCATTTTAATATCGCTCACGATTGCTTGATACTGACCATCTTCAACCATGCTGTAGGCATCTGCGGCATTACAGGCCATGTCAACTTTACAGCCGATTCTCTTTAAATAGTTCGCCACCATGCAACAAATATCCAGTTCGTCATCAATAACCAGTACGTGCGGATGAAGCTGATCTATGCCTTGATGTGCTTTTTCCATGAGAATCTTCCTCTGAAGCGGTCTGGTATTATATCTTCACCCCGTAGATGTCTGCTGCAATATCCTGCTCCAGTGCGATCTGGGAATGCTCAATCTGAATGACATACGCGGGAAACTTCTGGCGGATTTTTATCGTTTTTCCCGGCGAAACACCAAAGGAGACCAGCTTGCCAATCAGCACCGGGTCGTCCTTGCGGATGAACGAGATGCGCACCGAATCACCGATCTCCATCTCGTTCAGCGGTTTGACGAATGACTCCACCGAGCGCTCGGAACGCCGGCAGCAGTCACCTTCAGGTATGGGCGAGCCGTGGGGGCACTCCCGCGGGTGCCCGAGCAGGGTGCAGATCGCCTCGGTAAGCCCGGGCGCCAGTGTATGTTCATATTCACAGGCCGACTCTTCGATGGCATCAAACGGCATACCGAGGACATCGACGAGGAGTCGTTCTGCAATTCTATGCCTGCGGATAACCGGGAGGGCGTGCGCCTTGCCGGCTGTTGTGAGCGCTATCAGCGCTCCGCGTATTGTGACCAGACCGTCTTTTTCCAGCTCCGATAACAGTTCATCATTGACGACATATCCGGATGCATCTTCATGTTCTTTTTTAACATCTTCTACTGTGCAGCCACCCCTCTCCTCAAATCTCCAGACGGTCTCGAGAACCTCATCCGTTACATGTATCGTTTTCACAGGTTACACTCTCCTTAAAATACAATATTAGCCCAGCGGAAAAAATGGTTCAGGATGCCGCCGGTCACAATGGCGCAGGTAGTCACAGAAACGATAATTGCGAGTGCCTTTTGCGCTCCCTGCTCTTTAATTATGAGCATGAAATTCGTGACGCAGGGGATGAAAAGTATTGTTACAACCATCGCGACAACCAGCTGCGCATGATTCATCACCCCGGAATCGACCATCTTTTTCAGCACGGCAACCCCGGCTTCACCCCGTATAAAACCCATGATGAGTGATTCTGCAAACTGAGGCGGCAATCCGAGGAAACCGCTGATAATCGGCGCCGAAAGGGTTTCTATAATGGTCAGCAGGCCGATTTTATCAGCAAAAAACAGTCCCAGAGCACTGATAAGAAAAAGCGGCACCGCCTCCTGGAGAAACAGCAATGACCGGTAGGAGGTCTTTGCAAGCACGTTTTTCAGGCTCGGGATGCGGATTGGCGGGATTTCCATAATAAAATTAGAGGTTTCTACAGGCATCAGTTTATTCAGCACAAAGCCGGTAACGACAGTTAAAGAAAAAATAACCCCGAACACCACCAGAAAACCGGCAAACGAAACCTGTGCCAGAATAGCCAGAATGATACTTAATTTGGCAGAGCAGGGGATGCCGAGCGAGAGCAGAAAGATGGCGATGAAGCGCTCCCTTTTGTTATCGAGCACCCTGGTGGATATTGTTGCCATGGTGACGCAGGAAAAACCAAGCACCATCGGAAGCACTGCTTTACCGTTCAGCCCGATTTTCCGAAAAGTTCTGTCCAGCAGAATTGAGAGGCGGGGGATATATCCTGAATCTTCAATAAAGCCGAACGTAAAGAAGAACACCGTGAGGATCGGCAATAACAGGCCGAGGACAGGAACAAGCGCCATGGTATACAAACCGTATTCGCCGACGATAATATCCCGCACAAAGGCATACGGGATGACTGCTACCACGTTTTTCAGGTGCGGGGCCACCATGGCGCCGAAAAAATCGTTCAGCAGAAAATCAACGACGATACCGGCAGCAAATTTTCCGACGATGAAGTAGAGCAGGGCAATCAGTGCGACAAGAATTACCGATCCGGCTACCGGAGTTAAGGCCATATCACCGAGCCTGTTTAACAGCGGCGTTGATGTTACCGGTGTTACATAGATCGACTCCATATAGAGCGCCTCTGCCCAGAGGTCGTTTGCCCGGGAAAAAACAAGGCCGAGATGGCGATGGAATGTTTGCGTCGTATTTTTTATAATGTGACCGGCTGCCTCATCGTTCTCCAGACCGCTTTTTTGCAGTGCCCATTGGGAGGTTGCGTGGTCACCGGCGAGTGAAAAAATGGCCAGAACCGTTTTTTCCCGCGCCTCACACGCCCCTGTCCCGATCAGTCCAGTCAAATCATTAACTGCGGCAACAAGAGTCGCCGACAGTCTGGAGGGGTAAGCGGGTACCTGCCCCCTGCTCAAAGCTGAAATCAGCGTCGGAACGCCGACGCCTTCAGATGCAATCGTCTCAACAACGGGCGCTCCCAGCATCTCTTCCAACTTGTGCCGTTTGACCTTGATCCCTTTTTGCGCAGCCTCATCCACCATATTCACGGCAATTACCACGGGGATGGACAGCTCGGCGAGCAGGGCGGTAAGCGCCAGCGAGCGATTAAGGTTTTTGGCATCACAGACCTGAATAATCAGATCCGGCATTTCGTCAATAAGGATGTTTCTCGCGACCCGTTCATTGTCTTCGTTGAAAAAAAGGTTACAGACACCGGGTATGTCAATTATTTCAACATCATCGCCATCAATCTTCAAATCGCCCCTTCTCACTCCAACTGATGAGCCGGGGTAAGAGCCGGTCCTGATTTTGTCGGTAATTAATCGGTCGAAAAGAGTACTTTTCCCCACATTCGGTAAACCAACCAGTAATATCTTCTTCAATGACTATTCCTTTTCTGTGACGAGTACGGATTACCAAAGTTGCACATTCTCATATTGTTTCGGTTGCGTCAATATTTGAGCTTCAATGATCCGGGGAGCCGTTACCGCTTTCACTCCGCTCAAAGTGGAGGTACTGCCAAAATATGTATACTGGCAAAATATGTTGACAGCCAGCCATTTACAGATATATTGTCTCGCAAAATATTATTGGTCTGCAGGGAGCTACCCATTGATTATATCCGTTATTAACCATAAGGGCGGGGTCGGCAAATCGTGCATTGCCACTAATCTTGCGCATGCACTGGCTGCTCGCGGCAAGAAAGTGCTGGTTATCGATTGTGACCCCCAGTGTAATACGTCATCTATTTTTACTCCCGAAGGTGACATTGCCGAGCCGAAATCCTTGTATGACATCTATGCACATAATACTCCGGCGGATAAATGTATTCATAAAACTTCGTATGAAAATATTGATGTGGTAATTAACTCCCCCCAGATAACCCACCTTGAAGTCGACCTTTACCAGGACGTAAAAAAGTCGTATCAGATATTACGCAAGAATATGCGGAAATATGCCACTGAGCACTATGATGTCACCATCATAGATAACAATCCCTCCCTTGGGCTCTATACAATCAACAGCCTGATTGCCAGTGATTGTGCCATTATACCGATCGAAGCCGGTTGCCGCTATTCACTGGACGGTTTTGTTGCCGCTCTTGACGCGATCAGCTCGATCGCTGCGCGTGTTAACCCGGAGCTGCGTTTCCTCAAAGCAGTTATTAACAAGGCGGACGGCCGCACGAGCATCAGCCGTGCGTCAGTTGACCATATCCAGCGTAAGTTTGCGGCTAAAGTGTTTTCCACCGTTATTCATACAGACACGAAAATAAAAGAGGCCGTCGCGCAAAAGATGACTGTTTTACGGCATTCTCCTTCCTGTACTGCCAGCCATAAATTCCGATCACTTGCTAATGAAGTTTTAGGGCTCTTATGATGACAAAAGTTCGCGGTGGCAAAGGTTTTGATGCTCTTTTTTCCCGGTTTTTCGACGAGCCCGGCCTCAAATCTGCTGTTGACAGTCTGCATGACAATTTTTCTTCGGCGGAAGCCGAACAGCACGCTGAAGCACCGGCCGCCCCGACTGTTGCCAAGCGGGCCCCTGCCACTGCTCCGGCTGCCACGAAAAAACAGGTGGTTATTCCTGCTGCTCCGGTTACCAGGAAAAAGCAGGTTGTCCCCCCCGTTGCCGTTCCGGTTGCCACGAAAAAACAGGTTGTCGCTCCTGCCGCCCCCGCTGCTGCCAGGAAGCCGGTTGCCGCTCCGGTTGTGACCGCAAAAACTCCCGTCAGCCTTAAAAGCGTTGCTCCAAAAAAAGAGATCATGCCGGACAAAACGGAACAGGAGCAGGCTCAGGATCTTGACCCGGATCAACTGGAACAGCTGAACGCCATATCAAGCGAGCTGACAACAGGATGGAGCATTGAATTACTCGAACAGCTGACTGTTGAGATGGACATCGTGCCGACGGAAGGTCATGCGCAGGGGGAAGCTGTAGACCAGCTGCCGGTCATTGATATTGATGAACCTGTCCTCGAAAATGCACTTGAAGATGTGCCGGATGCTGTCGCAGAGCCTGAAGCTGCTGTCAGTGCGGCTGCCCCGGCTCCGGATGTACGTGAGGTTGTTGTCACACCGCTTGTTCACTCGGTGACCATGCCTGAGGCTGTTGCTGCTCCGGTGACGGTTGCCCCGTCAGCCTCTGGTGCCACGGTAAATTCCAGCGGCGACGATGACGATGATGATCACCTGATTGAAGACTTTTTTTCACGGAAAGCCAAACTCAAGCTGCCCTCTTATGCTCCGGTTGCTGCTCATGCCGCTCTGCAGGCCCCTGATGTCGCTCCGTTTGTCCATCATCAGCCAGCCCTTGTCAATATCGCGGCTCCCGGCGTCAAGTCAGCTCCCGTGGCGACACCGGCGCCTGTCGTCACCCCGGCTCCCGTAAACGTGTCAACACCGGTGACTGCTGTGGAAGCCCCCCTCCCTGCGAAAGTCGCCGTGCCGGTTGAAAAATCACTTTCTCAAATCCTGGTTCATCCGCAGCCACAGTGTGAGGATCTCTCATCCCAGTCACGGAGGAGACCTCTGTCGAAGGAGCAGGGGATGATTCTGGTGTATCTGTATGAGGTTGCTCAAGGCTGCTCAAACGTTGAAACTATCAGCAGAGACCTCACTATTGACAGTCATACGGTGCGGGAATCATTGCTTGTACTTGTTACGGAAGGATATTTATACCTCCTTGACAAGAAACGGGACAGCCGGGTCAACCCTGCCGGGTTCAGCTACAGGATGAACAATTACCTCTGTTCCCGATACGCCGCGAGAGTGAGAGGGGGCGGGGAGCCCGCGCAGGGGCACCTGCCGGAAGTGTCTATCTGGCGTTCGGAGAGACCGGCGTCCGGAGCGCCGATTCCACAACCGATCATCTTCAGCAGCAGTGTGGCAAAAGAAAAGCAAAATCCTGCGCTCCAAAAAGAAAAAGTAACAGAAACGCCTGCTGCCCCTGCTGAACCGCCGGTCTTAAGTGGCGCGGTGGCGGAATATTGGCAGAAAGAAGGACTGGAAGAGCCGCTTGCCCAAAAGTGGTGTGCCACGTTCGGCGTTGAGCCGGAGCAGATGCACCAGCAGCTCGAATGGGCTCGCTTCGACCTTGAAACAAACAAGCGCCGTGAGATCGTGAAGAAGGATATGATCAGCTGGTTTTACGACCGCCTTATGATCACCGGCGGCATTTATCCACGCCCGGCCAACTACCGGACTGCGGAGGAGCTGCGCGCTGAGGCGTTGCAGCACCAGCACGAAAATGACCTCTCTGCACAGGCGAAGATCGTTGAGCTCGAATTTGAAAATTCGCTGCAAGCGTTTCTGGCTGACCCGGAGGCACCGCTTTACCAGGAACTGCTGGAGCGGGTCAATTCTTTTGCCCTGGAACAATTGAGGACAGGTGAAGGTAAAGCTGAAGAGATCGGGCTGGATGCCTTGTTTAAACTGCACTGGGGTGCCACCGGCAATGACGCGGCCAACCCCACCGTATCATTCGCCTTGAGCGGCCTGGGGGCCGGACAGTCGGATAAACCTCTTGCACTTGCGGCGGGCTGGAATCTGGTTGGCTACGACGCTGTGTATTCACAACCGGTGCACCATGCCATCAGTTCCATAACCACATTAATAGAAAGCATTTGGGGCTGGAGCAGCGGTCAATGGCTTTCATACGTTCCCAACAGGCAGATAAACAGTTTGACCACTCTCGAACCGGGTATGGGCTACTGGATTAAAATGAAGCAGTCGGCGACCTGGACGCTGCCGTAATACCTACAAAACGACTCAAAGGGTCGACATGCTCAGCCTGCTTATCATATCAAATAACCCCAAAGCAAAACTGATTCAAAAATTCGTTCAGCCTCTGATCAAGTCAGAAATCGTTCTCGCAACCGATTTCGATGACGGCTTGAATGAAGTTTTTGAAAAGAGCCCCGCCACAGTCATAATCCAGGGATCTATCGCGGGCGTCGCCTGCGACAGCGTCGTGCGCTATATGCGTCAGATGCTCGGCAGCGAGGCCCCCGCGTTCATCATGCTCTACGAAGGCGATGTCGGAGTCAGCCCGCAAAAGGGACTCTTCAACGGTTTTGCAAATTTGCATCAACCGGATGAGACACTCGGTGTAGAGATCACTTCCCTGGTGGAACGGATTATCGGGGGAGAGCAGTTTATGGATGCCGGATTCCCCCATCCGCCTCAGCAGACAGCTGCTGCACCTGTTCCTGTTTCGCTGGAAGCACGCATCGCTGCTGCTACTATGGATGAAGATACTCTCCCCGATTTGCCCCCCCCTCTGCCAGGCAATGAAAACGGGCAGCCGCGTATCCTCCTCGTTGAAGACAACCTGATCAGCCAGCAGTTGACGCTCACGAGACTGTCAAATCTTGGTTACAGCGTTGATATTGCTCCGAACGGCCTGAAAGCGATTACTGCACTTGCGTCGATACACTATGACCTGGTGATTATGGATTGGTTGATGCCGCTGATGGATGGCCTGGAAGCGACCGCCAGAATCCGGGACAAGCAGTCCGGAGTTCTCAATCATGACGTGCCGATCATCGCTTTGACTGCCAACAAAGAGCCTGGTGACCGCGAAAAATGCCTCGAGGCCGGAATGAATGACTATCTGGTAAAGCCGGTAAAGAAAGCCCAGCTGGCCGAGGTTCTTGAAAAGTGGCTGAAGAACCCGCTAATGACTGATTCCGCTGATGCTGATAGCCCGGAAACCTCTGCTCCGGAGCAGGAGACAGAGCTGCTGCCCGAAGAGACCGAGCCTCAGGATACGCCTGTGAGTGGGGAACAAGGCACCTTGCCGTTAATGGCTGAAACGCGCATCAGTGACATCTTCAGCCTGACCGATGCTGATCAGGCCGCTGCAACGCTGCGCGAGGATCAGGCCAAAAGTGAAAAACCGCTGAAAAAGAAGTCGGGAAAAGCCTCAAAGGGCGGCGCTTCGCCGGAATCAGCAGATCCGGCCGCTGACCAGATACAGGCCGCTTCCCGGATCCAGTCCGTGGGGGATGATCTTTTCGAAAACAAATTGCTGAAAGAGGCTCTCCATAAATGCGAAAACCTTGAACAGGCCGTATCAGAGAGAACGCTCGAATTGCAGACTGTCGTTATGCAGCTGAAGATTGAACGTGCCGAGCGTAAAGATAATGAAGAAAAATTTAAGCAGGCCAGAATAGCTGCCGAAGCTGCCAACGAACGTTTGCTGGCCAAGCTTGCTGAGCGGAAGCAGGAGCTCGAGAATGTCAACGAACAGTTGCACATTGAATTTACCGAGCACAAAGATGCCGAAGAAAAATTGCATCGAGCTGTAATAGCGGCCGAATCCGCCAAAGAACAGTTACAGGCTGAACTTGCTGAACAGAGACTGGAATTGGAAGCAGCTGCTGAGCAGCTGCGTAAAGATACCGAAGAAAAAGCGAAACAGGCCCGGATTACCGCAGCCTCAGCCAACCAGCAGCTGTTGACTGAACTTGCTGAGCGGAGAGATGCCGAAGAAAAATTGCAGGAGGCGCTATCTGCTGCAGAAGCTGCCGCTGAGCAGTTGCGCGCTGAGATTGCTGCCCGGCACAAGGAGTTGGAGGCTGTCAGTGAGCAGCTGCATGTTGAATTTGCTGAGCACAAAGATGCCGAAGAAAAACTGCATCAGGCCATAATAACCGCTGTAGCGGACAAAGAGCAGCTGCAGGCCGAAATTGCCGAGCACAAAGATGCCGAAGAAGAATTGCTTCAGGCCATAATAGCCGCTGAATCTGCCAACGAGCAGCACGTGACCGAGCTTGCCGAGCGGATAAGGGAATCTGAGATACTTGCTGAGCAGTTGCAGGCAGAACGTGCCGCGCACAAAGATACCGAAGAAAAACTGCAGTATGCCATAACAGCAGCAGAGGATGTCAACCAACAGGCGCAGTCCGAGCGTTCCGAGTGGGGAAATAAATTAGAGGCTGCCAATGAACAGTTGCAGGTTGAATGTGCCGAACACAAGGATGCCGAAGAAAAACTGCATCAAGCCATAATAGCTGCCGAATCTGCCAAAGAAGAATTACTGGCTGAGCTTGCCGAGCGGCGGCTGGAATCTGAGTCTTTGGCAGAACAGGTGCGGACAGAACGTGCCGAGCGCACTGATGTCGAAGAGAAACTGCTGCAGGTAATGAACACACTCGAAGCTGCCAACCAGGAGTTTCAGGCTGAACATGGTGAACGAAAGCGTGAATTGGAGTCTGTAAACGAACAGCTGCAGAGTGAGCTTACCGAACACAAGGATGCCGAAGAAAAATTACACCGGGCCATAATAGCTGCCGAATCTGCCAGAGAAGAATTACTGGCTGAGCTTGCAGAGCGGAGGCTGGAATGTGAAACTATTGCTGAACAGCTGCAGGCTGAACGTGCTGAACGGAAGCAGGAATTAGAGGCTGTTGCCGAACAGTCTCTGGTTGAATTTACCGAACACAAGGATGCCGAAGAAAATTTACACCGCGCCATATTAGCTGCTGAATCTGCCAAAGAAGAATTACTGGCTGAGCTTGCAGAGCGGAGGCTGGAATCTGAAACATTTACTGAACAGCTGCAGGCTGAACGTAACGAGCGCACAGCGGCTGTAGAAAAACTGCTGCAGGAAATGACAATGGCAGAAGTTGCCAACCAACAGTTGCAGGCTGAACGTGCTGAACTGAAGCAGAAGCTGGAGGCTGCCACCGAACAGTCCCAGATTGAATTTACCGAACACAGGGATGCCGAAGAAAAACTGCATCAGGCAATGATAGCCGCTGAGACTGCTAATGAACGGTTGCAGGCTGAACTTGCCGAACAGAAAGATGCCGAAGAAAAATTGAATCAGGCCTTCATAGCCGTCGCAGCTGAACTTGCCGGATTGAAGCAGAAAACAGCAGCTTACGATGATCAGTTGCTGAGTGAATGTGCTGAACATAGAGATGCGGAAGAAAAACTGCATCAGGCCGTAATAGCAGCGGAATCAACCAACGATCAGCTGCAGGAGGAACTTGCCGAACGGAAGCAACAATTGGCGAGTGTCAGCGAGCAGATGCACACTGAATGTGCCGAGCACAGAGATGCTGAAGAAAAACTGCATCAGGCCGTAATAGCGGCTGAAGCGGCCAACGAACAGCTGCAGGCCGAGCTTGCTGAACAGAAGTGGGTGAAAAACAGCCTTGAACAGACAATCACAGAATTCACCCAGGAATTGGCGAGTGTTACCGGACAGTTACAAGTTGAACGTGCTGAGCGCAAGGAGGCGGAAGAGAGATTGCATCTGGCCGAAATAGCCGCCGAGGCGGCAAAGGAACATTTACAGGCCGAGCTCGCCAGACGCAAAAAAGCCGAGAAGCCACCGGCGGATAGCGAAGACATTGCTCCGGAAGTTAGCGAAAGCCCCAAATCGCGCCTTGCCACTTTATCCGCCGAAGTTGCCAGGAAGCAGCAGCAGCCCGAGCCCACCGACGAGCAGATACCAGCAGAGCAAGCGCAGACATATAGCGAAGATATCCCACCGGAGCAGGAAGAAAAGAGTCCTTCCGCCTCTCAGTTCTGGATTTTTCTGCTCATCGCCCTTGTTCTGCTAAGTTCTGTGGCTGGTGGAGTGTATCTGTTTAAAAGAAAACCACAGACTCAATCTGATGCGAAAAGCTCAAAAGCGACTGTGCCGGTAGTTACGCCGGCGCCGGTTGCTGAAACGCCACCGGTGGAGAAGAAGGCGGCAGTTCCGGCACCACCTGCGCCGATACAGAAAAAAATGACGGCCGCAACAAAAGCTGCTCCTGGGGCAGATTCGCCTCTGCCGACATTTGTGAGCGCCGCCGGGCGAGACAGCACATACCCGGCCCGGACCCCCGGCTGGGAACGCTTTATTGATAAAGCACATGACGTTCGTATTTATCGTGTTGCCGGTCAAATCAAGGCAATTCAGGTTCTGGCAAAGAAAAACCATGTGGTTGCGGACGCTTTTATGCAAACAGCACTGCGGGAGATGGCCGGCAGCAGCGAGTACACGCCTGTTTCCAGCGAGCGGAAGGAGGGCTTTATTATTCAGCGCAACAGTGTCGGCCCCCGGGCGAAACTGACGGTGTACCGCATGCAGCCGTCGAACAAAATCAGCGCCTTTGTAGTGCATCTGGAAGAATAAAAGACCGGTGATCTCAGGCATGGAGCTCTATGCATGCATGACCGGAGGGATTAATCAATGACAACTGAACGATATTCACTTCTGACCTCCCGCGAACTGGCAGCAAAATGCCGTATCTCTATCGGGGAGTTGGAGGAGCGCTTCCAGGGTGATGAGCTGGTGCGTCTGAATGCCGCAACCAACGGCGTTACTCCCGAGGGCGTCAGACGTTTTCTGACTGAAGAGGGTGTCTCTTACCCGTTCCGGGTGATTGCGCATACGACGATGCGCGGAGGCATCGGCAAGACCACCGGCACCATTTCTACCGCAGTGCGTGCTGCCCAATACGGTTTCAAAACCTGCGTCCTCGATCTCGACCCCCAGGGATCTTCCAGTCTTGCGCTGGGAGCGGTCCCCGAGGATGACGACCCGATTTTTTTCGATATCTGGCAGCGTCCTGAAGAGCTGCTCGCCGATGCGCTGGTCGAATTGAGCAGCCATCTGAGCATACTACCGTCTTCGCTTGAAAATGCACTTCTCGATGCCAGCCTGCTTAATCCGGGATCACAGAAAAAAGCGGTCAGGGGTGTGTGTGACCAGCTGCGCGTTCTCGGCTTTGACACCGTCATCGTTGACTGCCCGCCTTCGCTCGGGATTGCCGTTATATCTGCCATCTGTGCCGCTCAAACGATCGTGGTCCCGGTGGGGAGTGATGCCTTTTCTCTGAAAGGGCTTGATCTGACGCTGGGCGAGATCCATTCGATCTGCGATACCTTCGGGTTGCCTCATCCAGCCGTAAGAATCCTCTATACCCGCTATGACCAGCGGGAAACCGTCTCCCGCACCGCTCTGGCCAGAATCAGGGAGAGGCATCCGGAGCTGCCGCTGGCGGTGATACGCACCAGCAGCGAATTTTCAAAGGTATTGGCTGCCGGGGAAACAGTTTTTTCCCGCTATGCCAAAAACAGCGCCAGGGATGATTATGACCGGCACGTCTCCGCATTGCTGGGGATTAGTCTGGAAACATGAATAACAGGTAGGGAGCGTCATGAGTCAGCCGGCTGAAAAGCTAAAAATAAATCGCACCAGAAAGCGGATTTACGAGACACAGCAGGAGGATGCGCCGGAGACTGAGTCTCTGCTGCAGGACCCGGTTGCCGAAATTGCAGCGCCACCGCTGGATATGGCGGCGGAAACGGTGGAGGCGGTAATTCAGGACGCCGGTTCTCCGTCCGCATCCGTTGAGCCGGTTGCACAGGAACCTGTTGTGGAAAGAGAGCTGTCTGCAATGGAGATAGCTGCGTTGGAGTTTGCGGCTGAATCAGCGGCTCATGACGCTCTTACGGCGGAAGCGCCTGAGCATACAGAAATGGAAGAGCCGTTCCGGAGTGCCATGGCCACCGTGTATAGATATTCGGCATTGTCTGCCGCGACAGGTTTAATACCGGTGCCTCTGGTGGATATGGCCGGATTTATGGCGATGCAGCTGATGATGCTGAAAAGACTCTGCGCACTGTACAACATACCCTTTGACACCCAGCGTTCCAAATCCGCTATTGCCATTCTTGCAAGCGGTATCAGCAGCACCTACCTGGGCGCCAGCAGTGCCAAGCTGATACCGTTTCTCGGCGCCTTCTCGATTGCCGCCATGCCGGCGGTAAACGGGGCGTTTTCCTACGCGGTCGGGCGGGTTTTCATCCAGCATTTCGCCTCCGGCGGGACTTTCCTCGATTTTGATCCGGACAAGGTGCGGGGCTACTTTGATGAACAGTTCCGGGTAGGTAAACTGAACCGGTCGGGCAAGTGATGACTCTTCCTGATCACTCCCTGGTATACATGACTGCCACCGCCCGGGCATTGCCTTCACCGACAGCCACCCAACCATGCGGCTGGCTGGAATCGTAATAGATGCTGTCGCCACTGCGCATCCGCAGGACTTCATTGTTGTAGTGGAAATCCAGTTCACCTGATGTAATGTAAATAAATTCCTCATCACCTTCATGCTTGAAGAAGAGCGAATCGTCCCACACCCTGTTTTCAAATTCCACCAGAAACGGTTCCATATGTTTGTGGCGCAGCCCCTGAGCCAATGAATGATAGGCATACGGGCGGGGAGTGGCATTGGCTACCAGCCGCGGTACTTTTTCGTCCTCACGGACATCTTCACGCCTTGTCAGCACATATTTTTGACTATTCGCGGCATCCGCAAAGAAAAAGTGAATGTCGACCTTAAGCCCCCTGGCAATCTTGAGCAGAGTGGCCAGAGGCGGGATGACCTGCTGATTTTCGATCTGCGACAACAATGGCTTGGAAAGGGTCGTCAGTTCCGACAATTCCTGCAGTGTCAGCCGTTTTTGCTGACGGAGCGCCCTGACCTTCTCACCGATGCGAAATTCCTTGATCTGAGCCTTGATGTCTGTTGTCATACTCACTCCCATCACAATTTGTTTTGTTGATCACTTTTACACAAAGTGAGCGGCGTTTCAATAACATTATTATGGTGTGTAGAACGGGGCATGTGTCACTCCGTATCATGCCGGAATCCCTTGACACGCCGGAAAACAGTAACTATTGTTTCGCCATGTTAACGCAAAAAATTTCGAGACCGGGAACGTCAAAAGTGAAAACACTTCTCCGCACATTTCTCCTGTTGACCGCCATCTGGTTGAGCGTTGCACCCCTTGGCGGTTGCAGCAAAAAAAACGACACACCTCTTTTTGAGGAATCGAATCGTAAAAGCGGAGAAGCGGACCCTCCGGTAAAAGATGTTCCGGTCGATATTCTTTCCACTCAACGGGCATTCAGTAACGTCTCAAAAAAAGTGACCCCCTCGGTTGTCAATATCTCAACGGTCAGCCGCAAAAAAGTCATTCAACCCTTTTTTGAAGCCAATCCTTTCTTTGAAGATTTTTTTGGAGGACCACAGACCCGCCAGAACAAAAGTCTCGGTTCCGGCTTTTTGATCAGCAAGGATGGCTACATCGTGACCAACGATCATGTTGTGCGTGATGCCGAGAGTATCCAGGTCAAACTGTCAAACGACAAGGTGTACGATGCCAAAGTAGTTGGTGGAGACCAGAAAACAGACATTGCTGTCATCAAGATCAATGCCGCCGATCTTCCGACTGCGGTACTTGGAGATTCCGACAAACTTGAAGTCGGACAATGGGCCATTGCCATCGGTAATCCTTTCGGGCTCGACCGAACCATGACGGTCGGTGTCATCTCGGCCACCGGTCGGTCAAATATGGGCATTGAAACGTATGAGAACTTTATTCAGACCGATGCCTCCATCAACCCAGGTAACTCGGGTGGACCGCTTCTTAATGTCTATGGAGAGGTGGTCGGCATCAACACTGCCATTGTTGCGGCCGGGCAGGGAATCGGCTTCGCGATTCCGGTTAACATGGCCAAACCGGTTTTCGCCCAGTTAATGGCCAAAGGGAGCGTCAGCCGTGGCTACATGGGTGTCACGATCCAGCCGATCACTGAAGAGCTGGCAAAATCATTCGGCCTGAAGCAGGCGAAAGGTGCGCTGATTAATGACATTATAACGGGTGGCCCTGCCGACAAGGCCGGAGTAAAACAGGGGGACGTTATTACCGGGTTGAACGGTATCGAAGTCAAGGACCCCTCCCACCTTCAACGGTTAGTCGCCGAAGCAGGCATCGGTAAAATTGTCAAAATGTCCATCTTTCGTGACGGTAAGGCTCTTGAGTTGAGCGTCACCCTGGCAAGCGCCGAAAATGCACCCAGGCAACGTCAAAAAGTTGACCGCGGAGGAAACCACCAGGAGGGTGAGGCCGATCTGCTTGGCCTGATCGTTGAAAACAGTGATCAGGATGACGGCGTTGTTGTCATTGATGCGCTGCGGGGCGGTGCGGCGGCGGAATCAGGCATTAAACGGGGCGACGTGATTGTTTCCATTAACCGCTCACGGATAGCTAACACGACCGAATATGCCAGGATGCTTCAGCAGGCAGGACGGACCGGCAGTCTGACGGTTCTGGTTCGGCGCGGAGACGCAAGCATCTACTTTGCATTACGCATAAAATAGTGCTATGGTGCATACACTTGTTTCTATCAGGGTGTATAGCAATTGGGCGTATGCAATACGCCCCTATGAATGTGAGGGACATTATCCATGAATTTGATTGATAATCCGGATCAGGCAAGGCGTTTGGCCAGGGCCATACTCTCCGACGTGGCCATGTATAACAAGGAAAAGGTCGAGACAGGTATTAAAAGCGACACTATTTTTGATCTCCTCAAGGATGAACTTGAAGAGGGGCGTCAGCATTTTCTCTCCCGGGTTTCCGCCGATGTCAATCCGGAAGTCATCTATGGAACGGCTGTGGTGGATGTTCTTATCAAGCGGGCCGGGAAAATAGAATCCTCCATCTGGTAACTGATTGCCACACAAACCAATTCTGCAAGGCGTACCTGCTTCGGTGCGCCTTTGCTTTTTTTTAAGAGGTATACCATGACTCATCATTCACTCATTTTTCCCCCTGAAAACGAACCGACCAGAATTGATCTTTTCCTCGGCAATGAAATCGGCGAATCGAGGGCTACAGTACAGAGACTTATAGAAACCGGCAGAGTACTGGTTGATGGCAAACAGGTGCGCACTTCCTTGAAGCTGAAGGGGGGAGAACAGATCGATGTCGACATCCCCCCACCGCTCCCCGCCGAGCCGCTGGCCGAAGCGATTCCGCTGGAGGTACTCTATGAAGACAGTGATCTGATCGTGATCAACAAGGCGGCCGGTATGGTGGTACACCCCGGAGCCGGCAACACCAGCGGCACGCTGGTCAACGCCCTTCTGGCGCACTGTTCTGATCTGGCCGGTATCGGCGGCGAGCTGCGCCCCGGCATCGTCCACCGCCTCGACAAGGGGACCTCCGGCGTGCTGGTTGCCGCCAAGCATGATCGTGCCCACCAGGCGCTTTCCGAACAGTTCGGTGCGCACACCGTAAAACGAATGTATCAGGCATTAATTTACGGGGCACCACAAGAGGATACCGGCAAAATCGAGGGTATCATCGGACGTCATCCGACGGAGCGGCTCCGCTTGTCCGGCAAGGCCAAAAACGGGAAACACGCGGTTACCCGCTGGAAGGTGAAGGAACGTTACGGCAGGGTTTCACTCGTGGAGCTGCGCCTGGAGACCGGTCGCACCCACCAGATCCGGGTTCATCTGACCGAAGCCGGTTTCCCGCTGCTCGGGGATCCGCTCTACCCGGATGGCGGGCGCTGCAACAACATTCCCGATACCAGGCTGCGCGGCATGATCAACCATCTTGGCCGTCAGGCGCTGCACGCCCGCTGCCTCGGCTTCATCCATCCCTCAAGCGGCGAATATATGGAGTTTACCACTGAACCTCCGGAGGATCTGCAGGAGTTGCTGAACTACCTGCGGAAGGAGTGAACAGCATATTTGTGCTCCAAGGTCGCTGAACGGCACTATCGTGAAACTCAGCGGCTTATGATCTGGCAGCATAACCCCCGGTTGAATCGAGTCAAGGACGTACTTAAAAAGGTTTAAGCCTCACGAAAAGGCCTCGATTGTGAATCTAAAAAATACTTTGGTTGCAAAATCGTGAGTAATCGTGAAGCTAAAGAAAGTTTTTGTGAAATGTCTTGAAATTTTTCAGCGTATCTCTTCCAGCACTATTTGAGACAATTCCTACCGTACCACCGCCCGCAAGATCTTCATAATCATCCTCTTCTTCACCTCATCCGCACCCGCCAGAAGCTGTTCGATTTCCTCAACCTTCATGGCACCCGCCTGCAGATGGGCGAATTCAAATAAATCCTTGATTTCCACCTCAAGCGCACGGGCAATGCGAATGTAAGAAATCCGGGATTGCTTTGACAATCCATGTGCGATAAAGTAACGCCATTCTTGATTATTCATGCAGTTGTGAGGTGTAACATGAAAGCAGCAGGCGCATCGACTCTTGATCTTTCCAGCCTTCCCGAGCAGGCCCGGCGGGAAGTAACTGATTTTTATCAGTTTCTGAAGAAAAAATACCGAGTGCAGGCAACCGGGCACGGAAAGAAAAAAGAGATGGCGGTTCAAACGCTTTCAGACGATTGTTTTGTCGGGATATGGAAAGACCGGACGGATATGAAGGATGCTGCCGGATGGGTGCGGGAACAGAGGGAATCTGCCTGGAGCAGACATGAATAATGAGCTTCTTTTGGATACCGACATCATTGTAAATGTCGGACGTGGAGATAATGGTGCTGTGGCGCAGGTGAACGCTATCTTGAAATCAGGTTCGACGTATATCAGCGCTGTTACCGAAATAGAGCTTGTTGTCGGATGCCGTAATAAGGCCGAACTGCAAAACCTGTCAAAGCTGCTGGAGCGGTTTGCTACACTACCTCTTACTCCGGAAATTACCAAGTCTGCTATCACACTCCTGAAATCATATCGTTTGAGCCATGGTCTTTTGATTGCCGATGCTCTTATTGCTGCCACTGCTTTGATTACCGGGCGTGTACTTGTCAGCGGCAATGCAAAGCATTTTTCAATGATAAAAGGTTTACAGTTCAGGCCCGCCTGAAGAAACATCCATCCACTTCCACTTTTAAAACAAGACCTCCACGGTTTTTAAAATCTGGTATCTACTACAGCAGAGGTGAAGAGATGATGCGTGCCGTCCAGCGGATGTTCATGAATGAACTCGGAAAGGTCAGAAATTAGCAGCCTGACTCCGGTGGATTCACGTAACACTCTCCCGCTTGACTGTTTCTTGTCCGGGGGGTATGGTTGCGACCCAGAAACTGATATTTGTCTGTACCAAAGAGGACACTATGGCAAAAAGCCTGTTCATCGCCGCAATCGACAAGGATAGCGGCAAAACAACTACCAGCATATGCCTGATGCATCTTGCCCGGAAAAAATACCGGCGGGTCGGTTTTTTCAAACCGTTCGGCGGACAGACGCTCCGCTTTCGGAGAACGATCGTCGACAAGGATGTCGCCCTGATGGCTCAGGTCTTCGACCTGAAAACAGCCCCCGGAACCATGTCCCCGGTGGTGCTCTCATCAGATACTACCCACAAAGTTGTGGACGGAAAAATTTCGCCGGTCGAACTTCAGGAGAAAATAATTCATGCGTACGCCGAGCTGGAAAAAGAGTGTGATTTCATCATTGTTGAAGGTTCAGGGCATCCCGGGGTCGGGTCGGTCATGGGCATCTCCAATGCCCACATCGCAAAACTCCTCGGCACACCGGTGCTGCTTGTTACCGGCGGCGGTCTTGGAAACGTGGTTGACCGGCTTGCTCTGATTCTGCCGCTCTTTGAAAAAGAGTGTGTTGACGTACGGGCGATTCTGGTCAACCGGCTCGATGCCGAAAAGCGGGAACGAAGCCTCGATTATCTGAGCAGAGCCCTGAAGAACGAACCGTTCAAAGTTATCGGTGGGTTTAACTATCAGCCGATACTGGCCAACCCCACACTGCACCGTATCTCCTCGCTGCTCGGGCTTCCCGTTCGCGGGAACCGGCGGGATCTGCAGAAAATAATCTACCGGGTTCTTATCGGCGCCGCCTCCACGCATCGATTTATTGAGCTGATGCAGGATCCCTCCCTCATCCTGGTGACCAGCAGCAGGGATGAACTTCTGGTGACCCTGGCGCATCTGTACGGGATGCCGCAGTATCGTTCCCTTATTGTCGGCCTGGTCATTTCAGGCGCTGCCCCCATAGACCCGATCACCCAGCAGATTCTTGACAAGAGCAGAATTCCCTACCTGCGCGATGAACTGCGAACCTCGGCTGAGCTGTACCAGAAAATCGACCGGGACGTTTCCAAAATCATTGCCGATGATACCGAAAAGCTTGACCTCATCAGGTCACTTGCCGAGGTGAGCTTTGATTTTGATGCTATTGACGAACTGTTCTCCTGACACACATAATCCAACTGGCACGAAAGGAATATTATGTCCACCGCGAAAGAACCTCTGCATACCCTGGTCGTCGGCTGTCTGGTGCGCAATGCGAACGATGAAATCCTGCTTATCAGGCATCAGAAACGGGGATGGGAGATACCACAGGGGCGGGTAGAGGAGGGGGAGAACCTCATTGACGCGCTGCACCGCGAAGTTCGCGAAGAGGCCGGCATCGAGATCGAAAAGGGGGCGCTGGCCGCCGTATGGTCAAAGGTCACGGCTCCGCCGGCGGTGATCTTTACCTTTCTGGGGCGCTACCTGAGTGGCGACCTGGCGCCGACCGGTGACAGCGCTGAGGCACGCTGGATTGCTCCCGATAAAGCACTGGAAGAGGTCTCCAATAAAGTCATGAAAGAGCGCCTCCAGGTTCTGCTCCACTTTGACGGCATGATCAACTACCGCTCCTACACGCTGAAACCGTATCAGGTGCTGCTGGAGCAGGGTCTGGGAGAAAGTTGATCATGCCGGGGTGCTATGATTTAAGAGAGGCGGCGCCGATTCGGGACTATCGCGCGAGTCAGCACGCCAGCATGTTTACCACGACGCGTCCGGTGACGCCCCCCTTCAGAATCGCCTCAATCATCGGTTCAATATTTTGCAGGGTACATTCGGTTGCAACCTCGGCCAGACGGGACGGTTTCCATGCTGAAGCGAGACGTTTCCAGATCTCTCCACGAACCGCTCCGGGGCACTGGACCGAATCGATCCCGATCAGGCTTACCCCGCGCAGGATGAACGGATAGACGTTAAGCGGCAGTTCCGGGGAACCGACCAGGCCACAGCAGGTGACGGTGCCGCCGTATTTCGTGCTTTTGAGTGCCGCCACCAACGTTGTGCCGCCAACGACATCGACAACCCCGCCCCACCGTTCGACGAGAACGGCCTTTTCGGCTCCGGCAGCCACCGCATCACGGTTGATGACCTCTGCAGCGCCAAGACCTTTGAGATACTCCGTATCAGCCTCTTTACCGGTTGATGCCACGACCCGGTATCCGGCACCGGCTAGTATCGAAACAGCAATGCTGCCGACGCCGCCGGTTGCCCCGGTCACAAGGACATCCCCTTGATCCGGGCGCACCCCGGCCTGAACCAGCTTCAGCGCCGATAATCCCGCCGTGAGCCCGGCCGTTCCGAGCGCCATGCTGTCGCGCAGGGATAATCCCTCCGGGAGCCGAAGGGCCCATTCTGACGGAATCCGGATCAGCTGCCCCCAGCCGCCGTCAGTCTCCATGCCGAGGTCATAGCCGGTTATGATGACCTTTTCCCCCGGGAGAAAGGCGCCGCTCAGGCAGGAGACCACTTCTCCCGCTGCATCAATACCGGGAGTATGCGGAAACTGCCGGGTAACACCGGGATGGCCGGTGGCCGACAGAGCATCTTTGTAGTTGAGGGATGAGTAGTGGACCCGAACCACCAGGTCACCCGGCGGCAGGTCATTGACACACCGCTCCCGGATAGCCCTCACAAACTGTTTGTCAGCCGTTTTTTCCACGACAAGTGCCTTAAACTTCGGTGCGTTCTCCATACACCCCCCTCTTTTTACGTATTATACCAATTCCAAATCAAAGCCCCATCTTCGTTGGCTCGTCTTCGGCTCCTCAGCATACTATTTGTATGCCTTCGTCGCCTCATTCCTCGCCGCCTTGATGGCATCTTTGATTTGAAATCGGAGTTAGATGGGCAGGCTATCCCGGAAAGCATTTTTTTGTCAATGATTTGATGACGCCGAAGCGATATTTACGTGGGCTATCTGAAGCTTTGCTTGTGGTTTGAAGTATGTTAGTATCAAGAAAACTATGGTTTGAATAGTAAGAGCATTACACGGATAAAAGGACTGACAGAAGATGCCGCACACTATTATTGAAATACCTGCCAAATTACCGCTTTTCACCCAAAAAGAGACGGTTGTTTTCCCCTATATGCTCCTTCCTTTGTATGTCGGCGAGAAAGATATCGCTACCTTCCGTGAAGCGGAGAGTTGTGAAAATTACGTAGCCCTTACCTTTGAGCGCCCTGATACCGGGAGCAGCGAATATCCCGCCGGCAGATGCGAAATCGGCACACTCTGCAAGGTCAATCAGATTAAAAAACTTGATGACGGTCGCTATAAAGTTTCATTGGAAGGGGTTACCAGAGTGCGGATTCTGGATACCGAGCCGGCCGGAGCGCTGATGTGGGCCCAGTGCGAAATTGTCCGGGAGTTTGTCGAAAAAAATCTTGTCTCGGACGCGCTGGTTCAAAGTCTCAATGCGCTGCTGAAAATCGCGCTTTCGCACGGAAAGCCGCTCCCTGAAGATATTTTGAAGATGATTGACTACATCGATAACCCTGCCCGTCTGTCGGATCTTGTCGCGCTGTATGTGAATCTGCCGGTATCTGATCTGCAGGAACTCCTGGAGACGACCGATCCTCTGGAACGCCTTAAAAAGGTCTATGTGCATCTGACCAACGAAGTACAGCGGATGCAGATCAAGAATGAGGTGGCAGGGGAAGTTACCAAGCGGGTGGGTAAGAACCAGAAGGAATATATTCTGCGCGAGCAGATGAAGCATATTCAGGAAGAGCTGGGGGATGAAGACCCGCGCTCGGCTGATATGAACGAGCTGCGCAAAAAAATTGAAGAGGCGGGGCTCCCGGAAGATATCAAAAAAATTGCCGACAAGGAGTTGAAACGCCTGGAGCGCATCAATCAGGCGTCGCCGGAATACAACGTGGCGCGGACCTATCTTGATTATCTGGCCGGTATGCCATGGAATATCAGCACGGCTGACACTCTTGACATGGTGCGGGCCGAGGAGATTCTCAACGAAGACCATTACAACCTGAAAAAAGTCAAAGAGCGGATTCTGGAGTTTTTAGCCGTACGTTCACTGAAAGAGAACATGAAGGGGCCGGTGCTCTGTTTTGTCGGTCCGCCGGGAGTGGGTAAGACGTCGCTCGGCAAGTCGATCGCCCGTGCGATGGGGCGTAAATTTGTGCGCATTTCACTGGGAGGCGTCCGGGATGAAGCGGAAATCCGCGGCCATCGCCGTACCTACATCGGAGCTTTGCCGGGGCGCATTATCAAGGAACTCTACCGCTGCGGCGCCAACAATCCGATCTTCATGCTGGACGAAATCGACAAGCTGGGCAACGACTTCCGTGGCGATCCGGCCAGTGCCCTTCTGGAGGTACTTGACCCGGAGCAGAATTTCACCTTCAATGACCATTACCTCGATGTTGCCTTTGACCTGTCAAAAGTAATGTTCATCACCACCGCGAACCAGCTTGACCCTATACCGGGCCCGCTTAAGGATCGCATGGAAGTCATCCGGCTGGCTGGCTACAGCAGTCAGGAAAAACTGCAGATTGCCAAAGATTTTATTGTCCGGCGCGAGCTTGAGGAGAACGGCCTGACTGACCGGGGGCTTACGTTTTCAGATGCAGCGCTGGAGAAAGTTATCGGAGACTACACCCGCGAGGCCGGAGTGCGCGGCATGCAGCGCACGGTGGCTTCGATCTGTCGCAAGGTGGCCAAGGAGATCACCCAGCAGAAAGCTGCGCGGAGCTGCATTACCGCTGAAGCCGTTGCGGAACTGCTCGGGCCGAAAAAATTCCATAACGAAGTGGCGGCCGAGCATGACCGTATCGGCGTGGTGACCGGACTCGCCTGGACGGAGTCGGGCGGAGATATCCTCTTTATTGAGGTCACCTCAATGCCGGGTAAGGCCGAGCTTATTCTGACCGGTTCATTGGGCGATGTCATGAAGGAATCGGCCCGGGCTGCGCTCTCGTACATCGAAGCGCACGCCGATGAATTCGGCATCAAGCCGGAAGCCTTTGAGAATCGCACCATTCACATTCATGTCCCGTCCGGTGCCATTCCAAAAGACGGCCCTTCAGCAGGTGTCACCATGGTTACGGCGCTGGTTTCGCTCCTGACCGGAAAACCGGCGCGACGCAATGTTGCCATGACCGGAGAGATAACCCTGACCGGTCGGGTACTGGCGATTGGCGGATTGAAAGAAAAGGTATTGGCAGCTCATCGAGCGGGAGTCAGTACGCTCATAGCTCCTGAGCGCAATCGTGATGATCTGGAAGATATTCCAGAGAACGTCCGTAATGACCTGCAGTTCATCTTTGTCAGTGAAGCGGCAGAAGCGCTGGCTGTGGCCCTGTAGACAGGCATGAATGTTGCCGCAATCGATAAAATTCTGCTGATTTTTTTTCACGGGCTGCAGAGCTATTTCACCCTGGCGGGGCGCACTGTTGTGCGGATTTTCCGTCGTCCCTTTTATTATCGCGAATGTGCCATCCAGTTTGACACATTGGGATTTTCCTCCCTGTTTATCTGCACCCTGACCGGCCTTTTCTCCGGCATGGTCATGGCGCTGCAGTCACTGATCCAGCTCAAACCGTTTGCGGCAACCAGCTATGTCGGCGGTATGGTGGCGGTGACAATGATCAAGGAGTTGGGACCGGTGCTGGCAGCACTTATGGTTGCAGGGCGGGTCGGTTCCGCCATTACCGCCGAACTGGGAACGATGGTGGTAACCGAACAGGTAGATGCCATGCGGGTGGAAGGGACCGATATTATCAAACGCCTGGTTGTACCGCGCCTTATTGCAATGCTTATTGCACTGCCGCTCCTGACAATTGTGACGGATGTCATCTCTGTGTTCGGCGGCTATATCATGGCATCCGGCTACAGCATCAACCCGCTCTTGTACATCAGCGGCCTGCCCCAGTTCATGGTCTTTCAGGATCTGATCGAAGGAGTGGTCAAACCGGCGCTGTTCGGGGTGATTATTGCCATAACCGCTTGCTATGTGGGGCTTAATACAAAAGGAGGGGCTGCCGGGGTCGGCGCGGCAGCCAAGCAGGCGGTGGTGCTCTCTTCGGTACTGATTCTGGTGGCGGACTTTTTTATGGCGAAGATCTTTGTGGTGTTTCGGGGATAAGATGAACTACTGGCTGTTTAAAACCGAACCGGGCTGTTTTTCCTTCGATGATTTGAAGGCACGTCCTGGCATGACCGAAGCGTGGGATGGTGTGCGTAATTTCCAGGCTCGCAATTTTTTGCGGGATACGGTCAAAGTTGGCGACCGGGTGCTGTTCTATCACAGCAATATAGCGGAACCTGCCGTTGTTGGCCTCGCAGAGATTGTCAGGCCCGGCTATCCTGACACAACCGCTCTGAATCCAAACGGAGAGCATTTCGATCCCAAAGCTTCCGTTGACAAACCGATCTGGTACATGGTCGATGTCCGCTATGTCAAACCGCTCCCAAAGATTGTGACCTTGGAACGCATCAAGCAGAATCCGCTGCTGGCCGATATGCCGCTGATCAAGCGCAGTCGCCTCTCGATTCAGCCGGTTACAGAAGATGAGTGGCAGATCATACTGGCCATGGGGGGGACAAAAATCCCGTGACCACCAGCGACTCCATCCGTATTGAAAAATTATGTTATTCGATCGGCGGTCGCAGGATCCTTCAGGATTTTGATTTTCATCTGGAGCGCGGTGTTAATCGTACGATTCTGGGGGTCAGCGGCGCGGGGAAGACAACCATACTCAAACTGCTGCTCGGACTTCTTGAGCCTGACTCCGGAAAAGTTTTTATCGGCGATCTCTGCATCACCGGCCTGCCGGAAGCGCAATTCATCCAGCAGCGGAAACGGATCGCCATCGTTTTTCAGGGTGGGGCGCTCTTTGATTCGATGACTGTCGGGGAAAATGTCGGCTATCGCCTCTTTGAAGAGGGGCGGCTGACGCAGGCAGAGATAACGAAAACAGTACTTGAAAAGCTCAGCTTTGTCGGTGTTGAGGCAGCTCTTAACCTTTATCCTGCCGAACTGTCGGGCGGCATGAAAAAGCGGGTGGCTATCGCCCGCGCGCTTGCAGCCGATCCGGATTACATCTTCTTCGATGAGCCGACGACCGGACTGGATCCGATCGGGGTTCACAATATCTGCAACCTTATGCAGCGACTGCAGGCTGAGGGAAAAACCACGTTGATGGTCACTCACGATCTTGCCACCGCTTTTTCAACGTCACAGCGATTCACCTTTCTGCATAAGGCGCGCGTACTGTTTGAAGGGAGTGAAGAAGAAATGAAAGCAAGCAGCATACCTGAGGTGTGCGAATTTCTGGAACCAACGGACAGGTCATTATTTTATGATGTGCAAACGACGCATGACAGGCAACCGGAACAGGTGGAATTGCTATGAAACGGAGTAATCAGATCGGCTGGGCCCAGGTACGGGGAGGCGTTTTCATCTTTCTCGCCCTGATCTTTTTTGCCGGCGGGGTACTGCTGATGGGGCAGAAAACCAAGATGTTTGTTGACAAGGGAGACCTGCGCATTGTCATGAATGATGTCGTCGGGCTTAAAATCGGCGCTCCGGTCTGGCTTGCCGGCGTGGATGTCGGACTTGTCACCGGCATTTTCTTTGCCAATCCCAAAGACAGTAATGAAGTCAGTATTGATATAGAAGTCGATACCAATGCGCTGAAGAAAATCGGGGTTGATTCTAAAGTGACAATTAAGACCCGTGGCCTCATGGGAGAAAAGTATGTTGATATTCTCCCTTCAAAGCAGTACTCCGAAACCCCCCCCACTCTCTTGAAGGGCACACCGGTAGCACGGCTGGACGATGTCATTCAAAAGGCTGGTGATGCCTTTGACAGAGTCAACGGGATTATTGATAACATTGAAAAAGGGAAGGGAACACTGGGGAAGCTTAACAAGGACGAGACTCTGTACAGTAATGTTGCGCGGCTGGCCGTTGAGATGAAAGAGCTGGTGGTCACCATAAACCGGGGCGACGGCACGCTTGGCCGGCTTAACCGCGATCCTGAACCATATAACCGGTTGGTCAGCATTCTCAACCGTGCCGACCGGACGCTCCAGGATATTCAAACATCGGATGGTACCCTTAACAAATTAATCTACGATAAAACCCTCTATGCAAAACTGACGTCACTAGCGGACAAAAGCATCCAGGCTGCCGATGATGTCAGTGGCCTGCAAAAACGGATAACGTCAAAAGATGCCACGATCGGGCTGCTGCTTAATGACCGGGAATTTTATGACAAGGGAGTATCTCTCCTTACCCGGGCCGAGTCATCGGTAAAAGCGATCGAAGAGGTCACGGGGAAAGTCAACGGCGGCAACGGTACCGCAGGGCAGTTGGTTAACGACAGTGCACTCTATGACAAAATGAACAGGATGGTTGACGATCTGAATGCATTGGTAAAAGATTTCAAGGAAGATCCCCGGAAGTATATTAAATTTTCAGTATTCTGAAACCTTTAGGAGCAGCTTAACATGAAAATAAAATTGTTTATAACAATAGCCGTTATGTTACTCAGCACATCACTTCACGCAGCAACTCTTGAAGAGAAGGTCGTTGAACACACCATGAAAAACGGAATGAAATTGTTGGTGATGGAGCGGCATACCTCACCGACGGTTGCTGCCTGGATTCGTTTCAGGGTCGGAAGTGTCGATGAACGGAGTGATGAGCGCGGGATTGCCCATCTGCTGGAGCATATGCTCTTTAAAGGGACGACTACACTCGGCACAAGGGATTTCGCGGCAGAGAAACCGATCCTTGACGCTATTGAAGTAACCGCTCAGGCACTAACGGCGGAGAAGGCAAAAAGAGAAAAGTCGGACTCTGCCAAGAGAGCGGAATTAGAGAAGCAACTGGTAAAGCTGGAAGCAGATGCGTCAAAATACGTCGTAAAAGATGAATTTTTCGAGCTCTACTCCAAGAACGGCGGTACCGGCTATAACGCTTTCACCAGCCGCGATGGGACGACGTATTTGATAAATCTCCCCTCCAACAAGCTGGAGTTGTGGGCCGCCATCGAGTCCGATCGTCTGCAGAATGCGGTGCTGCGGGAATTCTATACCGAGCGTTCGGTTGTTATGGAAGAACGTCGCAGATCATATGATGCCGACCCGGAGAGTAAATTGTGGGAAACATTTGTGGCCGCCAGTTTTCTTGCTCACTCCTACGGGCAGCCGACGATCGGCTGGATGTCGGACATCGAAAATCTCACCCGTACCAAGGCGGAACAGTTCTTTCATAATTACTATGCGCCGAATAATGCCATTGTGGCTATTGTCGGAGATATCAACACAAAAGAGACCATCGCTCTTATCGAGCGCTATTTCGGCGCAATCAAGCCGGGTAAAGAGGTGCCGCCGGTTACCACCCAGGAACCGAAACAGGCGGGGGAACGCCGTATCGAACTGGTTGCGGAAGCTGAGCCGACAATTATGATGGGCTTCCATAAGCCGGGAATCGCCACTCCTGATGATTATGTTTTTGATGTCATTAGCATGATTCTGGGCAGCGGGCGTACTTCGCGTTTTCATAAAAAACTGGTGATTGAAGCGCAGCTCGCCACTGAAATCGGAGCGTTTGATGCGCCGGGAGATCGCTATCCGAACCTGTTTGTCATAAGCGCCAACCCGCGCGCGCCACACACGGTCAAAGAGGTTGAAGATGCCATTCAGGTGGAGTTGGATCTGCTGAAAACGACCCCGGTGGCAGAGCGGGATCTGCAGCGGATTCTCAATAAGATAGAGTATGAGGAGGCACGCCGGATGGGTACCAATGGCGGTCTGGCCCGAAACCTGACAGAGTACGAAGCGACCACCGGAAGTTGGCGCTATATGACAGAGAATCGCGGCAAAATTGCCAAAGTTACACCTGCCGACATTCAACGGGTAGCGGCAACCTATTTCACTCGTGAGAACCGCACCGTCGGGTTTATCAGCAAAAAAGGGGGTGACAAATGAGCCGGTTTCTTCTGCTGCTCTGCTTTCTGGTTACCGCTGCTGCATCTGTTTCTGCCGCCGATCAACAGCGTGCCAATCCTCGTACCATGAAATTCCCGGCTCTGAATTTCCAGATTCCGCAAGCCGAGCGGGTCGTGCTCCAGTGCGGGATGCCGGTCTATCTGCTGCGTGACACCGAACTGCCGATCATTAACATGACTGCCATGGTACGGGTCGGATCGGTCTATGAACCGGCAGCAAAAACGGGACTGTCTGGAATAACCGGCAGCGTCATGCGCAGCGGCGGCGCCGGAGGAATGGCACCCGAGCAGATGGACGACGAGCTCGAGTTCATGGCATCGTCTGTTGAGAGCGGCATCGGCAGCGATATGGGAACGGTCTCACTGACAACACTGAAAAAGAATTTCAGCCGCACGCTGCAGGTTTTCAGCAATGTGCTGCTGCGCCCCGACTTCAGTGCCAAGCGGCTTGAAATTGCCCGGAAGCAGACAATTGAGGGCTTGCGGCGTCAAAATGATGATCCCAAGGAGATCGCCGGCAGGGAGATAAACCGGGCGATTTATGCCGGTCATCCACTGGGAAATATCGCCACTTTTGCTTCTGTCGGCACCATCACCCGCCAGGATCTGGTTGATTTTCATCACCGCTATTACCGCCTTGACAACATGATTCTTGCCGTTTCCGGTGATTTTGACCGCGCTGCGCTGCTGAAAGAGTTGAACGGCGTTTTTAAAGCGGAAAAATATCCGGCCCCGCTGGTTCTGCCACCTGTGCCTCAGCCGGCAGAGCAGCTGCAGGGCGCGGTCATCTACGGCAAGAAGGACGTCAACCAGACGGTCATCCGCATGGGTCATCTGGGGCTGACCAAGGATTCCCCTGATATCTATGCAATCCGCCTGCTCGATTATATTCTGGGGGGGAGTTTTACCTCGCGGTTAACGATGGAAATCCGCACCAATCAGGGCCTGGCCTACAGCGTCGGTAGCCGTTTCGACATAGGTCGCCGCTTCACCGGCAGCTTTATAGCCGAGACGGAAACAAAAGCTGAGTCGACCGGCAAAGCGATCACCCTGATGAACAGCATTATCTCTGCCATGACAAAGGAGCCGGTTACCGATGATGAGCTTACTGCGGCACGGGAGTACCTGATAAACTCGTTCATGTTCGGCTTCACCAGCCCGGTGTCCATTGTAACTCAGCGCGCACGGCTTGAGTATTACGGCTATCCCGACGGATACCTGGAACAGTATCGCGATAATATTGCAAAAGTCACGAAAGCCGACATATTGAACACAGCCCGTAAATACCTCCATCCTGATGCGTTTCAAATTGTAGTTATCGGAGACGCGGCAAAATTTGATCTGCCACTCGAATCGCTTGGCACGGTGCGGGAGCTCGATCTTAAGCTGAACATTCCCAGGCCGTGAGACTTCAAGTATGGTGGTAACTTTGGGTAAATCTTGACAATCTGTTTGAGACGGGATATAAGCGTCACCATGAATCATTTGTTTTCCAGTATGATAACTGCTGTAACCGTTGTCGTGGTCCTGAGCCAGACGGTACCTGTTGCCTGCGCAGACCCCGGAACGAGTACAGTTACTGCGCCACAACAGGAGGGCTCTCGACCTGCGACACTCTTGCTGGAAGAGTTACTCCTTAAGAGCAGTCCGTACGAATCAGTTGAGGGCTTTGCCTCCCATTATGCCAGTCGTTTTGAGGGCCGTCGCACAACATCGGGACACCGATATAATCCGGATAAAATGACCGCAGCTCACGAAAGTCTGCCGCTTGGAACGGTCGTACGAGTAGTTAATCCAGCCAACAAAAAGGAAGTCCACGTTACTATTACCGACCGTTGCGCTTCAAAATCCTTCCACTTTATCGATCTTTCCCGTGCCGCCGCCAAAAAAATCGGTCTCTGGGGCAAGGGTAAAATTAAGGTCGTTATTATTCCACTCCTCGAAGAAAAACTGGAAAAAGCTGTATAGACCTCCGTTTCCAATTCCTGTGACGTTCCGCCAACCCCGGCCATTTCAACAAACCTTTTCCGAGTTGACTGTTTGTTTGCTCAGCACACGCCCTGCCGGGCGCACAAAAAAAGGCCCCGCATAAACAGGGCCTTTGGTGATTCATTAACGGAGAAGAATGAGCTATACCAGCTCCAGTGCGCTGAAAAAATACGGAATTTCAAATGCGGCCGTTTCGGGAGCGTCGGAACCGTGGGATGAATTTTCCTCGATATTGACGGCAAAATCCTTACGAATAGTTCCCGGCTCTGCATTGGCTGGATTGGTTGCTCCCATAAGGGCGCGCCAGTCAGCAATGGCATTCTCTTTTTCCAGGCAGAGTACGATCACCGGACTGCGGGACATGAAAGCACACAGGTCGTTGAAGAAAGGACGTGCGCTGTGCACATAATAGAAGCCTTCAGCCTGCTTCCTGGTCAGCTGTATTTTTTTCATTCCAGCGATAGTGAAGCCTTTTTCTTCGATTCTGGCCAGGATTTGACCAGCCAGTTTGCGCTCAACTGCATCCGGCTTGATAATTGCGAACGTACGTTCCATGATGTTGCCTCCAAAAGATATCTGAAAATAGTGTCGTCCCTGATATCACTTTGAGCGCCATTTTGTCAAGTTTTTAGCGACTTTTCGCAGGTATTTGCTTTTTTGTACTTGCAATATCAAAGAGGAGATGATAAGAAGACTGCTCACTTGCCCGGGTGGTGGAATTGGTAGACACGCAAGATTCAGGTTCTTGTGCTCGCAAGGGTGTGCTAGTTCGAGTCTAGTCCCGGGCACCATCAGTAAATCTAAAGAAGTCCGCAGAGAGCTAAAGCCCTTGATTTTTCAAGGGCTTTTTCTTTTGTCTTGTCCGTGACGGTCTACCCTGTTATGCTTGAATCCGGTTTTATTGCGGGTGCATTTGCGGTATCATAAGAAATTCGCAAAAACAGGAACCCGCAACTAGGAGAAAGTCAATGCCGAAGCTGGTTGAACCACTCACACCCCTGGATATTGAGAACGCCAAACCAAGAGCAAGAGAATACAAACTTTCAGACGGTGGCGGATTGTATCTGCTGGTTACTCCATCAGGCGGCAAGCTCTGGCGTATGAATTACCGTTTTGATGGTAAACGGAAAACACTTTGCCTGAAATGCTACCCCGATAGATCACTTGAAGAAGCACGAACAATCCATAAAGAGGCGCGGCAACTGCTGGCTAACGCTATTGATCCTTTAGAACTTCACAGACAACTGGCTACTGTTGAAAAGTTAGAGCGCAGAGAATCCCAGGCAGCGCAACGCCTGGCGGCCGTCCGTGTTGACATTGATGGTGTTATTGAAATCTGGAAAGGCAAAAACGCCATCAGACTTACTAACGATGAGGCTATTTTTATCAAGAACCAACTCTGTAGACTGACTGAATAACAGGGGGTGACGTATGGCAAAGCCGATAAATAAACTTACAGCACGTGGAGTTGAGACGGTCAAACCGACTGAAGTAAACAAAAAACATTCAGACGGTGGCGGACTCTATCTGCTGGTTACTCCATCAGGCGGCAAGCTCTGGCGCTTCAATTACCGTTTTGACGGCAAAGAAAAGACACTTTTCCTCAAGTCCTACCCTGACAAATCTCTTGCAGACGCACGAACTGACCGCGACAACGCCCGTCAACTGCTGGCTAAAGGTGTTGACCCTGGCGCAGTAGTTAAGGCGTTGAAGGAACAAGAACAAGTCCAGAAAGCAATTGACGCCAACACCTTCGAGAAGGTGGCGCGGGAATGGCACGAAGAAAAAAAGCAGGTATGGTCTGCAAACCATGCCGACCGGCTGTTGCACCGTCTTGAAGTGGATGTATTCCCCACTATCGGTAACAGGCCGATTGTTGAAATAGAGCGAGCGGAGCTGGTCAACGAATTACGCCGTATTGCCGCCCGTACCGTTGAAACCGCTATCCGTCTGAAAGTTGCCTTTTCCGGTGTATTCCTTCACGCCCTGAACCAAGGCCTGATTAAGCATAATCCGGCTGCTGACCTGAAAGGCATCGTACCAAGAGTCATCAACAAACACATGGCGGCACCGACCGAACCGAAGAAGGTGGCGGAGCTGGTCAAGGCCATTGACGGTTTTTCTGGATCGTATGTCACCAAGTGCGCTTTGAAGCTCACGCCGTTATTGTTTGTCCGCCCTGGTGAACTGCGCAGTATGGAATGGAACGAGCTTGACCTTGACGCCGCTGAATGGAATATTCCAGCCGTCAAAATGAAGATGAAGAAACCGCATCTTGTGCCACTGTCCACCCAGGCCGTTGACATCCTGACCGACCTGCACCGCCTGACCGGAACCGGAAAGTATGTTTTTCCCTGCCATCGTTCACCGCTTACCTGCATGAGTGAAAACACCATAAACGCATCACTGCGCCGTCTGGGTTTTGATAAAGATGAGATATGTGCCCACGGATTCAGGGCAATGGCGCGGACGCTGCTGCATGAAGTCTTGAACTTTCCACCGGACGCAATAGAGGCGCAGCTTGCCCACGCCGTACCGGATCGGCTGGGTAATGCCTACAACCGGACGCAGTTTATCGCCAAGCGCCGACAGATGATGCAGGTCTGGTCTGAATACCTGGAAGGCCTGAAGAAGGGCGCAAAGGTGTTGCCGTTTATGGCAAAAGCTGCATAAAAAGTACAAGTATTATGTTTTTGAGGTGTTCCATGTGTTCCGGTGTTCTGCACCTTGTAACCTGCCGAATTAAAACGGCAATTACGGAACACCCCCAAAACGCAGACGGAACACCCTTAAAATGAGGTGTTCCACCTTTTCAGGGCTATCGCGACGGCGAGAAAAGTCAGAACCCTTCCTGACCTGCCCTGGGAGTTTCTTATTGAAGGGATCACCGCCAACGAAGGGAGCGGATCATGACCGACGAAGAAGAGTTAGAACGCCACAAAGCCTTGCAGAACCTTGATTTTACCGACTGGTACAATGTTGATGATTTTGCAAACAAATACCAGTATTCTCGCCGCGACGCTCTACGGGAGATCAAGCGTTTTTTCATTGAAACAGGACGTGAGGAAATTTGGGAAGAAGTATGGCGGCGTACAATTGGAAACCCCAATTATCTTCAACTCTCGCCGCAAGATATTGCGCTATATGAAAAAACTTATTCTACAAAGCAGAAAGTCACATCACCACAGCAGCATCCATGCCTTAATCCTGAACACACTTTTTATTCTGAAGAGTTGTCACTTGCCTTGAAAGCCTGGGAGTATGCGGCGTCCAAAGCGTCAGGAAAAACCAATTACGGGGCAAAGGTAGACGCTTACTTGGATAAACACAACGTCGGCGAAAAGCAACGAGAACGGATAAAGAGTGTCTGCAATCCATTTAAGCGAGGCCCACGCCCTGCAAGCAAAAAATAATCCCTGTTTTTTCTGCTTTTATAACAGATAGATAGAATCTTAACCGGCTGGTTTCTTCACAGAAACCGGCCTTTTTTATAAATATTTCTTGTGTCTTTATTGCTCCAACGGTGGCCACAGCAAACCATCCAAGGAGCATAAGATATGAAAAAGACCATCAACACCCCGTTACATCCAACAGCACCACCCCCTGACCCGAACCGCCTTGTACGCCTGCCCGAAATCCTGCAAATCCTGCCCGTCAAGAAAAGTACATGGTGGCTCTGGGTAAAACAGGGCAAAGCACCCGCACCGATTCACCTGGGAAGATGCACCGCCTGGAAGTATGCCGATATTGTCGCTCTGGCAACGGGAGGGCTTACCAATGGATAACGACCCATCCGAAGCCATCCGCACCGCCTGCGCCGAGATCGGCACTACCCCGCCGTCAAGTATCATCTTTGATGGTGGCGTTCACCGCTACCACTGCCCACTGACTGACAAGCCTGGAGAGAAAAACGCCTGGTATAAAGCCTGCGACAATGGTGATTCATTCGGCGGCACCGTCGGCCACTGGCGGCTGAACATCAAACGCAATTGGAATAGCCGCAGCCGTCAAGAGTTCACCCAGGCCGAGCGGATCGAATACGCCCGACGCATGAACGAGGCGCGGGAGAAGGAGCAGGCCGAACGCCAACAGCGCCACGCAACAGCACGGAAACGGGCAGACGTTCATTTTAATGTTTCACAACCTGCTGACCCTCACCACCCATACCTAATTAAAAAAGGTGTTGCTGTGCATGGCATACGGCAGAATTGCGGAACACTGCTTATTCCAATACGCAACGCCGCCGGTGTGCTGACATCCCTACAATATCTCGAAAAAGACGGCTCGAAAAAGTTTCTCTATGGCGGCGAGATTACCGGTTGCTATCACGCCATCGGCGGTAAACCTGTTGACAGCATCCTGATTGCCGAAGGTTACGCAACAGCCGCCACTATCTTCGAGATCACCGGCCAACCGACCGCCTGCGCTTTCAATGCTGGCAACCTGAAACCCGTTGCCCTGGCA
Organism: Desulfuromonadales bacterium; assembly: GCA_013349405.1. Classification (GTDB taxonomy): domain Bacteria; phylum Desulfobacterota; class Desulfuromonadia; order Geobacterales; family Pseudopelobacteraceae; genus JACRCG01. The sequence continues at coordinate 92,377 of DUZS01000003.1, read as the reverse complement.
ATCCGTGACAAATTCCCCGGCATCACCATCATCATTGCCGCCGACTGCGACCCCGTCGGCATCCGCTCTGCTGAAGCCGCAGCCGCAGCCGTCGGCGGCTCTGTTGTCATTCCTGACTTTTCGGAGGTGGCGTAATGGGAGCGGATTCGGATTTTAACGACCAAGCCAAGCGCGGCGGCAAGCTCGCCGTTGCCAAGAAGATCAACACGGCGATTGACGCAGCAAAGGGCTTACCCTTCGGGCAGTTTATCATTAAACCCGACGGCGTTTATATGACCACCGTTGACCGTGAAGGCAAACCGAAAGAAGAAATATTTTTCTGCACCTACCTGTCACCCGTCGGCCTGGCGCGAAACATCAAGGGCGCGGACTATTCCATTTTATTCGAGATGAAAAACCCAGACGGGCAGCTTGTGCAATTTTTGTTGTCTCTGGAATCCCTGCACATCGGCGGCGGCGAGGTGGCGCGGATCGAGTACGCCAAGCGCGGCGGCTCTTTCGGCGCTGGCATCCGCACCAAGCAAGCCTTTGCCGACTTCGTCAACAGCATTATGAAAAACAGCAAAAACCTGCCACGCATCACCCTGGCAGAACGAACCGGATGGGTTCAATTGAAAGGGGGAAAATAACCATGTACGCCTATGTATTACCTGACGCCACTATCGGCACCATGACAGAAAAAGTCATATTGAAGCAGGGAGCAGACGCCACCGGCTACGAGACATCCGGCACCCTGGCAGAATGGCGGCGAGATGTTGCCACCTACTGCATCAACAACAGCCGTCTGCTGCATATTACAAGCATCCCCTTTGCCGCCCCGCTGCTGGGCATCCTGAATAAAGAAGGTGGCGGCTTCCACATTGACGGTCAATCGAGTGAAGGGAAAACGTCACTGGAATACGTCGGCGCGTCTGTTATCGGCAACCCAGATAACACAATCAAGCCGATGAACGCTACCGCCAACTCGTTTGAAGGCGAGGCGGCTAATTCCAATGATGCAGTTATGTTTCTGGATGAACTGGGAGAAGCGCCACCAGAACAGATCGGCAGCATAATTTATAAACTGGCTGGAGGCAAAGGGAGAGGCCGAGCGGATCAACACGGCAACGCCAAAGCGCGAAACACCTGGCGCATCCTGTTTGTTACCACCGGAGAAACTGACCTTGAAACCATGATGAAAACCGGCAACCGCAAAACCTTTGCCGGTCAATCCCTGCGCCTTGCCAATATTCCCGCCAATGCTGGCACTGGTAATGGTGTCTATGAAACGCTGCACGACCACCCAGGCGGCGCGGCTCTGTCAGAACATTTCCGCAAAGCGACACAGAAACAGCACGGCACCGCTTTTCGGGAGTATATGACGCACCTGGTCAACGACTTGAACACCAATGAAACCGACCTGCATGAACGCCTGAACAGCTACATTAAAAACTTTCTGCATGGTGCCGTACCACCTGGCGCAGATGGTCAAGTGTTCCGTGTTGCTTCACGTTTTGCCATTGTTGCCGCCGGTGGCGAACTGGCGAGTCATTATGGCGTCACCGGCTGGCCTGAAGGTGACGCAGCCTGGGGAGCATTGACTTGCTTCAATGCCTGGCTGGATCGGCGCGGCGGTATCGGTCAAGCTGAAATCACGAAGCTACTAGATCAGATTGAGGCGTTCTTTGATCGGAATGGGGAAAGCTGCTTTGTCGCTCTGGATGGTGACGAACGAAAGAATAACCACCCCGTTAATGACCGCTATGGATTCAGGCGCACTGTTGACAGTGTGCCATCCGGTGAAAAAACTACGGAATATTTTGTCTTATCTACGCGCTTCAAGGACATCTGCGCTAACTTCGACTATCGCTGGGCAGCGAAACAACTCGCAGCACATGGCATCATCAGAGGAGACGGCAACGGCAAAAACAGCATTAGCAAAATGTTGCCTGGCATGGGTAAAATCCGCTGCTATCATTTCTTTCCTGGTGTCGATAATGGCGGACTACCTGACAGCATACCGTTTTGAGTAATTGCGGGAACACCTGCGCTTGTAGGTGTTCCGTCTGCTTTTTTGTGGTGTTCCGTAATTTGTTTTTTAATTCAGTTGGTTATATAGCACGGAACACCGGAACACAGGGAACACCACAAAGTACAGACATCCAACAAAATACACGACATAAACCGCCATAAATGGCACATAAACCCGCTCCAATAGCGGAACTACAGGAGATCATTACCATGACAAAAGAAACCGTTTTAAAACTGGCGCAGCTTAACGGAGCATTGCAGGTTACAGAAAAACTGCTGGCTGTATTGACACAACAGGCGGCATCGCTCCGCTCACAGATTACCGACCTGCAGGAGGATCACCAATGAAAGCAAACCGTGTGCCTAGCGAAGCAAAGCGCGAATTTGGGAAAATGATCCCTGACTATGACAACATTCCGTTTGAGGCTGAAAACGATTATGAAGAAATGCTGCTTCACTACTTGTCAACGATCAGTAACGCAGTAGGAGACATCGAGGCGGAACTATCTGGGGAGCTTGAAAACGCCGTCGTAATGCAGTTGTGCCAACTTGAATTGTCGCTATCAGCCAAGCTGCAAACCATCATCAATGAATTGAGACAACAGCGATCAGGGGGGTGTACCTGTCATGGCTAAACATCCCTGCACCCATAACGACCGACACCGGCAACAGCCGCCCCTGCGATCATCCTGGCGTAGCACCACCCAGGCCACCATCAAGCGCGGTAAATATGCAGACATTGCTGACCGTGTACGAGATCATCGCCTGGCGCTGCTTGCCCGTCAAAAGAATCAGGCCGACGAAATGAACGAAGCACAAAAACAGCCTGCAAGCGATTAGCACCACCGAAGGCATACACAGACAAGGGGTAGGGAACTATAAAGCCGCCCTGCCGCTTGTCTGTTTGTATCGCCGTACATTGACGCCATCATCACCCAGGCATCACCGCCACCGCCTGCCCGTTGCTATTCATTCTCTTGGATCATTCACCCCGCACCCCATAAGACATTGAACAAATCCGTTTGTAAATTCCCCCACGAACTTATTATTTATGATATTGGGGTTGTAGTGTACTCAGATTAATCAAAGGTACTGTGACGGTGTTTCCCCCTACGGGTTGGTAAACGCGCTCACTCTGACTACGAACAGCAAAATTATTGTGGTGGAAAAACGGAAAGTGTCATAATGGGAGGCAATCGTTGAATGTAAAAGTGAAGTGTGGCATTTTTACAACAGTTTTATTTTAGGGGTGTATTTGGGGGTGTCTATCAATTTATTGAAATAAACTATTATCAATTACAGTATGTTATGGCGTTGTTCGAGTCTAGTCCCGGGCACCATCGATGAATAAAGGCTTTGCGGTTTTTTCCGCAAGGTCTTTTTTCTTGGCAGTTTCTCCCCTGTAAACAGATTGAGTACAGATTTAGTGCAGTCATTTACATCTGACCACAAATATCCCGCCTGTAATACTCCAAGAACACTCCCAAAAGTGGGAAAATAAATATCAATGGGATTGAAATAATCCTTTATATATTGTGACTAGCGCCGATAAGGAGGATAACGAAGGAATCAGTTGCATCAGGAGGGTGACCATATGTCAATATCTGGAATAGCATCAGGATATACCGTTGCAGCAGCATATACACCGCCACCTGCACAGCAGCAGGCAGCAGCGAAAGCTCCTCAGCAACAGGCACCTAAAACTGACACCGTGAGCATATCTAAAATGGCTCAACAGTTGGCTAGTGATGGCGATCCTGCAGCATTGGAAGCTCAGGAGAGTTCAGCGGAAAAAGCGGGAGAAGCAGCTAAAGGAAAAGCGTAATATATTTACTATTTAGTGGGAGTTCGTCATGAGCATGAATTCGATAGCAGATGGAGTGGCTACGTTCAAGCTGCAAGCATTTAAAGCCGCAATGCAGTTGAAACAGCCTGTAAAGGAAACAGCTGAGGCAGTTGTGTCTGCAAAAACAACAGAGGACTCATCTAAAGCTCCTGACGCCGTTAAGGTCTCTGCACCTGCAGGTATCGTCGACAAGAATCCCGTCAGGGGAATGAGTCATATTGCAGAGTCCTATGATGCCAGAGGTAAAGTGATTACAAAATACATGGACAGCAGCAACAAAGTCATATATCAAACGCCTTCTGAGATGGTCGTTAAAGCGCAGGAGTTGATGACTAATAATCAGGTGGCAACAAGCATTAACGGCTAATTTTTCCGCGCCAAAAAGTTAATAGCACTCCGGCTTGCGATCGTTGAAACAAGGAATCTGCGCCCGCCAGTCGGTCATGGTCTGCATATCAAGTGAAGAGAGAATCTCCCCCTCAACATCTCCCGTTTCAGTCAGTAAATCTCCTTTTGCATCAATAATCATACTCATGCCAAAGAAATCCAGTTTTCCAATGGTGCCGCAGGCGTTACAGGCGACGATGAAGAGCTGATTCTCCATCGCCCGTGCCCGCAGCAGCGTGCGCCAATGCTCCTGTCTCGGCCTCGGCCACTGCGCCGGTACACATATTACCTGAGCCCCTTCGAGTGCCAAACGTCGTGAGAGTTCAGGAAAGCGCAGATCGTAACAGATAATGACTCCCACCTTGCCGAGCGATGTTTCGGCACAAAGCCATGAATCGCCACCGGAAAAAGCGCGTTCCTCGCCCAGAAGGGAGAAGAGGTGCATCTTGCGGTAGACTCCCGCCAAAGACCCACTATCAATAACAGAGACCGTATTGAATACCTTGTCGCCGTTCGGTTCCGGCATACTGCCGATGATCACCATTTTATGCCGGGCTGAAAATTCCAGTAATTCATCAACTATCCCCTTGGTGCGGAGAGCAAGTTCGTTCAGATTTTTGTATGAAAACCCGCTTGACCACATTTCCGGCAGTACAACCAGATTCGCACCCTGAGCGGCAACACGGGCAAGTGCCTCGCGAACGTAGGCCAGGTTGGCATCAACATCTCCCTGTTTGACGTTAAATTGAATTGAGGCGGCGGTGATGGTCATAATTTTCCCTTTCCTATCGGTATACCAAGCATTATGTTAAGAGCATCAACCGCCTGAGCAAAGCGCACCGCCAACTCCGGCAGCAGTTGCCGGGCCTTTTCCACGTCACCGGATTCGGCACTTGATTCAATCAATCGTGCAGTTTCGGTCAGTAACGGCAATGAGAGATTCGCTGCAGCACCTTTTAATGTATGCGCTGACTGGCGCACGGCAACAACATCTGCTGTTTTCGGTGCGAGAGAGCTGCGGATTGCCGCAACATATTCCTGCGCACTGTTGCAGAACAGCGAAGCCACAGTACGAGACAAGCACATGTCTCCTTCGTTTCGGGTTACAAAGTCAGTCATATCGAATATTCCGGACACTGATAATGACTGCATATCCACACCTGACTGCATACCTGACGGTATTTTTTTATGAACAGTTGCGTAAGTGGAGTCTAATGGGATCCATTTTTCCAGCATCGCCAGCAACGTATCAATATCAAGAGGTTTACTCAGATAATCATCCATGCCGGCTGCCAGGCATTTATCCCGATCTTCCTTAAAGGCGTTGGCTGTCAGTGCAATCACCGGTATGGCGTGATTTCTCACTGCCGAGGCCTGATCTCGAATGACACCCGTCGTTTCGTAGCCGTTCAGTTCTGGCATCATACAATCCATCAACACCAGGGCGTAGTCGTTGTTCTCCAGCGCTTTGAGGGCATCACAGCCATTGCTTACGACGTCCACATGAAAGCCGAATTTTTTGAGTATTGATTTTATAACCAGCTGATTGGTGGGTTCATCCTCGGCCAACAGCAGTCGGGTAGAGTCTCCGCACAAATCCCCCCTTCTCACCCCCCTCGTGCTGGCGGTGGGCAGTTCAGCCCCTTCCGTCCAGGCGAGAGAATCGGTCTGTTTTGCCAAGCGTGCCGTAAACCAGAATGTCGAACCTCTCCCCTCAACGCTCTCTACGCCAACGCTTCCTCCCATCAGCTCCGCAAGTTGTCGCGAAATTGTCAATCCCAGTCCGCTGCCGCCGAATTTACGGGTGGTGGAGCCGTCCGCCTGGGTGAATGCTTCAAATATTGATTCCAGTTTGTCTGCTGAAATGCCAATGCCGCTGTCACGTATCAAAAAACGCAGAGTGACGGTCGCCTCGTCTTCGTGGTCCATTTTAATGTGAATGTTTACTGAACCTTTTTGGGTAAACTTGATGGCATTTCCAGCCAGGTTGATAAGTATCTGACGCAGTCGTCCCACGTCCCCCTTTAAGTGCAGCGGGACATCAGGGTCTATCAGAGAGACCAGCTCCACCCCTTTTTCGTGGGCACGGTGGATAAGAAGGTTGACGGTATTCGGCATTTCCAGCCGCAGATCAAAATTAATTATATCGAGCTCGATTTTTCCCGCCTCGATTTTTGACAGGTCGAGGATATCGTTAATTAATGACAGTAGATTGTTGCCGGACTGCGCAAGCGCATCGAGATACACCTGCTGCTCCTTGTCCAGATCGGTCATCGCAAGCAGCTGTGTTATGCCAATGACACCGTTCATGGGGGTACGGATCTCGTGACTCATGTTGGCCAGAAATTCTGACTTTGCAAGGGTTGTTTTTTCAGCGAAAGACCTGGCGCTCTCCAGTTCAAGATTCTTTTCCTGAAGCACCTGATCCAGACGTTTGCGTTCTGTAACATCGCGCGCAGCGGCGAACACACCCTGCAGCTTCCTGTCCCGGTCATAGAAGGTGGTTGCATTGAAGGAGACCACCGTTTCCTTACCGTCTCTGGCGCGTGCAGTGAGCTCGATGTTAGTGACCTTTTTCTCTCTCAATACCAGCTTGATGCTCGTCCCGGCCCGATCAGGCTCAGTGAAGTAGTTCTTGAACGGTGCGCCGATCAACTCGTCACGCGTGCAGCCGGTGAGGACCTCCATCTGTTTGTTGACATCAGTGATAATACCGGACGGATCGGTAGTCATGATCGCATCGATGTTGGATTCAAAGAGAGAGCGGGTATAGAACTGGTGGTCGCGCAGCCGCTGACTGAGCTGCTGCTGTTCAGCTTCAATCTGTTTTCGCGCGGTATTGTCAGTACCTATCAGTAGATAGCCGATGATCGCATCCTGATCGTCGCGCAGCGCCGTGACTGATACGACCGCCGGAAAGCGGCTGCCGTCTTTACGGATGTAGGTCAACTCATAAATATCTTCAATGCCGCGCGAAGCCTTGAACACCAACGCTTCGAAACCGGGAGTTATCGGAGTCCCCAGCTCATGGCTCAACTCTTCTGCGCGTACGATGAGTTCCTGCGGGTCTGAAATGTTTGCCGGCGTGATCTTGTTCATTACTTCGGCAGCGGTGAAACCGAGCATCCGTTCGGCACCGACGTTGAAGATCTGGATGACCCCTTTGGCGTCGGTGGCGATGCTGGAGAAGTTGGCGCTGTTGAAAATCGCGCTCTGCAGCGCCCCCGCTTTCAGCAGCGCTTCTTCGGCCTGCTTGCGAGCCGTATTGTCAGTACCGATCAACAGATAGCCGATGATGGTCTCCTGTGCGTCGCGCAGCGCCGTGACGGAGACTACCGCCGGGAAGCGACTGCCATCCTTGCGGATGTACGTCAGCTCGTAAATATCCTCAATGCCGCGCGAGGCCTTGAACACCAGCGCCTCGAAACCGGGTGTGATTACGGTTTCAAGCTCGATGCTCAATGCTTCTGCGCGGATGATAACTTCCTGCGGATCGGAAATATCGGCCGGAGTGATCTTGTTCATTACTTCGGCAGCGGTGTAACCAAGCATTCGTTCGGCACCGACGTTGAAGATCTGTATGACGCCGTTTGCATCAGTAGCTATGCTTGAGAAGTTTGCACTATTGAAAATTGCGTTCTGGAGGGCCCCCGCTTTGAGCAGGGTTGCTTCACTACGAATTTCGGAGATGATTTCCCCCGGAGTGGTGTCATTTTGGAGAGCAGCAGCGTCTAAATCATCAGTAGGCATAGCGATTCTCCGTGTAAACGTAAAAAGTTATGTGCTTCAGGGTGCGCAAAACAGCAGAGCAAAAAACTCTCACCTCGTCAACTGGGAATTCAGGTAGGCATGAATGACTTCCATATAAATTTCGCGAGGTTTGCTGGTGCCGTCGCTATGGGCAATTTCAGGCAGCCAGTGGCAGATCGTCGAGCGATGTTACTTCTACAAGTGCCTTTTTGGCACGAGCTTCAGCAACAATGGCCTCCAGTTTGGCTGCAACAGAATCTGAAAACCATTCTGCGCCACATTGGTCACAAACAGTGGCCGGCACATGACGAACAACTACCACACCGAACCCCATATCTACGGAAAACAGAGCATGTCCGACTTTTTTGTGACCTTTGCAGAGAGGACAATTATTAATTTTAGTGTTATTAGTCATGTTATTTTCTCCTGGTTTTGTAGTCATCCAGAAAGTGCAATACATCGGGGCAATATGCCGTTATTATGAAGATTATTTCCAGCTCGCTATCAAATGCTACAACCACATGAAGCGGCGTATCATCAAGTTTACCAAGCATAAGAACACTTGGATATGGATAATCTGTCGGGTATTCTTCAATTACCTCTCCAGTAAGAAGAACATTCATGACATCACGCCTGGCAACACCTCGTTCCAGCATGCGTTCCAACGCATGACGGTGCCACTCAACAGCGCCTTTTTGGATTGCCGCTGAAAATTGTTCTGAATTACTAAAGGGCAATAATCACCTCGTTAACTGGGAATTCAGGTAGGCATGAATGACTTCCATATAAATCTCGCGGGGTTTGCTGGTGCCGTCGCTATGGGCAATCATCCCCTCGCTTTCCATCATTTCGACAATACGGGCGGCGCGGTTATAACCGATTCTGAGACGGCGCTGTACCATAGAGATGCTCGCCTGCTTGGTTTCCGCAACCAGCCGCAGCGCATCCTCCCAGCGTTCGTCCTGCTCCTCGTCGTCGCCGATCCCCTTCTCATCACTCTCCTTCATGTCTAAAATCGATTTTTCGTAGACCGGCTTCCCCTGTTTCTTGAGGAAATCGACTACCCGCTGGACTTCAGAGTCTGACACGAAGGCACCATGAATACGCTGCAGGCGTGAAGTGCCTGGCGGCATATAGAGCATATCACCATTTCCAAGCAGACTTTCTGCGCCATTAGTGTCCAGAATAGTGCGCGAATCTACTTTCGAGGTGACCTGGAAGGAGATTCGAGACGGCAGGTTGGCCTTGATCAGACCGGTAATGACGTCGACCGAGGGGCGCTGGGTAGCCAGAATCAGGTGAATTCCGGAGGCACGCGCCTTCTGGGCCAGGCGGGCAATATGTTCCTCTACTTCGCGCCCGGCGACCATCATCAGGTCGGCCAACTCGTCGACGATGACAACGATATAGGGGAGGTGGCTGTGCTCCAGCGCGATGTCATCATCAAAGACAAACGGGATCGAATCGTCGAGATCGGCAACTCCTCCTTCGCGGAGTTCTTCCAGATCTTCTATAATTTCGGCCTCCGATATCGAACCATGCTCTTCCAGTTCGAGGAGTTCGGCGGCGAGTTTTTTGTTGTATGACTCTATATTGCGGACGCCTTTGTCTGACAAGAGGGCATAGCGGCGCTCCATCTCATTAACCGCCCATTTGAGAGCCAACGACGCCTTCTTCGGTTCAGTTACGACCGGCAGCAGCAGGTGCGGAATCCCCTCGTACATGGAGAATTCCAGCATCTTCGGATCAACCATGATCATACGCACATCTTTGGGAGTGGAGGTATAGAGCAGAGAGAGAATCATGGTGTTGATCGACACCGACTTGCCGGAACCGGTTGATCCTGCCACCAGCAGATGCGGTGCTTTCGCCAGGTCGGTGACGACCGGAAGCCCCGCGATATCTTTACCGAGGGCAAGCGGCAGCTTCATTTTGCTATGGGAAAAATGTTCGCAGTTGAAAATCTCACGGAGGTACACCATGTCGCGGTCACGATTGGGCACCTCAATGCCGACGACCCCCTTGCCGGGGATGGGAGCCACGATACGGATAGACATGGCCTGCAGAGCCATGGTCAGATCATCGGTCAGGCCGGCAATCCTGCTGATTTTTATTCCGGGGGCCGGCGAGAATTCATACATGGTGATGACCGGGCCGGGGCAGATTTCAACAACTTCACCGTCGATGTTATAATCTTTGAGTTTCTTCTCCAGCAGCCGCGCATTCATGGTCAGGGCATCGCGGTCGAGCGTTTTCTCTGCGGCAGGTGGTACGTCAAGCAGCGAGAAGGGGGGTGTATGAAAATCACCTTCTGCTTTGATAAACTCAAACGTTTCCTGAACGGCAGCCGTCTTGGCGTCCTCTTTCTTTTTGTCTTTTTCTTTCTTGACGGGGTTGGCTCGAGGAGGTGGAGGCGTCATTGGCTTTATAACAGGTCCGACGGTAGCAATAGATACCCCATTTCTTTTGGCGTTTTCCTTCTCTTTTGCAGCTCGATCATGATTACGGCGTTCCTGCCATGTCGCCCATTTATGCTTAAAATTATCCAACCACCAGCCGGCAAATAGAATAAAGGAGAATTTGGACAGTATCATGATCGACGCGGCAAGAAGCGGCAGCAACAGGAGCAGAGCACCAGTAATGCCGACAGTCCCTTTAAGGGTTCGCGACACAACCACACCAAACGCTCCGCCAGTGGCCACCAGCTGGCCAAACAAGAAAGTCTTGTCCCTGAAGAATGCAAACAGGGTCGCCAGAGAGAAGAGCAGTGCAAATGCTGCCGCCAGTTTGTAGGAACGGAGACGAATCTCTTTAAAGCGAAAGAGAGTATAGGCGATGTAGAGCAGCGTAAGCGGTATCAGATATGAGGCGAGGCCGAAGCTGATAAAAAATAGATCGGCAATCTGAGCTCCCAGGCGTCCCCCGAGATTATGAATGGTGCCTTCGTTAGAATAACTGTTCCAGGAAACATCGGCGGCATTATAGGTCAGAAACGAGAGCAGGATAAAAATACCGACTGTTCCCAGTCCCATTCCTTGCAACTCTTTGGTCATCTTATCTTTTTTTGCTTCATCCATGTTTGTAAAGGTGTCCGGGAAGTAGAGATTAAGTAACCGCTGCATACTACTGGAATGGTGTCTGCGAGGCAAAGAAAAAAACGGGAAAAAGTGACGAGAAACAGACTATTTTATCCTGGATATGATGATTCTCTCCTTTCCGTAAAGTGATATCAGTGGTCATACTGCTGCATTTATATAAAATTCTTCGATGGGTGCGATAGTACGGATATGCTCTCTGCTACGCATGCCATAGTAATCGTCAGGAGTGTTTATATTTATGAATGACGTAAATGCGGGGTCGAAGTAGGCAATCTGTTCAGTCTCTATCTTGCTGACAGCCGTGCCATCAAAAAAGGAGACAATTCTCTTCTGGCCGTTCTGTAAGGCGGTCTCAATGGCGGTAAGGCAGTCCTTGCCGTAAAAAGCATGGAGCGGTTCAAGGCCGCCGGGACTTTCAGGGATCAGAACACCGCCGGCATCGGCACGGGCCGCCATATATCTGATCAGGCTTTCCTTCAGATAGGGCATATCGCACGCAACGGCAAATATGGCAGGGTTGCTGCTGTGATAGAGGCCGGAATGAATTCCTGCCATTACCCCCATCCCCTGGTAAATGTCGGGGACCTTGTTGCATGGCAGAAACTCGTACTGCTCCGGATTATTGGTAACCACGATAACGTCGGCGAATATTGAACGCAGCAACCGGTAGATGGCCTCGATAAACCGTCCGCCACGGTACGGCAGCAGGGCCTTGTTGCTCTGCATCCGCGAAGAGGTTCCTCCGGCCAGAATCACCGCTGTTATATTTTGGATACGTTTTGTAGAGGCACTTGTCATAGATTCACCGCATCTTCTGTTACCAGTACTTATTTGCCCCGCTCAAGACCTTCTTTCGCTGCCAACAGGTCAAGATGTATCGTCAGCAGGTCTTCAATCTCCAGCGGTACGTCACTGCCTGATTTTCGTGAATCCCGTGTCTTGATGTAGCGACTGCAGGCCGTGCAGGTGTCAACCCGTGTTGCCCCTTCTCCGGCGCTAAAGTAGGATAACTTTTCAGGGTCATCGCAGCCGCAAAAGGGGCAGGTTAGACGTTTGAACGGCCAGATGAAGGAACAGGTCGAACAGGCAAGCAAACGCCGCCCCTCTTCACCGGATAATTCGGCCATTCCGGCCCGGGAACCGCAGATCGGGCAGATCCGTTCCTGCCACCCGGCAAACTGTTCTGCTTCATAATTTGCGGCAAAATACTCAAGTGCTGTTTTGAGCGGAATTTCAAAGATGAACTCAACGAGTGGAGATGGTATGGACAATTGCTCGGAGATATCATTTATCGGTGCACGTCGACGTTCCAGAATTGCGGCATACAAAGCGGACGGCTCAATGGTTCCCTCCTGCAGGGCGGTACCGATATGCTGGAGGTATTCAGCGTTCTCCTGACCTTTTTCGATAAGCACACCAATAACTCCCCGCAGAAAGGCAACGGTCTGCTTCCGATCAACTTTCAGATCGGAGAAAACAAGTAGCGGGATGCCTTTTTCGACCTTTTCCGCCGGATTGCCGTTTGACAGCTCAATCGAAATGCCGGTCTGGTTCTCCCGACCGAGAAGATAGTCATAAATCCCGATAAACAGGGGAACAATATCGGCGTATTCCGGAGAGGTTTGAGCTGCACGCTGCAGTGCGGCGATTTTTTGACTCGTGGAAGGCATGAGGATTCCTCTCGCTCATTTAGATTCTGATGCTACCTGTTAAGGGTTTTCTGGCCCGGTTTCCAGTTCAGGGGACAGAGATGTGCGGTCTGCAACCCTTCCAAAACCCTCAGCACCTCTTCAACACTCCGTCCGACGGAAAGATTATGAACAACCTGATACTGAACGACCCCATCGGGATCAATAATGAAAAGACCGCGCAAGGCGACACCTTCCTTTGCGTCGAGTATACCGTACTGTTCAGCCATCTCCTTTTTAATGTCTGAAAACAGAGGATATTTCAGTTCGCCCAGATCTCCCCGTTTGATCCAGGCCAGATGGGCATACTTGCCGTCAACGGAACCGCCCAAAACCTCGGCATTCAGTTTTTTAAAACGATCCAGTTCCTTGTTGAACCCGGTGATTTCGGTCGGACAGATAAAAGAGAAATCCGCCGGGTAGAAAAAAAGCACCAGCCATTTACCACGGTAATCATCAAGGCTGACGCTCTTAATTTCCGTACCTGCAACGGCCTCAACCTTGAATGCCGGGGCAGGTTCACCCACTTTGGCACCGCTGCTGCGGACAACCGGAGCAGATTGAGCGGCGCGGCCGGTTCCGGGGCAGAACGTGAGCAACAGGATCAGGCAGAGCGTCCGGACAGCGGTAGATGTCAGTGATACATTCAAGAGATACCTCCGTACTATGAGAATAATCCGCTACCGGCCCGCGGCTTTCACCTTGCTGACCGCCTTTTCAAACTGCTCGACGGTAAAGCCTTTGAGAACCTCCTGATCATTACCGATGATCACGACAGGTACGCTATAAGTGTTATATTTTTGCGTCAGATCATTCATCGCTGCCTGTTCAAGCTCGACGTCCCTGTTTATAAAGGGGATGTTGCGCGTCGTCAGATACTCCTTCAATTCACGGCAGTGCGGACACCAGGCAACCGTATAGATGACAATCCGGGGATAGACGGATTTTCGGGGTGCTGCCGGATTAAGTACCGTTTGAGAAGATGGGACGGCGGCATTTGTGCCGATGTCGGCATAAAGGGTGAATGCCGCAACGAGCAGCACGCAGAGCGCAGTTTTTGTTGCAGCCATCATAAACTCCCCTCCGGAAAATATGTTTTGCACAAAAGGCGACCCGGAGGCCGCCTTCGGCGCAGCATAAGATGAAATGTTACTGAGGTTCGGTTGTTTCCTTGTACCACTTGGGATGATGTTTTTTGGCCCATATTTTACGGACATTACCATACAACATCGCTTCAATGGTACCTGGATTTCCGATGGTTGCCAGGTAGACATGCACAACAACAAACATGATCGAGCCGATAAAAAACAGACTATGCATCATCAGGGAGACCTGCACGATAAAGCGCGGGAAGTACAGCGGCAGCCAGGCAATCACTCCGGTAACTCCGAGAACCGCAGTGGCCGCAGCAATACAAAGTGCAAACAGTTTCTGCCCGGGGTTGTACTTGCCGATGTTGAAATGGCTGGCATCCCGTGACAGGTAGCCGCCGCTTTTGTCAATCCACAATTTATCATCCTCATCAAAAGAGGAAACATCCTTTTTATGATTAAGATACATGTAGATTGAACTGAAGAAAAATATGACTCCTGAAATTTTGTGGATAAAGATTGCATTCATCCCGCCGCCGAACAGACCGAAATAGCCATGAAACAGCCGTGAATAGAGGCCGAGTCCGGTCAGGAGCAAGGTAAAAAAGCTGGCGGTAACGACCCAGTGCAACACTCTTTCGCTGGTTCTGAAACGCTCGATATACTCACTCATGGCCGTCCTCCCTGGAGTCAAGATCATCATCAACCTTTTTTGGGCCGATCGTCACATAATGCAGCAGCATGGCGCCGATACTGCTCCAGAAGCCAAGAATACCGAGCGGCTTGATGACATCCTTCCAGAGGAAAATTGACAGCGGAATACTCGGTCTGGCAGGCAAGCCGTACTGCTCCGGCGGCCCTTCGAGTGCGTAGACCACGCCAAGTCCCATCAGGTCATCCACCCCGTACAGAGTCTTTTTTGCGGCGGTCGCTTTGGCAATTAATTCACTCCGTCTGCCGTATTTCAGTGTTTCAGTCGGGCAGGCCTTGGCACAGGCCGGAGTCATGCCGCCATTGATGCGATCGGTGCAGAGGTGGCATTTGGATACCTTGTCATCCGCCCCGTAGCGGGGAATATTGAAGGGGCAGGCGGAGACACAGTATTTGCAGGAGATGCATTTATCCTTGTTGAAGACGACAATGCCGTCACTGGTGCGGGAGAGCGCTCCCGGTGACGGGCAGACCTTCATGCAGCCGGCATCGCCGCAGTGCATGCAGCGCTCGTTGAAAAACTGCCACGAGATTGCACCGTCGGTCTCTTTTTCAATAAATTTGATGCGGTTATAGAGCGCCGGCGTCAGGTCGCGGGGATTCTCAAAGGTCCCCTTATTGGCCGTTTTGTCGGCTTCCAGCTTGTTCCACTGTTTGCAGGCAACCTGACATGAGCGGCAGCCGATGCAGCGGGAGGTATCGACGAGAAACCCTTTACGGGTAGCTTGGTTTACAGTATCGGCCATGACTTACCCCTTTCTCGCGATTCCGACCATGAAGGCTTTGGTCTCGGGAATCATCGTATTGGCATCGCCCGCAGTGGAGGTCAGCAGATTGGCGGCGTCACCCACGCCGGGGGTATGCCAGCCGAAGCACCAGGGGAGGCCGATCTCATGAACGATGCGGTCGCCGATTTTAAACGGCTTCATGCGCGGGGTTACCATTGCCACCGCCTCAATCGCGCCGCGGGCTGACGAGACTTCGACAATATCGCCGCTACTGATGTTCTTCTCCTTGCCCAGTTCGACGCTGATCTCGCAGAACTGGCGCGGCTGCAGTTCCAGCAGCCACGGGGTGTTGCGCGTCATGACGCCGGTCTGCCAATGCTCGGTCACCCGGTAGGTGGTGGCCACCAGCGGGAAGCGGACATCGCATGTTGCCAGCACATCTTCCTTGACGCCGGCATCGCTGAAGATCTTGCTCGCCGGATTAGTCATCTGCTTGGAGAAAAAGTTCTCCGGCACCGGACATTCCACCGGTTCGTAATGCTCCGGGAACGGCCCGTCCTTCAAGCCGGGCCCGAAGATGGCAGCAACGCCGTCGGAGCGCATGATGAACGGTTTGCGCCCCTCTTTTTCGTTGGACATCGGCGGCCACGGGCCGTCGGGAACATCACCGATCCAGGCCCCGAGAGCGCCGGTCGGCTGTACGGCGGTCGGATTCCAGTAGACCACCGCTTTTTTGAGATTGTACGGTTTGCCGTCCTGATCGCAGGAAGCGCGATTGTAAATGATGCGCCGGTTGACCGGCCAACACCAGGCCCATTCCGGGAACAGCCCGAGTCCGGTCGGGTCTTTCTTGACCCGTCGTGCCATCATGTTGCCTTTTTCGTTGTAGCTCTGGCAGTAGATCCACGACCCGCACGAGGTGGTGCCGTCGGCCTGCAGCATGGCAAAGCCGCCCACCAGTTCGCCTTTTTTACCGAGCATCTTTTTCGGTGTTCCGGGAGGCGGGGGTGGCGGCGCTTTTTCTCCCGGCTTGAGCGGTTTCGGCTTCTCCTCGACATCTTCGAGGAAGTAACCGTTGATCTCTTTGGCTACGGCATGTATGTCGATTGCTTTAATGGTGCCGTCGGCACGTTTGAAGCCGTAGTTCCAGGTGAGGTTGGTCAGCTGTTCCGGCAGCGCTCCCCCCTCTTTGGCGTACAGTGCTTTCAATTTCTGAAACAGCTCGTGAATTATTTCGGCATCCGGTTTGGACTGGCCGAGAGGCTTTACGGCAGCGGTGCGCCACTGTGCCCAGCGCCCGGAATTGGAAATACTCCCCTCTTTTTCAAACGAGGCTGCGGCTGGCAGGAAGAACACTTCGGTCTTGACCGTTGCCGGATCCATGCCCGGTCCTTTCCAGAATGACGCGGTTTCATTGTCGAACAGGTTGGTGGTCACCATCCAATCGAGCTTTGCCAGGGCGTTGCGGACTTTGTTGGAGTTGGAACCGGAGCAGGCCGGATTCTGCCCCCAGGCGAAGAAACCTTTGAATTTACCCTTGATCATATTGTCGAAGATCATCAGCCAGGATGCGTTCATGCCCGGATCGAGCTTGGGGAGCCAGTCGTAGCCGAAGTCATTCTCTTTAGTGGCTTTGGCGCCGTAGATCGCCTTCATGTAGCTGATCAGGTACTTGTTGCGGTTCTGCCACCAGTTGGCACTCTGCGGATCTTTCGATTTCGGCGAATGTTTTTCGATGTAGGCGGCGGTGTCTTTCAAATCCGCCGAAGGCACCGGCATGTAGCCGGGAAGGATGTGAAACAGCAGGCCATGATCCGTTGAGCCCTGAACATTCGACTCGCCGCGCAGGGCGTTGATGCCGCCGCCGGCGACACCCATATTACCGAGCAGCAGCTGAATGATCGACATGGCGCGGATGTTCTGGGTACCGACGGTATGCTGGGTCCACCCCATGGCATAAAGCGAAGTGCCCGCCTTGTCAGGTTTGCCGGTGGAAGCAAACAGCTTGTACACTTCCAGTAGTTTTTCTTTGGGCGTGCCGGTGGTTTTGGCAACCAGTTCCGGCGTGTAGCGTCCGTAATGCTTCTTCATCAACTGGAAAACGCAGTTCGGGTCCTGTAAC
Organism: Desulfuromonadales bacterium; assembly: GCA_013349405.1. Taxonomy (GTDB): domain Bacteria; phylum Desulfobacterota; class Desulfuromonadia; order Geobacterales; family Pseudopelobacteraceae; genus JACRCG01. The sequence continues at coordinate 74,946 of DUZS01000003.1, read as the reverse complement.
GTTGGATCTTTCAGCGGGTTGTCATCCTTATCCTTCTGGAACGACCACGCCTTGGCATCATAGCTCCGCTTTTTCGGATCATAGCCGGAGAAGAGTCCGGCCAGTTCGCCCGGCATTTTGAAATCGCCGTTGACCAGATACGCCGAATTGGTGTAGTCCCGCACGTACTGCTCGAAATAGAGCTTGTTCTCGATGATGTAGTTGATCATGCCGCCGAGGAAGGCGATATCGGTACCCGAGCGCAGCGGCGCGTAGAGATCCGACTTGGCCGCACTGCGGGTAAAGCGGGGGTCTACGGTGATTACTTTCGCCCCGGCGTCTTTTGCCTTCATAATCCAACGGAATGAGACCGGGTGGTTTTCAGCGGGGTTGGCCCCCATGATAAGGATTACGTCAGCATTTTTGAAATCTATCCAGTGGTTCGTCATTGCACCGCGTCCGAACGACTCTGCCAGAGCCGCAACTGTTGCGCTGTGTCAAATGCGTGCCTGATGTTCAATATACACCAGGCCTAACCCCCTTAAGAATTTCTGGTACAGATAACACTCTTCATTGTCCAGCGCGGCGCTGCCGACCGAGGCCATGCCCATGGTACGGTTAACGACGGCTTCGATCTCTTTTTCGACATCAACGCCGCCGACTTTTTCCTTGATCTTTATTTTAGAGGTTGGCACAAAGGAAGCATCGCGGCTCTTTTTAACCTTCACGGCAATCTCGTCAAGCGCCCATTCCCAGGAGACGGACTTCCATTCACTGGCACCGGCGGCACGATACATCGGGGTGGTCACGCGAGCCTTGTTATCACGCAGCTGATAGACCGACGCCCCCTTCGGACAGAGCGAACCCTCGTTAATCGGATGATCAGGATCACCCTCAACATTGATGATGTTCCCCCCCAGGGTATGCACGATCATGCCGCAGCCGACCGAGCAATAGGGGCAGATGGTTGTTGATTCTTTGGCGTAGCGGATGGCCAGATCCTCAGCTTTGGCCTCGACAGGAGCGAGGTTGAAACCGAGGGTGGCTGCCGCAAAACCGGAACCGGAGAGCTTTAAAAAATCTCTGCGTGAAACCGCCATTGCTGTACCTCCTTGTTTAAATGGTTGTTATCGTATTATTAACGATGCCAACCATCCCCTTTTCAGCCCTTGAAATACAGGATAGTTCGTTTACGTAACTATTTTCTACCAGAACATGCAGAAAATATTTACTAACTCACTACAGGAAGGCAACGCCGTTTCCGGCGATACCCGCAGGCAGCAGGCCATAGAAACCGCTTCTTTAGGCTGATACTGCTCGGAGATGGATACTGCCGAATGTATACAGTGTTTTATTATGATTGGCAACTGTTCCTTTGAAGTCGTATCGAACTGAATAACATCTGAAAAATTGATCTGAGTCATGTAATTCAAAACGGATATGGGGCATGTTCAACTTATGGAGACAATCACCATTCAGCAGAAAAAAGATATCAAGCTGCTCGGAAAGTTTACCGAGATCTTTTGCCGTGTAAAACATTGTAATGCCGAATTCATTCAGGTTTCCCTTCCTGCCGGATTGGGAGTGCGCACCATCTGTCCGGAGTGTCGCTCTTTTCTTGAGTACGCCATAGCAAAGAGGTTAAACTGCCCGCTTGAAGCTGAAAAACCGACCTGCAAGAACTGCCGGATTCACTGTTATGACCGGCAGCACCGCGAAAAGGTACGGGAGATCATGTCGTACGTGGGGCGGAGAATGGTGATGCGGGGCAGAGTGGATTATCTTTGGCACTATTTCTTTTGACTGACAAAAAAACAAACTAAAAGGAGCATGACCATGAAGAGAAAAATTGTAACAATTGACCCGGAAAAATGTGACGGCTGCGGACTCTGCGTACCATCGTGCGCTGAAGGGGCTATAACTATGATTAACGGCAAAGCGGTATTGTCGGCGGATAATCTCTGTGACGGGCTGGGCGCCTGCCTCGGCGAGTGCCCGCGTGATGCCATCAAGATTGAGGAGCGCGAGGCTGACGAATTTGATGAAGCGGCCGTAGAGAAGCATCTGGCCGCTCTGGGGAAACCGGCTCCGCTTCACCAGCAGACTCCGCAGGCACCGGCAGCAGCGCATCATCATGGCGGCGGCTGCCCCGGGTCACGCGCCATGAGCTTTGCCGCGCCACAGGCGACAGCCGAAGCCGTGTCAGGCGGCAGTCGCCAGAGTCAACTGGCACAATGGCCGGTGCAGCTCCATCTTGTTTCAACCACCGCCCCGTACTTTCAGGGTGCCGATCTGTTAATTACCGCCGACTGCGTACCGGTTGCCTATGCCGGCTATCACGAGGATTTCCTCAAAGGCAAAGCGGTCGTCATGGGCTGCCCGAAGCTTGATGATAACAGCTTCTACCAGCAGAAACTGACAGAGCTGTTCAGCAAATCCGAGATAAAAAGCGTGACTGTTCTGAAGATGGAAGTGCCCTGCTGTGGCGGCATTGCAGTGGCTGCCCGCCAGGCTCTGGCAGCATCCGGCAGGCAGATTCCGTACCATGAGGTTACCATCGGGATTCAGGGGCAGATCAAGGCGTAATAAAAGCGGGGCTCTTTACAGAGTCCCGCTTTAAATAGTACTGGGTGATAGCTTGCTCAGCTACAGGTAATTTAATAATGACATCTGCGATACCTTGGCGGTGGCTGACAGTGACGCCTCAAAGGCGTTCTTCTCAATATTGAGCTGCATGCCGTACTTGACCAGATCGACATTCTGAATGCTGTCGGCGATACTGGTAAGAGTGCTTTTATTGAGATCATTCAGTTTGACCATGTTATCGACCCGGTGAATACGGGAAATGTTGGTCGTGATTGCAGAGAAAACCTGTCTCGATGCCGATTCAAGTGCCTTTCCTGCAGCGGTAACATCTGCGGGAATACTTGGGTTGTTGGCATCTCCGACCGCAGCAATCATGTCGTCCATTGTCTGCAGAACATTGGTCGTCCCGTAGCTCGGGTTTGACCCGCTACCCAGCAGGAGCCGGTCACCCGTAGTGCTGATGGGCTGGCGTGTACTTGTAGCAATCTCCACCTCCCGCTGAGTGCCGTCGCCGGCATAAAAATTGAGTTTTGAAGCGGTGGTAGTCATGGTGGCGGGATTGCTTAACGTTACCGTAGAGGGGGGGCCCGCCGTAAACGCAGAAATAATCGTATTTGCCGGTATTCCCGTGCCAGACACCTGCATTCCGGGCTTCAGACCGGTCACATCGGTGACCGGCACAATTGTGGAGCCGTTGGCCAGATTGCCTGTTTTTTCACTGAACGGCGGTACGAGGTTGTTTCCCCCGCCGAAAATGTACTGATCACCATACTTCATATTAGCCATTTCAATAAGCTGCTTTTTCAGTTCAACAAGCTGGTCATGCGCAATCTGGCGATCTGTCGGGTCCTGAATACTAAGGGATGAACTACCGGAAATCATACCGCGAACCGAGTCGAGAATGCCACTTATGCCGCTTAAACCATTATTTGTGAACTCCATCCACGATTTTGCTTTTACCATATTGCTGCCGTACTGGTCATATGCCTTTGATTTGTCGCTGATATCAAGCAGCGTACCGCTTGAGACAGGATCATCACTTGGCCGGGTTATTGACTGGTTTGCGTTGAGTTTTTCCACAAGTTTGTCAATGCGGCCACGTTGCTGCTGAATATTATATACAGAGATATCTGCCGACATATTTGCTGTAACTCTCATAGTTGCTCCTCCTGACGTCTCAATAACTAGCGGATTATGCCAAGTACCGTGTCCATCATTGATGTCGCGGTTGTAATAACCTGAGCGCACGCCTGATAGGAACGCTGATACATCATCAGATCAGATAATTCCTGGTCGAGCGACACTCCGGAATTGGTATCCCTCAAGATGTGCAACTGATTGCTGAATGCCTCGTCCTGGGTAACATTTGTTTTGCTCGAAGACACATTCAGCCCAACCTGGCTAACCAGTCCATTCCAGAAACCGTTGAACGTAAGGGTATTTCCTGACATGAGTCTCTGGCTCTGGAGACCGGCAATCGTTACGGCATTAATATTGTCTCCTGCTGCACTGGTATTTGATGACGCCGCTATCAGGGTAGTGCTGTTCATCGCCGGGTTAATGCCAAAGGTGGCAGCAGTCGTGGCTGCCGGGTCAAACAGGGCTATTCCCAGATTGCCATTCAAGTCAAATCCAGCCATGTGCTGTTTGTTAACTTCGGCAGCCAACGTTGTTGCCAGAGAATCTAACTGTGCCTGGTACCCGGGGAGGATACTGTCTCTCAACGCAAGAGTTGCCCCAAGACTTCCGGTCGTTGGTGTTACGGTTACCGGTGGCGGAGCACCACCGGCGGGGGTCAATTGTACCACGAAGCTGTTTGGATTGGTCTTGTTGAGAGAGAGCGTGCCAAACGCTCCTCCTGTAACGAGGGCACCGCCGCCGTCAGCTAATTTTATATCGGTCGTGCCGTCACTGTTTTCTGTCGAGGTTATCCCGATCTGTTTGGCAAGCTGCCGCACTAACAGATCGCGCTTATCTTTAACCTCATTGGCATTGCCGGCGACCAGATCAGTCGAGCTGACCTGGGCGTTCAATTTGGCAATATCCTTGATCGTCGCATTAATACTGTCAATCACGGGTACCAGCGAGGAATTCTGTAAAGAGACGGTGTCGCTCAATGTCTTGCTGGTCGAATGAAATTCATCGGCCAATATCTGCGCATTACTTAATACGGACTGCCGCTCTGCGGTTCCGCCAGGATTGTTCGTCAAATCCTGCCAGGCCACGAAAAAATTGGATATTGCTGCCCCGGTCCCCGCAGTACTGATCTCGTTGAATGCCGGTTCTATCTGTTGCAGTACGGTGGATTTGGTCGAATCATAGCCCAGAGTCGTTTCTGAGCTGGCCATTTGCTGCTGCAACAACCCATCGTAGAAGCGATCAACACTGGTAATCATAGCTCCGGTGCCCAGTGTAAAGCCGGCTAACATAGACACTGGCGACGTTTCAATAATGGCTTTCTGCCTCGAGTAGCCGGGAGTACTGACATTGGCGATATTTTGTGAAACCACTGCAGTCGCGCTGCGAAACACATTGAGACCGTTTTTACCGATCTCCATAGTAGCATTTATTCCCATCTCAGGCCTCCCTGTTAATCAAGACCGCGCTGGACGGTCGTTGCTGATAGGTGCCAGAAGCGCCATAGGTACTGTTTTGATTGATGATGCGGGCTATCAACTCAAGAGAATGGCCTATCGATGCCGCAAAGCGCTCCGCGATCTCATAATTGAGGGCGAGGAGTTCCTTGATCTGATCGGCGGTGACGTTCAACTCGGCATAGAGGCGAGTGATGTCACGGTTGCCCTTTTTACTCAGTTTAATATTCAAATCACCCAACGTGGCGTCTGGCGTAAGTCCTTCACGAGCGGCAATCTCCTGGATAGCCTGCTTAAGAATCGGGCCATGCTCGGCGATACGTAAGGAAAGGTCATTTTTCAGAGCATTTATTTCCGCCATCGCGTCCACATGAACTTCGGAGAGCTCCTGCGTCTCCCGCTTCAGCAGAGCGTGAAGCTCTTCCTGCAATTCCAGTTGGCGAGCGAGGGCATCGTCTAACTCTTTCATATTCATTCCAATCTAACAAGGAGGTAAAGACTAAAAGCTATTCCTTCGTATCAACAGTCCGAACGGTTTTTCTGCTTTCCTGACGGATTATATCTTTTTCAATCAGTTTTGCGAGCCCCAACCCGCCGCCCCGTTTTACCGAAGCATCGGCGTATTGCTGATCGAGCATCGAACGGTAGACATCTTCACCGTGGCCTCCGCCGGTCAGTGTGTCTTTCCCGACGGTGGCGCGCATCGACTTCATCATCATGCCAACGAACAGTCCTTCAAAATCCTGAGATACTTTTTTTGCCTGCTGCCGCTGCTTTTCGGTAACCCCGGAACTTCTGTCCGCCGCTGTGCGCTGCAGCAGGCGCGCCTTATCCGCAGAGACTCCCGACACATCAGGAGGTATGGAGGTAATTTTCATATCCATTAAGTTCTTATCGTCACGATCCGCACTTTTGTTAAGCGCTAAATTATTGAAAGCTCCGCCTGCAGTGCCCCTGCGGACTTGACTGCCTGAATGATACTGATCATATCACGCGGAGTTACCCCCAGCAGATTGAGCGCCCGAACAACATCACCGATACTTGCGCCTTCCGGCATCACCATCAATTGTCGGCTCTCCTCCGTTACCTTCATCTCAGTCTCCGGAACAACCTTGGTTTCGCCCCCCTTGCTGAGCGGATTTGGCTGTGATACCTGCGGTGTCTCTTTAATAACCAGCGACAGACTGCCGTGAGTGACTGCGACCGTTGATATGCGGACGCTTTCACCCATAACCACCGTTCCGGTACGCTCGTTCAGCACTACTTTGGCCTGGACATCCGGCTTAATCTCAAGCCTTTCCAGCGCTGCCACAAACTCAACGGCACGGTTCGCATACGCTTCCGGAATGGTCAACGTCACTGAGCCGGGGTCTTTACTGGCGGCAACCGGGCCCTGGAATTTATCATTAACAACTGCTACGATACGTGAGGCTGTCGTAAAGTCTGCTTCATGCAGATTCAGGTTTATGATCGACTTTCCTATCAAAGAGTTCGGAAGTTCCCGTTCTACCAGAGCTCCGTTCGGTATGCGCCCGGCTGTTGGATGGTTTTTCTGAGCGGTTGCCCCCTGACCGCCAAAAGCAAACGAGTTGGTCAGAATTGAGCCCTGTGCAACGGCATATACCTGATTATCAGCACCTTTCAACGGGGCCATGATCAACGTGCCGCCGGCAATACTTTTGGCATCACCGAGAGAAGAGACAAGGACATCCAAACGATTTCCCTGTTTCGCAAAGGGGGGAAGAGTTGCCGTCACCATGACGGCAGCAACGTTTTTTGTCTTGATGTTGTCTTTAATGGATGTGGTTATCCCCATCCTTTCGAGCATATTCATCACTGACTGGATCTGAAATTTGGTCTGGTCGCTATCCCCGGAACTGTTCAGGCCGACAACCAGCCCGTATCCCATCAACTGGTTGTCACGAATGCCCTCAAACGACGCCAGATCCTTGATGCGTATGGCGTGAGAGTTTGTGGTAAACAATAATACCGTCACCATCAATATGGCAGAAACTGCACTCTTCATAGTTTTCCTTTACCTGCCGCGTAAATTTTGGCAGGTATTTCAGAATGGCCAGATTTTTGTAAAGATACCCATCAGCCAGCCCGGGCTCTGCTGATCAGAGATGATGCCCCTCCCTGAATAACTGATGCGTGCATCGGCAATATAGATTGAATTTATCGTATTATCCGGTGCAATATCGCGTGAACGTACGACCCCTTCCAACACGATGATCTGATCTTCATCGTTAACCTTAATGTTGCGGCGCCCCTCGATCATCAGGTTTCCATTCGCCTGCACATCCATCACCCGCGCAGTTATAGTCGCCTTCAAATTTTCCTGACGTGAAGTATTACCGGATCCTTTGAATGCGCTGTTAGACGTAGCATTGATCAGAGCCGCCAGATCCGCAAAATTCGTTTTTGCAAACTTTGATGTTTCCAGCCCGAGCATATTTGTGATTCCTGCCTTCACTGAGCTGTCACGCGATGTTCCGGTCTTTGCTTCCTTGGAGGCGCTGGCGGTCTCGGAAATCACGATGGTGAGGGTGTCCCCTCTGCGCCGTGCCTTCATATCTTCCGTCAGGCTGGTCGAGGTTGCCTGCCAGATAGAGCCATTCGAATAATCCGCCCCGGCACGTTGCGTCACATCTTCAAAACCGGCAGTTTTTATTTCGGTTTTTTCAACAGCACATCCGGTCAAAAACAGTACAAACAAGAGAAATATGCGTTTCATAGGGTTTCCTTCGCTCCGGCTCTGTTCAAAAAGCTACCTGGACAGTAGATCCATCAACGACTTTGGCCGGAATTTCTTTAAGAGAAGTCAGGTTCTGAACTCGAATTATATCTCCCTCAGCTCCGGAACTGTGGGCCTTTCCGGTTACCGATATTTTAAATACCCCGTTTTCAGCAATTATCGTCACCATCTGGCCGCTCTTAATCAGCGGAACCCGTTCAATCTGGTCTGTGCGCACCGGTTGATTCGCCCGAATGGTGGTACGAGCTTTTTTGCCGGCCGCTTCATCAATCGATCGCACGCCAAGATGTGAATTTTGTGCGAGTTCGCGTCTCTGAAGGGTCAGGTCATCAACCGATATGGTGGTGCCATGTTCTATCTGACGAACAGCGACAACCGTATCGGCCAGAGCCTCCACATCGATCCGCACCGGAATATTACGCAGCAATCGTTCTTTCTGGCGGGCCAGAACGGTAACAGTGATGTTTCCCCACCCTTCCCACTTTTGCGGAGCAACAACTTCATAATCAATGGCCCCGTCCGGAAGCTTCAAAGAGTCAGGGATGGTTATCCGGCGGAGATGCACGTCCCACCCCATCGCTGCAGTGCGGGTAGTAACGAATGAGGTGACCGCGTGTTGAATCTCCTGCTCCCGCTCATCAGCAGCCGGAACCGACCGTGGGCAGAAGGCTGTCACTATCAAAAACAGTGCAAAAACAGGGAGCCGTAAGCATTTCATGAGGAATCAGGTCCAGTCCTAGCGTTTCAGGTTATTGGCTGTTTGCAGCATCTCATCCGAAGTGGTGACCGCCTTTGAGTTGATCTCGTAGGCACGCTGGCCGACAATCATATTTACCATCTCTTCGGCAACATTAACGTTACTCATCTCAAGAAAACCCTGGGCGACCGTGCCAAGGCCATCCTGCCCCGGTGTCCCGGTTGTTGCGGCTCCGGAGGCATCTGACGGCAGATAGATGTTTTTACCCTGACTGGCGAGGCCCGCCGCATTAGGAAAGTACGCCAACTGGATATTTCCTATGGTACTCGTGGTACTCTGGCCCGGGATCTGTACAGAAACCGTGCCGTCGTTGCCGATGTTAATTTTCGTGGCATTGCTTGGTATGGTAATCGAAGGGGAGAGCGGATTGCCATCCGGAGTGACAATCTGTCCGATACTATCGTGCTTGAAAGAGCCGGACTTGGTATAGCCGACGGTGCCGTCAGGCAGGGTGACCTGGAAAAAACCGCCTCCTTCGATTGCCAGGTCCAGATCATTACCGGTCTGGGTGAAGTCTCCCGCCGTGAATATTTTTGTAACGGCAGCCAGACGGCTTCCCAGGCCTATCTGGATTCCCGTCGGTACCTGAGTCGTACTCGTGGACGGAGAACCGGTTGTTTTTAAATTCTGGTAAATCAGATCCTGAAAATCAGCCCGACTCCGCTTGAACCCGGTTGTATTTACGTTCGCCAGGTTGTTGGCAACAACGTCAATGCTCCTCTGTTGACCCTGCATTCCGGATGCAGCCGTATAAAGTGAACGAATCATGGTTGAACTCCTTTATGACTTTTTATGAATATCTAGACCTTGCCCAGTTCATTAACCGACTTTGCGGCAATATCATCGAACCCTTTTATTACTTTTGAACACGCTTCAAAGTAGCGGTTTGTCTCGATCATCTGCACCATTTCCGAAATGCTGTCAACGTTCGACCCTTCGGTAAATCCCTGCTGAACCTGTGCCTTTCCCGGTTGCGGCTTTGCAAGCGGATCGGAGGGAATGAACAGGGCTGTGCCACTTTTTATAAGTGCATACGGTTTTTTAAAGTCTACAATAGAAATTGTGCCGGCCGGAGCATCGTCAACCCTCACATTTCCTTTGCTGTCAACTTCAACGCGGTTTCCCTTGATTTTTATGGGCACTGCCTTGCCCTGTTTGTCCCGCTCAACTCCCTGGACCGGATACCCTTCCATCGTAACAAGAGTGCCGTCGGCAGAGGTGCGAAAATTGCCCTGCCGGGTATAAGCGGTACCTTCCGGAATCGTAACAGCAAAGAAACCGTCACCGTCAAGCGCCATATCAAGTGGATTGCCGCTCTGGCTGGTCGGCCCGCTGGTATGGTCAATATAGACATTTTCCTTCTGCAGGATAGGGTCTGCCGTCATGCCCTGAGGAACAGCCGGTGGGTTAACGGTGCCGGCCAGAACTCCTTCGAAGGTCATTTTGTCTCTTTTAAATCCGGGAGTATTCATATTCGCCAGATTGTTGCTGATAACATCGAGCTTGCGCATGGCGGCCAGACTTCCTGACACGGCAGGGTATATACCGCTATTCATACCTGTTACCTCCTGTTACGTTTTGTACAGCCTGAGCCGAGATCGGAGTCTGACCATCGCCTGACTGATAATCTGTGAAATGCGTGATTCGGTCAGGCCAAGCAATTCACCAATCTCTTTGAGATTTAAATCTTCATTATAATAGAGCGTTATCGCCTGGCGTTCTTTTACGGGCAGTGTGTCAATGGCCTGTCCAAGGGCCTCGGCCAGCTGTTTGCTTATGACCAGCTGCTGCGGGTTTTTTGCTTCAGCTTCACAGAGCACGTCAGCAAGACAGAGTGGACTGCCGTCATCCCCTTCCCAACTATCGTCCAGACTGATAAAGGTAAACGCATGAACGTCGTCAAGCAGTCCGAAATAGTCCTCAAGGTTCATCTGCAGGGCATCGGCGACCTCTTCACTTGTTGGATTACGGCCCAGCAGGTGTTCAAGCTGCCGCAGTTCACGCTCCAGCCGCTTGTATTTGTCCCGCATTGACCTGCTGAGCACATCGTATGAGCGGAGTTCGTCCAGAATCGTCCCACGAACATGCTGTTCTGCAAACGTTTTAAAGAGCACGCCCCTCTCAGAGTCAAAACGGTCGGCTGCATTTATCAAGCCAATCATCGCGGCACTCATCAAATCCTGTAAGTCAAGGTGAGGCGGGAGTTTGGAGGCCATTCTGCTAACCAGGTAGCGAACGAGCGGTATATGCTCAAGTATCAGCTGTTCACGATCGGAAGCCTGGCTTACCCCTGAATCGATGTCGCACCCGCCGGTCATCCCTTTAGCTGCCCCCCGCATCAAGCATTCGGCGGAAAAAGAACTGAATGTTCCCCTTAATCCTGGTCTGACGTTTGTTTTCAATAACCCTTTTGGCAATTGTGTTAAAGCATTGGGCCGCTTCTGAATCAGGGAAAAGTTCCGTGACGGCTTTTTGACGCTTAACCGCTTCAACCACTTTTTCGTCCTTGACCACGCAGCCCAGATAATCAAGCGAGATGTCAAGAAAACGACCGGCAACATTAGCCAGTTTCCGGAAAACCTCCAGCGCATCCTCGCTGTCCTTGGCCATATTGACCAGTACCTTGAAATGATGTTCCGAGTAGCGTGTTGCCAGAAGCTTGATTAACGCATAGGCATCGGTGATTGAGGTCGGCTCGGGCGTTACCACGACAAAAATTTCCTGCGCGGCAACGGTAAAATAGGTAACATTTTCCGAAATGCCCGCTTCTGTATCGACTATCAGGATGTCGAACTGTTCTTCAAGCATGTCCAGTTCATCGAGCAACTTCAGCTTCTCATGCTGTCCCAGGCTGGTCAACTCCTGAACGCCGGTGCCTGCCGGGATGATTTTGATGCCGGCGGGGCCGTCAATCAGAATGTCAATAATACTTTTATCGCCATTCAAAACATGATTGAGGTTGTAAACGGGCGAGAGTCCTAACAGAACATCAAGATTCCCCAGTCCCAGGTCGGCATCAATCAGCAACACCTTTTTTCCCTGGGCTGAAAGGGCTATGGCAAGATTTGAAACGACATTACTCTTGCCGACCCCCCCTTTGCCACTGGTGACGGAAATAACCCGGATGCCCTGTTGATCAGCCAGAACGCCGGGCGCCGCTGAATCAGCCTTTTGGTTGTTTTTTGCCGTGCGAGCCATCTGGCGAAGAGTATCTGCCTGATCGCCTGTTCCCGGTACGCTGCTCATTCTGCCCCCTCACAAAAAATCATATCTGCCAGTTTCGCCGGTGTCGCTATTTCAATATCTTCAGGGACACGCTGGCCGGTAGTAAAATAAGCTATCTGCAAATTATCTTTCATTAAAAGGTTCACCATGTTGCCAAAACTTTCACATTCATCAATTTTGGTGAACACTACTTTGCTTACCTGAAAAATTCTGAAGCGGGATAAAATCTCCTCCAGTTCACGATCTTTAGTGGTGGCTGAAAGGCAGAGATAAACCTCCACCGGAATTTTGTCCTCAAGGAAGTTCTTCATTTCATCGAGCTTTTCCTTATCTTTGTGACTGCGACCGGCGGTATCGATAAGAATCAGATCACAGGCAGAGTGTTTCTCAACAGCTTTTTCGAGCTCTTTGGGAGTAGAAGCGACCTCAAGCGGGATACCCATAATGCGGGAGTAGGTTTTAAGCTGTTCGACCGCTCCTACCCTGAAAATATCCATGGTAATAAGGGCCACTTTGTTACCGCGATTGAGGGCATACATAGCTGCCAGCTTCGCTGTTGTCGTGGTTTTGCCAACTCCGGTCGGCCCGACCAGTGCGATAATCCGGGGAGAATTTTTTTTCAACTTGAGCGTACCGGCAAATTTAATGAGGCGCCCCAGTGCTTCGACAAGACGCCCCTTGACAGTCTGGTCGCCACTTTGTAACGGCAGAGTGTTGAGTGTATCAATTATCTTTCTGATCAGTTCGGGAGAGATGCCACTGTATACCAGCTCCCGTGCCAGAGGAGAGTCATCAGGCAGAAGATCTGCCCCGGACTGTCCGTCCAGTGCGCTCTTCTCAGCAGTTATCGTTGGCCATTGAACACTCTTGGTGCCACCCTCCTGACTTTTAGCCAGTGTCGCAAGGAGCAGCTTCTTGATGTCCTCTAGATCGGCGCGGGGAATGTTTTTAAGGTTTATACCTCCATCCTGCGGTTCGGCCGTTTCCGCTCCATCAACAGTTTTAGTCACCACACGTGCTTCCTCTTCACGGCGGGTAAGCGATTCAACCTTTTCGCGCAGATCTTTCAGCTCTCTTGCCAGGGGTGCAAGCATTGAGCTCTCCATCTCCTCCCGTGCAGTCCTCTCTCGCGGCGGTGCTTCACGCACAATCGGTGTTGCAGGAGCCGCAGCCGGAACCGGCTTGCGAACCGGATCAATCGCTGCTGTCACCCGGTAAACCTGCTTGCTGAAAAACCCGAAAACTCCGCCAGTCCGCTCTTTTTTTGTCGAAAGGATCATAGCATCCGGCCCGAGTTCAGCTTTTACCATGCGCAGTGCTTCAGGCATACTTGCCGCTTGAAATGTTTTAACCAACATTTAAACTTACCACCCCGAGAGACTGGATTTTAACATTCTGAGGTATTTCATTATGTGACAGCACCGCCATGTGCGGCACAAAGCGCTCTATCAATTTTCTGACATGCCGTCGAATCGACGGAGAGGCCAATAATACCGGCTGAGCCCCACTGGAGCTGAATCGTTCCGACATACTACGAACAGACGATATTATCTGCTGGGCAACTGCAGGCTCAAGCGCCAGAAAATTCCCCTGATCAGACGGCTGGATCGCTTCGGCAATCATATCTTCAACTTCCCGGTCAATTGTTGCCAGTAACAGAGTTTCATCTTCAATCTTGTACTGATCAACAATGAATCTGCCCAAGCTTTGCCGGACAAATTCAGTCAGCACATCAGGGTCTTTGGTAAGGGAAGCGTAGTCTGCAAGGCTCTCAAGAATGGTCCGCATATCGCGTATTGACACACCCTCTTTCAGCAGACTTTTGACCACTCTCAGTACGGTGCCGAGGCTGAGTAGATTCGGTATGAGTTCATCCACCACTTTGGGAGCAGTCGCGGCAACATTGTCAAGCAGCTGTTGCAGCTCCTGACGTCCGATCAGTTCATGTGAGTAGCGTTTGACAATTTCACTGACATGGGTGGCAACAACCGTCGTGCTGTCAACAACAGTGTATCCGCAGACCTGAGCCTGATCGCGATCTTCGCTCCGAATCCAGATGGCCGGCAGGCCGAATACCGGCTCTCTCGTGATATTGCCCTCAAATTTACTCGTAACGGCACCGGAATCCATGGCGAGAAATTGACCGATCAGCTCGCTCCCACCGACTCGCGCACCGCGAACCAACAGGTTATATTCATACGGCTTCAACTGCAGATTGTCATGGATATGAATCGGCGGCACGACAAAACCCATTTTCTGGGCAGTCTGACGGCGAATAGAGCGGATTCGCTCCAGTAATTCTCCACTTTGAGCAGCGTCAACCATCGGTACCAGGCCGTACCCTACCTCCAGCTCCAGTACATCCAGAGGTCGGATATTTGACGCCTGATCTATTGATTCCTCGCCGGCGGTTAATTCAGCAAGGGCCGTTTCTTCTACAACTTCTGCCTTCTCACGAGCCATTTTTCCAACCAGGAAGGTAACACCCGCCAGGAATATAAACGCGAAATGCGGCAGTCCCGGAATGAGGGCAAACAAAAACATGACACCGGAAGAAACAAAAAAGGCTTTCGGATAATTCAAAAACTGACCGGTGAGTTCCTGGCCAAAACTGTTTTCATCTGCAGAGCGGGTGACCAGGATACCTGCAGCAGTTGAAATAACCAGCGCAGGAATCTGTGCGACGAGTCCATCCCCTATTGTCAGCAGCGTATAGTTGGAAAGAGCGGTCATGAAGGGCATACCCTGCTGCCAGACTCCGATAATCAAACCACCGAAGATATTTATCATGACAATCATGATTCCAGCGACGGCGTCACCGCGCACAAATTTACTGGCACCGTCCATTGACCCGTAGAAATCGGCTTCACGGGATATTTTCAGGCGGCGGATTTTTGCTTCCTTGTCCGTGAGCAGACCGGCAGAAAGGTCGGCATCGATGGCCATCTGCTTTCCCGGCATTGCATCCAGAGTAAAGCGCGCCGCTACTTCGGCGACCCTGCCGGCGCCTTTCGTAATTACGACAAAGTTTATGACCACCAGAATCAGGAACAATACCGCACCGACGACGTAATTTCCACCGACGACAAACTGTCCGAAGGCCTTGATAACGGCGCCCGCGGAGTCGACGCCTTCACTGCCATGTAACAGTATAAGGCGGGTTGAGGCAATATTCAGGGCCAGTCGGAACAGTGTCGTAACCAGCAGTACGGAGGGGAAAACTGAAAAATCAAGCGGCTGTGTCGTGTAGAGGCAAATCAGCAGAATTGAAAGGGAGATCGTGATATTGGCCGCCAGGAAGAGATCGAGAACAAACGCCGGCAAAGGGATAATCATCAGGGCAAGTATCCCGATAAGTCCCAGAGCGACATAGATGTCTGAGTTTTTACGGAGTCCCTGTAACTCTATTGCGTCTACTGAGCCATTTGCCATGGAGAGGTACCTGCCCGCCGCCTTATTGCGCGTAGTATAAAGCACCCTTTTTTGCATTTTCCATGCCATAATGCACGTGGAGGGTGAATTCAACTACAAACGCAACAAACCCCTCATTTCGACTCCATATCGGCATCACGTTCCATGCACCGGCAAAAACATGGCCTTCATGTGTGTCAAATTGTTGAACGTGCCATTTTATTGACTCGATTGTTTTGCAAATCACAACAGGCGGCCACCTATGTCAGGTTTACGAATCTGCGGAATCCATTTTTTACATGTTGTTTTTTGCTGTTGAGAAAGCGTACTTTCTGAGGTATTGTTCTCCCTCCGATAACTATCAGAGTGGTTTTGGAAACAGAGCCTTATATTATACATCATAAAGGAGTCACATCATGGCCAGCCTCAACAAAGTAATGCTGATCGGAAATCTGGGTAAAGACCCTGAACTGCGTCACACCGCATCAGGTACGGCGGTTGCGACATTCTCGATCGCGACCAGCGAACGTTTCAAGAACAAACAGACCAACGAATGGGAAAAAAAGACCGAATGGCATAATGTTGTTCTGTGGGATAAACAGGCAACCCTTGCCGGTCAATATTTGACCAAGGGAAGCACGGTGTACATAGAGGGGAGGCTGCAAACCCGCAAGTGGCAGGATAAAAACGGGAATGACCGCTATACGACTGAGATAGTCGGCAATGCTCTCGAGTTTTTGTCCTCCAAAGGTGAAGGGACACGCAGTGGTGGAGAGGCCTCATTCGAACCGACAGGTTCTTCGTTCAAAGAAGAACCACCATTTCAAGATGATGATATACCTTTTTAGTCAACCACCTTTATTTCTATATAGAATAAATTCAAAAAACGCTGTCAAAGACCCGTTTTTACCGGGCTTTGACAGCGTTTTTACGCAGAATATAATTACAGTGGTTTACTAACTATTAAACTCATGACCATACATCATCACCAGACGGGCCCGGTTCTCAAGGCACAGATTGCACAACTCCCCCGCATCCTGCCACACCTCGCCAGCGAGCCATTCACCAGCCTCGGCATATTCGGACCGTGGCGCCTGCTCATCATATTCTTTCTTGCACATGGTACAGGTTTTCAATGCTCAACGCCCACGAGTGCCCGCTCATACTCGCACCGCAGCATATTCTGATCCGCAGTGCCGATAATGCTCCAGGGCAATAATTCATCTGCCGCAATTGTTCGCTGTACATAAGACTCCGTATTGATTCCGCACGCTTTTGCCGCTTTTTTGAGGGTGGCTCCTTCGGCCATCTCAACCAGCAGCGGTGACAAGCGCCGGTCTCCTCGCGACAGGAGCGCCTGCAGATATGATTCACGCAGGCTTTCGACCTTCAACTTGACATTGGACAGTCGCTTCAGGCGGCTCTCCAGCAGCTTGACTTTGTGCTCCAGCGAGGGGAGCGGTTCCATGCCGCACCACTGGAACGGGGTGAACGGTTTCGGAATGAAGGGGTTGACAGACACGGTGATCTCACCGAGCCGTTTGTTGGCCCGACTCCGCTCGATGACCTGCGCGCGGATGGTTTCGATCAGGCTGATCATCTCATCGAGGTCGCCATCCGTTTCACCCGGCAGCCCGATGATAAAATAGAGCTTCAGGTTGAGGATGTCGTGGTCGATCAGCATCGCGCAGGCGGCAAGTATCTGTGCCTCGGTCAGATTTTTGCGGATAACGTCGCGCATCCTCTGAGAACCACCTTCGGGAGCGAGAGAGATCGTTTTATGGCCGCTGGCAATCAACGCATCCAGCATGTCAGAGTCGATGCGATCAATGCGCAGCGACGAGACGGACACTTTGGCTCCCTTTGCGACAATATAACGGCAGAGTCGGCCAATGCCGGCATAATCCGAAACCGCGGCACCGACCAGACCCACTTTGCTGCGATGGGTAAGTCCCCTGTCGATCAGGGCAACAATGTTATCGAAGGGTTGTTGACGAAACGCGCCGTAAATGAAACCGGAACTACAGAAGCGGCAGCCGCGTGGACAGCCACGGCTGACTTCCACGAGGAACATATCGCCGAACTCGGTATGTTCGGTCAGAATTTGTGAAGCGGACGGTTCGTGCTGTTCGAGGCAGACCGGTATACGCGTGACCGGCAGCGGTGCGCCAGCTTCGGCATCATAACCGGTCAGCACGCCATTGTGATAGCGAGGGTGATAAAATGAGGGGACATACATTCCTGGGATCATTGTAAACGCCTGCAGCAGTCCGCGCCTGCCGTTGTCAATCGGGGAGAGCAGCGTCGCAACCAGAGATGGCACGACATCCTCGCCTTCACCGATGCAGATGGCATCAAAGAAATCGGCGACCGGCTCCGGATTGATAAAGAAGGCGGCACCGCCGGCGATGATTAACGGATGAGAATTGCTGCGCTCTTTTGCATAGAGGGGAATGCGCGACAGAGTGAGAATGACGGGGATATTCAGGTAATCCGGTTCAAACGAGGTGGAAAAAGCGATGACATCAAAAGCGGCGAGAGGAGTCGAGGTTTCCAGTGACAGCAGAGGTGTACCACTGCGGCGATACTCTGCCAGTTCATCCCGATCAGGGAGAAAGGCGCGCTCGCAGCGAATATCGGTTGAGCCGGCCAGCAGCCGATATACCGTCTGAAAACCAAGGCTGCTCATTCCGGTCTGGTAGCGACTCGGGGAGACGAGGCAGATCGAAAGGTCTCCTACCCGACCGTGCCTATGGAGATGCGTCTCCGCCTTGAGCAGGTCCCTGTGGCGTTGCCGGATCTCCCGGCTCATCTGCGGCCAACCGGAAATGATGCCGGGAGCCGAAATGACAAACGCCGCAAGAGCGGCGTTTGGTTGAACGTATAACGGATGGGTGCCATGATTTCAGGCTTTTGCAAGCGATACATACTGCGGGAACGATGCTGCGCTGCTGAGACTGTTGACCGCCGCAGCCCTGAAGTGAGCCGGAACAAACAGGGAGCCCTGTTGGAGTTGATCCGTCGGTCGTGCTTTTAACGAAACAGCTCCGGTATCCGTCGTGATCGTCAGAACCTCTCCGGCGGCAACTCCCAGAGATGCAGCATCTTTGCTGGAAAGTGCAACATAGGCTTCATCCGCTGCCAGCAGATTGTTTTCCGACATGGTCGTCATGGAGCCGTTATGGTGCAGTACCGGTCCGATTGTCAGGGCAAACGGGCGTGCTCCGGCCGCTGGAGCAAGCGGCACAAGCGGTAAGCAGGTAAATGATGCCGTGCGGTTTTTTACGCGCCCCATCCCGCAACCGTCGTGATCGCAGACGTCGCTGTAGAGACCGGTCAAGGTTGTAATCTCATGATGCAGGGCATCAAGAGTCTGCGGTGCATCAGGTGCTTTCGGTGATATCAGGCGGTGCAGAGCTGTCAGGATGGCGGCATCAGTGCGGGCATCGCCGGCCGGTTTGGCGGCGGCGGAGAAGCAGTGTACCCGATTGTCTACAGAGGTAAATGAGCCGGCCTTCTCGGCACCGGTTGCCGCCGGGAGTACGACGTGTGCCAACCGGGCGGTATCGGTCAGGAAAAGATCCTGAACAATAAGCAGATCAAGTTTCTGCAGCGCTTTTTCGATACGGGAACGGTTCGGCATGAAATGGAGCGGGTCGCTCCCCATGACATACAGAGCTTTTATCTCACCGGCTTCAATCGCATCGATTATCTGAAACAGATTTTTACCGGGAAGGGCAGGAACAGTGGCGCCCCAGGCAGAGCCGAACGTGGCAGCGGCATGTTCATAGGTACGATAGCCGGGCAGATATTCGGGGCAGACGCCCATATCGAGCATTCCCTGCGTATTATTTTTCTCGTCGAGCGGATAAATTCCGGCGCCCGTCCCGGTAACGACGGCTCCGGTCAGCAGCGAGAGGTTAACCGTTCCGGCAACGGCGTTTCTGCTGTCGGCCGAACGAATGACATCAGCACCATACAACACCGCAGTACGCCCTCCGCAACAGATGAAGGCGGCAGCAGACCGGAACCGGTCTTCAGAGATGCCGGTAATTTCGGCGATGCGCGCAAAGGAAAGCGCCTCAAGAGATGACTGCAACTCTTGCAGATTGGCGACTGTGCCGGCAGAAGCCAACCCCTCAGCCAGTATCGCCTTGTTAAGACCAGCAACAAGCCATGCTTCGCTGCCGGGGCGGCACTGCAGGGACGCATTGGCATACTTGGTCATTGAGCTGGCGCGACTTCCGGCAAGCACCAGTTTCGCATCGTTTTTCGTGGCAGCCTGAATCACACGATAGGCAAATCCGGCAGATTCCGCTTTAAGATCTGCTCCGATGACTACGACAGCAGTTGCTTTTTCGATCGCTTCCATACCGAAGGTACCGCCACTGTAGCCAAGCATCTCGTACTGAAGAATCTGGGAGGGGAGGAAGCCGAGTTGCGCTTCAGAGTCGATGTTATTGGTACCGACTGCGCCGCGCATGAATTTCTGGAACAGATAACTTTCCTCATTGGTCACCCGTGGCGAACCGATACCGGCAACGGCATCCGAACCGGCGGAGGCAATGATCTGCTGCAGCTTTCCGGTGGCAGCCCCGAATGCCTGGTCCCATGTCGCTTTCCTCCGGGTGCCGGACGCGTCCTTGATCAGTGGCGACTTCAGACGGTCCGGCGCATTGAACGCAGCGTAGCCGAAGCGGCCGTTGATGCAGAGATTGCCCTTGTTATAGCCGTTATCGTCACTGGTGACCCGCTCCACACGACCGTTGCCGACATGATACTCAATTTCACAGCCGGATGAACAGAAGGCGCAGACGCTCTTCGTTACCTCAAATGTCCAGGGGCGACCACGGAATTTAAACGGCTTGCTGATCAAGGTGCCGGTCGGGCAGGCTCCGATACAGTTGCCACAGAAGTCGCAGTCGAGCGGTGCTCCGGTAATCGTATCAATGATGGTGTTGTCGCCGCGATCAACAACTTCGATTGCCTCCCGTCCGACAATTTCACGGCAGACTTTGACACATTTTTCGCAGAGAATGCAGCGGTTCGGATCGCTCTCCAGCAGCTTCCAGTCGTAGCGGATCGGCAGGCGCTCCAGTCCGGCACCGTAGCTGTTTTTATCTACTTTAAGTGAATAGCAGGTGTCCTGCAGATCACACTCGCCGGCTGCGTCGCAGATAGGACAGTCCAGAGGATGGTTGACCAACATCAATTCCAGAGTCTTTTTTCGTGCAATTTCAAGTTCAGGTGACGTCGTCGTGACCGTAATGCCATCCTTCACCGGGGTGTTACAGGCGGTCATGAAGCGTTCGACACCTTCGACTTTTACGACGCATATCCGGCAGGCACCGGTGGTGGAGATCTTCTTTAGCCAGCAGAGGGTCGGAATTTTAATGCCGATCTGCGCAGCCGCTTCCAGGATGGTGGCACCGGCAGGCACCGTTACCTCGGTGCCGTCGATGATAACGGTTGCGGTCGAATTTTTGTCGCTGGGCTCAGTATGTGCCATCTTACCTATTTCTCCTTTTGATCCCCCCACCCCTTGCGGGAGGGGGTCAGGGGGCGGGGGGAGTCCGGCATTTGCGACTCCGCTTGCAGCTTCACCCACCCCTCAATCCCCTCCCGTCAAGGGAGGGGAAGTAAAATTTACAGTGCCACCATCGCCATTCTATAGCATCTCAGGCAGCGGTCAGCCTCGATCTGCGCGGTGCTGTCACTGAAGCCGAGTTCGACTTCGCGGTAATTCCCCTTGGCGGCACGCTCCCGGCCATGCACCTCTTTCTGGTTGGCGCGGTCGGAAGAAGCGAGCCAGGGGACCGCCTCCCCCTTGTCGTAGACCCCCAGATAGGTGAGCAGGTCATCAAAAATATCCTGCTCGGACAGATAAGCCATTCCCTCTTCGAGCCAGCGCTGGATAACCAGTGCGGCGCGGTGGGCATTGCCGATGCAGGCGACGACTGTCAGCGGCCCGATTTCGGCATCACCGCCGGCAAAGACACCGTCACAGTCGGTAATGAGCGAACGGGACAGCATGTTACCCATACTGTCTTTCAGATCTTTTCCGGCAGCATCTTTCAGGGGGAGGTGTTTGGTAACAACCGTGTTCCACTTGGTGATGTCAATGCCCATATCCGGCGGTATGAAGCCGAGATCAGGATCCTGACCGATGGCCGGAATGACCGTATCACACTCGACGATAAATTCACTCCCCGGGACCGGTTCGGGACGACGACGTCCGGAGGCATCGGGCTCACCCATAGCCATACGGACGCATTCGACACCGGTCACCTGCTCATCGGCATCAACGACAACCCTCGTCGGGAGTACCTGAAATTCGAAACGGACACCTTCTTCATCAGCGCCGTCAACCTCCCACACATCAGCCGGCATCTCTTTGCGGGAGCGGCGATAGAGCAGTATGGATTCTTCGGCGCCTTCACGGAGGGCGACCCGGACACAGTCAATTGCGGTGTTACCGCCCCCGACTACGCATACTTTTTTACCCATGCCGGTTGGCCGCCCCAGATAGGCCTCGCGGAGAAAATCGATACCGCCGGAGAGGAAACCCTTGTAGCCCTTGTCCTCACCCTCAACCCCCATCGGCTTGGAGCGGTGGGCACCGGGTGCCAGAAATACGGCATCGTACTGCTGTTTCAGCTCAGGGAGAGAAATGTCTTTACCGACGCGCATGTTGTATTTGATCTCTGAACCGACCGACTCGATGATATCAACATCACGCTGCAGGACGGTACGCGGCATACGGTACGCCGGTATGCCGACCGCAATCATGCCGCCGCCATACCCTTCGGGCAGCGCCTCAAAAATTGTTGATCTGTACCCCTCCAGCCCCAGGTAGTAGGCGCAGGCCAGTCCGGCCGGTCCGGCACCGACAATGGCGACCTTCTTATCTTTAGCCGGTTTGGGGGTCATGGGGGGAGTAATATTATGCTGCCACTCGTAGTCGGAAGCGGTACGTTTCAGCACCATGATATTGATGGCATCATCGACGTTTTTACGTCGGCAGGCTGTTTCGCACGGGTGCGGGCAGACACGGCCGCACACGGCGGGCATCGGCATATTCTCGCGAATGGTTGCCAGCGCTTCGCCATACTGGTAATTTTTTATTTCTTCAATGTACTTGGGAATGTCAATGTGAGAGGGGCATTTGTCCATGCAGGGAGCCGTAATTTTGTGGATATAGGTGGCAGGTTTTGCTGGTTTGCCGCCATTGATATACGCAAGAAACTCGTCACGGTAATGCGTAACCGCATCGAAAACCGGCACTGTGGCACTTTGGCAGAGAGTGCACTTACAGTTTTTGAGCAGTTCGGCCAGATCACCAACCGTATCAAGATCCTTTTCGGCAGCAGTGCCGTTCAGTACATTGCCGAAAAGGTCCATCAGCACCTTGGTACCCTTCTTGCCCGGCGTGCAGCGACCGCAGCAGTAAAGGGTCTGCACCCGTTTCATATACTCGGCGGTCATTGCCGGAACATCAACGTCCTTGTCAAACAGGATAATGCCGTCCCATCCCATAAACGCACGGAGCGGACGTTCACCATCAAAGGCCACCGGGAGCTTGAACGAAACCGCGTGTGCTTCGCCAGACAGATTCCTGTTATCGACGGTATTTCCGCCCCATGTGGAAAAAACGACTTGTGCCACGAAAACCTCCACCAGCTAACCCGCAAAAACGAGGTTAAGTACTTGCAATTATTGAATAAAATAATTTTTCGGAATTGTATACAGTACGCATGTCTATCATAATAACGTCTGATAAATCAAGGAAAAAACAGACAGATAGCTCTCTCTGCACGCTATCCGTTTTACCTTTATTGTATTTGTGCTATACGCATAAACATGCTGTTCCGATCCCCATTTATCAGGAGAAATACATTTTATGCCAGATCATCAGACCAGTGAAGTTGCCTATCGACGGCTTTTTGAAACCAATATGGGGATTATGCCGGGGGAACGGGTGCTGGTGTTCAGCGATACTATCCGGCTGGACGAAACTCCTTCGGCATCAGACCTTGACAGGCGTATCCGCCTCAATGCCGCCGCGCATGATGTCGCAGAATTCGCCGGACGGACATACGGCGATGCGGATTTTGTGGAATTCCCTGCCACCCCCGCCTCGGGGGCCGAACCGCCTGAGGAATTATGGGCTGCAACCTTTGGCAGGGCAATCATCGCGGCGCTGCAGTCAGGCGGGTTGCTGGCAAAACTTCTTGCCAAGGCGGCAGCACCGGAAGAGATCGACCGGGCCAGAGAAATTGTCCTGGAGCGGCGGGATGACGTAGCCAGCATTATTATTGCGTTATCCAATAACTCCACCAGTCACACCCGCTACCGCGCATTGGCCTGCGCTGCCGGGTGCCGCTTTGCCAGTCTGCCGCATTTCGATCCGGAGATGTTTTACACCTCTATGACTGTTGATTGGAACGCTCTGGCAGCACGTACCGCCCGCCTCGTAGAAGCGGTCAACGGGGCAGAATGGATCCGGGTTACCACGCCAAACGGCACCGATATGAACATCTGTAAACAGGGACGACACGCCGGCGGCGATGATGGCTTGCTGACAGCACCGGGAAGCTTCGGCAATCTCCCGGCGGGCGAAGCCTATTTTGCGCCGCTGGAGGGGAAGAGTTACGGTACCATGGTGATAGAGTGGGGGCCGACCCGCAAGCTGGACGAAGCGGTCGTCCTGAAGGTCGAGAACGGTGTTGTTGTACAGATAGACGGCAACGATCCGCATCGCGCCCGGCTCGAAGCTAAATTTTCAGAAAATGCCAACTGCCGCAACATTGCAGAGCTCGGCATCGGCACCAATGATAAGGCGAGCCGCCCGGACAATGTTCTGGAAGCTGAGAAGATTCTCGGTACGATCCACATCGCCCTTGGCGACAACAGCGGTTTCGGAGGCGCGGTCAGTGCGCCGTTCCATGAGGACTACGTCTTCTATCAACCGACCCTGACGGCAATTATGGCAGATGGCAGCGAGCAGGTAATTATTTCTGCCGGTTCGATGCTCCTGTGACGAAAAACAAACCACACCATTAATTGACAAGGAAATGATTCTATTCACAGCAACAAGAATGCGTGGGCACAATCAGGCAACCAGGGGAAACTGCAACTTCACCGTTGTCCCTCTGCCCAGTTCGCTCTGGATTTCTACATTCCCGCCATGAAGCTTCATGATGGCTTTTACAATATCAAGTCCGAGTCCGGTACCTTTGTGATCTTTCTGCCTGGTGGACTCTACCCAGAAATAGCGGTCAAATATTTTCGGCAGCAGCAGAGGATCAATACCGCATCCGGTATCCTGCACTGAAATTTCGATACTGTTGTTGTTTTGCTCTATGACAAGAACAATAGAGCCACCCTGTTCCGTATATTTGAGGGCATTGAAAAAAAGATTGCTGACTGCCCTGTTGAACAGTACCAGATCGGCCATGAGTGACGCCGTTCCGACAATAGTGACAGTAATGGCCTTATCAGACACCGCTTCTGAGTAAAATTCGACAATATTCTCTAATACTTCAAGGACATTGATCTTTTTCATTTCAAGCCTGTGCTGGTTGTTGTCGGCCCGTACGAGAAAAAGGAGCCGGTCAATGAGCAGTGAAAGGCGATCATATTCTTCCATGGAGGAGTTGATAACTTTTTGGTACTCCTCCGCAGTACGTTGACGGGAAAGGGCAATACCTGCTTCCAGTATGAGATTATTGAGTGGTGTCCGCAATTCATGGGCAAGATTTTCAGAATATTGGGTCAGTTTTTTAAATGAGTTTTCCATGCGACTAAGCATTATGTTGAAAGACTCACCGAGAGATTTCATCTCCTCAGGTAAAAGCGACACATCGAGGCGCATATCAAGGTTCGTTTCCGTAATATCTTTGATTTTATCGGATATTTCATTGAGTGGCATTAAACACATGCGAATTATGTAAAAAGCACTGAACACAGCGAATAAAAGCCCAAAAAGGGAAAACACCACGAGAGCGACCATGACTTTCCTGGCAAAAATCTCGTCATCACTAATGTCCATTGCTATTTGAATCTGCCCAATGCCGATGCTGCTATTTTCAGTAAGGAGGCAGCTCTCCAGAAGGAACAAATTCCCGGAAGGGGTTCGAAATTTTTGGGCGCCCGGACCGGCATCTGAGCGGTGGAAAAGATGTGCGGGAATTATTGCATGTAGTCCGAAACTTTCCCTGACAGTCTTGCCGTTCGGGTCTATCACCCTGATAAAAACCTTGTGCGCCTCCGACTCGCGCGACTCTGCTGCGATCTCAAAACCGAGGCGTTCCGAACCGGTTGGTGACATAAGCATGGTTTTGACGGAGGCGATTTCTTCCCGGATTTGCTTCGAATTAGCCTGGTTCAGATGATCAAGCAGATTTTTGTAGAGGAGCACCGAAGCGAAGGAGACCGAGAAGAAGACTGCGAGCGTGTGCAGGATGGCAATTTTATTGGCAATTGAGCGGTATTCCCCCCCTCTCCGTGACAGCATGGCTGGCATGCCAAAGGTCGTGAACTTATAGAACATTGCTAAACCTCATTCCTGGCCATGCTGAAATCTTCTTTGCAAAAGATCTTGCGGGAATTGCCGTCTCCGTCAGATACGATAGCACTATACCCTTTCTCTTTTGATCAGATTCATGTATGCCTCAGCAAGATACACTGTTGATGAGAGAGGGAAGTCGCATTGGGTCATATGCCCTCATCCCTGTCTTCAAGAACATACCCAAAGCCACGAACAGTATGAATCAACTTCTTTTCGAAAGGATCATCAACTTTTACCCGGAGATTACCAATTTTTACGTCGACAATTTTCAGATTACTGTCGAAGCCAAGATTCCAGATCCGCTCCGCTATCCTGTCCCGGGAAAGGGCTTCTCCGGTTCGGTGTATCAGGAGGGAGAGGAGCGCAAATTCCTTCTTGGTCAAGTCAAGCCGTTTGCCGCCTCGGGTTGCGCTGTGGGAAAAAAAATCCACTTCCAGATCTGCAACCCGGAGAAGATCTGGCTTTCTCTCAATTCCCCGGCGCAATACTGACTGAATGCGGGCCAACAACTCAGAAAATGCGAAAGGCTTGATCAGGTAATCATCCGCACCAAGCTGCAAGCCCATGACCCGATCACTCACGGAGTCAAGCGCCGTGAGCATGATAACCGGGGTCGAACTACCGCCAGCCCGGAGCTTTTTTAGCACCTCCCATCCGCTTGCTCCGGGTAACATGACGTCGAGAAGAATCAGGTCATACTCCTTCTTTTGAGCCAGAATGAGCCCCTGAAGTCCGTTATTAGCCACATCAGTAAAAACATTGGCTTCAGCGAGCCCTTTTTTCAGTTGTTCAGTGGCTTTCTCCTCATCTTCAATAATCAGCAAATACATGAATTACCTACCTAATGTTCTAATATATAACAAACAGGAATATTTGCTCCTATGTATGCCATCCATTGAAGTCCGCTCACGCTATTGCTGGTTGGCACGCTTAAAACAGCTAATAACCACATAACGATGCCGATGACAAGACGTTATTTCAAACTTTACAACTGCACTGAAACAAGATTGCCGCTTATAAATAGTGTGTCACTTGTTGCACATATTGTGAAATCAGCGTATGAATACTATATTTTCCCCTCGGAGAGCCATGGAACCAATTATTACCTATAAAGAGCGCTGCCGTCGTTGCTATTCCTGCGTGCGGAGCTGTCCGGTCAAGGCCATCAAGGTAGATGGCGGTTTTGCGCAGATCATGTACGACCGCTGCATCGGCTGCGGTAATTGCCTGAGCTGCCCGCAAAACGCCAAAGTAGTTGTAGATCGAATGGTCAAAACCCAGGAGATGTTGACTTCGGGGGCGCCGGTCGTGGCGGTTCTTGGCTGTTCATTTCCGGCTTATTTTCATGCACTGCGCCCCGGACAGCTTGTCGCTGCCTTGAAAAGCCTCGGCTTCAGTGAAGTCCACGAGGGGGCATACGGTGCCCACATGATTGCTGAGAGCTACCGTGGCACGCTCAACTCCTCCACACAACCGCTGATTTCAACCCACTGTCCTGCGGTTGTTGATCTTGTTGAACGCCATTATCCAACGCTGGTTCCGAATCTCATGCCGGTCGTGTCGCCGATGATTGCCATGGGGCGCTTCATCAAAAGCATCCGAGGCGACGATACCCGTGTCGTTTATGTGAGTACCTGCATTGCAGCTAAATTCGAAATTCAGGGAGAGGTTGCCGGAGCAATCGATGTGGTGCTCACCTATCAGGAAATCGATAAACTTCTCAAAAACAGGGGGGTCTCTCCAGTCACTCTGGTTGAAATGCCGTTCGACGGGGTTGATCCGGGCTCTGGCCGGCTGTTTTCCCTTACTGGTGGCCCTCTGAAGGTTTTTGATATTCCGACTGACTTTCAGGACAATGAAACCATCAGTGCTGAAGGCGAAGCCCACATTATCGGCATTGTTCGCGACCTGGCGGACGGTCGGATTTCGCCGGCATTTGTTGATCTTCGTTTCTGTGACGGCGGCTGTGTTGATGGTCCGAGTCGCGATAAAAAGCTCAATCATTTTTACAAACGCAAACTTATCGTATGCCACAACAGCACTACACCTGCGTATGACACCGCAGCTCACTATCGTTCCTCCGCACATATGCCAGGCTTTGAACGAACATATTCAGATAAATCGAGAAAATTAGCGGCACCCGGCAAAGATGATATCAAGCGCATCCTCCACTCAACGAATAAATTTACGCAAGGAGACGAGCTCAACTGTCGCGCCTGCGGATACAACAGCTGCAGGGAGCATGCAGTCGCCGTATTTCAAGGGCTTGCAGATATTGAAATGTGCCTGCCGCGCAATATGCAGCTGATCGATGAGGAGCGCGGGCATCTGAAGCAGCGCTATGAATTGGTGCAGCGGGAGCTGGAGCGACAGGCCGGCGATGATGCAATTGTCGGCAGTGACCCCGGAATACGGGAAGTAATGGAGTTGATTCGTCAGGTAGCTCCGACTCCCACAACTGTACTGATCAGGGGTGAGACCGGCACCGGGAAAGAGCTGACCGCCCGTGCCCTGCATCGTCAGGGTCAACGCAATGACAAACCGCTCATGACGGTGAACTGTACGACCTTGACCGACTCGCTCCTGGAAAGTGAATTATTCGGTCACAAGAAAGGTTCGTTTACCGGAGCTGTTGCCGATAATAAAGGGCTGTTTGAGGCGGCCAACGGCGGGACTATTTTTCTCGATGAAATTGGCGATATTACGCCAAAGCTTCAGGCGGAACTTCTGCGGGTACTGGATCTCGGTGAGGTTCGCCCGGTAGGCGGCGTCACCGTGACCAAGGTCGATGTCCGCTTGATAGCGGCCACCAACAAAGACCTGGAAACGGGGGTGCGGGAAGGGTGGTTTCGGGAAGACCTCTATTATCGACTTAATGTTTTCAGTATCGAGCTGCCGCCGTTGCGAAAACGTGCAGAATCGGTGCCTGAACTGGCGCAGCATTTTCTTGATAAAGCCAGAAAAAAGCTCAACAAAACGATCATCGGCATAGAAGAGCGAGCAGTAAAAGCCATGCAGCTCTATGCATGGCCGGGAAATATCCGCGAGATGCAAAACGTCATCGAGCGGTGTGCTGTTCTGGCAAAAGATGGCGTAATCCGCCTGGAAAATCTCCCCACAGTTTTTACCACTACCTTTGATTCCTGTCAGGAATTCGACACCAAACGGCGGCGCGTATCTTTTAAGGCAGAGCGGGAGCTGCAGGTTGTGCGGACCGAGAAAAATATTATTGCCCGCTATCTTGACGAGAGCGGCGGCAACGTGGCGAAGGCGGCCCGTTTGGCTAATGTGCCGCGACGTACGTTTTATCGCCTTCTCGAAAAGCATGACATAATAGTTGTGCGACGTCCAAAAGCCATACCCCGATGATGTGTAAATTCTCCCCGATGTGACTTTATTTCCCCTGTCACCTGTTTCAAAATGGCGTATACTTTTGGCCATTATGCGTCATATTTGACACAGTTTTTGAGAATAAGCGTTTAAAAATAAAACAGACCTTTTTATAACATACTGAAATAATGACCCTTAAAGTATTTTTTATGATTTGGCACGATATTAGCTTATTTTCTTGAAAAGAACTGTTCAAACAAAATCGGAACATGTCATATACATGCAGAGAGGAGCACGAGCAATGGGAAGGATGAGAG
Organism: Desulfuromonadales bacterium; assembly: GCA_013349405.1. GTDB lineage: Bacteria > Desulfobacterota > Desulfuromonadia > Geobacterales > Pseudopelobacteraceae > JACRCG01. The sequence continues at coordinate 45,419 of DUZS01000003.1, read as the reverse complement.
AAAATCCACGGTACAATGTCATTTCAATGAGGGTGAGTGATGAAGAGCGCGACCACCTTGACACGCTGATGAAAACAACTCACAAGAGTATCTCGGATATCATGCGTGAAGCGATGGAATATTTTTCTGCTCACTATGAGCAGGAAGGGCTGAACAGTAAAGCCGCGTAAGTCTGAGAGCAACCAAAGCCCTCCCGGCCTTCCCTTACAAGGGGAGGGGCAAGCCACTTCCCCCTGATAAGGGGGGGGCGGAAGGGGGGATTCTGGAAGTTTCAGTTTATCGTAATTTCAAACTGTTCCTGATGGAAACCAGGCTTTGCCCTCACGGTAATTCTTTTTTTGAATTTCTTTTCCAGTTCCTCAAGTCCCCGGCGCTCCTCATCATAGAGAAGGTCAGCAACGTGTGGATGTACGATTACCGTCGCTTTGGTGCCACGAATATCAAGCATTTCCCGTCGTAATTCGCGGAATATTTCATGGCAGACGGTTGTTTTTGATTTAATGTAACCCCGTCCTTCACAGTAACTGCACGGTTCACACATCATCCGGCTGATATTCTCACGAACGCGTTTTCTGGTCATCTCCACGAGACCCAGTTCGGAAATTTTCAGAATATTGGTTTTTGACTTGTCCACCCTCAGGGCTTCTTCGAGAGCACCATAGACTTTTTCCCGATTGACCTCTTTTTCCATATCGATAAAGTCAATAATGATGATGCCGCCAATATTGCGTAAACGAAGCTGATAGGCGATCTCTTTTACCGCCTCCAGATTCGTTTTCAAGATGGTGTCTTCCAGATTATGTTTGCCGACATACCGTCCGGTATTCACATCGACGGCACTCAACGCTTCAGTCTGCTCGATAATAATGTAGCCGCCGGACTTCAGCCAGACCTTTCTCCCCAACGCACGGCTTATTTCGACTTCCAGCCCGTAATGATCAAAAATCGGCTCGTCTTCATCATAGAGCTCAATCGAGTATTTCATTTTTGATGCAAAGGTTGAGATAAAATGAACAATCCGGTCGTAATCCACCTGAGAATCGACAATAATTTTATCGACCTGCTCCGTTACTATATCCCGCACCACTTTCTGCACGACATCCAGGTCCGAATGCAGTAATGACGGCACCGCACCCTTTGTTTGCCTCCTGGAGATATCTTCCCACACGGTCGTCAGGTAGAGCATATCGGCAATCAGGTCTTCTTCGCTCTTTCCTTCCGAAACGGTTCTGACAATGTATCCGGAGCCAGGTTTTTTAAGGCGTTCAACAATTTCCCGCAGTCGTTCGCGCTCTTCCTCATCCTCTATCCGTCGTGAAATGCCGATATGATCGACCGTCGGCATATAGACAAGATGACGGCCAGGCAGGGAAATATGAGAGGTTATCCGCGCTCCCTTGGTGCCGAGCGGTTCCTTGGATATCTGCACCAGCAACTCCTGCCCCTCCTGCAAGAGATCCTCGATAGGATGGAGCGGCCGGAATTCGGGCCGTTCGTTGCCCTCCTGCTCTTCGGTCGGTTCATCGTCCTTTTTACTTCCGGCATACAGAAGTGACTCATACTCTTCAATGGCATCGAACACGTCAGCCACATAGAGAAAAGCGGCCTTTTCGAGGCCTATATCAACAAAGGCAGCCTGCATCCCCGGCAATACGCGGACAACGCGCCCTTTGTAAATATTCCCCACAATTCCCTTTTCGCGACTGCGCTCAATGTACAGTTCAGCAATAGTGCCGTTCTCAATGAGTGCAATGCGGGTTTCGTGGGAAGCGGCATTAATAACTAACTCAGCTCCCATGGTGGTTTTCTCCGTTTATGTGAAATATATGAACTATAAAAATGTGCGTAATTATTGAGTAAAGACAACTTCCAGCTTCTCGACCTGGATGTCGTCACCCTGAAGCGCAGCGTTCCCGGTAATGGCACGGGCGAACTCAACCGGCTTGCCGCGCCGGGCTACGAGCTCGAGTGTCAGCAGAGCAGCACGGAGTGACACCGTTTCGCCTCTCAGGTCAACAGTTTGCGTCTGGCCCTTTTTTGTCCGCTGAATGACAAAGGCATCATGTGCCAAAAACTGCTCACATTGTTTCAGCAACTCGCCCTGATCGGCACCGGCAATAGTTATCCGATAGCGGGTGGCATCAATCAGGGTCGAGAGCGATGGTGATTTTGCGTCAACCTCTGCTGCTTCGAGAATCCGCAACCCTTCCGGCAGCACGGCATTGAGACGCTCCTGCACTTCCCGTGGCGCGATACCGGCAGCAACCATCATATCCATGTACTCCGCCTGTGATTCGACCCCGACGGAGGTCGCCGTGCCAAACGAGAAGCGCGGGTGCGGATGAAAGCCAAGCGAAAAGAGGATTGGTACGTCACCTCTGCTGACTGCGCGGGTGAAAACGGTTATCAGCTCAAGATGACTCAAATAGCTCATGGCGCCGGTTTTAGAAAACCGGAGGCGCATCCGGGCCGCGGTCGGTTCACCAGCCGTGCTGTCGGGGCGCTGCGGAAGATCAGCCGGCGGGGAGATCCGGTTTGTCACGACGGTGAAATCGCAGACTCCGCAGGCGCTGCAACTGCCGTCACGACAATCTTTCGTGGCCGCTTCCGCAAGAGCTTTCTTACGTTCATCCAGTAGAAACTGTTTCGTTACTCCGCAGTCGAGATGATCCCACGGCAGAATTTCATCCTGTTCACGACGGCGGAGATACCATTCCGGTTCGACGCCGCAATCAACAAACGCCTGCTGCCACCGTTGCAGGGAGAAATGTTCACGCCAGCCATCAAAGCGACAGCCAAGCTCAACGGCACGGATCAGCACCGGTGCGAGGCGGCGGTCGCCACGGGCAAAAACTCCTTCCATGAACGAAAGCGGCGCATCCTGCCATTTGAACTTCAGCTTGCGCTTCTTGAGATCGCAGTGCAGTTGATACTGGAGATCAGTCGTTTCCTGCGAGGAAATCTGCGCTTCCCACTGGAACGGTGTATGAGCTTTCGGTACAAAGGTGCTGACAGCAACATTCACGTCTCCGGAACCGCCGCTCTTTTTCGCCTGATCTTTAACCTGTCGGGCCAGGGTGGCAATCTGGGCTACGTCGTCAGCCGTTTCGCCCGGTAATCCGATCATGAAATAGAGCTTGATCAGACGCCATCCGGCGTTGTAGATCGCCGCAGCACCGGAGATAAGATCAGCCTCGCTGATGCCTTTATTGATAACCCGCCGCATCCGGTCGCTGCCAGCCTCGGGTGCCAGGGTGAAGCCGGTCTTACGTACTTTTTTTATTGCGTCGATCAGCTCGTCCGACAGACTGCCGACACGCAAGGAGGGGAGCGATACCGCCACCCGATCTTCGGCATAGCGCGCCATCAGTTCGGTTACCAGCGGGGTAACACAGGAGTAATCGCCGGTGGAAAGCGACAACAGCGATATTTCATCATAGCCGGTGTCTTTGAGCGATTTTTCTATGACATTCAGAATTGTTTCCGGAGAGCGTTCGCGCAGTGGGCGGTAGACATAACCGGCCTGGCAGAAACGGCAGCCACGGGTGCAGCCTCGTGCGATTTCCACCGCGACCCGATCATGAATCGTCTTCATGAACGGCACCACCGGAGAATCCGGGTACGGGGCCGAGTTGAGATCGGCGAGAAAACGGCGGCGGACAGAGGTGTAGCCAGGCTTGAGCGGGGTGATTTCTGCAAGGGTTCCGTCGGAATTATACTTCGGTTCAAAGAACGAAGGAATATAGACACCTTCGATCGCAGAGAGCCGCTCCAGCAGGCGGGCCTTGCTCTCGCCGGTTTTTTTTGACTCCCGTGCGGCAAGAGCTATTTCCAGAGTAGCCTCTTCACCATCACCCAGCAGTACCGCGTCAAAGAAAGGTGCCAGCGGTTCCGGATTATAGGCGCACGGACCGCCGGCAATGATCAGCGGAAACGGATCCTTACGATCGCTGGCAAGGAGCGGAATACCGCTCAAACGGAGCATGGAGAGAATATTCGTGTAAGAAAGTTCGTACTGCAGGGTAACGCCTATAATGTCACAGGCAGCCAGGGGAGTGCCCGTTTCCAACGTTGCCAGAGGACTTTTCGCAGCAAGCAACACTGCTTCCATATCCGGCCAGGGAGCAAAAACGCGCTCTGCGGCAATCCCATCAGTTTTGTTCAGGATGTGATAGAGAATCCGCAGGCCGAGATGGCTCATTCCAACTTCATAGACATCGGGAAACGCAAGGGCAAAGCGTACATCGGCATTACCCTTGCGGATGGAGCCCATTTCGCCGCCCATATAGCGGGCAGGCTTTTCAACTGCGAGAAGATTCATTAATAAAATTCAGTTCTTATGCGAGATAGAGAAGGTCTGGAAATATAGCAAATCAACCAGCGGGATGCAAGATAAATAGCCGTATTTCCCACTGAAATAGCGGGAAAGAAGCGACTGCGCTTGCACTTTTCCACTTGGGCGCATAGTATGCCCGCAGACAGTTTTGACAATTCCATCAAAAAATATGTGAAGTCTGCATGAATTCATGTAAAACGGGATGCCCGATATGATTATCAAACGAGCAGCAACGGCCACAAGCTCTGCAAATCCGCGGCAGGCTGCCTGTGAAACTCTTGTACGCATCAGGAAAGAAGGTGGCTTTGCCGACCGCCTGATCGACAGTGAACTCTCCAGCGGCGTATTAACGGGACCGGATCGGGGACTGTACGCCGAACTGGTGTTTGGCGTGCTGCGGCGCCAGGGAACACTCGATCATATCCTGCAGCAGCTGCTTGAAAAACCGATGATTGAGCTCGACCCGCGGGCGCTCGTCATCCTGCGCATCGGGCTGTATCAGCTGACCTGCCTTGACCGCATTCCTGAATCGGCCGCCGTGAACGAATCGGTCAATCTGGCAAAGCTGATAACGCCAGGCACGAGCGGGCTTATCAATGCCGTGCTGAGAAACTATCTGCGCCGCTGTGATGCAATCATTTTTCCTGATATGAGTTGCCATCCGGCGGCTGCGATAGCAGCCCGGCATTCCCAGCCGGAATGGCTGGTTGAGCAATGGCTTGACCAGCTTGGTGTTGCCGAAGCCGAACAACTGGCAGCGGCTTCTTCTCAGCCGCCGCCGCTGACTCTGCGCGTCAACACGCTCCGCTCCAGCCGGGACGAAGTGCTGCGGGAGCTTACCGTGCAGGGTATTGATGCGACACCCTGTCGCTATTCACCTGAGGGCATAACTCTTGCCGGGCGCCATATTATCAATACGCTCCCCGGCTTTACAGCAGGTCTGTTCGCCGTACAGGATGAGGCGTCGCAACTGGCCGGGCTGCTGCTGGGGGCCGGACCGGGAGAACGGGTCTGGGATGCCTGCTGCGCCCCGGGCGGCAAGACCTGTCACATTGCCGAACTGATGGATGACCGTGGTGAACTGATTGCAACCGATATATCCCGGTCGAAATTGACAACGGTTCAGGACAATCTCCGTCGGCTCGGCATGAACAGCGTTGCAACGGCTGTTGCAGACCTGCATCAGCCGGATACCTTTCCGGACGGTGATTTTGACCGCATCCTGCTCGATGCGCCATGCTCGGGACTTGGCGTCATACGCCGTAATCCGGAGGCCAAGTGGCGGCTCTTTTCCGGTGACATTACCCGTCTGGCCGCCGTCCAGAAAACCCTTTTAAAGAATGCTGCCACCAGATTGAAGCCGGGGGGGACGCTGCTCTATTCAACCTGTTCGACCTCGGAAGCTGAAAATGAACTTGTGGTGGAGGATTTTCTTTTGCACCATCCCGGGTTTGTGCTAGAAAACCTCAACGACCTTTTCCCCGGGTGGCGTGACCTGATTGCGTTTTACGGCATGTTCAGGGCCTGGCCGCACCGTCACGGTATGGACGGTTTCTTCGCGGCACGAATAAAAAGAGTCTAAAATCTACAAAAAATTTGGAGCTTACTATGAAAAAAATTGCGCCATCCATCCTGTCCGCCGACTTTTCCCGCCTTGGCGATGAAATCCGTGCCGTTGAGGCGGCCGGAGCCGATTACGTCCATATCGACGTCATGGATGGTCACTTCGTGCCCAACATTACAATCGGCCCGTTGATTGTCGAGGCGGCCCGCAGGGTGACGTCTCTCACGCTGGATGTTCACCTGATGATCGAGAATCCTGACCTCTACATTCCCGATTTTGCTGCGGCCGGCTCCGATATCATCGTCATACATGCCGAAGCGACACATCATCTGCACCGCAGCATACAGTTGATCAAATCTTTCGGGAAAAAAGCCGGCGTGTCACTTAACCCTGCGACGCCACTGAATGTACTTGATTACGTCATCGATGATCTGGACCTGGTGCTGCTGATGACCGTCAATCCAGGCTTTGGAGGGCAGAGCTTCATCGATGCCTGCCTGCCGAAAATTCATTCGTTACGGGCAATGCTTGATTTACGCGGCTCTGAAGCAGAGCTTGAAATTGACGGCGGGGTCAAACCGGCAAATATCGCCCGCATCTCCCACGCGGGGGCAGATGTTTTTGTCGCTGGGAGCGCTGTTTTTGGGGCGACAGATTATGCGGCGACAATTGCCGAAATGAAGCGCCTGGCTCACGAACCGTTACTCTGATTTTTTTTGGATTTTATTAGCTGTTGCTATTTAATTAATGGAATTTTTCTCTGAGTTTGTTTACAATCGCAAATCATGTCCGCACGAATTCTTATCATAGATGACTCCGTAACAATTCGGGAACAGGTCATCCGAACCCTTGAACCATTAAACCTCTTTACCTTCTATTACGAAGCAGAAGACGGGCTTGAAGGATTTAAGAAATTACTGTCTTCACCGGTGGATATAATTCTGTGTGATCTGGAGATGCCGTGTATTGATGGTTTTAAGTTCCTGTGTATGCTTAAAGCACGGCCGGAACTTCTCAGTATTCCCGTTCTCATCCTGACCAGTGTGGACGACCGGGAGCGCAAGCTCAAGTGCCTTGAACAGGGCGCGAGCGATTATATTACCAAGCCGTTTGACCAGGAAGAGTTGGTTGCCCGGGTTAAGATTCATCTCAAAATGAAAAAGCTGCAGGATGATCTGAAGCATTCTAACGATTTGCTGCTGGAGCTCTCCAACACCGATTACCTGACGGGGCTCTTCAATCGCCGCTATATGATGGACGCGCTCGAGAAAGAAGTACAGCGGAGCGTGCGCAAGTGCGGCGAGCTATCGCTCATCATACTTGATATCGATCATTTCAAACACGTTAATGACAGGTTTGGCCATCTTCAGGGTGATGTCGTTCTGCAGCGGGTGGCATTGCAAATGAAGAAAGAGTTGCGCAGCTACGACTATGCAGCCCGTTACGGTGGCGAAGAGTTTATTGCCATTCTGCCGGATTCAACACTGGAGCAATCTGCTTTAGTTGCAGAACGCATCCGCCTGGCAGTACAGGATACTTCGTTTGATGGACCGCTTTCGCCGCTCTGTCTTACCGCAAGTTTGGGCGTTGCCCGTTTTTCCAGGGGACAGTCAGCCACGGTTGATGGTTTCATCACACAGGCCGATAGTGCCCTGTATCGGGCAAAGGCCAATGGCAGAAACCGGGTCGAGCTTTTTGACCCTGATGGCCCGAAATATATGCACTTCTGAAGCCCGGTTCATAGAAAAAATCGTTGCGGCATCGAAGATGCCGTCTCTTGTGCCACCGTGCCACCCGTCCTCAGTCTTAAGGCAGGTGGCACTCGATTGTTGCCCCGCAAAGGATAGTTGATGGAGACAGGTTACCGATGTATGGTTGCAGGCATTCTCGTGCTCTGCAGCACTCTGGCCGCTCTTGCGGCTCCATGTGCCAAAATTGATGCGCCACCACTCTCTGAACGCTGGTTCGGGGTTTTTGTGAACAGTGAACGGGTCGGGTTCTACCGGCAACGGATTGAGGCGGCGGGCGATGGCTACCGGATTGAGGGGAATGGCACTGTCCAGATCAACGTCATGAATGCTCCCAAAAAGGCCTCCATGCGGGAGACCTACCTCGTAACAAAAAGTCTGGCGCTCCGCTCATTTGAAGTTGAACAGACGGTCAATGACTCCATAACTCATGTTACCGGCATGGTCAGCGGTAACTCCATACATCTCAAGAGTGAATCTCATGGCAAAACAAGCGAAAAAGTGCTTGCCATAACAGGCGATGTGTATCCTCCTCCCGCGCTAAATCTGTATCCCCTTATGCGAATGGTCTCAGCAGGAACGTCATATACCATCCAGGCGTTTGACCCGGAAGAACTCAGGGTCAAGGAAGTTCTGATTACGGTAATGGGTGAGGATACGACGAGTGATGGTCTGCCCGCCCTGAAACTGCGCAACAACCTGTATCCGTACGTAACGAACGATATCTGGGTTGACAGTCGGGGCAATACGCTCGAGGAATCGGTTCGTGAAGGACTGGTGACAACAAAAGCAGAGCGCCCCGCGACGCTGGGCTCAGTTGTCAGCGATAGGGCGCTTGCCAGGAAGGACTTGATTTATGACTTCAGCATGGTACGCATTCAACCGCCCATTAAGGAACCAAAGAAGGTAACCGGCCTGGCGGTTGAAATCACGGGCTGGAATGAAGCTCTGTCCGTTCTGCAAGGTGGTGGACAACAGGTCGAAATTGCGGGTCAGGGACGGGTAATCTTCAAGACCGGTTCATTGGCTCTCAAGACATCCGCCTTGAAAGCTGATAAACCGACAGCTGAACATTTAAAGCCGGCGGATAAAATAGAGTCAGATGCACCGGAGATACGCGCACAGGCGGCATTGCTGTCGGCGGGAGTCAAAAACACGGAGGAACTCGTCACTTCGCTCGCTTCCTGGACGGCCTCCTGGCTGCATGACACCATTGATGACGGCGGCAGTGCTGTTGAAAGCTTCAAGTCGAGGAACGGTAACTGCCAGACGCATGCCCGGCTCTACACGGCAGTGGCGCGTGCCGCAGGTATTGCAACCCGGTTTATTTCCGGATTAGTGCATGTGGAAGGGAAGGGTTTTCTCTATCACAGCTGGGCAGAAAGTTTTGTCGGCGATCGCTGGGTTGCGGTTGACCCCACCTACAATCAATTCCCGGCGGACCCCACACACCTCAAGCTTCTGGAGGGGCATCTTCCGGAGGACATGGCGCCAATCCTTGCTATTATCGGCCGCATAAAGATGACTCTTTTAGATGCCGACTACTGATACAGCCGCCTTTACAAATTGCAGCTGATACGTTGCTACCAGCTCCCGTAATTTTTTCTTCATACCCCGCTTCCATGGACCTACCGCCACCAACCGCAGATTTTCCGGGGCGAAAAGTATCCGGGCGGTTTCCTGAAGTTCGGCAGTGGTAATCCGGCGCGCTTCAGTCTGATCCTCTTCAATACTTCTTACAACAGCCATAAGTTCGCCCCAGCCATAGCGCCCGCCCATTTCGTACGCAGAATCAAGGCTGAATTCAAGATCGAAAATATAGGAATTGCGAATACGCTCCAGTTCGTCATCCGGAACCGCTGTTGTCGTGATGCGTATCAGTTCCTCAAAGGTCGCTTCAACGGCATGAATCAAGGTGTCCGGAGCCGTCGAAAGATCAAAGGCGAGGCAGCCGGTTTCATCGTACGCTCCGATTGCGCCATCCACGGAATAAATAATACCCAACTCCTCTCGCAAGCGTAAGTGGAGCCGTGAACTGCCCCCACCGGCAAGAATTCTCCGTAAAAAGCGGAGCGCCATGAAGCGCCGGTCATCCCGGGCAAAACCGAGAAATGCCAGCTGCAGATTCATCTGGCTGTCGGAGTCCTGCACACAACGAATTTGAGGTGAATACTGGCGGAGGGTTACGAGCGGCACCGGCGCAACTGGCGTGTCAGGCCACTCTCCGAAAAATTCGCGCGCCGAGTCAAGAACCGCATGGTAATGTACCGGGCCGGAAACAACCAGAACCGCATTTGAAGGGACATAATACGTTTTCAGGTGCTTTTCAAGGTCAGGTCGTTCGATTGAAGCGATACTGTCGAGTGTGCCGATGGTCGGCATTCCGAGCGGGTGCCGGGGCCAGAGCAAGCGACTGACGATGGTGTCAGGATTGACCTCTTCTCCCTGTTCGTTAAGATCCTCCCGCGCTTCCTCGGCGATAATCCGCTTTTCAATATCGATACCGGTCAACAGCGGTTTCATCAGCATTGACGCGAGTATTTCCATACCGCGTTTGACACTGTCCGGATGTACCCGTGAATAATAATAGGTCGATTCGGCATCTGTCGCGGCGTTTGGCGCGCCGCCGATAACTTCAAAGGCCGATTCGATTGCCAGTGACGACGGGAATTGAGCCGTGCCGCGAAACAGGATATGCTCCAGAAAATGCGAAAGACCTTCCCGACCGGGCGGATCATTGCGACCGCCAACCTTGAGGTATATAGCCAGTTCGGCTGAATGCAGATGCGGCATTTCGACACAGACTACCCGCAGACCGTTGCTCAGTGTTTCAAGGTGGGGACGGATCATGACAGGGCTCTCCGGATAGTTTCAATGTGTTGCTGCTGTTCGTGCGGCAAAAGGAGGCGCTCTTCATGCTGCTCCGCCCAGATCGGTCGCGGCCAGAGCGGTTCTGATGAAAAGCGTGGCACGATGTGCCAGTGGATATGCGGCACCATGTTGCCGAGAAGTTCATAGTTGATTTTTGACGGTTTGTATATGCCGTGCAGCGCTTTTGCCACGATCGAAACCTCTTCCATGAGAGATGAGCGCTCGCTGCGCTCAAGATGGAACAGTTCCGTGACATGATCCTTGGTAAACAGCAGCGTATAGCCGGGAAAATACTGGTCACGGTTCAGGGTCACGTAGGAGTGCTGCAGTTCGATGATCTGCAGATCGAAATTCGTTTCCCAGCGGGAGCACATCGGGCAGGCAGTCATATTATTCATACCTCAACGCGTCAATCGGATTAAGTCCGGCCGCCTTTTTGGCCGGATAAAAACCGAAAAAGATACCGACCGCACCGGAAAAGACAAAGGCAATAGCGATGGATTGAAAAGAAATCATTGTTGGCCAGTCGAGCATGCGCGATACGATGGTGGCTCCACCTGCACCGAGCGCAATGCCGATCAAGCCCCCCAGCATGGTAAGCAGCACCGCTTCGGTCATGAACTGCAGGAGGATATCGCTCTTTTTGGCGCCGATTGCCATCCTGATACCTATTTCGCGAGTGCGCTCCGTAACGGAAACCAGCATGATATTCATAATACCGATCCCCCCTACGATCAGCGAGATTGACGCGACCGCTCCGAGCAGCAGCGACATGGCCTTTGATGATTTTTCCGCGACTGCCAGAATCTCAGAGAGGTTACGCGTTGAAAAATCAGGCTCCTTGCTGTTACTGATCCGGTGACGCTGGTTGAGGAGCGCCTGAATCTCACTTTCAGCCGTATTGATCAATTCCTCACTCTTTGCTTTGACGATGATTGAAGTAACAATTTCTGGCCGCTGCGAGCGGACCAGATTGCGCTGGGCGGTGCGCAGCGGCACAAACACGGCATCATCCTGATCCTGCCCCTGAGGGGATTGTCCTTTGCGGTCAAGGATGCCGATAACGGTGAAAGGTATTTTTTTGATCCTGATGATATTTCCGACCGGATCGGCAGAGCCGAACAGGTTTTCAGCAACAGTCTGGCCGAGCAGACAAACTTTGACCGCACCGGCTTCATCCTCCTGAGTGATCGCGCGACCGCTGATTACCGGCCACTCACGGATCTCAAACAGCTCCGGCGTCCCCCCCATAACAACGGACGACCAGTTCATGTTTCCACTTACTATCTGCCCCGATGTTCTCACGGTACCGGCCGAGTACGCCACAGAGGGGCACTCGGCCATGATGGCCCTGGCATCATCACTTGTCAGAGTCTGGGCTCCGCCGCTGCCGGTACGCAAACCGCCACTGGTTGTTGAGCCGGGCAGGACCAGAATAATATTGCTGCCGATACTGGCGATCTGCTGGGAGATGACATAACTGGCCCCGGTGCCGACCGCCATCATGGCGATAACGGCGGCAATGCCGATAATGATGCCGAGCATGGTCAAAAAAGAGCGCATCTTGTTGGTGCGCAGTGCCCGGATGGCGATTTTAAGCGTTTGGAGAAAGTCCATGCAGTTATGCCTTCAGACGAGTCTGACTCGTCTGACTGGTCTGAAGATCAGAAATAATGCGGCCATCCTTGAAGGTTATCTGCCGCCCGGCGTACGCCGCGACATCATGTTCATGGGTAACCATGATAATGGTTATTCCTTGCCGGTTGAGGGTGGTAAAGAGCCCCATAATCTCCTCGGTCGTGCTGCTGTCAAGGTTGCCGGTCGGTTCATCGGCCAGAATAACGGCGGGATTGTTAACCAGGGCACGGGCGATGGCGACACGCTGCTGCTGGCCGCCCGATAGCTGGCTCGGGTGATTATTCTCCTTGCCGGAAAGCCCGACCTGCTCCATGGCAATCAGTGCCTTCTGCCGGCGCTCTTTCGAGTGGAGGCCGGCGTACACCAGTGGCAGTTCGACATTCTCAATCGCCGGAGTGCGGGCCAACAGGTTGAAACCCTGAAAAACAAAGCCGAGCTTTTTATTACGGATATCGGCCAATTGGTCGGTTGTCATTCCCCCGACATCAACGCCATCGAGAAGATAGCGGCCGGAGGTCTGACGATCCAGACAACCGAGAATATTCATACCGGTTGATTTACCGCTGCCGGACGCCCCCATGATAGCGACAAACTCGCCGGGAGCGATGTCGAAGGAAATCCCTTTAAGTGCTTCGAACTGCTGGTCACCCATGATGAAGATCCGGCGGATATCTGTTAAGGAAATGACGCTGCTCATCTAGAAACGCGGCCCCATCGGTGAAGCGCCCGCTCCGGCCTTTTTCTTCGCATCTCCGCCGACCTGCTCGACAATAACCTCATCGCCTTCTTTGAGACTGCTCTCGACCAATTCGATACTGCTGTTGTTGGCTAAGCCGGTTTTTACCGGCGTTGCAGCCGGCTTACCATTCGTAAGCAGATATACCTGCAGACTTCGCTCCCTGGCTTTGCCGGGGCCACCCTTGCCGCCCCCGCCAGGCATGCCGCCAGTTGAGCGCTGGCCGGAAGCTCCGGCATGTTCCCCGCCAACCTTCTCCTTCGGTTCATCACCCTTTGCTTTCGGCTTGAAGCGCAGTGCTGCCGGCGGCAGTTTGAGAACATCATCCTTTTTCGCAACTTCAACGGATACGTTGGCGGTCATGCCCGGTTTCAGCTTCATGTCGCTGTTATCGACGCTGACCACAACTACATAAGTAACGACATTCTGGGTAATGACCGGAGCCGTCCGAATCTGGATGACAGTGCCGCGGAAAGTCTGCTCAGGATAGGAATCTACGGTAAAGCTGGCTTTCTGATGGAGCTGAATACGGCTGATGTCAGCCTCATCAACACTAACCTCGATCTGCATTTTGGTCAGATCCTGAGCAATGGTGAACAGCGTTGGTGTCGAAAATGAAGCGGCAACAGTCTGGCCGACGTCAACAGCGCGCGATATGACCACGCCGTCCACCGGTGAACGGATGACAGAATAACGGAGGTTGGTTTGCGCCTGCATAAGGGAACCGCGCGCCTGGGCAAGGGCCCCTTCTGCACCCGTAACTGATGCTTTAGAGGAGTTCAGCGTGGTCTCTGCGGCGTCATAATCTCCCTGCGAAATTATACCGTCTGCGAGCATCTGTTTGTTCCGCTTGAAGGTCCGCTCCGCATCGATCAGAGCTATTTTTGCTTTCTGAAGATTGGCTTCGGCGCTGAAATAATTTCCCTGCGACTGTTGCACAGAAGCATTGAACAGCGACGGGTCGATCTCGGCGATCGCCTGCCCTTTTTTGACCCGTGAGTTGAAATCAACGGAGAGTTTCTGAATCGTGCCTGACACCTGGGTACCGACCTGGACAGTCGTAACCGCCGAAAGATTGCCGGTGGCGGCGACATTCGAGATAATCGTGCCGCGCTCTATTTTTGCAGTCTTGTAGCTGATTTCAGGCTTTTTAGTGTAGTATAAAAAACCGAGCATGCTGCTAATGGCAAGGACAATGGCCAGAATAATGAGGTATTTTTTCATGCGGCTCTCTTTCGGTAACGTCGTAACGGTGAATTATATGCGACCGGCATCATAACAGATAAACGCCGACGCACATAAAAAAAGGTCCCCCTGTCTGATGACAGCGGGACCTTTTTGCTGAACGCCCGCAACCGTCCGGTGGCGGGCTAACTAGGGCAACCCTCTTTGCAGTGAGAAACCGGGCGAATCTTAAATCTTGCAGTCCACATTGGCAGGGTCTCCTTTCACGAAATATTTAATTCCTAACAGGATAAGATTTATCTTAATACTATTTCAAAACTTGTCAAGCAGGAAATGCAGATAAATCTATTTGGAGTACGTACCAGCACCTACGAGCATATCCGTCCAGCCGACCCGATGTATGAAGGTGAATTTATCTGACGGTACCTTCTTATTCGGCTTCGGCCATTTGTAATCAACCCACCCTTCGCCGTTATTAAATGCCACATCAACAAACTCCGCGAATATTTTTTTAGGTTTCACTTGATTTTTATCGGCCTCGTTAAGCAGGGTATCTTTTTTCATTAGCTCGGGAATGAATGGGTGAGCCAGCATCTTGCCGCTTTTGTCCATAAGAAAGACGTATGAGTCTTTCCAGACAAATTTTCCTTTCGGGTTGTTGATTTCCTTAATGCCTGCCGCTTTGTCAGCTTCAAGCATCTTTGAAGCGGCTTTGGTCATGGCGATGCATTCCTCTTTTGTTGCTCTTTCCTCAGCGATAACAACATCTGACAACAGTACCCCCAAAAACAGTGTTCCCAACAGAATGGCAAGTATTCGCATGTATTTTACTCCTTTTTTATTTGATGACCCGGAGGGTACTAAACCTAAGTGGAACGGATAGTCATTACTTCTTCTTGCTGTGACATATTGCACAATTGTCCGGATCATTTGACGCAAATGCCCGCTTGCCGTTGTGGCATTTACCGCAGAATTTGCCCGCATTTATATCGGCCATTGTAAACGTGTTAGAACCTTTCTTCATTTTAAAGATTTTAGAATGACAATCAAGGCACCCAACCTTTGCGTCAGCATGGTTTTTGCCGTCGAAGGTAACTTTGCCCATGGGTGTGTCCCACGTGACCGTTTTTCCCGGCTGGATCGCCTGAACAGAATTCACACCCAAAACAGTGATTACCGCTACCATACCCGCCGTAAATCGGTTCATACAAAAGCCTCCGTTAATACCTGAATACATTGATAGTTCACAGTGCTGCTATTCATACACTGTAAGCAAGGTTGTTTGCAATAGTAAACAATCGATCCATATACATAAACCAACTGACAAAACCACGTATTGTAAAACCGTTTTTGTGTTGACAAATTCCCTGGACTTTCATATCACTACACTGCAAAAGAAAGTTTAATCGGAATAATTCAAACTCTGGCCTTGTTACACAGGGTAGCTTCCAACATACTAAAACGACATTGAGGTTGAGATGAAAATTTTGTGTATTGCTCGTCCCACGTTTGTTTTACTCGGCATGTTGTCAGTTTTGTTTCTGTCGGCGGGACTCGTGTCTGCCGCCAAGGTAAAAGAATTCGACCGCTCCGGGCAATTGATTGTCACAGATAAATCTGCTGCCGAACAGCAGGTGCAGCCTGTTTACGATATAAAGAACCGGCCGAAGGAAAAAATCTTTGCCGTGCCTCGCCCCCCTTTTACTGAGGGGGCTTTCCCCTGCAGTCAGTGCCACAAGTTTATGAAGCCTAATCCGCAGCCCCGGGCCCTTACCGAATATCATACCGAAATAGTGCTTCATCATGCTGAAAGCCAACGCTGGTGTACGGACTGCCACAACCTGGTCAATCGGGACAAATTACGGCTGGTCTCAGGCGAACTGGTTGATTTTACCGAGTCGTTCAGGCTGTGCGGCCAATGTCATGGCGATAAATTCCGCGACTGGAAAGTGGGTGTTCACGGCAGGCGAACCGGCGACTGGAATGGCGACAAACAGTATCTGCTCTGTGTTCACTGCCACAACCCGCACGATCCGAAGTTTAAGGCGCTGAAACCTCTTCCGCCACCGGACAGGCCGGGAAAAACCGGTCACTGAATCAGAAAAAATTTTATTACCTCAGGGAGCACGATTCATGTCAGACATTAAAAAATGTGATAGTCACGTCCTGCATAAGTCCCGCCGCAAAATGTTGAAAGGTCTGGCTGCCGGGATCGGTCTTATCGCCATGCCTGGCAGAGAGGCATCGGCGTCCGTCTGGGAGGAATTTTTTCAGAAGCATTTTCGTGAACTCTCGAAAGAGGAGCTTAAAGGGGTTATAGCCCGCCTGGAAAAGGATTACAGTAAACAGTACGCCAAGCAGGTCACCGTCAAGACGACCCCGCCGATTGAAGGGGTCCGCTATGGGTACGGCCTTGACCTGTCACGCTGCATCGGCTGTCGTCGCTGTGTGTACGCCTGCGTTAAGGAGAATAACCAGTCACGCACTCCGCAAATCCACTGGATCCGGGTTATGCAATTGGACAAGGAAAAGGGCATTGACCTGTCACATGCCGAGCACTATTACAACCCTGAAAAGGTTCCGGAAAAGGGGCATTTCTACATGCCTGTTCAGTGCCAGCAGTGCGAGAAGCCTCCCTGCACCAAGGTCTGTCCGGTGCAGGCCACCTGGAAGGAAAATGACGGGATTGTCGTTGTCGATTATAACTGGTGTATCGGCTGCCGTTACTGCATGGCAGCCTGCCCGTATGGTGCCCGGCACTTCAACTGGGCCAAACCGTCGGTCCCCGCCAATGAAATTAATCCCAATACGCATTATCTCGGCAATCGTCCCCGCCCGAAAGGGGTTGTGGAGAAATGTACCTTCTGTATTCAGCGAACCCGCGAACAACCGGGCCGTTATCCTGCGTGCGCAGAAATCTGCCCTGTCGGAGCCCGCAAATTCGGTAATCTGCTTGATCCCGAAAGTGAAATGCGCTACCTGATCGAAAATAAACGAGTATTCATCTTCAAGGAAGACCTGAACACGCAACCCAAGTTTTACTACTTTTACGCAACCTAATTCGCGTCAGGGAGCATCCATGAAAAACATCTGGCATTTTTATATGGGGACACTGGTTCTGATTTCCAAGGGGAGCAAGGCCTACTACTGCTGGGTTCTTTTCCTGCTCAGTTTGATAACCATCGGTGCTTTTGCATACGCTCAACAGCTGAGTGAAGGTCTTATTGTCACCAATATGAGAGATCAGGTCTCATGGGGATTTTACATCTCCAACTTCACGTTTCTGGTCGGAGTTGCGGCTGCGGCAGTCCTGCTGGTGATTCCTGCCTATGTCTACCACTGGAAACCGATCAAGGAGATCGCGGTCCTCGGAGAGTTGCTGGCAGTGTCGGCTATTGTCATGTGCCTGATGTTTGTTACGGTGGATATCGGTCACCCCGAGCGCTTCTGGCACCTGATTCCCAAAATCGGTCTGCTCAATTTTCCCCAGTCGCTCCTGGCATGGGACGTCGTCGTGCTTAACACCTACCTGATGATAAACCTCACGGTTGCGGTGTTTATTCTTTACAACAAATACTACAAGCGCGAGCCTAACAAAAATATAACTACTCCCCTGCTGTTGCTTTCAATTCCTTCAGCAATATCGATTCACACCGTGACGGCGTTTCTTTACAACGGTCTTGGTGCCAGACCTTTCTGGAACTCCTCAATACTTGTGCCGCGCTTTCTTGCCTCGGCATTCTGTTCCGGACCGGCCTTTATGATTCTCATCTTTTTTCTGGTGCGCAAATACACAAAATTCAAAATTGAGGACGAGGCGATTCAGAAGGTTGCCGAAATAATCGCCTATGCCATATTCATCAACCTGCTCCTGCTTGGTGCGGAGCTGTTCAAGGAATATTATACCGGGTCGGTTCACCTGGCTCCCGTACAGTATCTTTTTCAGGGTCTTCATGGCCATTCAGCACTGGT
Organism: Desulfuromonadales bacterium; assembly: GCA_013349405.1. Taxonomy (GTDB): domain Bacteria; phylum Desulfobacterota; class Desulfuromonadia; order Geobacterales; family Pseudopelobacteraceae; genus JACRCG01. The sequence goes on along the minus strand of DUZS01000003.1, from coordinate 27,369 downwards.
CCCCTGGATCTGGACGGCAATGATCTTTAACATTACCGCTTTTGTCCTCTTCCTCAATCCTGCAACACGCAGAAATAATGTGACCCTGGTAATGGGATGCATTCTTGTGTTCATCGGCGTGTATATTGAAAAGGGGATGGGACTGGTAATTCCCGGCTTCATCCCTGATGTCCTGCACGAGATTTACGAATACGCCCCGACAGGCATCGAACTGCTTCTCTCTATGGGCATCTGGGCAACCGGACTGCTCGTATTCACCATGCTGCTGCGGGTTGCCATTCCGATCATGAACGGTGATTTCCATGTCGCCGATGATGGCGTCGGTTCTTACATTGGCGACCAGCTGTTTCTGGTCCAGCAGCCGGACACGATCAAATCGCAACCCGAGGCAGTTATTCAAAATTAGTTGTTGACAAAAAGGTAAAACCTGTTCTATCTCATGTCGGGTTTTTTCAGTGACCTGATAAACGTAATTTCAGCCGCCATTTTACTGTGGCAAGAGGGAGAGAGAGTGAAAAGTCATGTCTGGCGACCACTGTATGTGGTCATTGCATTCGTCGTAGCGATCGTTGTATTTCGCTTCTTCTATGTTCCGAACGATTTTGGTTCGGGTAAAAGGGGCTTCATGTACTCCTACCACCGCTTTTCGAATGAAGCGGAATGGAAAAATCAACCGGCTAAATATTCTGTTTCCGGCCGTGAGAGGATGCATGAATACTGCAGCGAATGCCATGGAGAGATTGTTAAAGTGCGCACGGAGAAGTTGCACGGCATAATCCCCTGTGAAGATTGTCACGGGCCGGCGATGCAGCATCCTGACAATCCGGAGAAGCTGACCATCGACCGCAGCCGTGGTCTTTGCCTCCGTTGCCACACCAATCTCCCGTATGCAACCAGTGAGCGGCATCGTATTCCCGGCATCGACCCAAAAACTCATAACACCGGTATTGAGTGCGTAAAATGCCACAATCCGCATAATCCCAGTCTGGAGGGAATGAAATAATGGAGAGGCGAGAATTTCTACAAAAATCTATTCTGGTAATTGTCGGTGCTTCTGTGCCGCTTTCGGCCCTGACGATGATCGACCCGAAAAAAGTATTCGCAGAGAATCCTGATATTCAATGGGCGTTTCTGGTTGACACCAACAAGTGTGTTGGCTGCGGTTTTTGCGTAAAGGCGTGCAAGACCGAGAATGATGTCCCCTTTGAGGCAAACGTGTCGCGGACCTGGGTTGAACGGTATGTGTATACGAAAGATGACAAACGCTATGTCGACAGCCCCAAAGCCGCGCAGGACGGTTTCACCGAATCCCGCATAGATCTTGGCCGGGGAGAATATCAGGAGATCGACAAGGCGAATGTCGGTAAAGCGTTCTTTGTCCCCAAGCTGTGCAATCACTGTTCATCACCTGCCTGTACGCAGGTCTGTCCTGTCGGCGCCACCTATAAAACGGATGATGGTGTTGTTCTGGTCGATCGTACCTGGTGCATCGGCTGCGGTTACTGCATCATGGCCTGTCCGTACGGAGCCCGTTTTTTCCACCCCATAGCCAAAGTCGCCGACAAGTGCACCTTCTGCTATCACCGCCTCAGCAAGGGCCTTGATTCCGCCTGTGTCAACGCCTGCCCCTTCAAAGCCCGCAGGATGGGTAATATTCACGATAAAAACGATCCGATCACCCAACTCATCATGAATGAACGTGTCGGAGTACTTAAAGATGAGTTTGGAACAAAGCCACAGGCCTTTTACATCGGGCTTGCCCAGGAGGTGCGCTAGTCATGGTCGGAGAAATAGCACAGCATGCAGCTATGATCGTTCACGGAGAAGCATGGACGGTCAAGGAACTGTTTACCCTACCGAATGAGTACATTTACTGGTCAATCCAGATAGTCATGTACCCATACATGACCGGGCTTGTCGCCGGGGCGTTCGTACTCTCCTCGCTCTACCATGTTTTTGGCATTGAAAAACTGAAAGAGATTGCCCGGTTTTCTCTGGTATTTTCGTTCGCCCTGCTACCGGTGGCCATGATGCCGTTGATGCTGCATCTGCAGCAGCCGTTTCGTGGTATACACGTCATGATGACGCCGCATTTCACCTCTGCAATTGCCGCTTTCGGCTTCGTATTCAGTACCTACGCGTGTATAGTCGCGACTGAATTATGGCTGGTATACCGTAAATATTTTGTGCAGACGGCAGTGGCGTTGAAGGCTCAGAACAACCGTAGCGCCATCGATAGTTTCCGCATGCTGATGTTTACGGCGCTGACCCTTGGTGCCTGGGATATCAGCGACGAAGCGGTAAAAAAAGACCACAAGGCCTGCAAGACTATGGCCGGCATCGGTATCCCGGTTGCCTGTTTTCTGCACGGTTACGCCGGTTTCATCTTTGGTTCGGTCAAGGCCAACGCTCTCTGGATGACTCCACTGATGCCGGTTATATTCATCTGTTCGGCTGTCGTTTCCGGAGTTGCCTTGTGTATTCTCTGCTATGTAATCGTTCAGGAAATACGGAAGTTTATGGCTAAACGGAAGATAGCCCGCTGGGCCAACGATCCTACCGCACCGACTATCGAAGAGCTCGAAGGGGCCAAGCATGAAGAGGTTATGATTTCATCAAATTATCTGATGTACTTCATGATTGCCGCCTTGACCCTGGAAATTCTGGACCTGATCTTTCGCGGCTACACTCAGGTCAAATCCTGGGACATCCTGCGTGAAGTCATTATGGAGCGCGACTTCACCAAAATTTTCATCATGCAGTACGGACTTGGCAATATACTGCCGTTCCTGATCATGGTGCTGCCCGGCCGTACGGTGCGACGGACAACCATCGCGACAGTACTGGTACTGTTCGGCGTATTCATGATGCGTTATAACGTCGTCATAGGCGGCCAGGCGTTTTCGCTCAGCTTTTCCGGTTTCATGGATTACACACTGCCGATCATTCCGCACGACCTTGAAACATTCAAGGAGGGGCTGTTCGGTGCAATGACTGTTGCGGCAACCCCGTTTGTGCTCTTTTTCTTCATAAACAAGGTAATGCCTGCCTTCCTGAAAGAGGAAGAATCGACCCACTGACCGCATTTCCCTTTTATTGACCGCCAGGGCGACAGTCATCTCTGTCGCCCTGTTTTTTTGCTTTTTTACCCGTATTGACTTTGTCTATTTCATTTGATAGCCTGTCGCCTTTCACATGAGAAATTGTGTCCACTAAAAAGCGGAGTTGCCTGCCATGCACAAAAAATTGTTTATTCCCGGGCCGGTTGAAGTCCATCCGGATGTGTTGAAAGCCATGGCTTCTCCTATGATCGGCCACCGCATGAAAGAGTACGCGGAACTGCATGGTCGGGTTACATCAGGTTTAAAAAAACTTTTGTTCACGAATGATAAGGTTTTTCTGGCAACATCAAGTGCATTTGGTGTCATGGAAGGAGCAGTGCGCAATCTTGTCGGCACGCGCTGCGCCAATTTCTGTAACGGCGCATTCTCTGACAAGTGGCACGATGTCACCATCCGCTGCGGCAAAGAGGCAGACGCCATCCGTTTTGACTGGGGCGCTCCGGTTACGCCGGAAGCGGTAGAAAAAACTCTTGCGACGGGAAAGTACGATAGCATGACGATGATTCACAACGAAACATCCACCGGAGTCATGTCGCCCCTGCCGGAGATCGCTGCAGTCATGCGCACATTCCCGGAAGTCATGTTTATTGTCGATACTGTCTCTTCAATGAGTGCCCTCAAAATCCCGGTTGATGAGCTTGGTATCGACAGCTGTATTTTCGGCGTGCAGAAGGCTTTTGCCCTGCCACCCGGTCTGGCGGTCTTTACGGCCAGTGAAAAATCTTTGCAGCGGGCAGCCGGCATGGCAGGTCGCGGCTATTATTTCGATTTTATCGAGTTTGCGGCCAATGATGCCAAGAATAACACCCCCTCAACTCCTTGTATCTCCTTGATCTATGCACTTGATTGCCAATTGCAGCGTATGTTTGCTGAAGGGTTGGAGAACCGGTGGGCGCGTCACGACGATCTTGCCGGTTATGTTCGCGGCTGGCTGACTGAGCGAGGCTTTGCATCATTTCCTGCGGCTGCATATCGCTCACAGACATTGACCTGCAGTAGAAACAGCCGCGGGATTGATCTGGCTTCTCTCAAAAAGAGTCTTGGTGATGCCGGTTTTGCGTTTGACGACGGCTATGGCAAGATAAAAGGGGAAACCTTCCGTATTGCTCATATGGGTGACATGTCGCGGACTGACATGGACGAACTGTTCAGCGCGATCGTAAAGATTATGCCGGAGCTGGCATAGCAGATAGGGGGGAAATTAATCGGGGGATAGGGAGGGGGCGGACATGAGAGCCCGCCCCGCTTCATTTACTCTTTTTCGAAGACATCCTTGCCGGCACCGCAGAGTGGGCAGGCCCAATCGTCAGGCAGTGACTCAAAAGATGTGCCCGGTTCAATACCGCGATCCGGGTCGCCAACTGCAGGGTCATACACATACTGACAGATAGTACAGATCCAACGTTCCATAATGTTTCGCTCCTTGTTTTTTCGTAGTATGTCCAGCACATTCACTGGACGGTATAACCGCAAATGGTAAGCGAGAATTACTTTACGCATCTCCCATGAGGATGTCAATACAGAGTAAATATTTTACATTTTGTCCGGCAACTAATTTTGTCACTGCATGAACGAGAGGGAACCATGATATTTGAATCAACTGCCGTAGGACCACTGGAAGTTAATTGCTATATTGTCGGCTGCGAACAGAGCCGCGAAGGGATTGTTGTCGATCCGGGAGGCAATGTGGAGAAGATTGCCGCGATTGTTTCGCGACATGGGCTGAAGATCCATACGATCATCAATACGCATGGGCATTTTGACCACCTCGGGGGAAACCGGCAGGCACTGTCAGACTTCGGCGCTCGACTGCTGATTCACCAGGCTGATGCACCCATGTTGAGCAAATCAGCCGAGGTAGCCCGTATGTATGGCATGCCGGGTGATAAATCGCCGGAGGCAGATGCATATCTGGTTGACGGCATGGAGGTGCTATTCGGCACATGCCGGCTGAAAGTTCTCCATACGCCGGGGCACACCCTGGGAGGCTGCTGCCTTTATTTTGAAGCCGAGCATAAAGTGATCACCGGGGACACCCTCTTTGCTGATTCAATAGGGCGCACCGACCTGCCGGGCGGGTCGCACGAACAGCTCCTCAATGCAATCCGCACCAAGCTTTTTACTTTGCCGGACGACGTCATTGCCTATCCAGGTCATGGTCCGGAGACGACCATCGGGCATGAAAAACGGTGCAATCCCTATTTTTAAGGCGCTCCTTTCTATGCTTACCAATAAAAAAATAATTCTGGGCGTCTGCGGCGGGATCGCCGCCTACAAAGCGATTGAGCTGTTGCGGCTTTTGACGAAAGCGGGTGCTGACGTTCATGTCATTATGACCCGTGCCGCCCAGGAATTCGTCACGCCACTGACATTCCAAACGCTCTCGTCTAACCCTGTCCATACGGAGCTGTTTAACCTGATTGCAGAACGGGAAATCGGCCATATATCACTGGCTGATCAGGCAGATCTGTTCATGATTGTCCCGGCAACAGCCAATGTCATCGGTAAAATTGCCGCCGGCATTGCTGATGATATGCTCACGACAACGGTCATGGCGACCAAAGCTCCGGTGCTGTTCGCCCCGGCTATGAACGTGAATATGTTTACCAACCGGATTTATCAGGAAAATGAGCAGAAACTGAGACAGCTGGGGTACCTTTTTGTCGATCCGATTCGTGGCAGCCTCGCGTGCGGATGGCAAGGCGAAGGCAAGCTGGCGTCACCGGAATCAATTTTCGAGGGGGCTTGTGCCGCTCTGACAGCAAAAGATCTGCCTGGGCGGACGATACTGATAACCGCCGGGCCGACCCGTGAAGAGATCGATCCGGTCAGATATATCAGCAACCATTCTTCCGGCAAGATGGGCTATGCCCTTGCGCGTGCCGCGTGCCGCCGGGGCGCAAACGTGCTGTTAATCAGCGGTCCGACCGCTCTGACAGAGCCGGATGGCGTACGGGTTGTCAATGTGACCAGTGCCAGTGAAATGCACCATGAGGTGATGGCGCATGTCGGTGAATGTGATGTCATCATCAAGGCGGCCGCAGTGGCAGACTACCGCCCCCTGGTGCGAAACGCGACAAAAATAAAAAAGAAATCTGACTCTGTAACGATCGAACTGGCTAAAAACCCTGATATTCTTGCCGAACTGGGCAAAATACACCATCGCCCGTTTCTGGTTGGATTCGCTGCAGAAACCGATGCTCTGGCTGCAAACGCAGAGAAGAAACTGCGAGAGAAAAATCTTGATATGATCGTTGCCAACGATGTAAGCCTCGCGGATGCCGGCTTCAACGTTGACACGAATCGGGCGCTGCTGCTCTTCAGAGACGGCAGCAGCAGCGATTGCGGACTGATGTCGAAGGAGCAACTGGCCGGAGCAATCCTTGACCATGTTGCCGCCCGGCTGAAGATACATTGAGAGTATTTTCTGTTTTGTCTTGACTTGACCGTTCGAAAGTTCTAGGTTTTTTCCGCTTCTAATCCACTGGGAGGTATCATCCGTGGCCATAATCCTCGGCGCCGGCATTATCGTAAAGCTGGTTCTCTTACTGTTGCTGTCATTTTCGGTGGTCTCGTGGGCCATTATTCTGTTCAAATTTTTCCAGGTTCAGCGTGCTAATAGCGAATCAGAACGGTTCATGGATTTTTTCTGGAAATCAAAGCGCTTTGACGCTATTGCCGCACAGGTTGACCGGTTTGCCAACTCACCATTAACGGTCCTGTTTAATGAAGGGTACAGCGAGCTGAAAAAAGTTGTTGAGCCGGACAGCAAAAGCGATGGCAGTGCTCTCAGTACTGATCTTGGCGGCGTTGAGAATGTTTCCCGGGCGTTGCGCCGAGCCACTAATTCCGAGATAACCCGGCTGGAAAAATACCTGACATTCCTTGCCACAACCGGATCGACTTCGCCCTTTATCGGTCTGTTCGGTACGGTCTGGGGTATTATGACCGCCTTTGAAGGGATCGGAAAAACCGGATCTGCTTCATTAGCGGTAGTTGCCCCCGGAATTGCCGAAGCGCTGATCGCCACCGCGATCGGACTTGTCGCCGCCATTCCGGCGGTCATGGCGTACAATCACTTTCAGCATAAAATTCGTGTGCTGATAAATGAGATGGACAGCTTTTCCACTGAATTTCTCAATATAGTGCAGCGTAATATTGCGGGGAAATAGAGTATGGCAATGGGTGGACAAAATAATAATCGTGCCGTAATGGCTGAGATCAATGTTACTCCGTTGGTGGATGTCATGCTGGTGCTGCTGGTTATTTTCATGGTTACCGCGCCGATGATGCAGCAGGGGGTTCAGGTCAATCTCCCGAAAGCGGATACCAAAGCCATGGCACCTGCTGACGCTTCCGTTGTGGTCTCAGTTGACAAGGCCGGCAAGGTATTCATAGATAAAGAAGAAATCCCGGCAGGGCAACTACGCACGCGGCTCTCTGCTATGTTTGCCACCCGGGCGAAAAAAGAGGTGTTTTTGAATGCCGATGCCGGAGTGCCGTACGGTGAGGTTGTTCGTACCATGGCCGACATCAAGGGGGCTGGCATTGAGCGCCTTGGCATGGTAACGGAACCGGCTCCTAAATAATGAGCCATCCCACCGCTGCAAGAATTGATACCGGTGCCGGTGTCTGTTTTGTCGCTTCGGCCGTCATTCATCTGGCGGTTTTTTTATTACTGGTGTGGTGGGGACGTCTTTTACCGCCACAAATTGCATTTCAGGAGACATATTACGTAGATATCGTGAATCTTCCGACCGCAGACCCGCAAGCAGGGACTCCTGCGCAGAAGACCGAAAATAGCGATCCCGCACCCCCTCCTCTGGTACCGCAGGCGATGACCCTCCCGGTGCCGGTGAAAATGTCTCCAAAAATTACCGTGAAGCCGAGTAAACCGGCTGTCCCTCAAGAAGCTGCTGAGACTGAGTCCGCATTTGCTGACCGGATGGAAAAACTCAAACGGAACAGAGAGGCACGTCGCGAAGAAGCTGATTTTGAAAAATCACTCGGTAAAGTGAAGGGTGCCAGCAGTTCCAAAGCAGGAATGCCCGGAGCGAGTGGTGTTTCGGCAGGAAGCAGCTATGCCGATTTCATCAAGTCACGACTGGAAGATGCCTTGAAGGTGACGAGCAGTTACAGCAGCAAAAGTCCTGAAGTCTTCGTCCGGCTGACGATCACGGCAGAGGGGAAACTTGCCCGGATGAAAATAGAACGCAGCAGCGGTGACGCGATCTTCGAGATGGCGGTCAGGCGGGCTGTTGATCTGGCCAGTGAAAAATTTGTCGCACCACCAAACCGCACTGTTTTTGAAAACGGCTTTGTTTTTAAGCCGAAAGGCATCGCGAGCGGTTCATCACGAAAATAGTATGGGAAAAAGTATGAAAACCTGGTTACTCATTATTCTTCTCGTTGCCCTGCCGGTGGTTCTCTCTGCCCAACCCGATTACATTGAAGTAAATGCTCCCGGCAATCGTCAGCTGAAGCTGGCTGTCGAGCCGGCTCTCTCACCTGATGGTACACCGGCTACAGAGTCTGCGCGACAGTCATCAGAAGTTATTGCCTTTGATATGAACATGTCCGCTGTGGTTATGGCCGAGAGCCGGGCTCTGCAGCCGCCAGCGGGAAATAAGTCGCTGGCAGATGTCAATTATGCCCCGTGGCTGAATGCCGGCTACGATATGCTGGTCAGGAGCGAACTTACTGTAAAAGGGGAGCGGTTGACGGTCGAATTTCGGCTTTTCGACGTTATTAATCGGAAAATGATTTCCGCAAAGCGGTATCTCGGTTCGGCAAAAGACCTCCGGAGGTTCAGCCACTCCTTTGCCGATGAAATTCTCCGTTCACTTACGGGTGAAAAAGGTGTCTTTACGACCCGGATAGCTTTCGTATCTACGCAATCAGGTAATAAGGAAATCTATATCATGGATTGGGACGGGTACAATCCTCTGCCGTTAACAAAAAACGGCTCTATCAACCTGAACCCTGACTTCTCACCTGATGGCAGGGAGATTATCTTTACTTCATACAAAAGGCGCAATCCGGATCTGTATCGGCGGGCACTGTCAAGCCCGGTAGAGGTGCCGCTATCCAATCGCAAAGGGCTTAATATTACCGGGAACTGGTCACCGGACGGCAGTAAGATTGCTCTTGCGCTGAGTAAGGATGGCGATGCCGAGATATATACCATTGAAAAAGATGGCAGCCGTCCAACCCGATTGACGAGTAATCCGGCCCTCGATCTGTATCCTGCCTGGTCGCCTGACGGTAAACAGATCGCTTTTGTTTCTGATCGATTGGGAAAACCGCAGATATTTGTTATGAATGCCACTGGCGGCGAGGCCAGGCGGCTCACAACCGCCGGAAATTACAATGTCAATCCGCGCTGGTCTCCAAAAGGGGACAAAATTGCCTATTCGAGGATGGTTAACGGGAGTTTCCATATATTCACTATTGCAGTAGACGGTTCATCTGACAGCCAGCTCACGGCTGACGGGAGTAACGAAAATCCCGCCTGGTCTGCAGATGGTCGATTCATCTGTTTCAGTTCAGTACGAAGCAGTGGTAACGGGATATATGTCATGCGTGCCGATGGTAGTGGCCAGATAAAAGTGTCTCGAGCAAAAGGAACCTACTTTCAACCGGCCTGGTCAGCCTATTGATTACTGGTATTACCATAATTGCATGCAGTTACGTAAAGTAGTGGTAAAATTGGTTGCAATGCCAACGCTGTTATGTATAATCCCACAGGATTAAATTTCCAGGGCAGTAAGCCTTATTTTACGCAAAACAGGAGCTATAAATGAAAAAAGTTATGGTAGCATTATTGGCAGGCATCAGTATGGTTGCATTGCTTGCAAGCGGGTGTGCTAACAAGGAGACTGTTAAGAAAGAAGAGCCGGTTGTTCCGGTTGCCCCAATAACAGAGACGGTTAAACCGGTTGATACGACAGATCAGGATCGTCTGGCAGAACAGGCTCGGCTGGCAGAGCAGGCACGACTTGCTGAGCAGGCACGATTGGCGGAGCAGGCACGACTTGCAGAGCAGGCACGATTGGCAGAACAGGCACGGTTGGCTGCGTTGAAGCCTGCCGCTGCTGAACTCAAGTTCCAAGCGGTTTATTTCGATTATGACAAGTCAGATCTGCGTCAGGATGCCCGGGACGTTCTGTCAAAAAATGCCGATGTAATCATGAAATCGGCTGCAGGAACCAGGGTTCAGATCGAAGGCCACTGTGATGAGCGTGGCTCTGCTGAATACAATCTGGCTCTGGGAGAAAGTCGTGCCAAGTCTGTTCTGAAGTATTTGACTACTCTCGGGGTCAAAGCAGATATGCTCTCCATAATCAGCTATGGTAAAGAAAAACCGGCTGTTCAGGGGGGCGATGAAGCTGCCTGGGCAAAAAACAGACGTGCTGAGTTTGTTATCGTAAAGTAGTCGAGTCTCAACCCGTTTCATCAAGCCACACCGGATGTGCCAACACAGGCAGCTGGTGTGGTTTTTTTTTGCAGTCATGGAATGCCAGATATGGTGTGGGGTAACGGTGCATATGAGTTATGTCAGGCTCCCGAAGTCGTCCTTATGCTCACGCAAAGCTTGACAAATCAGCTCTTTTCTGCGACATTCTGCCGCCGTTTTTAAGGCTGCGCTTACTCTATCAAGCACGTGGAGAACTATTATTATGGCGACAAAGACCAAAGTAACAAGCGAACCGGAGACAAAAACAGCAAAAGTCACAGCACCTGTACCCACAGCAGCGAAGAAGAACAAGGCGGCGAAAACAATTGAACCGCCTGAGATCGTACCCGAGACTGCTCCGGTCTTTATAGAGGCCCCCACACTGGCGGCACCTTCTGTAGGAGAGGATCTTAAATGGCAGGAGATACGTCTGATTCTCGAAAAATTGAAAGAAGATACTGTGCGTGAAATCAGGAAATCAGTTAAAAACGGCACAGAGGCGGTGGCAACGATTGAGCCAGGAGGAGACATCTATGACCAGGCTTCTTCCGAGCGTGATCGGGAACTGGGACTGTTACTTGGCGACCGGGAGCGTGAAAAAATCCACAGCATTGATGAGGCACTGCTTCGTATTAATGAGGGTGATTACGGTATCTGTGAAGAGTGTGATGAAGACATCCCTCTTGGCAGGCTTAAAGCGATGCCGTTTACCCGCCATTGCGTGAAGTGCAAGTCAGACCTTGAGAAACTGCAGGCCCAGACCAAGCGGGTAGAGGAAGAGCGTGCCTACCGTGAAATACCGCTCGGTTCTGATGAAGAAGATTCCTGAGTTTTTTTTGCACCAGACAACCGGGTAAATACTTTCAGCAATAGACTCTGCCTGGTTCTCATCGCATTATGCGGGCACAGCTCACGGCAACACCAGCAGCGAATACAGCGTGCATTGTCGACGGACAGCGCGCTGTTTTGTATGGTGATTGCCTCCGGAGGGCATGCGTCACGGCAGACACCGCATAATACGCACGTTTCCTTATCGGCTTCCGGATAGGCAGTAAGTTGATTTTTCAGTGCCTTTGCCAAAAAAGATGGCAGACCGAATTGGACATCCAGGCCGGATGGCAGTTTGAAGCGAATTTCCGGAATGGTCTCAACTGCTGTACCATAGAGTTCAATTTCTTTTCTCAACGCTCCGGCCAGACCCATCTTTTCAGCCTCCCGCTCAATCGGCAACAAGTCGGCAGGTATTCCGGCGAGTTCGCCTGCAATCACATCGACCGCCACCGGGTTCACTCCGGCAATCAAAAGGCAGCGTTTTATCGGGTCTCCGCTCCCCGGTCCATTCCCCTCCATTGCAATTACGGCATCAACAATATTGAGGGTTGGCTTCTTAAGCAGATATATTTCAAGCAAAAGGTGTGCAAACAGCTCGCGTGAACGGCCGGCCTTCAGATGCCAACCGGCTTTTTCTGTGCCTATTACCGCCCCGAAAAGGTTTTTAACCGCACACGTCATTGTCATCATTTCGTGTGTTTTCAGTTTTGGGAGGTTGATAATTTTGTCTGCCTCATAATAAGCACGCGCGATATTTATGGAGCGAAATGTGCCGCTACCCTTAATAACTATCGCGTCACTGAATTCAACCAGAGTGGCGCCGCTCTCCCGTGCAGCTGAATGTATCCCGCTTTTATCCGCAACCCGGGAAAAGCTGCCAATACCGGGGCTGTCTCCAATCAGTACGATCCCGCCGGACTCTCTGACAAGCTCTGCAACGACTTGCACGATAGCCGGGTGCGTGGTAACGGCCTTATCCGGCTCTTTAGCTGACAGCATGTTCGGCTTGAGTAAAACCCGGTCACCAGGGTTGATAAACGCCGACATGCCGCCGAGTGGCTCAAGAAGTCTGAGCAGAGCACGTCGCAGAGGTGAAAGACCATAGGTGTCAGCATATATAATTGAAACTTTTTCCACAAAAACCTCGAAAATAAAAGCTGAATACGGTCAAATGCGCCTGTGGGTATAAAAATGGCACCTATTTATAAAAAAAGCATTGACACTAATTACATAATAAGGTATCTAATCTGTTCTTTTTGAGCCGCTAGCTCAGTCGGTAGAGCACCTGACTTTTAATCAGGTGGTCGTTGGTTCGACCCCAACGCGGCTCACCAAACATTCCAGGCACTTACGTTTATTCGTGAGTGCCTGTTTTGGTTTTTTCGCCTTTGATGTGGGTGGGTGTGTCGTTTATGCCGCTTTACGTTTGTTTGGCTGTGAAGTCATTACTTTCCGGAGAATACATTCAACCGGCAGCGATGTTACCGGCAGGTCTGGTTGCGCCCCCTGTTCTTAGCCTTGTAGAGCGCCTTGTCAGCCGCCTTCATAACCTCATCCGTATTTTTCAGTTCTTCCCCGCTTTCCGCCACGCCAATACTGACGGTTACCGAAGCGTAGGCACCATCCCCGCGACCGCTACGGCTGCCGCGACTTCCCTTGCCCTGTTTTTGATTCTTTGGCCGGTCTTCACTCCGCAGGGCCATACGGTATTCAGCAATTGTTTCGCGCAACGCCTCCAGATGCGGCAGGGCATCGTCTATCCGACAGCGGGGGAAGATGATAGTAAATTCCTCACCGCCATAACGGTAGGCTTTGCCACCTCCTCCAACATTCATCATCTTCTGTGCAACCATCTTCAGCACCTGATCCCCTACGTCATGGCCATAGTTGTCATTGAACTGCTTGAAGTGGTCAACATCGAGCATGGCGACCGTATAGTGCCGCCCCAGGCCGTGAAGATTCTCGTTCAAAGCGCGTCGGGACGGTATGCCGGTCAGATCATCGCGAAAGGCCATGTTGTAGGAATCACGCAGCACACTCATGGTAAGGATCAAAGCCCCGGCACTATTGTAGGCAACAAGAATATCACGGGTCGAAATCCAGTTGCAGGCCATGAAAAAAGCCGTGAGCGACCCGAGCATGCCACTGTCTATCGGAGTCTGGCGCAGCAGAGCCAGCCCTGTAATGAGAACAAAACAGAGAGCGCCTGAAATCAGGGCAGGCTGTGGGACAAACAGGCTGTTAAAGAGCGGCCACTGGATATAACTTTGGGCGATGTATGGCACTAACTCGGAAAAGTGCCGTTTGAATAGCCACAAAACAGCAAGCGCCTGAATGACGATAAAAATGAGGCGCATCCGACCGGCGGTGGAAAAAACACCGCGCTCGCGCATGATCGTGAACAGAGCCATATTCATGGGGATAAGCAGAACAAAAGCCTGAAACAGTTGGCTGAGTCCCGGTTCGAAAGGTTTGGTTAAAAAGAGTGTTTGGGAACACCAATAAAAACAAACCAGCATGAGCAGAATCAAGAAGGGTCGGCCGCGATGAAAATGAATAGACAAAAAGATCCCCATGGCAGACACAATATACGGAGCAAACATCACCAGATCCTGCTGTTCAGCTGACAGGCCAGGAATATGGGGAATAAGAAACCAGGTTGCAATCAGGATTGCAGCGGGCATCAAAAATGTGGGGGTTTTATGTATGATCTGGGTAAGCAAACGAGTACGTTCCTCAAAGTGATAATACGTGTTGGCATACACTGTAAGAAGTAAAACAGTCAACCATTTTCGGGAGTACGCAACTAATCTCCATATTCACGATAACAAAGCGCTTCCAACCGCGTCAAAAAACTTGACGGGAGGTTTTGTTGTGTGGTAAAAAAGCTACACAAGTTTTCATTTGACAGGGAGCTTACATACTATGAAAAAACTGAATAAACTGATTGCCGTTATAACTCTTGTTGCGCTGTTGTCCCCTGCTGCTTCGGCATTTGCTGCTGATGATACGATCAGGGAGGTTTTCACTGATGCATTTTATGGTGCAGGAATTGGCGCGCTGATTGGTGGTGCCTTAACTGTTTTTACAAAACACCCGTCTGATCATATAAGTGATAATCTTGTCTATGGAGCAGCAGCAGGAGTTCTGGCCGGAACTGCATACGGTCTGGCCAAATCAGCCCGTGCCTTTGCCGAAGTTGAAAATGGTCGTGTCAAGATGGCGTTTCCCACCATCGTTCCCGAGTTGATTGTTTCGCCTTCAGCAGGGCGGTCAGCAGTCGCCTGGAAAGCAGACCTGCTTCGCGGCACATTCAATTAGTTCCACACTGAACAGCAGCAGTAATTTTAGCCCGCCGGAGAAATCCTGCGGGTTTTTAATTTGCCCACACACCTGAAATTGACTATAACGTCGTGCAAACTATTAACCTGTGAGGAGATTGCCATGCCAGAGTTTAAAAATGTCACCGTTATCAAGAAGGCCAATATCTTTTTTAACGGCCTGGTAAGCAGCCGTTCGGTGTTTTTTGCCGATGGCAGTAAAAAAACGCTTGGTGTCATGCTGCCGGGAGAGTTTGAATTTTCAACAGATTGCTTTGAAAATATGGAAATTCTCTCAGGAGAGTTGCAATGGCAGTTCAAAGGCGAGCTGGAGTGGAAAAAAGTGGTTGCCGGTGAATCATTTAATGTGCCGGCACATACCACCTTTATCATGAGGGTCGCGTTTGTAACCGAATATTGCTGCACTTTCAGCTGACGGCACTTTCCCGTGGAGAGAGACCGGGACAGCACCGTTATCGGCCGTTTTGCACCTTCTCCGACCGGAGCACTGCATAGCGGCTCTCTGGTTGCGGCAACGGGCAGTTATCTGATGGCAAAACATTGTGGCGGGCGCTGGCTGCTGCGCCTTGACGATCTGGACATTCACCGCCAGGTCCCGGGAATGGCAGACGATATCATGCGCACGCTGGAATTGTTTGGTTTGCAATGGGATGGCAAAGTCGCATATCAGAGCAGGCATCTGGAAGAATATCAGCATTTCTTTGCATTGCTGCAACAGTCAGGAATTGTGTATCCCTGCGGCTGTTCACGCAAGGAAATCGCCCAAAGCGCCTCGGCTCCACACCTTGAAGATGATGTTATTCCTTATCCCGGCACCTGCCGGGGAGGAAATAACTCTGCGGTCGTGCGTTCCTGGAGGGTCAGGGTGGCGGACGAGGAAATCTCCTTTTCCGACCTGCGCAGTGGTTTTTATAGTCAGAAACTGTCTACATCTTGCGGTGATTTTATTCTGAGGCGCGGTGACAGTCAATTTGCCTATCAACTGGCGGTAGTAGTGGATGATTATCTGGCCGGGGTAAACCAGGTGGTACGCGGTGAAGATCTGCTCTCTTCGACTCCACGCCAGATATATCTGCAGCGCCTGCTTGGCTTTGCCCTTCCGGATTATTGCCACCTGCCCCTGGTTATCGGGCCTGACGGGGCAAAACTGAGTAAACGGGACCATCTCCTTTCGCTTCAGTTGGGCACTGCCACTGGGAGAGAGCGACCTGTGCTTCTCGATGTATTGCGGTTTCTCGGCCTCAATCCCCCACGGGAACTTTCCGGATACCCCTGCCATGCTATTCTGGAGTGGGGAACTGCTCACTTCACAACTCTCCTGCTGCCTGCTGAAGGTGGTCCGATACCAATTTGAATTCCAATTCAAAATCAAAGTAATTCCACAAAACCTTGATTATACGAGATTCGCATGGTATTTGTAGCAATCAGACATGCGGAACTCTATACAGCTTCCGCAATAAATAAACAGCCAGGGGGGACGAAATGGAAAAGCAGAAAGTTCATTACAGCGAATTGGGTTTGTCCAACACGAAAGAGATGTTCAGTAAGGCGATGGCCGGCAAATATGCTGTTCCCGCCTACAATTTCAATAACCTTGAGCAGCTTCAGGCTATTGTGACCGCCTGTATTGAAACCAACTCCCCGGTTATTATTCAGGTATCCAAGGGGGCGCGCAGTTATGCAAACGAAACGATGCTCCGCTTCATGGCAATGGGTGCGGTCCAGATGGCGCGTGAAGCAGGCTCCAATATTCCGATCTGTCTTCACCTTGATCATGGCGACACCTTTGAGCTGTGCAAATCGTGCGTCGATAGTGGTTTTTCATCTGTCATGATTGATGGCTCACATCTGCCCTTTGAAGAAAACGTAGCGCTGGCAAAAAAAGTGGTCGAATATGCCCATCAGTTTGATGTTTCAGTAGAAGCCGAATTAGGGGTTTTGGCTGGTATAGAGGATGAAATTTCTGCAGAACATTCTACCTATACCAAGCCGGAAGAGGTTGAAGATTTTGTCAAAAAGACCGGCGTTGATTCTCTGGCTATCTCAATCGGAACCAGTCACGGGGCATTTAAATTTAAGGCCGGTCAGCCGGTTCCACCGCTCCGTTTCGACATTCTTGAAGAGTGTGAAAAGCGCATTCCCGGTTTTCCGATTGTACTTCATGGAGCCTCCTCAGTGGTTCAGGAGTATGTCGAGTTAATCAACACATATGGTGGTAACCTGGCAGGAGCGGTCGGTATATCTGAAGATCAGTTGCGTCGGGCGGCAGCAAGTGCTGTCTGTAAGATTAATATCGATTCCGATGGCAGATTGGCGGTAACTGCAAGAATTCGCGAATATTTTGCCAAGGATCCGAAAGAATTCGACCCGCGCAAATACCTCGGCGAAGCACGTAAAGAACTGGTAAAGCTGGTAAAGCACAAAAACGAAGCCGTTCTTGGTTCGGCAGGAAAAGCCTGATTTTGTTCGCTTGAGGAAGGCACTATGAAAAGCCATTCAATTCTGTTTTCTGCCGGTGGATTTCTTCTTGGCGTTCTTGCTCCTGTCGGTTGGGCACTGTTCAGAGCACTCTTTTATTTTGATTCAAAGCGTGGCTTTGCGGAGCAGTTAGTTTACGACATGCTCAAAGATAGTGAACATGCTGCCCTCTACGTTTATATGGGGGGTGGCACGGCCATTGTCATTGGCGTTCTCGGCTATTTGATCGGAAAGTACGATGACGAGCTGCGCGAGCGGGCGGTGGAACTCGGTGTTCTCCATCAGGAGGTAAACGAACAGAAGGAAATTTTCGAAAATCGCTATAAAGTTCTGGACAGGAACATCAAAAACTTCCACCAGATCAGCAGTAAAATTCAAAAGTCGCTCAACCTTGATGAAGTCCTGCTTCTTTGTGCGGAGGGCCTGCATGATGTTCTGGGCTATGAACGGGTTAATATTCTGTTGGCGGAAGATAACCTGTGCCTGCGTTTCTTTGCCGCTATCGGCACGGAAGGGTTTAATCCGGCCGGTATAGCGATGCCGATCGATTCGAGTATCGGTGTCATCGCCAAGTGTTTTCATGAACGCAAAGTGTTTCTGATCGATGACATCTCTCGTTATCATGACGATTACCATTTGAAGCCTCCTCACAACAGCCTGTCGCCGCTCCGTTCAAAAAGTTTTATCTTATGCCCGATTGTCGTAAAGAACGATACGGTTGGAATTTTTGGTATCGACAACAAGAACAGCCATCGAGCCCTTAATGATTCCGATGTCGATACCATTATGCTCTTTGCCGATCAGGTATCATCCGCCATAACCCGTATCAGCCTGTTAACATCAATTGACACCTTGACATCCGAGATGGAGAGCTCATTCAAATTTCTACTGGCAAGCCGTGATCAGTATTCCAGAAATGTCGGCAATCTGCGTGATGGTGTTGATTCGGTCGCTGACGGGACATCGATAATTGCTTCTGCTTCTGAAGGTGTGATGGCATCGGTTGAAGAGACCAGCTCGGCAGTCACCGAGATTTCAGTAGCCATTGAAGAGGTTACCAGAAACCTCGACCATCTGGCCGGGGTCGTCCGCCAGGCCGCATCAGCTATGGATCAGATCCACAGCACTATCGGCAACGTGGAACAGAGTGCTGCTCTTTCACATAACGTTTCACTTCAGGTAAAAGAGCGGGCCGAAGAAGGGCGGGCCGTTGTCTCGGAGACGATACATGCCCTTGACGAAATTAAAATATCGGTTGGCCTCTCATTTGATGCCATTCAGCGACTGGCTGAGAACAGTACCCGTATCGAAAATATTGTCAGCGTAATTAATGATATCACCAAACGTACCAATCTTCTGGCGCTGAACGCTGCCATAATTGCTGCTCAGGCGGGTGAATATGGCAAGAGTTTCGGGGTTGTAGCCGATGAAATCCGCAACCTGTCGCTGCAAACCGGCCACTCCACCGGCGAAATAACCTCCATCATTGAAAGAATCATGAGTGAGTCGAAAACAGCGGCCAACAATATCAGGACAACCAAGGACCTGGTGCAACGCGGCGTTGAATTGGGGAAAACCACTGGCGAGTCGCTGAAAGCAATCTTCGAAAGCTCAAATTGTTCCCTCGAAATGACCATGCAGATCAAGCAGGCAACTCAAGAGCAGGTGATCGGTGTGCAATTGGTAGCTCACTCCATGGAGGAGGTCAGCTCAATGACCTCTCAAATATTCATTGCGTCAACCGATCAATCCAAGGCAACAAAAAGTATAGCCCGGTCAATTGAAACTATCAAGGATATGACACATGAAATGGTCGATTCCACATCGCGTCAGGTTGATGATGGCAAACTGATTCGTCGCAATGTCGAATCAGTCAGCGTGATGGTTACGGAGTTGTTTGATAACATGGAGATGCGCAGAGCGCAGAGTGCGGACGTAGTTAAAGAGCTTGAACAGATGAAAAGTCTGACCTGTTCGATATGATGAGTTTTTCCGGAGGCAACTGATACCATGAGAAAGAAAACGACAATCCCGGATATCCTGAAGATGAAACAGAGCCGCCAGTGCATTACCGTATTGACGGCGTATGATTTTCCGTTTGCGCGACTTGTTGATGGCGGTGGAGTGGACATTATTCTGGTAGGCGATTCCGCTGCTGTTGTTTTCGCCGGTCATGACACGACGCTGCCGATCACCATGGATGAAATGCTCTATCATGTGCGGGCGGTCAAGCGAGCGGATCCTAAGGCTCTCGTCGTTGCGGATATGCCGTTCATGTCGTATCAGACCGGCATTGAAGATGCCTGCCGTAATTGCGGACGCATGATCAAGGAGGGTGGCGCCGAGGCGGTCAAAGTCGAGGGGGGGAGCAGTATGGCCCACGTTATCCGGGCAGTTTCATCTATTGACATCCCGGTTATGGCTCATATCGGCCTGACGCCGCAGTCGGTTCACCGCATGGGTGGTTACAAAGTACAGGGGAGAAATGATCAGGCCGAACGGATCATGGATGATGCCTATGCCGTGCAGCACGCCGGCGCTTTTGCCGTGGTACTGGAAGGAATACCGGCGGCGCTGGCGGCAGAAATCAGCGCCGGATTGACCATCCCTACTATCGGTATCGGAGCCGGTCCCTCGTGTGATGGTCAGGTTCTGGTCATCCACGACATTCTCGGCCTCTGTGAAAAATATTCACCCAAGTTCGTCAAACGTTATGCCGACCTGGGGCCGATCATCTCCGCTGCCGTCACGCAGTATGTTGCTGAAGTCAGAAACGGTGAATTTCCAACAGAAGAACATTCATTTTCCTGAGGAACGGCATGAAAATCATCACCAGCATTGTCCATATGCAGGCACTTGCCATCGCACCTGAACGGGAAGGGAGAAGGATAGCCTTTGTCCCGACAATGGGATTCCTCCATGAGGGGCATGCCTCGCTGCTCCGGGAAGGGCGTACACGGGGAGATGTCCTGGTCCTTTCGATTTTTGTCAACCCGATCCAGTTCGGACAGAATGAAGATCTGGACCGCTATCCCAGAGACATGGAGCGTGATTGTCACATCGCCGAGTCGTGCGGGGTTGACATCGTCTTTATGCCAACGGCTGCAGAGATGTATCCGTCCGGATTTCAAACCGGAGTCACTGTTCAGGAGCTCTCTCTGCCGCTCTGCGGTGCAAGTCGGGCAGGACATTTTGACGGCGTGGCGACGGTTGTGACCAAACTATTCAATATTGTCCGTCCTGACGTAGCACTCTTTGGTGCCAAGGATTACCAGCAGTTGGCTGTAATCCGTCGCATGACCGAAGATTTGAACATGCCGCTTGAAATTATCGGCATGCCAATTGTGCGTGAAGCGGATGGAGTGGCGATGAGTTCTCGAAATGCCTATCTGACGCCGTCCGAGCGGCAGAGCGCCTCCTGTCTGATCCGCGCTATCAGGCGTGCCCGTGAACTGTTTGCTGCCGGAGAACGCTCGGTTGCCGTCCTGTTGAAGGCAACGCGGGCGGTGATTGAGCTGGAAGCCGCCGCCATCATTGATTACATCGAGTTTCGTGATTGCGTAACATTGCAGGAGCGGGAAGTTGCTGACGACAGCACCCTCTTGGCGCTGGCGATAAAAATAGGGCAGACAAGGCTGATCGATAATTCCGTTCTTGGCGAGTTGGCATAACGAATAACGAAACAGACAAGCCGGCGAGAAACATGGTTTCTCGCCGGCTTGTCTGTCATTCTGTCCCACTGAATCGATGGTGCACTCCCCTTGATTTCAGGCATTACCCGATTTGGACCGTTCGGCTTTCTTCAGCAACGCTGAAGCGAGTGGATGGCTGTTGTTTTCAGCGTACCGGTTGGCGGTATTGCCGGCAGGAGTTTTTATCGTCGGATTCGCTCCGCCATCAAGCAGTGCCTGCACAGTCTGGTTGCAGCCGTAAATTGCCGCCATCATCAGCGGTGTATGCCCTTCGCGGTCACGGGCATCGGCGTCAGCCCCCTTTTCAAGCAGCATTTTAACAATGTCGGTGTGCCCGTTGGCCGCTGCATAATGAAGTGCAGTTTTCCCCTTATCGCTGCTTGTTGTAATATCGGCGCCACGGTGTAGCAGATCCTTGACAAAGTCCTTGAGCCCCTCCTTGGAAGCACTGATCAGTGGGGTGTGGCCATGACGATCTTTTGCGTTTACGCTTTCCATGTGTGACTCCTCCCATAGTTTATGGTCGGGCAGTCGTGCCCGTAACTCGTTACCGCAACAAAAAACCACAAGAAAAAACCATGTTTCCCCTATACCATAAATTTACAATGAAAACCACGGACTATTTGCAAAAAAACAAAAATGGCCGATAAAAATTATGCGCTTGAACCTGTACGGCCCGGAGCACTATAATGCCTCCCCCAAGGAGAACGCTTCAATGAATGTGATTCAGGCTGAATTTATGAAAAGTGCCGCTAAACCAAAGGACTATCCGCCTCCGGGATTGCCCGAGGTCGCCTTTGTCGGGCGCTCGAATGTCGGGAAGTCATCGCTGATCAACGTGCTGTCCGGACGGAAAGCGTTGGTGAGGACCAGTTCAACACCCGGGCGGACTCAGTTGATTAATTTTTTTGACATTAACGGCGTTCTTACCTTGGTCGATCTTCCCGGCTATGGTTACGCGAAAGCTCCTCCGGCGCTCCGCAAGCAGTGGGGGCCGATGATTGAATCGTATCTGTCAATTCGTGAATCGCTTAAAGCGGTGGTGCTGATCCTCGACGTCAGGCGGATACCGTCCGATGGCGATCTGCAGATGCTGCGCTGGTTGGAAATGTATAATATCCCGCCTATTCTGGTTGTGACCAAGTGCGACAAGCTCTCGAAAAACGAGCAGGCCAAACAGAAGGGGATTATCGCCGCTGCGATTAAGCGTGACAAAGGAATGATGCTCCCGTTTTCTGCTCTGTCAAAAGAGGGACGAGATGGCATCTGGGACGAAATACTCCGCGTTCTCGAAATTAACTCCACAGTGGAGCAGCACATATGAAAAAGAAATCATCGCCTCTCTGTGCCGCTCCGATGCCGGACATGCAAAAGCGCCTCGACACCCGCCGCATCCCGATAGCCAAGGTTGGAGTAAAGGATATCACCTATCCGATTGTGGTGATGGACAAGAACCGTACCCTGCAGCATACCGTTGCCAGGATCAATATGTACGTTGATCTGCCGCATCAGTTCAAGGGTACCCATATGAGCCGTTTTGTGGAAATTCTCAACAAGTACCGCGAGCAGATAGCACTCGACAAGCTTGAGACGATTCTTGAAGAGATGAAGTCAAAACTCGGCTCGGAAAGCGCCCACCTTGAGATCCAGTTTCCCTATTTCATCGATAAGGCCGCGCCGGTCTCTGGCGCCAAGAGCCTGATGGAATACACCTGCGAATTCAGCGCTTCAATGACCGAAAGTCTCGATTTTGTGCTTGGCATCAAGGTGCCGCTTACCTCGCTCTGCCCCTGCAGCCGTGAACTGTCGCGTTTCGGGGCTCATAACCAGCGGAGCATTATGACCGTGCGGATTCGTTATCGCGACTTTGTCTGGATTGAAGATCTGGTAGAACTGATAGAGCAGTGCGGCTCCAGCCCACTCTATTCGCTGCTTAAGCGCGCTGACGAAAAGTTTGTCACTGAACAGGCGTATGAAAATCCCCGTTTTGTTGAGGATATGGTCCGTGAGGCGCACTGCCGACTGGCAGCTCTTGATAACATTACCTGGTTTTCGGTTGAAACAGAAAATTTCGAATCGATTCATAATCATTCCGCCTATGCTGCAGTGGAACTGGATCGTCGATGAAGAAGGGGCTGATTGTCTTTGCCCGGGAACCGCTCCCCGGACAGGTGAAAACAAGGCTTGCCGCATCTCTCGGCGATCAGCTCGCCACCGATATATATGAGAATATGTTGCGGGAGGTTCTGAAAACGACCCGGCAGTTGCGTGATATTGAGACTTTTGTTTTCTGGGCTTGCCGGGAAGAATCGTTGCCGATACTTGCCGACCGGTACCGATGTACCTCACGCCTCCAGAGTCAGGGCGATCTTGGGGAGCGTATGCAGGCGGCATTTGAACTGATGTTTGCAGACGGATGCGATGCCTGCTGCATTATCGGCAGTGATGCCCCTGACGTGCCGATAGCGTACATTTTTGAGGCATATCGATTGCTGGAAACGCTGCATCGTGGCATCGTTTTTGGCCCGAGCCGGGACGGCGGTTATTATCTCCTCGGTCTGCGTCGGGTCTGGTCGAAGCTGTTTACGAATATTTCCTGGAGCAGCCCTGAAGTGCTTGCGCAGAGCCTGGTCGCTGCACGCGCTTCGGGGTTGTCACCGGCTCTGCTTCCCGAGTGGCAGGACATCGACACAGTTGAAGATCTGCACGATTTTCAGGAGAGAAACAGAGGAAAGCGATGAAACCAATTGTTATCATTGCGGCTGTGCCACTGGAAATCGAACTGCTGGAGAAGGCGCTTGCATCCTCCGCGAGAGTCACAGTCGCCGGTTACGGATACGCGGAAGGTACTATTGGTGATGTGCGGGTTATCGTCTGCGCCGGCGGTATCGGCAAGATCAATGCCGCAGCCGCCACCTCCGTCATGATTGAGCGCTTCCAGCCACGTCTTGTTATCAACACCGGTTGCGCCGGAGCGTACCCCGGTAGCGGGCTCGCTATCGGAAACCTCGTCGTTGCGGACGAAGAAGTGCTCGCCGACGAGGGCGTTGTCGTGGAGGATGGCTGGAAGGATTTACGATACATGGATCTCCCTTCTATTGATCAAAATGGGCAGAACTGTTATAACGTTCTGCCCCTTTCCCGACTTGCATCTGAAAAAGCTCTCCAACTGGCAGACTCTTGCGGTGTTTCACTTATGCGTGGCCGTTCGGCAACAGTTTCGACCTGCAGCGGCACCCGCGACTCTGCTGCCGAACTTTCACTGCGCTGGAATGCACTTATTGAAAACATGGAGGGGGCGGCAGTTGTACAGGTCTGCCTCCGCTCCGGTATTGAGTGTCTTGAAATCCGTGGAATCAGTAATCTGGTGGAAGAGCGGGATATGAGAGCATGGGACATACCAGGGGCCGTTGAAGCTGCCCAACGCTTTGTTTTGCAGTATATTTTAGCTTATGGAGAGTAACGAAATGTCAGATTTAAATGGTAAAAAGCTTCAACGGACAATGATGGTGAACCGGATCGTTCAAACCGTGCTGCTGGCCCTGCTTTTTTATTTAGCAATCAATTTCCAGGCACTTTTTGCCCAGCAGGGGAAGCCGGAACAGTTCTTCAGCAGTATTGTAATTGCGGTAGTAGTACAGCTTCTGCTGATTTATCCGATCTATAAGCTTGCCTGGCGCGATGTCGGCATTGAAGTAGATAGTAGTGTGGTTGGCATTACGCCTGAACAAACCGCCGCTCTGCGTAAAAAGAGGTTGCTGGGTGAAATGTGGAAGGTGAGCGGCATTGCTTTTTTTCTGGTCTTTGCTGTTATGGTGCCGGATGTAAAAAAAGCGCCTGGCGCCAGACTGGTTCTTGCTGCCACGATTTTCTCATTTCTGCTGACCTGCCTGATGTACTTTCAGTGTTTCAACTTCGCCTGCAAAAAGCGTGTTGCGATAAACGACCAAGAAAAATCGTAAGTTTCTGACGAAAGAGAGAAACTTTTGATAACAGGTGATTAGGGCCGGGATGTATTAACAACCCTCTTCCTCCTTTTCGGAGAGTTTGTTTCTGATGACAAGATAAGATGTGGTGGCACATCTTTTACCCCTAAAATAGCCACAACCTCAGCTAATCCTTCAGAAATTGTTGCCAATTTCCGCCCAATAAGCGTCTCAAGCCCTTTTACCAACAGACTCTGTACAACTTCAGGTGAGTTGATTTCCAGGTCACGCCCCTGATCGGTAAGATCAATGTGAACGACCCGCCGATCCTGTTCAGATCGGGCCCGCTTCACCAGACCCTTTGCTTCAAGTCTGTCTAATAAACCAACCATTGTAGCCGGGTGGAGATACATGTGATGCGCTAAATCGGATACTTTCATCGGAGATGTTATTTTGAGTATTTTAACCACCCATAATTGTGAACTGGTGAGGCCGGTTTCATTTTCCGCCCTCTTTGACTGTTCAGTCAAAACCTGAAAAATGCGCCGTATATCATCGATAATTTCCGCAACCAAAACCGACTTCGACTTCATTCAGAACTCCCGCTTTATAATTTTATAAAAGGAATATGTTTTCTAAAAGGATGATTACTATCATCATAACCTGCCTAATCTGTTGGGCAAGTTATTTTAGGACACAAATATATCACTGTCTATAAATATTTGTTGTGATAATAATAAAAACCTGTTATACCATACAAATAGTTTGCATGTACAAATTATTTGTAATGCTAAATATATGCAAATTATTATCATTTTATTTCATTACACAGGGGTACCTGATGGCGCAAAAAAAAGGGGTTTACACCGTTCAGACCGTTCATAACGCTTTTGAAATTTTAGAGTATCTGTCTGGAGACCACACAGAAAGCACACTTCAGGCACTTGCTACACGATTTGATATAACGCAGAATAAAACATTCAGGCTTCTTGCCACGTTATGTGACAGCGGATTTGTAGAGCAGGACAAGCCGTCCGGGACATACCGTCTCGGTATGGCATCGTTTTCATTGGCGCAAAAACTTACCGGAAATTCGAGTATTATCAATATTATTCACCCGATTATTGAAGAACTTGCCAATAAACATGACGAGGCCGTCTATATGGCAGTCATTAAGGGCGACGATGTATTGTTTCTGGATATGGCTGATTGCCATCAACAGATAAAAGCCATGCCATTAATTGGCAAAACATTTCCCTGTTTTACCAATGCAGCCGGTAAATTGATGAAAGCATTGGAGTCTGCCGAAATAACCGAATGGCTCAAGAGCAGCAGAAAAAATAAAACAAAGCACAGTTCTAACCCTGAGGCACTCGTATCTGAACTCCTGGAAATCAGATCAAACGGTGGAGTGGCCGTTGAGTCTGATGGCCTCGGCGTTGGCCTGATTAGCGTTGCAGTAGCTGTTAGAGACTATGCAGGCCACGTAATAGGCGCAATCACTATGTATGGCCCGTCGTTCAGGCTTGTGCGTGATCGGATTGAGAATGAAATCATACCATCCCTATTGGAAGCTGCAGCGTTTACTTCCAAGCGCTTTGGCTATTTACCTACATAATGGAGTCATCACATCTTTTAGAAAGGAGCGGCAGTAGAAGTTAACCTAAACCAAAATGAAAGGAGTCACTAATGGCAGAAAAACAGTATGACTGGGCAGCAATAGCCAAGAACCCGAAGTTTATCGAGTTGCACCACAAGAAACAGGCGTTCCTTTTCGGCTGGTGGATTTTTTCCAGCGCGTATTACTTCCTGCTCCCCATCGGAGCGGCATATGCACCAGGGTTGTTCAAAGTTAAGATGATCGGAGTCATCAACTTCGGCTACGTTTTTGCCCTCTCCCAGTTTTTTGTCTCCTGGGCGCTGGCGCTGTATTACGCCCACGTGGCCAACAAAGACTTTGACCGCATGACCAAAGAACTCATTACCGAACTTCATCTTTAGAAAAGGAGGATACGACATGACATTAAAGAATATCATTATTGCCGCCTGCTTAACCCTTACCGTTGCCGCAGCCGCCTTTGCTGAAGAGCCGAAGAACGCTCCTGCCGCTGGTGGTGCAACTCCTGCTGCAACTGCCACGGCCCCTGCTGCTCCCGGGTCTCCCGCAATCGCCGCACCCGGCGCTGCTACTCCAGCACCCGCTGTGGCTCCGCCATTGACCAAGAAAAGAGAGCTGAAAGCCAATAAGGCCATCACGCTCTCCATGTTTGCCGTCATCATCGGCATTACTCTCGGCGTTGTTGTCTGGGCCGCCCGTCAAACCAAAACAACTGCTGACTTCTACGCCGCCGGTGGTGGTATCACCGGAACCCAGAACGGCTGGGCTATTGCCGGTGACTATATGTCGGCAGCCTCGTTCCTCGGTATTTCCGGGATGATTTCGTTGTATGGCTATGACGGGTTCATGTACTCGGTCGGCTGGCTGGTTGCCTACATCACGGTGCTCCTGATTGTCGCCGAGCC